>PXST01000042.1 GCA_003023405.1 Halobacteriales archaeon SW_8_68_21
TTGACATCCTCCTCCGCCTGAAGGCGGAGGAATCCCGAGCGTTGGGATATTACGGTTTACAGACTCCCTGTTCTCTCGGTGTGAACCGTCCGCTCTCGCGGTTGAACAGGAAGACTCCGGGCTGTGCCAACCAGCCGTTACTCATATCCCCCGTCGGGGGACTCTGAGTTATCTTTCGCCGGATATTCACCGCACCGTTCACGTCCGCGTTCATCGTCGTTTCGCACGACGAACAGATGTACAGACCACGCTCCACGCGGTTCGTATCTCGAATCTGCCCGCAACACGAACACGTCTTGCTCGTGTTCTCCTCATCTACACGGTCAACGAGAATGCCGTGTTCCTCGGCCTTATATTCGAGCAGACGAGCGAATCGGTCAAACTCCCAGCCGTGGAGTTTCTTGTTCCCCGACGCACCCCAGTTCCGCGAGTCACCGTTCTCGTCTTCGCGGATATCACTGAGGTCGCCAACTGCGATCTCTCCTACGCCTTCTTTGACACACTGCTCAACGACGTGCCTGCTGAGCGTGTGGAGGAAGTGGTCTTTGCGCCGGGAGAGTTTCTGTCGAGCGTTCCGCGCACGTTTCGACGGACCGTTCTCGCCTTCGGTCTGGTACTCTTCTCGGGTGAAGTAGTGCTTGTCCTCTTTCAGCGTGTTCCCCGGATACAACTCCGCAGGGCCGTCCTCGTAGTCGATGGCGAGGTAGTTACTGATCCCCAGGTCGACACCTGCTGTCTTCTCACCGGGTGCGTCCTCAACAGGGATCTTCTTTTTACAGACGAAGTGGAGTTCCCAGCGGCCGCCGTTCCAGACGGCACGCACCTGCTGGATGTTCTCGACTTCTACGTCGGGCCGGGTTTCGTACTCGGCGAGGATGAAGTCAGACCGCGACTCTTTCAGATTGAAGCCTTTCGAGAGCCGGAGTTGATCGTGCTTGTCGTCGTGCTTGATCGCTCGTTTCTTCCACGTCACGGTGGAGCGTGGGTGTCGGTCGCCACGTTTCCGGTAGCCTGGTGGGTTGTTGCCGTCGTCGGAGTTGTACCAACCTGTGAACGCCTCAGCAAGTTCTTCGAGAACTCGCTGACTTGACTGAGAATGTAGGTCACTGTAGCATTCGTAGTTTTTCAACTCCGATTTCAATTCGGCTTCGTCGGGTATCTCACCGTCTTCGTCCCACCGTTGTTGGATGTAGTAGCGTCCGACGTTCCACAGTTTCGACGCAGAGAACCCGCACTGGTCGAGGTCGTCACGAACCTGACTGTGGTTCGTGATTTTGGCGACGTAGGTGCGGGTTGTCTCCAGCATCGTACTGTATTCATAACTAATTATAAAATAGGTATTATTAAATGCTGTGTTTGTCGTGGAATATCCGGCCATGCCGGTATCGGTGGAACGTGTCACTGAGTGACGGCGCGTATCCACGGCCTGAAGGCCGTGGTATTGCGCCTGCTCAACGTATAAATCCGATTCAGATATTGTAACGTGGGTTAGTCGTCTTCGAGCGCCTGCGCGATGCGCTGGAGCTGTCGGGTCGCGTCGCGGACCTCGTCGCGGAGCTGGCGGACCTCGCGGACGAGCTCCTCGTTGCCGCCGTCGTCGCCGCGGCCACCGCGCTCGCCCTGCGCGCCGGGACCGCCGCCCATCCCCGGCGGGCCGCCAGCGCCCCCGGGACCGCCGCCGCCCATCATCCCGGACATCATCTGTGCGAAGGGGTTGCCGCCGCCGCCGCCCATCCCCGGCGGGCCGCCGCCGCCGCCCATCATCTCCTCGGGGTCGGGCCGGTCGCCCTCCTCGCGCTCCTCTTCGCGTCGCTCGCGGATCTCCTCGACGCGCTCGCGGAAGGACTTCTCCTCGCCGTCGTCGCCCTCGGAGGCGTCTCTCTGCTCGCCGGTCTCGCCGTCTGTGGCGTCGTCGTCTGCCATACGCCACGGTTCGGTGGCGCTGCCGAAAAGGGTTGTCGTGGCGTCCGCGACGGTGTATTTATACGTCGGCGGCGACCGCGCCGCGACCGTCCCGAGTCGTCACTCGTGCCCGGAGACGCGGACCGGCTCGTAGGGCGCTTCGAGCCACTCGACGTCGGAGTCGGAGAGGTCGATGTCCAGCGCCTCGACCGCGTCTTCGAGGTGGTCGACGCTCGTCGTGCCGACGATGGGCGTGTCGACCCATTCGTTGTGGAACAGCCACGCGAGCGCGATCTGGGCCATCTTCACGCCCTTCTCCGCGGCCAGCTCCTCGACGCGTTCGTTGACCGCGAGCCCGCCGCCCTCGCGGTACGGGTGCGCGTAGAGGTGTTCTTCGGTCTCGCCGCGGAGCGTCGCGTCGACGTCCTCGTGGGGGCGCGTCAGGTAGCCGCGGGCGAGCGGACTCCAGGGCATCACGCCGATCCCCTCCTTCTCGCACAACGGCAGCATCTCCCGTTCCTCCTCCCGGTACGCGAGGTTGTAGTGGTTCTGCATCGTGGCGAACCGCTCGTACCCCTCGCGGTCGCTGGCGTGTAGGGCGTCCGCGAACTGGTGGGCCCACATCGAGGACGCGCCGATGTACCGCACGTCGCCGCGCCGCACGGCGTCGTCGAGCGCCGCGAGCGTCTCCTCGATCGGGGTCTCGTCGTCCCAGCGGTGGATCTGGTAGAGGTCGATCGTGTCGGTGCCGAGCCGGTCGAGGCTGTGTTCCAGCTCCTGTTCGATCGCCTTCCGCGAGAGCCCGCCCGAGTTCGGGTTCGACTCGTCCATCCGGAAGTAGCCCTTCGTGGCGAGGACGTACTCGTCGCGGTCGTACCCGTCGAGCGCATCGCCGAGGACGCGCTCGCTCTCGCCGTTCGAGTACATGTTGGCGGTATCGAAGAAGTTCACGCCGAGCTCGATCGCCCGCTCGATCAGCTCTCTTCCCGCCTCCTCGTTGAGGACCCACTCGCGCCAGTCGGAGTCACCGAAGCTCATACAGCCCAGACAGATCTTCGAGACGGTGGTGCCGGTGTTCCCGAGCGTCGTGTACTCCATACGCGGATCAGTCCGAGGCGGGACAAAAAGCTACGCGCAGCGGCACGGTCCGGAAGGTTCAGAGGGGTAAAAGCGACTACGGGTCGCGGAACGACGCCGTGTACACGAGGAACGCACCGGTGAGGAGGACGAACGCGAGGAACGTCACGAGCGCGAGCACGTTCGCGACCGGGGCGAGTGGGTTGAGGAAGGACTGGCCGGTCGCGTCGAGTACCAAGACGGCGAGGAGGGCGGCGATGAGGCCGAGCAGCCAGTTCGTGAGGATCCGGTCCATGCCAGGTCGAGACGGGGCGGTGACAAAAAGCCGCGGATGGCGCGGCGGAGCGTGGAGTGTCGAGACGGCGGAACGCGGACGCGCGTCGCCGCCGGAGCTATGCCGCTGGCAGCCTTCAATCCTGACGTGAGCGACCGAACGACCTGCTGGTTGCTCGGCGACCAGCTTAACCCCGACCTCGACGTCCTCGACGACGCCGACGACGTGCTGTTGATCGAGGCGCACGGGTTCGCCGACCGGAAGCCGTACCACCCACACAAGCTAACCCTGGTGTTCTCCGCGATGCGGCACTTCCGCGACCGGCTCCACGACCACGGTCACGACGTGACCTACGTGCGGGCCGACTCGTTCGAGGAGGGCCTCGACGAGTACTTCGCGGAGCATTCGGTGGGGACGGAAGGCGACGGCGACGCGCCCGATCTGCGGCTCATGCGCCCCGCGAGCCACGGGGCCGGCGACCGGCTCCGCGAACTGGTCGGCGAGCGCGGCGGGAGCCTCGAACTCGTCGACAACGAGCTGTTCTGGACGACCCCGGCCGACTGGCGGGCGTGGGCCGGCGGGGCGGAGACCGAGATCGATCCCGACGGGACCGCGGACCGCAGCTACCGACAGGAGAACTGGTACCGACACGTCCGCCGGGAGACGGGCGTACTGATGGACGACGGCGATCCCGTCGGCGGGGAATGGAACTACGACGACGCGAACCAAGAGACGCCGCCCGACAGCTGGGAGCCGCCCGCGCGGCCGACGTTCGAGCCGGACGACCTGACCCGCGAGACTCACGCGTGGGTCCGCGAGCGGTTCGACACGTGGGGGAACGACTCGCTCGACGAGTTCGTGTGGCCGGTCACCCGGGAGGAGGCGCGCGAGGCGCTCGACCGGTTCGTCCGCGAGGGACTGCCCGCGTTCGGCCGGTATCAGGACGCGATGGTCGGCGACGAGCCGTTCCTCTCGCACTCGCTGCTCTCGCCCGCGGTCAACCTCGGGCTGCTCGACCCGCACGAACCGGTCCGGGCGGTCGAGCGCGCCTACGAGGAGCGGGGCGTCGAACCGGGCGCGTACGACCCCGAGCGACACGGGGACCGCGGCGGGTCGACATCGCTCGACGAGTTCGGCGGCGGTGCGACGGACGGCCGCGACCCGGACGACGGCGGAGGCGAAGCGGCGGGCGACGACCTCGCCCCCGTCCCGCTCAACGCCGCGGAGGGGTTCATCAGGCAGGTGATCGGCTGGCGGGAGTTCGTGCGCCACGTCTACCGCGAGGCGATGCCCGAACTGGCCGACGCGAACAAGCTGGAACAACAACGTGACCTCCCGCCGGCCTACTGGGACGGCGAGACCGACATGGAGTGTCTCTCGGAGGCCGTGGGCCACGTCCGCGAGTTCGGTTACGCGCACCACATTGAGCGGCTGATGGTGCTCTCGAACTTCGCGCTGGTGTACGGCGCGGACCCCGCAGATCTGAACGAGTGGTTCCACCTCGGCTTCGTCGACGCCTACCACTGGGTGACGACGCCGAACGTCGTCGCGATGGGGTCGTTCGGCACGGACGTGCTCTCCTCGAAGCCGTACGCCTCCTCGGGGAGCTACGTCAACCGAATGAGCGACCACTGCGCCGACTGCCCGTACGCCGTCTCGCGGACGACGGGCGAGGGGGCGTGTCCGTTCAACGCGCTCTACTGGGACTTCCTGAAGGAGAACGAGGAGACGCTCCGCGGCACCGGGCGAATGGGGCTGATGTACTCGCACGTCGACGGGAAAGACGACGCGGAGTGGGCGGAGATCCGCGAGCGCGCGGCCCGAGTGCGCGAGCTGGCGGCGGAGGGAGAGTTGTAGCCGGAGCGGAAGGGAGTTGTAGCCGGGGGCGGGCGGGAAACGGCGGAACGCCTACTCGCCGCTCGCGAGCCGCCGGAGCCGCGGGATCGCCTGCTCGTAGCCGAGCCCGACGAGTCCGACGTACAGCGCGATCAGGCCCATGCCGACCGCCCACGCGCCGAGTACGAGGTCGCCGGCCGAGACGGCGGAGAGTCCGAACTGTTCGAGCACGACGCCGAGCACGGACGCGACGCCGGCACCGAGGGTGACGGCGAGGAGTTCGGCGAGTTCGACCGCGACGGCGGGTACTTCGACCATACTCGACGAGGGACGGTCGATCGATATGACTCTTTCGAGAGAGCCGAGAGCGCCCGGCCCGGCTTACTTCAGTCCAAACGACCGCATGACGGTGTCGGTCAGTCCCTTCGCGATCAGCGCGAGACCGGCCAGAACCACCATCAGCGCGCCCGCGACGACCGGGTCGTGGAGAGTCAGGATGCCGATTCCGGCGAAGACGACGAGGACGCCGACGATGCCTTCGAGTCCGAGCGTGTCGCGCATGTCGTCGCCTCCGCGGTCCGGTGACCTAAAAGGGCCGTTTCGATCCTGACGGAGAACGGCCCTTTTATTTCGGCGAGCGCGTATGGCCGCGTACGCATGAGCAACGGAGACGGCAACGGTCGGAACGACCTCCGGATGCCCGACGACGACGAGGTGTTCGCGGAGGTCGTCGAGATGCTCGGCGCGAACCGCGTCAGAGTGCGCTGTGCGGACGGGACCGAGCGGACCGCGCGCATCCCCGGCCGGATGCGAAAGCGCGTGTGGATCCGCGAAGACGACATCGTCCTCGTTGAGCCGTGGGACTGGCAGGACGAGAAGGCCGACATCTCGTGGCGCTACGAGAAGAGCGAGGCCGAACAGCTCCGCGAGGATGGCCACCTACAATAGCGGGTCATGAGAGCGGTCGACGAGTTCTCGGCGGTTCCGTGACGCTCGTTCGTCTCTCGGACCAGCGCTGAACTCTCGGTCTCTCGGCGATACTCAGTCGTGACAGAACAGTCCACAGAGACCTCCGAAGCCCCAGTTGCTCGCTACGACGCGGTTGCTGTCGAGAATACGCCCGGCGAAGCCCCGGTCGGGAGGAATCGATGCGCTCGCTGCGCTCCTCACGCTCTGACGGGCGCTCGGAGGCGCGCGCCACCGCCGTGAGCTGCTTCCGCTCGCGCGATTTTTAAGTCCGAACGGCCCTCAACGGTGGTATGCTCCGGCTCGCGATGACCACCGACGCGGAAACGTTCGAGCGCGTCCGCGAGCCGCTCGCGGCCCGCGGGATCGAGGTCGGCCACGTCCGAGCGAAAGAGCGGTCGCTCCGGGCCTCGGGCGGGGACGACGAGAGCGCGGACGTCGCGGACGAGTTCGACGGCTTCGACGTCGGGCTCGTCTACCCGACGCGGCTCATGGAGGGCGCGGTGGTCGACGAGCGCCTCGGCGTCCCGTGGGTGAACGGCCGCGACGCGGTCATCACCTCGCGGAACAAGGCAGGCGTCCTCGCCGCGCTCGACGCCGCTGGACTCCCCACGCCCCAGACGACGCTCGTCTCGAACCCAGTCTCCGAATCGGTCGTCGTCGACGCGGTCGAGGGGTTCTCGTACCCCGTCGTCGTCAAGCCGAACTCCGCGACCCGCGGGGTGGGCGTCGCGACCGCGAGCGACCCCGACTCGCTTCTGGGCGTCGTCGACTACCTGAACCTGATCCACGACTACCGTGCGACCGGCGACAAGTCGTTCCTGATTCAGGAGTTCCTGCCCGACGCCCGCGACTACCGCGCGATGGTCGTCGACGGCGCGTACGCGGGGGCCGTCCGGCGCGAACTCGACGCCGACGCGCTCGCGGCCGGCCGGTGGAAACACAACGTCCACCGGGGTGCGACAGCCCGCGGCGTCGACCTCGACCCCGAGGCCCGCGACCTCGCCGAACGCGCGGCCGAGACGCTTGGGATCGACTACCTCGGCGTCGACCTCCTGAAGACGGACGACCGGCTGGTCGTCAACGAGACGAACGCCCGGCCGACCGTCGACGCCGCGACGAAGTACGAGGACGACTTCTACGACCGGTTCGCGGCGCTGATCCGTCGAAGGGCGAAGCGAGAGTAGGGACGGAAGCCGGAACCGGACCGCGAACTCAGACTAGGTCGATCGAGGCGCTGTCGTCGGCGCGGTCGAACGTGACCTCCAGCACGCCGTTGTTGAACGTCGCGTCCGCGGAGTGTTCGTCGACGGGCGCGGGGAGATCGACGGTCTCGTCGTACTCGCGCCGGTCCGAGACCGCGGAGATGGTGAGCGCGTCGCCGTCACAGCGCAGCGAGAGGTCCTCCTTCGAGACGGCTGGGAGGTCGGCGACGAGACGCACCGACTCCTCTGTAGTGTAGGCGTCGACGTGGGTCTCGGATCCGAACCCGGCGTCGTCGGCCGACGGTCCGTTCGCGTTGGCCATCTCGTTCATCATCCGCTCGATCTCCTCGAAGAAGTCTCCGAACGGATCGTCGCGGTCGTCTCTGTCCATGTCTTCCGTGAAGTTAGTGACCCCGATAAGCCTTCTGTCGGTCGCCGTATCGGTCGCTACTCGCCCCGCGGGAGGGGTAACGACCGGCGGCGAACGCCCGGACGGCAGCTTGCGTCCGATCGGCGTTCGTAACAAATTCGAACGATTATGACTATCTCGGGGCGACTGAGCCGGATTTAAGTAGTTGCGTCTTGGTTTTTTCGGACATGAGTAAATCGCATCTGGCGGCCGGCGACGACGTGAGCGACGACGAGGTCGTTCGAGTGGGACTCAACGGCTTCGGTCGCATCGGGCGCAACGTGTTCCGGGCGGTCGTAGAGAGTCCGCGGACCGAACTCGTCGGGATCAACGACGTGATGGACTTCGACGACATGGGCTACCTCGCAAAGTACGACACCGTGATGGGCCGACTCGACGGCGTCGAGCGCGACGGCGAGGAGCTGACGGTCGGCGACACCTCAGTCCCGCTGTTCAACGTTCAAGACCCCGCCGACCTCCCGTGGGATGCACTCGACGTCGACGTCGCCTTGGAGTGTACGGGGATCTTCCGCACCCGAGACGACGCGAGCGCGCACCTCGACGGCGGCGCGGACACCGTGATCATCTCCGCCCCGCCGAAAGGCGAGAAGCCGGTCAAACAGCTCGTCTACGGCGTCAACCACGACGAGTACGACGGCGACGACGTGATCTCGAACGCCTCCTGTACGACGAACTCCATCACGCCGGTCGCGAAGGTGCTCGACGCGGAGTTCGGCATCGACGCCGGGACTCTCACCACCGTTCACGCCTACACCGGCTCGCAAAGCCTCATCGACGGCCCGATGTCGAAGCGCCGCCGCGGGCGCGCGGCCGCTGAGAACATCGTCCCCACCTCGACCGGCGCGGCGGGCGCTGCTCAGGAGGTCCTCCCGCAGCTGGAGGGGAAGATCGACGGCATGGCGATGCGCGTTCCGGTCCCGACCGGCTCCATCACCGAGTTCGTCGTCAGCCTCGACGAGCAGGTCACCGAGGAGGAGGTCAACGCCGCCTTCCGCGACGCCGCCGACTCCGGCCCGCTCGCTGGCGTCCTCGGCTACACCGACGACGAGGTCGTCTCCTCGGACATCTCCGGCCTCCCCTTCTCCAGCTACGTCGATCTCGGAGCGACGAACGTCATCGCCGGCGGGAAGCTCCTGAAGGTCCTCACCTGGTACGACAACGAGTACGGCTTCTCGAACCGGATGCTCGATACCGCCGCGTACGTCCACGACGAGACGTAAGCCCACGGCCGCCGCGCGAACGCCCGACTCCGGCGGCGGCGTTTCCCGGAGAACCACTCGTTAAGTACCTCATCGACGACCGTTCACCCATGTCCGCCTTCGACACCATCGACGACCTCCCGACGGACAGACGCGTCCTCGTCCGACTCGACCTCAACTCCCCGGTCGAGGACTGCGAACCGCAGGACAACCGCCGGTTCGAGCGCCACGCGCGGACCGTCCGCGAGCTGGCCGAGGCCGGCCACCGCGTCGTGCTCACGGCCCATCAGGGACGCCCCGGCCGCGACGACTTCACGTCGCTGTCGGGTCACGCCGCGATCCTCGCCGGCCACGTCGGCCGCGAGGTGAACTTCGTCGCGGATACCTACGGCGACGAGGCGCTGGCGGCGATCGACGCGCTCGGCGCGGGCGAGATCCTCCTCTTAGAGAACACCCGGATGTGCGACGGCGAACTGCCGGAGGAGTCGCCCGAGGAGAAGGCGGCGACCGAGTTCGTCGAGACGCTCGCGCCGCGCTTCGATGCGTACGTCAACGACGCCTACTCGGCGGCTCACCGGAAGCACGCCTCGCTGGTCGGGTTTCCGCTCGCGCTCCCGTCGTACGCGGGCCGCGTGATGGAGACGGAGTACGAGGCGAACACCGCCATCGCCACCCGCGAGTTCGACGGTCCGGTGACGATGGTCGTCGGCGGGACGAAGGCGACGGACGTGATCGGCGTGATGGACGCCTTGGACGGGACGGTGGACCGCTTCCTGCTCGGCGGCGTCGCGGGCGAACTGTTCTTACGCGCGGCGGGCCACTCGGTCGGCCACGACGTGGGCGGCACGGAGCTGTTCGACGAGCAGTGGAAGGCGAACCGCGAGCTGATCGAATCGGTGCTCGACGAGCGCGGGGACACGATCCGGCTGGCGAGCGACCTCGCGTACGAGGACCCGGACGGCGACCGCGCGGAGGTCGCCGTCGACGACATCGACGAGAAGACCGCGGAGTACCTCGACGTCGGGAGCGAGACCGTCGCCGGCTACGAGCCGTTCGTCCGTGAGTCCGACGCCGTCTTCGTGAAGGGCGCGCTCGGCGTTTTCGAGGACGAGCGGTTCGCGGACGGGACGGTCGGCGTCTTAGAGGCCATCGCGGAGACCGACTGCTTCTCGGTCGTCGGCGGGGGCGACACCTCGCGGGCCATCGAGATGTACGGCATGAGCGAGACGGGTTCGATCACCTCTCCATCGCCGGCGGTGCGTACCTCCGGGCGCTGACCGACGAACCGCTCCCGGCGGTGGAGGCGTTGGAAGCGGCGGCGAGAAGCGAGTAGAGATGTCGTTCGGTGCGCTACTCCTCGGCGTCGAGGTCGAACTGCGCGTTCTCGGTGACCGCGTTCAGGACGACGCTGGTGTTCGACTCGCGGATGTCCGCGTCCGTGAGGATCGACTTGATCTGGTCGTTCATCCCGTCCGTGTCGGTGAACTTCCCGATCGCGATCACGTCGTAGTCGCCGGTGACCTCGTAGACGCTCACCATCTGTTTCTCCTGGCGCAGCTTCTCGGTGACGTCCGGCAGCGCGCTTCCCTCGACCTTGAGCTGGAGGACGGCCGTGACATCGTAGCCGAGCTTGTCGTAGTCGACGACGGGCGTGTACCCCCGAATGACCCCTTCCTCTTCGAGGTCGCGGAGGTGATTCGACACCGTCGTCACCGAGACGTCCAACTCGTCCCCGAGGCTCCGAAGGCTCGCGCGGCCGTTACTGAGCAGGGAGTTGATGAGCTTCGCGTCGAGGTTTTCGTACGTCATCACAACCGATCACGCTTCCAAGGGTTTAGAATTTTACGAACGTCCAGCGTGGTTCCCGACCCGGCGGTTCATGCGCCAAGCGATAAGGCCTTTATACTGGCAGATAACGAATCAAGCGTCCAGAACATGACGGACGAACACGCGAAACCGGACGGTGGCCTCACGGCCGAGGAACAGGCGGTACTCGACGAGATCGAGGAGGAAAACGTCGATTTCCTGCGGCTCCAGTTCACCGACATCCTCGGCGTCGTGAAGAACGTCTCCGTCCCTGCCCACCAGGCGGAGAAGGCGTTTACCGAGGGGATCTACTTCGACGGCTCCTCGATCGAGGGATTCGTGCGCATTCAGGAGTCGGACATGCGGCTCGTCCCCGACCCAGACACGTTCGCGGTGCTCCCGTGGCGCAGCGACGGTAACGGCGACAGCGGGGCCGCGCGGCTCATCTGTGACATCGTCGACACCGACGGCGAACCGTTCGTCGGCGGGCCGCGGCAGGTCCTGAAGTCGGTCCTCGCCGAGGCCGAGGAGATGGGCTACTCCGTCTCGATCGGTCCCGAGCCGGAGTTTTTCCTGTTCGAGAAGGACGACGACGGCAACGCGACGACGATCCCGCACGACAACGGCGGCTACTTCGATCTGGCTCCGAAGGACCTCGCGTCCGACGTGCGCAAGGAGATCATCTTCACCCTCGAAGAGATGGGCTTCGAGATCGAGGCCTCCCACCACGAGGTCGCCGAGGGCCAACACGAGATCAACTTCAAGTACGCCGACGCGCTCTCGACCGCGGACAACATCGCGACGTTCCGCGCCGTCGTCCGCGCGGTCGCCGAACAGCACGACCTCCACGCAACGTTCATGCCCAAGCCGATCGCCGACATCAACGGCTCGGGCATGCACAGCCACATCTCGCTTTTCGACGAGGACGGCAACGCCTTCGCCGCCGCCGACGACGAGTTCAACCTGAGCGAGACCGCCTACCAGTTCATGGGCGGCATCCTGAGCCACGCGCCCGCGTTCACGGCCGTCACCAACCCGACCGTGAACTCCTACAAGCGGCTGGTGCCCGGCTACGAGGCTCCCATCTACGTCGCGTGGTCCGACACGAACCGCTCGGCGCTCGTCCGCGTCCCGGACGCCGCGGGCGTCTCCGCCCGCTTCGAGGTCCGCAGCCCCGACCCGTCCTGTAACCCCTACCTCGGCATGGCGTCGCTCATCGCCGCCGGTCTTGACGGGATCAAGACCGGTGCCGACCCCGGCGACCCGGTCCGCGAGGACATCTACGAGTTCGACGACGAGAAGCGCGAGGAGTACGGCATCGAGACGCTGCCGCCGAATCTCGGTGCCGCCGTCGAAGAGCTGGAGGCCGACGAGGTGCTTCAGGAGGCGCTTGGCCCGCACACCTCCGAGAAGTTCGCCGAGGCGAAGTCTCAGGAGTTCAGCGAGTACCTCACCCAGGTGTCACAGTGGGAGGAGGACCGCTACCTGGAGACGTTCTGAGGCGACGGCGCGGTCGCCGTCTTTCGCGTCTCGCCCGGTTTCGTTTTTTTTCCGCGTCTGCGGTTCGTCCCCGACACGTGCGTGAACTCGACAAGGACTGGTAGCGGGAGTAGGTATCGCACATCGGTAGCGACAAGAAGATACTTAAAAACAACGTGAGCGACGGCGACGCTCGCTTACAAACAACGATGCGGGTGGCGCGTGCCTCCGAGCGGGCCACCGGCCCGCTTGGGTGAGGTGCTGTGCGGCTGCGGGGCGGGTGGGACTCAAACGGGCAGCCGCGAGGACGGCGCAGGGAACGCAAGCACTACAGGAACGAGCGAAGCGAGTGACGAGGAGCACAGCGAGCGTGCGCCGTCCTCGCGGCTGGGGCTTTGGAGGTCTCCACCGCGACGTTGTCGTTTATTTATAAATCGTCGGCAACAACACCACCCGACCACTTATAAAAGACCAGCCAATCGACGTGCGACACCCACTCTCGCTATCGATCACGACGGATTGCGGCGACCGCACGGAAGGCCGACTCAGTCCTGAGTTCTCGACAGCCACTCGATCCGTTCCGGCAGCCCCGGCAGGGCGACGACGGCGACCACGGCGGCAGTGGTCGCGGTCAGCGTGACGGGCAGCGAGTCGGCGAGCGCGTACGCGCCGACCCACAGCACGCCGGTGACCACCAGTGCGGGGACCGCGACCCGGGCCGACAGCGGCGGCTCGTCGCCGTCGACGACGCCGGCGGAGACGACCGCGGCGAGCAGGAACGCGGGCGCGGGGTTCAGGTCGGCGGTCGGACCGGCCGCCGGGTCCGCGGCCCGCGATCGGCGGACCCGCGGGTCGCCAGCGAGCCACAGGGCACCGAGGACGACGCCGCCCCCGACGACCAGTCCCGCGAACACGTCGACGAGGTAGTGGACCTCGATGACGACGCGCGAGGCCGCGACGGCGACAGCGACCCCAGCGGCCGCGACGTACCGGGCGTTCGGCGTCCAGCGCCGGTCGGACAGGAACGCGAGAGCGAGGTACGCGGCCGCGCCGCCGGTGGCGTGACCGCTCGGGAAGCCGAACCCGTCGGAGAGCACCTGCGCCTCGTACCAGCCGGAGAGGAGCGCGGGGAGCCACGTCGGCACGTCCGCCGGCCCCGTCGCACCCGGGGGGCGGGGGACCGCGAACCACGCCTTGCCGAGCGCCGTCGTGGCGTACGCGCAGGTGACGGCCGCGATGGCCGTGGCTCCGGCGCGGCGCGGCGACCCCGCGGTCTCGCCGCTCGCGAACCAGTAGCCGACCGCGAGCAACGCGAAGAGGAACCACGGGTCCGCAAGGTGCGTGACGGCCGCGAAGGCGACGACGACGACCTCCGGCAGCACGTCGACGAGCGCGGTCTCGCCGAGTCCGCGGTCCGCAGCGACGAGTCCGATCACGGGAGGGCCATCCCGTCGACCGTCCCCTCGTCTGCCGGCCGCCCCTCAGTCATCGCCGCGACCGCGGGCGTAATCGAGCGCCTTGCCCGGCGTTTCGAGCAGGTTCAGCCCGACGCCGACGACGACGAATATCGTGTACAGCCCGAGCGTCGACAGCCCGAGGACGACGATGGCACCGACCGCGTAGATCCCCTGTAGCGACGTCAGCGCCACGAGCGTCAGCACCGTGCCGTACAGTAAGACGAGGTACGGACCCCAGCCGCGGGCGTGCCCGCGACGCATTCGGGACCGGACGTACCGTTTCAGCTCCGACTCGACCTCGGGTTTGTCGACCGTGCGTCGTTCCACGTCGTCCTCGAACTCGTCGAGCTGTGACCGCAGCTCTCGGACCTCCGCTTCGAGGGTGGCGACGTCCGGCGCGCCGCGCGGCCGTTCCTCGTCGCCCCCGGAGGCGTCCGACTCGCCGTTCATATCCGTGAGTCGACCGCGGTCCTGTTGTAACTGCCGGTCCACGGCGTCGTCCGCGCTCTCGGCGAGACCCGCGGCGGCCCCGGTTCGGTCGGGAGTGCCGGGGGCGGCCCGTCCCGCGAGTACAACGTTGATCACGCCGCCGAGCACGACGACGATGGCCGCGAGGTACAGCCACGTGACGAGCAACAGGATGCCGCCGATGACGCCGTACACCTGATACTGTGCGGCACCCGCCGCGTACACCTGAAACCCGGCCTGAAGTAGTGTCCAGCAGACCGCCGCGAACGCCGCGCCCGGCAGCGCCTCGCGGACGCCGACCGTCGGCTGCGGGAGGAGGTAGTACATCGGGAGGAAGACGACGGCGAGGAAGGCGGGCAGCGCGAGGACGCTCGCCGCCCCGATCAGCGGGACCGCGTCCGCAGCGGCGACGAACGCCCCGATAACGACCATCACGCCGATACCGACGCCGACCGCGACGACGACCGAGGCCGCGTCGACCACCTGCCTGAGGAAGCCAGGGGTCCCGTCGCCGCCGTACAGGGAGACGAAGGCCGTGTCGAGCCCGCGAAACACCTTCAGCGTCGACCAGAGCAGGACGCCAAGTCCGAGCAGGCTCGCACCGTTCCGTCCGCCGGCCGAGGAGACGGCACCGACGACCGCCTCCTCGCCGGCCGGCGTGAGGAAATCGCCCGTCCCCGCGACCAGCTCCGCGGCGACCGTCTCGCCGAACACCGCGGTGGCGACGACGACGAGCAACAGGAGCGCTGGGACGAGCGAGACGAACGCGTAGTAGGCGATAGCGGCCGCGAGAAACGTCACCCGTCGGTCGATCGCGAGGTCGGCGACGCGCCGAGCCGTGCCGAACGCGGTGCGCGAGTGTCGAAACACGCTCGCTCTTTGAGCGATGGCGACAAAAGCGGGCGGGTGCTGGGCGAGGGTGACGTCTCCGCGGGTCCGCGGAGACGCAGAGTCCGCGCGATCGTCGGGTCCGGGCCGTCAGTCCGCGTCCGTCCCGAGGACCGCCTCGCGCATCTCCGGGATCGACGCGGTACTCTTGACCGCCGTCCCGCGGTAGTGCGCGCGGCTCGCCTCGTGGCCGGCCGCGCGCAGGCGCTCGACGAACTCATCCATGCCGATGGCGGGTTCGCCCCACTGCTTGTACAGGCGGTGCTGGTCGTAGTGGGTCGGCGTGTCGGTCTCACGCGCGACGGTGCCGAGCAGCTTCCGCGCCCGCTTCGCTTCGCCCATGTCGTCTGTCACCTCGCGGCGGACGGCGCGCGCGAAGTCGGGGTCCGCGACCGGACCGAGCCAGATCGGTCCGGCCGTGAGGACGCGATCGCTCCCGCACTCCGGGCAGACGTCGACCGGGTCAGCGATGCGGCCGCGCGTCGCCGACCGCCACAGGCAGTCCTCGCAGTGATCGACGTGACCTACGTCTTCGAGGCAGTCGTCGGCGGCGCGGGCACCCGACTCCAGTTCGAGGTAGGTTCGGGCGTAGTGACGGGAGACGTGCGAGAGGATCGGCCGCGCCGCCTTGTCGTAGCGCGCCGCGGTCTGCACGAGCGCGGAGACGAGCGTTCGCAGCCCCATCTCCGGGTGGTAATCGGTATTGCGCGGGACCGCGCCGTACTTCCGGATCCCGCTTTTGAGGTGGGCACCGCAAAGCGGCGCGGTGTCCGTGGCAGTGACACAGATCAGGTTGCGGCCGTTCGCAAACGCCGCGTCCACGAAGGGGATCGGCGTGCCGTACGGGTCCAGATCGACGACATCGAACGGTCCCTCACCGTACAGCAGGGCGTTGACGTCGCGGTGAACCGTCTCGCCGTCCAGCCCGTTGGCGTCGAGATTCGCGGCGGCGAGATCGACCGCGTCCGCGTCGATGTCGGCGCAGGTGACGTCGTACCCCTCGGCGGCAGCACGGACGCCGCGAACCCCCGAGGCCGCCATCGCGTCGAGATACGAGGCCACCCGCGGCTCGCGCTCGCGGTAGGCGCGCAGCGTCGCGACCGTCACGTCGCGGTTCAGCTCCTGGGTCGGATTGAAGAAGACGCCGCCGCCGGTGCCCTCGCTGGCACCGTCGCGGGCCTCCGGGACGGAGACGGTGAGCCCGCCCTCCTCAATGTCCATACCACCGGTTCGGCCATCCGGGCTAAAAGGGCCGCGCTCCGTGACGGGCGACCGCGTCGACGGCCGGGGACCGAGCAACCGAGGACGAGGACAGTGAGAGGCTTTTACGCCACCGGCGTGGAAGGCGGACGTATGGACGGAGACGCCGCGCGGCGGCGGTGCGACGCGCTCGACGAGGAGACGGAGGAGCGGGGATGGTAAGCCCGGCCCGCGTGGACGCGATAACTGACATCGCGTACGGGGCGCTGATCGCCCTGTCGATCGTACTCATCGCGACGACCCAGATGAACACCGTGGCGATGGCGTTCGGTATCGGCGTGTTCGCCTCGTACGTCGTCCACGTCGTCTGGAAGATGGCTCGATTCGACCCGAACTGGATGACCCGCGAGATGGCGGGCGAGGTGGGCAAGCAGGTCGAGGAGAGCGTCGGCGAGACCGTCGACAAGCAGGTGAAAGAGACCGTCGGCGAGACCGTTAACAAGGAGGTCGAGAGGAGCATGGAGGAGACGGTCAGCAAACAGGTCGAAGAGAGCGTCGGCGAGACTGTCAACGAAGAGGTCAGCGGGGTCGCCGACGACGTGAGCGACACCGTCAGCGAGGAGGTGTCGGGCAAAGTCGAGGAGACGGTCGGCGAGACCGTCGAGGAAACCGTCGCCGAAAAGCTCGAAGAAACGGTCGAGGAGACGATGGAGAGGATCGTCGAGGAAACCGTCAGCGAAAAGATCGAAGAAACGGTCAAGGAGAAAGTGGAGAAGACCGTCGGCAAGAAGGCCGAGGAAGCGGCCGAAAAGGCAGTCGAAGAGAGCGGCGGCGGCGCGGCCGATCGGCGCGACGACTCGTAGTCAGCGCCGACCACGACCCGGGCGGATTCGCCCCCGCTTTCGTCGCTGATCGTCTGTTTTTTCTTCGGTCACCGTACGAACGGCGACGGTGATAAACCGTGACGGCCGGTAATGATCGACAGTCGAATGGGCCAACACGATCTCGATCGGAGTCTCGGGTTGTACCCGACGATGATGATCAGCATGGGTGCGATGATCGGAAGCGGAATCTTCGTGCTCCCGGCATTAGGATATAAAAAGGCCGGGCCGGCAGTGGTGCTCGCGTACGTGCTAGCCGCGCTCGTCGTGTTACCGGCCGCACTGTCGAAAGCCGAGATGGCGACGGCGATGCCGGAGTCCGGGGGGACGTACCTCTACATCGATCGGGCGCTAGGGCCGCTCTTCGGAACGATTGCCGGGATCGGCGCGTGGTTCTCGCTCGTGTTCAAGAGTTCGTTCGCGCTCGTCGGCCTCGGAGCGTATCTACTGCTTTTCGCGCCGCTCTCACAGGGCGCGGTGGTGTACGTCGCGTTAACGCTCGGCGTCCTCGTCGTCGCGTTGAACATCTCAGGAACGAAGATGAGCGGCGGGATTCAGGCGGTCATCGTCACCCTTGTCATCGCCGGACTGCTGGCGTACGTCGTCAACGCAGGGTTCGTCGCCGACGCCGGTCGCTACACGCCGTTCTCAACGAAGGGAAGCGGCGGCGTCGTCACGGCCGCTGCCTTCGTGTTCGTCTCGTACGCGGGGGTGACGAAGATCGCCAGCGTCGCCGAAGAGGTGAAAGATCCCGGAAGGAACCTCCCGCGGGCCATGCTCGGCTCCATGGGGATCATGACCGTCCTGTACGTCGCGGTCGTCGGCGCGATCATCGGCCTGAGCGACCCAGAGGTGTTAACGACGGGGGGTCCGGGCGGCGGGGCCTCGCTCACGCCGATGGCCGACGGGGCGGGCGCGCTCCTCGGCGGCGCAGGGGTGCTGTTCATCTCCGTGATCGCCGTCATCGCGCTGACGAGCATGGCGAACGCCGGCGTGCTCTCCTCCTCGCGGTTCCCGCTCGCGATGAGCCGCGACGACCTGCTCCCGCCGGCGCTTCAGACCATCGACTCGCGGTTCAAGACGCCGCGGAACTCCGTGCTACTCACCGGAATCGTGTTGCTGCTGCTCATTGCGTTCGTCCCGGTGATCGAGTTAGCGAAGCTGGCGAGCGCGTTCCAGATCCTCGTTTTCTCGATCATCAACGTCGCGCTGGTCGCGTTCCGGGAGGCGGAGGTTCCGTCGTACCAGCCCGAGTTCCGCGCCCCGGGATACCCGTTCGTCCAGCTGTTCGGATTCTTCGCCGGAATCGCCTTGTTGACGCAGATGGGGCTGTTCCCCATCCTCGGAGCGATCGGGATCATCGGCAGCAGCGCACTCGTGTACCTCGTGTACGGTCGGTCAAGGACGGATCGGACCGGAGCGATCGGGACGATCGTCAACGCGCGTCGCGGCGAAGCAGACGACAGGCTCGCCCCAACGGAAAGAGAGTGAACGGACGAAAGGCGGTCGGTCGCCGTTCGAGGCGATCAGTAGTCTCGGTTGACGAGGATCACCGGATCGTCCGTCTCGTCGGCGATTCGGTCCGCCAGCGAGCCGAACACGCGGTCACCGAGGCTGGACACCGGTTCGTACATCACGACCGCGTCGTAGTCGGCCGCGACCCGGAGGATCTCCTCGTCGTGTTCCGTCCCCTCGACGACCAGCGTGCCGACGGACTCGGGGTCGAACCCGCCCGCGATCAGGCGGCCTCGCGTCTCGGTGACGATAGCCTCGGCCTGCTCGCGGCGTTCCTCGCCTTCCACGACGTGAAACAGCGTGATCTCTTTAGTCGAGTCCTCACTCAGGATTCGGATGAACGTCGGGAGGCGGTCGGGCTCGGCGACATCCGGGAGCGGCACGAGTATCCGCTCGATCCCCTCGGTCGGAGCCGGATCGAGTTCGGCGGCGCAGTTCTCTTCGGTCGCGATCTGTCGGATCGCGGCCGCGCGGTCCCTCCCGAACACCAGTCGCGTCCGAACGGACGCGCCGGCGTCGGCGAACGCGTCAGCGACCTCGTCGAGCGTCGCCTGCGCCGCCTCCCCGAACTGCTCGCGGGCCAAGCTCGCCGGCGTCTGTTCCGGGAGGTCGTAGTGACCGAGGACCACGACCGACAGCGACGAGAGGTCCTCGATCAACACGGGTGACAGCGGATCGGGGTCCGGCAGTTCGAGCGGAACGAGGATCGTGTCTGCCATGGCTCATCCTTCATCGTCCGGGACAATAAACGGAGAGTCTCGAACGGCCGCGGCCGGGAGACGGGGACATCCGTATCCTCGGTCCGCGTGGCGAGTCTCAGAGCGGCGCGAGAGCTGTCGCTCGGCGGTCGAACGCGGAATAAAACGGGATCGCGGCGTCGCGCTACTCGTTGCCGAACATCTGTCGCATCATCGGATAATGATGATGAGAACATAAGTAAACATTTTTCAAAATCCAGTCCTAGACTCTCAAACGCACTATGGTACGAATCAATATGGAAGTTGAGGATGACGTACGTGAGAAATGGAAGCAACACAGCCAAGACGGAGATAGGTACGCTAACATGTCCCATCTCATCCGAACTGCTGTTGCTAACCAAATCAAGTACGACAGAGAGTTTGATGGACCGTTCAACGAAGCAGTCAAGTCTGGAAGTTCGGGGATAGAGGGAGAGCTTGAAGAGCTAAAAGAAGATTTGAATGAGACACTAATTAGCTTGCAGTCCGACATCAATCGCTTACAGGTTCAGGCTGAAGGTACGGAAAACGAGACTCTGCTGAGTAACCTGATGAGCGGATTCCACGACACTATTCCAATTGTTCAAATGGAAGAAATTGAGGCTGGAGAGGTTCCAGAAGCTAAAGCTGACACCATCATAGAGAGTGCAAGGGAATCAGGAGAAATTCCGTCTGACATCAGAGACATAGACGCTCGAAAAGCTCTCGAAGAACTATCTGAGAAAGTCCCGACAGTGAAGTCGGTTCGTGTCGGTGAAGAACGCTACTACTTCGAGAATCAATAATTATGAGCAACAAAGGTTCTATTCCAGACCGAATAGAAACCGAGCAGTACACAGAACTACTTCATACTGCTCAAGAAAACCTCTACAACCAGTACCCTGATACAGAGTCTACAAGAGAATTCCATTCTAAGCGTTTCCGATATTGGTTATCATGGTGTGACGACCAAGACGCGGTATACCCTTGTAAACCAACGACAGATGACGTGAAGAGGTATACAAGGTGGCTAAACGGGGATGGAGCAAGCAATCGGAAAATAGAACACAGACTCAGAGCAATCCGAATTACCTACGAAATTCTGCGAGAAGAAGGCGTTGTTGACAACAATCCTGCTAGTGACTACTACGCCGACGAGTTTTTCGACGGGAAATCATCGAACGTCCGAACTGGTGCATCGAATAAAGCTGGTCCCAGAGCTGACTTCGAAACAATCTCACCAGCGGAGTTTGAGAAGATGCTTGAGAATGTTGATGCTCCCCGCTTTCGTAATCAGCTGATACTCAAACTAGCGTGGCAGTTGATGCTCCGAGTCGAGCAAATTACCACGATAAGGCTTAGTGACATAGAAGATAATAAGAATATGATTTATCTGGCGGACAACAAGAAAGACGAAGAGGACGACGAGGACTATTGGTATGAAGGATTCTACAAGGGCGACGTACAGTATATGCTTGACCGCTGGAGAGACAAGGAACGTGGAAACCTTGCTCCAACAATGTCTGAACAATCAGACTATCTAATCGTATCTCATCAGTCCGAACAAATGAAGCCTGAAAGCATCACTGGGATTGTCAGGGACGCCGCTAAGAATGCTGGTGTACAAGAGGAAATGTACGTTGATGGTAAGGGTGATACGCGGTACAAGGTTACATCTCACACATTAAGACGGTCTGCGGCATCCTACGTAGCCAATAAGACAGACTACCCGATTCAGATGCTGTCCAACGACTTGAATCACCGTTCCGTGGATACAACCGTCGAACGCTATGTTGATGACGACCCAGAAGAACGTCGTAGCCGTCGACAGAGCATAGACGAACTCTAGTCACGCACACGCTCCTTTAGATATATCCTCGGTTAGTGTCAACTAATTTAACGTTTCAAACAGAATGTAGTTGTATGAGTAGTATACTAACTCAACAAACTAAGTACAGCAAAGCGGTCGCAACCATCCTTACAGTAGCATTCCTCGTTCTTGCTCTCGCAGTAAGTCCAGTAGCAATGGGACTTGGAGACGACCCCTCGATTGACGCCGTTCTAAATTGGTTTCAACGACTCCGCAACCTTCGAGATTCAACTCACCAATATCAATGATTCTGAAGTGAACAGCTATGATTGGAGAGTTGAGTACGTTCCAAAAGTCTTCGAAGTTGTTGACGAACAGGTCGTAAACGCTTCGACCACTACTTCCTCTGGTGACGTATTCGCCCTTGCTAACGGGAACGCAACGAACATCACGAGTGCAGTTGCTAACAACACGTCTAGTGGTGGAGGTGAAACAGACATTACGGATAATGTCTCTCTCAACAAGTCCACAGACGAAATTACCGTTAACTACGCTCTCGATTCATCTGAAGAACTCCTAGTAGACTACGAGTACGAGAACGCGAACGATGAGCTTGTCA
>PXST01000043.1:0-483 GCA_003023405.1 Halobacteriales archaeon SW_8_68_21
CGGCGCTTCCGCCGAGGACGCGAGCGTCCGGCCGTCGCGAGTCTGGAGTTCGAACTCCACGTCGTTGAACTCCGGGCCCTCCGGGTTCTCGGGCGTCCAGGTCAGCGTCGCCTCGACCCGTTCGGTCCCCTCCGGGGCGGTGAACTGCCGCGTGCTGAACTGCCCGACCGCCACCGCGCCGGCGTCGGTCCCGGAGAACTGGTCCTCCCCGATCTTTGACGGCTCGATGATCGGTTCCGTGACCGTCTCGGTCGCCCGGTTGTCCACGAAGAACAGCGCGTCGATTTCGTAGTCGGCCCGGGCGTTGACCTCGGTCCGGACGGTGAGGGCGTACCGCTCGCCGCCCTCGATGTTCTCGCCGAGCACCTGCGGGTTCGAGAGGATGCCCGAGGCGCTGTCGATGGTCCGGTCGGGACGCCCGCGGACGCCCCGGTCCCACACCTTGCTCGCCTCGCGTACTCGCCAGTTGAGGAACTGCGAGAG
>PXST01000043.1:506-4940 GCA_003023405.1 Halobacteriales archaeon SW_8_68_21
GGACGGTCTCGTGGTCGGCATCCGCGGGCGCGTCGAAGGGGTACCGGACGGACTGGGCGGTTGCGTGGGCCTGGTCGCCGGCCAACTCCGTGCCGTCCGTGCCCGGTCCGATGGTTCCCGCGAAGTTAACCGTCTCATCGAGCAATCCGTACTGGTCCCGCACGACGGTCGTGTCGGTCCCCGACGTCTCGACGCGGGCGCCGTTCCACGGCCCGATGTCGGGGTGGCGGGCGTCGATCCCCGAGTCCGTCAGGCCGATGGTCCGGTCGGGACGCCCGCGGACGCCCCGGTCCCACACCTTGCTCGCCTCGCGTACTCGCCAGTTGAGAAACTGCGAGAGTTCCGCGGGGTCGGTCGCGGCCGACGCTCCGTTGGCGCCGGCGCCGAGTGTCGCCGCGCCAGCGGTGGCCCCGACGCCCTTCATGAAGGTGCGTCTCGAGAAGTCGGTCGTGTCGTCGAACTGCTCGGACATGGTGTACCCGACATTCACGGATCCTGTTTAATTGCTGTTCTGACAAACCCGTCCAAAGGTCCGCCGACCGTCGGCCGTCAGCCGCCGGCGGTTACCGACCGCTTAACACCGCGTGGCGCGAAGGACGGCCGTGAGCGATCCCGACCTCGACGCCACGCAACTGGACCGCTACTCCCGCCACGTCATCATGGACGGCGTGGGGCCGGAGGGCCAAGGGCGCCTCCTGGACGCCCACGTCCTCGTCGTGGGTGCCGGCGGCCTGGGGTCGCCGGTCATCCAGTACCTCGCGGCGGCCGGCGTCGGCACCCTCGGCGTCGTCGACGACGACGTCGTCGAGCGCTCGAACCTCCAGCGGCAGGTGATCCACGGCGACGACGACGTGGGACGCAAGAAGGTCGACTCGGCCGCCGAGTTCGTCGCCGACCTCAACCCCGACGTCGACGTCGAGCGCCACGAAACCCGGCTCGACGCGAGCAACGCCCGCGAGCTGGTCGCCGGCCACGACGTGGTCGTCGACTGCTCGGACAACTTCGCCACCCGGTACGTGGTGAACGACGCCGCGCGGATCGAGGGAATCCCCGTCTCCCACGGTGCCATCTACAAGTTCGAGGGACAGGTGACGACGCTCTCGCCCGACGGTCCCTGCTACCGCTGTCTGTTCCCCAAGCCACCGGAGCCGGGGACGGTGCCGGACTGCGCCAGCACCGGCGTCCTCGGGGTTCTTCCGGGGACCGTCGGCTGCCTCCAGGCGACGGAGGCGGTGAAGCTGCTCGTCGGGGTGGGCGACCCGCTCGTCGGTCGGATGCTGTTCTACGACGCGATGGACCTCTCGTTCGAGACCGTGCCGTACGCGCGCAATCCCGACTGTCCGGTGTGCGGCGACGACGGCATCGACGCGCTCGACGGAATCGACTACGCAGCCGGCTGTCGGGTCGACATCGCCTGACCACTTCCGCTTTGCCCGCTCACAGCGACCGGTCGGTCACCGCGGCCCCCGGGGTGACTCCGGCGTCCTCGTCGACGAACCCCGAGCGCACGCACCACCGGCAGTACTGGTAGCCGGCGCGGTTCTCGGCCCCGCAGTGCCGGCAGACGACCGTCTCGCCGTCGACGTTGAGCGGCGGCGGGTCGCGCGGCTCCCCCGCCTTGTCCGTCGGGCTGGGGCCTGCGCCGGACGCGGTCGCGGGCGCGGAGCCGGGACCGGCCGTCCCCGCGTCTCGGTCCAGATTGGACGACCGCGTCGCCGCCGAGTCGAACAGCTCCGCGAGGTCGCGGTCGCCCCGGACGAGCAGCCACATCACCGCGAGGTTGACCGCCGCCACGCCGGCGAAGACCGCGGCGAGCGGCAGGAGCTGATCACCCGTCATTTGTGTCGCGTTACCATTCCAAAGTCTTGTGTCTGACGGTGGTCCCGCCGCGCTCGCTCCGGCGGGTCCGGCCCGGCCCGCTCCAGAGTACTCTTGAGGCCGCCGGGCGAAGGCGCACTCGCATGAAAGAGACCATCCACACGGACGACGCGCCGGCGGCGGTGGGCGCGTACAGTCAGGCGACGACCGACGGCGACCTCGTGTTCACGGCGGGGCAGATCCCGCTGACGCCCGACGGCGACCTGCTCGACGACGCGTCGGTCGCGGTCCAGACGAAGCGCGCGCTCGACAACCTCCTCGCGGTGCTCGACGAGGCGGGCGCGTCGGCCGAGGACGTGCTCAAGACGACGGTGTTCCTCGACGACATCGACGACTTCGACGAGATGAACAAGACGTACGCCGGCTACTTCGACGAATCCCCCCCGGCGCGCTCGGCGGTTCAGGCGGGCGCGCTCCCGAAGGGCGTCGGCGTTGAGATCGAGGCGGTCGCGGTCGTCGAGTAGATGGCGAACGGCGGCGAGGAGTCGACGGCGACGCCCGGCGGGCCGGGTACCGGCTTCTCGGTCCCGGGTCGCTACCGGTCGGCGTCGGGGGGCTGGCGCTCGTCGCGCTCGCCGTCGCCGCGGCGTCGGCCGGTATTTCCTACGTCGCCGAGGCGCGATTGCGGTCGAAAAGAAGGACTTAACAGTCGCACCGGAGTATCACTGCGTGAGCCAGGATGGCCGAGTGGTAAGGCGCACGCCTGGAAAGCGTGTTCCCATCCGGGATCGGGGGTTCAAATCCCTCTCCTGGCGCTTTCGACGAACAACACTGCGAGCGGAGCGAGCCGTTCGTCGAAAACCGAGACTGAGGGATTTGAATCAGGGAGTGAAGCGAGCGACGCGAGCGGAACGACTGAGGTTCAAATCCCTCTCCTGGCGCTTTCGACGAACGACGACGGGACGATTCACGTCGACGAGCACCCCCAGACGACCAACCCGGACGTGTACGCCGCTGGCGATATGATCATGGAGGCGACGCTCGCCGTGAGGTTCGGCCTGACCGTCGACGATATCGCCGACACCGTCCACCCGTTCCCGACGTTCTCCGAGGCGTTCAAACGGGCCTGCCAGGCATTCCGGCGTGATACGTCGAAAATGAGTTGCTGTATCGAGTAACACTCATTCGCCGCCGGCAATGACCTTGTCGAGCGCGCCGGATTCGCTCAGGTCCAGCAGGGCGCGATCGAGGAGCTCCCGGACGATGAACTCCTCGTAGTGCTGGGTCGCACAGTACTCACACGGTTTCATCTCCTCGGCGACTGCTTCGATGTCGTCTCCGTGAGCCTCATAGAGTGACTTGAGGAGAGCTTGTAGTTCGCCAGCGGTGTGGTCTTGGGCCGCGCTGAGCGTCTGCTCACTGTCTTCGGGAAGGTCGTAGGAGAAGACGCGCGTGTTCGACTTGTAGTACTTCCGTGTGCCGCCGCCAGCTTCCTCAAGACGGGCGATCTCGACCATTTCGGCATCCTTGAGGACGTTCACGTGGTGGCGCACCGTCGTCTCGGCTTTGTCCTCGTCCCGTCGCTGGAGTTCAGCGTGAATCTCCTCGATGGTCATCTCCTCGTCGGCGAGCATGTCCAAGACCCTCGCGCGGACGTCGTTCTCTAGGGCTTTCGCCTTCTCCGGGTCGGTGGTGACGACCTCGCGGATCGGCACGTCGGATTCGAGCGGGGCCATTCGTGTATTCGAGTGTAGGGCCACAGCGACGGTAAGAGTACCGCCACGTATTTGACGACGATTTAGCTTAGCCAATACCGCTACAAATTTCGTCATAATGGTTTTTATGCTCGCGAGACTGAGCTGAATCAAGATGGGAACGACACAGAAGCAGTTCAACGTCGGCGGGATGTCCTGCTCGTTCTGCGCCGAGAGCATCGAGAAGGCCTACGCCCGCACCGACGGCGTCACCGATGTCGACGTGAGCCTCGCCCACGAGGAGGTGCGTGTCCGCTACGACGATACCCGGTTGAGCGGGGTGGAGGTGAAGGACACGCTCCGGGATCTCGGCTACACCATCCGCGACCCGGACAAAGCGAAGCGATACGAACAACAGCAGGCCGAACTCGCCGACGGGAAGCGTCGTCTGCTGCTCGCCGGTGGGGCTTCCATCGTCGTCGCCGCGCTGATGGGCTGGATGATCGTCGTGATGGGCCGCTTCGAGTCAACGTCGCTCGCGATGGATCTCGTGACGCTGGGGCTGGCGCTAGGGACGATGTTCGGGGCCGGCCGCTATATCAAAGAGAAGGCCTTCCAGAGCCTCCGTCGGGGCATCTTCAACCAGCACGTTCTCCTGGAGGCTGGCGCGTTCGCGGGCCTGCTCGGCGGGTTGCTCGGACTATTCGTCTTCCCCAGCTTTCCGACCGTTCACTTCTTCGCCGTCTCCGTCTTTATCACCACCTACCACATCCTCTCGGAGTACACCAGCCTCATCGTCCGTACGCGAGCGTCGCAGGCTGTCCAGAGCCTCCTCGATCTCCAGCCGGACACGGCCCGTCGTGTCACCGACGGTGATGGTGCCGGTCTTGTCCAGCACGATGTGGTCGACGTCGGGGAAGAT
>PXST01000043.1:4956-10244 GCA_003023405.1 Halobacteriales archaeon SW_8_68_21
GTTCCCGTCGACGACATCGAAGTCGGTGACCAGGTTCGCGTCAAGCCCGGTGAAAACGTTCCCGTCGACGGCGTCGTGATCGACGGCTCGTCCACCGTCGACGAGTCGGTCGCCACCGGTGAGTCCATCCCCGAAGAAAAGACCGAGGGGGACGAGGTGATCGGCGGCAGCATCAACGAAACGGGGACGCTGCTCGTCGAGGTAACCGCGACCGGCGAAGACGCGTTCCTGAATCGGGTCGCCCGCGAAATCGAGGAGGCCCGCGCGATGAAGCCCGGCATCATCCAGCTCGCAGACCGCGTCCTCAAGTACTTCGTTCCGGGCGTGTTGACTATCGCTACGCTCTCGTTCGCCTTCTGGCTGGTCGCTCCCCTCGCGTGGGGCGGAGGCCCGAACGTCCAGCGCGGCGCGTTCGCGGCGCTGGCCGTCCTCGTCCTCGGGTATCCCTGTGCGCTGGGGATGGCGACCCCGCTTGCGCTCATCCGGGGCGGCGGGAAAGCCGCGAACCACGGGATCCTGATGCGATCAGGCGACGCCTTCCAGATCTTCCCCGACGTCGACCACATCGTGCTGGACAAGACCGGCACCATCACCGTCGGTGAACCCACCGTCAGCGAAATTGTTGGGTTGGGCGAGGAGGAAGAGACTGACGTGCTGGCGACGGCAGCAAGTGTAGAGGCCTTCTCGGAACACCCGCTGGCCGACGCCATCCTCGACCACGCCGACGACCGCAGCGTCGAGTACACCGACCCCGACTCCTTCGACTCTGTGACCGGGAAGGGCGTCCGCGCGACCGTGGAGCGCGCGGCGCTCTGCGTCGTAGATCGGTCGAGCGGTGACGGTGGGGAGCCGCGAGACAGCGACGACGTCCTCGTTGGAAAGCCCGGCTGGCTCGAAGCCGAGGGCGTCGACCTGTCCGACGCCGGCGACGAGATCGAACAGCTACAGCGCCGCGGGGTCACGGTGTCCGGCGTCGTCCGCGACGGCGACCTGGTCGGCCTCGTCGGCATCGGA
Organism: Halobacteriales archaeon SW_8_68_21; assembly: GCA_003023405.1. Taxonomy (GTDB): domain Archaea; phylum Halobacteriota; class Halobacteria; order Halobacteriales; family Haloferacaceae; genus Halorubrum. The sequence goes on from PXST01000043.1 coordinate 5,971, forward strand.
GACGAAATCAAGGACGACGCCGCCGCAACCGTCCAGCGAATAAGGGACGCAGGCATCACGCCCGTCATGATCACTGGCGACAACGAACGTACCGCGCAGGCGGTTGCCGACGAGGTCGGCATCGAGCGCGTGATGGCCGACGTTTTGCCCGACCAGAAGCGCGAAGAAATCGGCCGTCTCCAAGACGACGGTGAGCGAACTACCGGTTCGCGAACGTCGTCAGAGCGCCGCTCTGACGGAAGCCACCGCGTGGCGATGGTCGGCGACGGCATCAACGATGCGCCCGCGCTGACGCAGGCCGACATCGGCATCGCCATCGGTGCCGGCACGGACATCGCCATCGAGTCGGCAGATGTCGTCTTGATGGGCGAGCGGCTGGGTGGCGTACTGGACGCTTACGAGATCGGCCAGGAGAGCTATCGAAAGACCCGTCAGAATCTCGTGACGGCGTTCGCGTTCAACGGGATCGGCGTCGCCGCCGCGACGACCGGTCTCGTCCACCCCGTCTTCGCAATGATCGCGATGGTCCTCTCGGTCTCAGCCGTACTCGCAAACAGCTTCGGTGGGCAGCTTCTCTCGGGCGAGGGCATCAGTACCGAGTTCGCCATCGAAGACGAGGACAGTACCGAAATTGGGGACGAACAACCGGCTGCCGATTATCCCGCGATGTCGTAGCCGGCCCCTTCGATGGCTGTCGTCAGGTCGTCGTCGGTCACCGCGTCGTCGACGACCACACCGACGGTGTCGGCCTCGTGATCGGCTTCGGCACGACTCACACCGTCGAGACTTTGTAGCGCGTTTTCGACGTTCTGCTCGCACCCGTTACACGACATCCCGGTCACAGCGAGTGTCCTTCGCTTCATACCTAGCGAGAATCTCTCACGAGGGGTGACCGTTACGGTAGGTGTCGTATCGGTATAAAAACTGTCAGAGGCAGATCGAGCACTGCGCATCGTTTGTTGTGGCCGCCAAAGACCGGAGGCCGCTTGAGATGGAGACGACGGACGACGAAGAGGACGATAGCGATTCAAGCGCATACCAGTCTTCAGGCGGGGGTCGAGCGAACGCGATCGACACCGGAAACCTCAAGAAACCAATAGTATTCGAAAGCGATGACCCTGATAAACGAAGCCGAATACTGAGCTTCATCGACGGTTTCGGTGTTGCCTCGCTCTACAGACTCCGCGTTTATTTCGTCGAAAAAGCCGCCGAGGCGGTCGTTTTCGGGCGTAGATCACTTTGGAAACGCACCGCCTCATCTTTCGAACCTCATCCGAACACTGCCCCGCGAACCGACGAAAAACTCATAAGTGTGGGAGTAGTTATCACGGGTGACGATGCCAGACACGAAATCGGGCCGCGAGCGGAAAGGGAAGAACAAGCGCCGCCAACTCGAGAACCACCTCGCACGGCGCGAACTCGACGCGGACGACGAACCGCCGGAGCCGTACGCGGAGCCGACGGACGCGGAGTTCCTCGCCGAGTCCGAGGACTTAGCCACGTGACCGGCCGCCCCCGGCCCATCTCTTCTCGCCGACCGTTCCTCGCCCCGCCTGCCAGCGATTTCGCGTCGCGAAAGCTTTAGACCCGGGAGCGGCGTACCTCGGCGCAATGAGTCGCGGCCCCGAGCTGATAATCACGGAGAAAGACAACGCGGCGCGGCGCATCGCCGACATCCTGAGCGGCGAGTCCGCGACGGCGGAGCGTACCAACGATGTCAACGTCTACGAGTGGGGCGGCAAACGTTGTATCGGCCTCTCCGGCCACGTCGTCGGCGTCGACTTCCCCGCCGAGTACAACGACTGGCGCGATGTCGAGCCGGTCGAGCTGATCGACGCGCCCGTCACAAAGGCCCCGACGCAGGAGGGGATCGTCGCCGCGCTCCGGCGGCTCGCCCGCAACGCCTCCCGCGTCGTGATCGCGACCGACTACGACCGTGAAGGCGAGCTCATCGGCAAGGAGGCGTACGAGCTGGTGCGCGAGGTCAACGAGGACGTGCCCGTCGACCGCGTGCGCTTCTCCTCGATCACCGAAAACGAGGTGCGGGAGGCGTTTACGAACCCCGACGACCTCGACTTCGAACTCGCGGCCGCCGGCGAGGCCCGCCAGACCATCGACCTCACGTGGGGGGCCGCCCTCACCCGCTTCCTCTCGCTGTCCGCCAGCCAGCTCGGCGACGACTTCATCTCCGTCGGCCGGGTTCAAGGCCCGACGCTCAAGCTCGTCGTCGACCGCGAGCGCGAGATACAAGCCTTCGACCCGGAGTCCTACTGGGAGCTTTCGGGCGAGCTGGCGAAGTCCGGCGGCGACCCCTTCGAGGCGCGCTACTTCTACTTGAACGACGAGGGCAACGAGCGCGAGCGCGTCTGGAACGAGACCGTCGCCGACACCCTCACCGAGGCGCTCGACGCGGCCGAGGGGGCCACCGTCGACGACGTGACGCGACGGACCCAGACCGACGACCCGCCGACGCCGTTCAACACCACCGCGTTCATCCGCGCGGCCGGGTCGCTCGGCCACTCGGCGCAGCGCGCCATGTCGCTCGCGGAGGACCTGTACACCGCGGGCTACGTCACATACCCCCGGACCGACAACACGGTATACCCCGACGACTTGGAGCTGGCGGAGCTGATCGCCGACCTCACCGAGTCGTCGACGTTCGGCACCGACGCCGCGAGCCTGCTCGACGACGACCGCGAGGTCGACCCGACCGAGGGCGACGAGGAGACGACGGACCACCCGCCGATCCACCCGACCGGCGAGTTGCCCGCCGGCGACGACCTCTCGGACGACGAGCGGGCGGTGTACGAGCTTATCGTTCGCCGCTTCCTCGCCACCTGCGCCGACCCGGCGACATGGGAGCGGCTGCGCGTGGTCGCGCTCGCGAACGGCGAGGCGACCCCCATCGCCGAGCGCGCGGACGGACTCGCCGCGCTGCGGAACCCGGACGACGCGGCAAAACCCGCGGACCTCGTCGCCGACGGCGGGCTGCGGCTGAAGGCGAACGGGAAGCGGCTGCTGGAGGCCGGCTACCACGAGGTGTACCCGTACCGCTCCAGCGACGAGCGGATCGTCCCGGACGTCGAGGTCGGCGAGACGCTGTCGCTGTCGGACCGGACTATCGAGGGGAAAGAGACGCAGCCGCCCCGCCGTTACGGCCAGTCCCGGCTCATCGAGGAGATGGAGAACCGACAGCTGGGGACGAAGGCGACCCGCCACCGCACGATAGAGAAGCTGTACGACCGCAACTACGTCGAGAGCGACCCGCCGCGGCCGACGCGGCTCGCGGAGGCGGTCGTCGAGGCGGCCGAAGAGTTCGCCGACCGGATCGTGAGCGAGGAGATGACCGCTCAGCTCGAACAGGACATGGCGGCTATCGCGGCCGGTGAGAAGGGGTACGAGGACGTGACGGCGGCGTCTCGGGAGCTGCTTTCGAGCGTGTTCGACGACCTCACGGAGTCGCGCGAGGCGGTCGGCGACCACCTTCAGGACTCGCTGAAGGCGGACAAGACGCTCGGTCCCTGCCCGGAGTGCGGCTCGGACCTCCTCGTCCGCAAGTCGCGGCAGGGGTCGTACTTCGTCGGTTGTGACGGCTACCCCGACTGCGAGTACACCCTGCCGCTCCCCTCGACCGGCAAGCCGCTCATCCTCGACGAGACCTGCGAGGACCACGACCTCCGGCACGTGAAGATGCTCGCCGGCCGGAAGACGTTCGTCCACGGCTGCCCGCAGTGTAAGGCCGACGAGGCCGACGAGCAGGAGGACGAGGTGATCGGCGCGTGTCCCGAGTGCGGGGAGGGCGCGGCCTCGCCGCGCGACGGAGGCGGCGGAACCGCCGGCGGTGGCGGGGAGTTGGCCATCAAGCGGCTCCGCTCCGGCTCCCGGCTCGTCGGCTGTACGCGCTACCCCGACTGCGACTACTCCCTGCCGCTCCCGCGGCGCGGGGAGATCGAGGTCACCGACGAGCGCTGCGAGGAGCACGACCTCCCGCATCTCCGGGTCCACTCCGGCGACGACCCGTGGGAACTGGGCTGTCCGATCTGTAACTACCGCGAGTTCACGGCCCGGCAGGAGGGGTCGGAGCTTCAGACGGTCGAAGGCATCGGCGAGAAGACAGCCGAGAAGCTGAGGGACGCCGGCATCGACGGCGTCGACGAACTCAAGTCGGCCGACCCGAACGACCTGGCGGCCGATGTCGACGGCGTCGGCGCGGACACCGTCCGCGACTGGCAGGTGAAGGCGGACTGACGGGTCTCCGGTCGAGAATCGACGGG
>PXST01000043.1:10279-75210 GCA_003023405.1 Halobacteriales archaeon SW_8_68_21
CGACGCGAGCGGGATACTCCGGGCGTTCGTCGAGGCGGTTCCGACCGCGACGCTCGTCTGTGATCCCGACACGCTGGCGATCCGCGCCGCGAACCCCCCCGCGGTCGACCTCCTCGGCCACGACCGCGGCACGCTGACGCTGATGGGCCTCCCCGACGTGGGCGAGACCGACCGCACCGTCGCCGGGGAGCCGGTCGCGGAGGTCGCCGCCGAGGCCCCGGACGTCGGCAGGCCCGTCCCAAACGACGGCGCTCGGACCGAGCGGTTCGAGTGGGACGTTCGGATCGGCGACCCGGGACTTCGGGTCGACGCGGCGCTCCACGCGGCGACGATCGCCGGTAGCGAGTGGCTCGTCGTCGGGTTCTCGGACGCGACCGCACGCGTCGCGGCGGCGAACGAGCGCGACGCCGAGCGGCGGCTGGTCGACGCGCTCGCCGAGACCGTCCCGCTCGCGTTGTTCCGGTGTACTGAGGGGGGGACGCTCTCCCGGTGGAACGACCGGTTGGCGTCCGACTCCGGCTACGAGCCGGCGTCGCTGTCCGGGACGGCGCTCACGTCGCTTTTCGACGAGGCGACGCGCGACGCCGCCAGCGAGGCGCTCTCCCGGGTGTACCGCGACGGCGAGTCCGCCTCTTGTGAGGTGCGACTGCTCACCCGCTCCGGCGAACGCGTCCCGTACCGGCTCTCTATCGGTCCCGTCACCGACGGCGACCGGGTCGTCGGCGCGGTCGGCATCGGCGAGGACGTCACCGAGGCGTCGCTCCGGGAGGAGCGGCTCGCGGTGCTGACGCGCGTGTTGCGCCACAACTTCCGGAACGACCTCAACGTGGTCACGGGCTTCACCGGCCGCGCCATCGAGGCGATCGACGACCCGGACCTGATCGCCGAGCTGCGACGGGTCGTCGACACCGCCGAGCGGCTGTTGCGCCTCGGCGAAACGTCCCGGAAGGTGGAACGACTGCTCTCTCAACGGCCCTCGCCACGCCCCGTCGCACTCGTGCCCGTGGTCGACGCCGCGCTCGAATCGCTTGACCCGGCGGTCCGCGACCGAGCGACCGTCGAGGTCGACGTGCCCGAGGGGCTCGTCGTCTCTGCCGTCTCGCTCCTCCCCGAAGCGATCGCCGAACTCGTCGACAACGCGATCCGGCACAACGACGCCGACGAGCCGCGAGTCCGGCTCTCGGCCGCGGAACTCCCCAGCGAGTCGTGGGTGTCCCTCGTCGTCGCCGACGACGGCTCGGGGATCCCACCGGCCGAGCGGGCCGTCCTCACCGGCGAGGAGACGCCGCTCGAACACGCGAGCGGGCTGGGCCTCTGGTACGTGAACTGGATCGTCACCGCCGGCGGCGGGACGTTCGACATCGCCGAGAGCAGGGCCGGCGGGACCCGGGTCGGGCTGTCGCTACGCGCCGCCGAGGGGCCGCCCCCAGACGGCGCGGAACCGTTCAGTCCAGATGAGCGCGGCGGCGACGCCTGAGACGGCGGTCACCCCGTCGCGTTCGCCGCCGCGACGCTGTCCGCCGTGGCCGGCCCACCCCCCGATCGCCCGACTGGACCGATCAGTCGACGAGCCGCAGTTCGTCGCCGACCGCCACCGACTCGGCCGCGTCCGCCGGGAGTTCGACGACGGTGTCGGCGCGCCCGCGACCCAGACCGACGAACGGCGCGAGCCGCTTTTTTACCGTCACCGCGCCGTCGACGAGCCACACCGCGTCGATCGCGAACGGCACGAACAGCATGTGGAGCCACTGCGTGTCGGCCTCCCCGAACGGGAACACGAGGGCGTAATCGTTCGGAACCGACCGGCGGAACATCAGCCCTCGCGCCCGTTCGAGCGTCGAGCGCGCGACGTCGATGTTGCTCGCGAGGACGGTCTCCGACCGGTCGGTCGCCGCGGCGGGACGGTGAACGAGTCGCACGCCGGACACCTCACCCCCGCCGAATAAATAGCCTCTCGTTCGGTTGACGTCGCGCTCGCCGAACGCACTTCCCGCGTGACCGGACGCTTAACTCGCGTTCCCGTACGTCTCTTCGAGGTACTCGACGATCTCGTCGCTCTCCGGCATCCCCTCGATCCCGCGTTCCTCGTCGACGAGAACCGGGACGCCCGTCTGCCCCGAGACCGCCTCGACCTCGGTGCGCTCGCTGTGTGACCGCGGCACCATCACCGAGTCGTACTCCAACTCGAGGTCCGCGAGCTTCGTCTTCACCTTCGCACAGTACGGACAGCCTTCCAGCTCGTAGAGTGTCAGGTTCGTCATCACCGATCCGTACGGCCCGGATCCGTAAAGAGGTGCGGCCGCGGATGCGTGTGCCGCGCACGGGCGGCCAGCGCGGTCGGATCCAATCGCTTCGGTCGAATCGCGTCGTTCCGACCGGACCGCGTCGTTCTGACGCGGCGGGTGTCGACTATCGCGCGAAACGGCGAAAAGAGAGCGTGTGAACGGCGGTCGAACGCGTCGCTCTCCGCTCGCCGTTCCGAGGTTCCGGTAGAACCTCGCCTACATCGCGCCGCCCATGCCACCCATGCCGCCCATGCCGCCGCCGGGGGCACCGCCCTCGTCGCCGTCGCCGGCGGTCGAGAGGTCGCCCGCGGAGATGATGTCGTCGATCTTCAACACGAGGTTCGCGGCCTCGGCCGCGGAGGCGATCGCCTGCTCTTTGGCGTGGGCCGTCTCGACGACGCCCGCCTCGGCCGTGTCGACGACCTCGTCGGCGAACACGTCGAGTCCGGCGTGTTCGTCGCCGGCCTCGTGGGCCGCGCGCAGGTCGACAAGTAGGTCGATCGAGTCGAGACCCGCGTTCTCGGCGAGCACGCGCGGGATCAGTTCCAGCGAGTCCGCGAACGCTTCGACCGCGAGCTGCTCGCGGCCCTCGACGGAGTCGGCGTAATCGCGCAGCCGGCGCGCGATCTCGACCTCGACCGCGCCGCCGCCGGGCAGGGTCCGCCCGTCGGAGACGGTCGTCGAGACCACGTCGATCGCGTCCTGAATGCCGCGTTCGAGCTCGTCGACGACGTGTTCGGTGGTGCCGTACAGGAGGAGCGTGACGCCGTGGGCGTCCTCGCCCTCGACGTAGAACAGCTCCTCGTCGGCGTCGCGCTCGACCGAGCCGACCGCGAGGTCGTCGGCGGAAAGCGAGTCGAGGTCCGTGACGATCGGCGCGTCGAGGACGTTCTTCAGGAACGTCAGGTCGGACTTCTTCGTGCGGCGAACCGCGAGGACGCCCTCCTTCGCGAGGTAGTGCTGCGCGAGGTCGTCGATCCCCTTCTGACAGAAGACGACGTCAGCGCCAGACTCGGCGATCCTGTCGACCTTCTCGCGGAGCTGCTCTTCTTCCTGATCGAGGAACTTCTGGAGCTGGTCCGGGGAGTCGACGTTGACGGAGGTGTCGACGTCTGCCTCCTCGACCTCGATTGGGTCGTTGAGCAGCAGGACATCGGCCGACTCGAAGTCGGTCGGCATGTCCTCGTGGACCGGGTCCTTGTCGATCGCCGCGCCGGAGAGCAGACGGGACTCGCTCGCCGCGCGACCAGTGCGCGTCTCGATGTTGAGGTTCGCCAGGTCGACCACGTGGGAGCCGTCGTCGGCCGCGACGGTGACGCCCTGTACCGCGCGGACGACGAGGTCGGCGAGCACGTCCTTGTCCAGCTCAGCGCCCTTACCGGTCATCGACGTCTCGGCGACGTTCTGGAGGGTCTCCGTGTCGCCGGGGTCGACGGCGGTGGCGACCTCGTCGACCTGCTCGCGGGCGTACTCGCTCGCGAGATTGAACCCCTTGATCACCGCGGTCGGGTGGATGTCCTGTTCGAGGAGGTCCTCGGCGTTTTTCAGTAGTTCGCCCGCGATGGCGACCGCGCTGGTCGTGCCGTCGCCGGCCTCGTCCTCCTGTGTCTCGGCGACTTCCACGACCATCTCGGCGGTCGGGTTGTCGATGTCCATCGTCTGGAGGATGGTGACGCCGTCGTTGGTGATGGTCACGTCGCCCATCGAGTCGACGAGCATCTTGTCCATCCCCTTCGGTCCGAGCGTCGAACGGACGGATTCGGCGACGCCGCGCGCCGCGGAGATGTTGTACTCCTGTGCGTCCTTGTCCTGGACGCGCTGGGCGTCCTCGCCCATGATGATCATCGGCTGGCCCTGCTGCATTCGCTGACTCATACAGTGCTTGATTGATTGTGATTCTATATAAATACTTCGGTGAAAGGCGGACGGATGCGAGCGGTCGCCGCCGAGTGCCGGCGTCGAAAATCCCACTACAACGCGGCTTTCGTCGCCCGCCCATGTGGGGAGTTACCATTGGTCTCTGTCCGGTTGCGACGGCCGCTTCGATACCGTTTATATACGGACTCTTTGGCCACGGTTTTCTCGGTCGGTCCCGGGTCGCCACGGTTTTCTCGGTCGCTCCCGCCTCACCCCGGCAGCCCGCCGGCCAAGAGCGCGGCGTCGACGAGCAACAGGACGGCGAGCCCCGCGCTCGCCAGCAGGTAGGGCCGCGCGACGGTCGCCAACTGCGCGGTCCCCGGCGCGTTCGCGGCCTCGTCGAGCGCCTCTGTCGGGAACCCCTCGGCCACGTACTCCCCCCATCCCACGCCGGGGTCGACCTCGCGTCGCATCCGGAGCACTCCCAACTCGACGAGCCCGTTCATCACTCCCCACAGCGACAGCATCGCGAGGACTGCCCACCCCCGCGACGTACCGGTCAGAAGCTCCAGCGGCCGGTAGAGCAGCCAGACGAGGTACGCGCCGGTGAGCGGCAGGGCGACGCCGGTCCAGCGCGTGACCATGAGCAGACGGTGCGCGGCGTCGGCGAACGACTCCCGAGACAGATCGCCGTCCGTCGCCCGGGGAAGGACCGCGTAGACGACGAACAGGACGGCACCGGTCCAGAACGCTCCCGATAGGACGTGCGCGGCGTAGGCGACGGTTCGAATCACGTCCGTCCCTCCAGCCGACGAGAACATGAATGTCCGACGCGGACGGACGCTCCCGGTCACGGCAGCGACAGCGTTCCCTCGTATCGGTGGGTCCCGTCGACGGTCTCGCGGTACTCGTAGGTCTCCGGCGGGTCGATCCCCCACTCCCGGAGCCGCTCGTCGATCCCGTCGACGTACGTGGCGAGAAACGAGCCTCGGCCGCGAAGGGTCGGCGGCGCTCGCGCGTGTTCCGTCTCGAACCGGCATCGGGCGGTCCGGCCGTCCGCGTTCGCGGCTATCCGAACCCGGAGATCCGACCGAAGCCGTTCCCGGACCGGCGGCGGATCCCCGCGGAGGTGGCCCTCGCCGAACGCGTCGACCGCGGCCAGCGCCTCGTCTGGGACGTGGTTCACGCTGAAGGGTACGCCCTCGCTACACGAGTCACTTGCTCTAGACCGGACGCCATTGCCCCGGCTCCGTCCGCTCTGACGGCGGCGGGTTTATCAACGCAGGTCTGACTACCGTCTCAGTCGTAATATTCGATTTTACCCGGCCAGAGACAGGTTTAACGGGATCGCGTCCCATCAATCGATAGATCTTCACTTATGAGTGGATCCTCCGTCGTCGAGTCGATACGTTCGTTCCGCGCCGAGGTCGATCCCGTCCCGTTCGCCGTCGGGTCGCTCGTCACGTTCGCTTTCCTCGCGTACACCGTGATCGACACCGACGGCGCGGCGGCCGCCATCGACGCCGCGTTCGTGACGTTCGGTCAGGGGCTCGCGTGGCTGTACCTCGGATCGGTCCTCGCGCTGGTCCTCGCGGCCGGCTACCTCCTCGTCGGGAAGTACGGGCGCGTCCGACTCGGCGACGGCGACCCGGAGTACGGCACGCTCTCGTACGTCGCGATGTTCTTCTCCGCTGGGCTCTCGGCGGGGATCGTGTTCTTCGGTCCCGTCGAAGCGCTGCTCCACTATCAGACCGTTCCGCCGCTTTTCGCGGGTCAGGTCGCTGCCGAGTCGAGTGCGGCGGCGGTCCCCGCGGTCGCGTACACGGTCTTTCACTACGGGGTCAGCGCGTGGGGCGGGTACCTCGCGATCGGTCTCCCGGTCGCGTACTTCGCGTACCGCCACGACGCGCCCTTTCGCGTCTCTACCGCGCTCTACCCGATCCTCGGCCCCGACGGACTTGACGGCGTCGTCGCGCGGACGGTCGACACGCTTGCGGTCATCGCCACCATCGGCGGGATCGCGACCGGCCTCGGGTTCATCGCCACGCAGCTGCTCACCGGCGTGACGTTCCGGACGGGCGTCTCCTTCGGCGACGCGGAGACCGTCGCCGTCATCGTCGGTATCACCGCGCTGTTCACGCTGTCGCTGGTCGCGGGCGTCAGCCGGGGAATCAGGCGACTCTCCGTGTTCAACGTCGCCGTCATGGCGCTCCTCCTCGTCGTGGCGCTCGTCGCCGGGCCGACGACGGACGTATTGAACGTCGGCGTGGCGGCGCTCGGCACCTACGCGACCTCTTTCTTCGAGATGAGCCTGTTCACCGGCAGCGGCGTCGAGAACGGTCCCGGCTGGACCGCGGCGTGGACCGTCTTCTACTGGTCGTGGTGGATCGCGTGGGCTCCGTTCGTCGGGCTGTTCCTCGCGCGGATCTCCCGCGGCCGGACGATCCGGTCGGTCGTCGGGACCGCATTCGGCACGATGACCGCCGTCTCCGCGCTGTGGTTCACCGTCATCGGCGGCACGTCCATCCGGCTTCAGGACTCCGGGGCGGTCGACGTACTCGGCGCGGTCGGCGAGTTCGGCGACGGCGTCTCCGGATACGTCATCTTCGGGGCCTTCCCCGGCGGGGAGCTGTGGCAGCTGCTGTTCCTCGCGTTGGTGACGACGTTTTTCGTCACCTCCGCCGACTCCTCGACGCTCGCGGTCGGCATGCTCACGACCGGCGGGCGGCGTGAGCCGTCCGGGGCCAACCGCGTGTTCTGGGGCGTGCTACAGGGTGCGATCGCCTCCGTCCTCGTGGTCGTCGGCGGCGCGACGGCGCTTCGCTCGTCGGTGATCGTCACGGGCGCGCCCTTCGCGGTCGTCTGTGTCGTTGCGATGGGCGGATTCCTCCGGTGGCTGTCTCGCTCCGACGCGCCCGCCCCCTCGTCGACCGCTGCGGACGCCGAGACGCCGGGGACGGCGGTCGACGCCGACCCGACGCTGGCCTCCGCCGAGGACGACTGAGACGCTCTATCGTCCCGACCGCCCTCTCCTACGCCGCCGGCGCTGCCGCCAGCGCCGCCTCGACGACCCGGACCGCGGTCGCCCCGTCCCGCCGACCAACCACGCAGACGAGCGCCTCGCCGGCGACGCCGGCGGCCTCGCCGACGTGGAGGAGGTGCGCGTCGGGTTCGGCCTCGCTGCCGCCCGTCTCTCCGAGTTCCGTATCCCCGCTCTCGACGACGGCGACGCCGCTCCGCATCGACACGCTCGCGTCGCGTTCCTCGGTCTCGTACCCCGGGAGGTCCTCCCGAAACCGACGCAGCGCGGCCGCGATCGCGTCGGGGTCGCCGTCGAGGCCGTCCCGCTCGGCGAGCCAGGTCGCGGCGGCGCTGTGGTTCACCACTCCGGCGCGGAGCGCGTCCCGGAGGAACGGGCGCGCTCGGACCGCCTCCCGCGTCTCGGCTGCCAGCGACATACGGAGGACTGCGCGTCGGGCGGGCAAGATCGTTTCGGTCGGTTCCGGCGTTCCCGCCAGTCGGCCGCGGTCGTGTGTCCCGCCAGTCGGCCGCGGTCGTGCGTCCCGACAGTCGGCCGCGGTCGCGCGCTCTGCCGGCGAGTCGCGGTTCCCGCCCTCCCGCAGCCTCCGAAGTCCCTAAGAGCGGCGCGGCCCCAGAACGGGTATGCAGTCGCTCGTCATCGTCGCGCACGGCTCCCACCTCAATCCCGAGTCGAGCGCACCGACGTACGACCACGCCGACACGATCCGCGCCACCGGTGCCTTCGACGAGGTCCGCACCGGCTTCTGGAAGGAGGAGCCGCACTTCCGGGAGGTGCTCCGCACCGTCGAAGGCGACGAGATATACGTCGTCCCGCTGTTCGTCTCCGAGGGGTACTTCACCGAGCAGGTGATTCCCCGCGAACTCCGACTAGACGGGTGGGGCGTCTCGCAGTGGGGCTCGGACGGTCTCTCGGCGGACCAAGCCACGCTCGTCGCCGAGGACATCGACCGCGAGATCCACTACTGCGGCCCGGTGGGTACCCACCGCGCGATGACCGACGTGATCGTCCGCCGCGCCGAGTCGGTCACCGACGACCCCGAGGTCGGCGACGGGTTCGGCCTGGCGGTCGTCGGCCATGGCACCGAGCGCAACGAGAACTCGGCGAAGGCGATCGAGTACCACGCCGACCGGATCGCCGAGCGCGATCGCTTCGACGAGGTGAAGGCGCTGTACATGGACGAGGAGCCGGAGGTCGACGACCTCCCCGAACACTTCGAGAGCGACGACGTCGTCTTAGTCCCGCTGTTCATCGCCGACGGCTACCACACGCAGGAGGACATCCCGGAGGACGTCGGCCTCTGTGAGGACCACGCGGAGGGGTACGACGTGCCCGAGACGGTCGACGGGACCCGGACCTGGTACGCGGGCGCGGTCGGCACAGAACCCCTGATGGCCGACGTGATCTTAGAGCGTGCCGCCGACGCCGGCGCTGCTCTCGGCACCGCGCTCGACGACGTGCGCGAGACGACCCGCGTCGCCGCGGGGGACTGACCGTGAGCGACCAGGAGCCGGAGACGGGGGACTCGGCGGACACGGCGGGGCCGGACGAGCCGAGGATCCCCGAGATCGACCTCCCGGGCGACGCGTTCGACGCAGTCCTCGACGCGCTCGCTGACCGCGAAGCGGGCGACCCGCTCCGGTTCGAGGGGTTCTCGGTCGGCCGCGACGAGGACGGCGGGTACGTCCTCGACGCCTGCGACCGGTCCCCTTCGCTGGACGAGCGCGACCTCCACGCCGCGCTCGACGAGCGCGCGCCGGCGGTCACGGACTGGTACGCCTTTGAGCGCGTCGTCGGCGAGTTCGGGCCGCGGCGTGCCTTCATTCGCTGGATCGAGGACGCCGACGGCGAGACCGTGGCGACGCGGTACGCGGCGCTCGCGGCCGGGGGTCGACGACCTCGACGCCTACGACGACCCGCTCGACGCGCGCGACCTCGTCACCTTCGACGAGAAGGGGCGGTACCGACCGCTCAAGACCGCACCGTCGCTCGCGGGTGGGTGGGTCTTCCCCGATCTGGGGCCGCGCGACCTCTACGAGACGGTGGAGACCATCTACCCCGCGACCGTCGCCAACTGGCACCGCGAGCGCGAGGGGGAGTTGGACGTGAACCACTGGCGCGAGACGATGGAACGTCAGTCCGGCATCTACGGCGTTGTGAAGACGTGGGACCGCGGCGAGGGCCACGAACACGTGAACTGGGTCGCCGAGGCGTGCTGTGACGACTCGCAGTGTCTCAAGCGCCGGGAGTGGGAGTACGACGATGAGGCCGACCTCGACGTTGACGGCGGCGACGGCGTCTTCCCCTGCCGCGAGCCCTGCTCCGTGGTGGTCTCGGCGGCCCGGAAGTGGACGCGGCTGGAGAGCGAACAGGAGCGCACCTACGAGTTCGAACTGACGCCGAGCGAGAAAGAGCAGGTTGAGGCCGTCATCGACGCGGTCGCGGACGGCCGGATCGACGAAATCCGTGAGGCGGACACGAAGGAAGGCGCGAACCGCTACCGCACACGGTTCCTGCGCGCCAAGCGCTTCGACGACGGCAACCTCGGCGGGGTGCCGACAGACTCGGACGAGGAGTGAGCAGGTCGCCGCGCGAGCGCGGGCCGGACGCCCGGCCCCGGAAACATCGCCGCGCCCCGCAGGCTTTTCTCACCGCCCCCGGTACGGTGGGGTAATGAACGCCGTCACGCTGGGTCCCGCCGGCACGTACTCGCACCGCGCCGCGCGCGCCGCCGCCACCGAGGTGTCGTTCCGCGAATCGGTCACCGCCATCGTCGACGCCGTCGCCGCCGGCGAGTTCGAGCGCGGAGTCGTCCCCATCGAGAACAGCATCGAAGGGTCGGTCACGGAGAGCCTCGACGCCCTCGCGGAGTACGACGTGTCCGTGACCCGCGAGGTCGTCACCCCGATCCGCCACGCCCTCCTCGCGCAGGACGACGGGTTCGAGGTCGTCGCGAGCCACTCGCAGGCGCTCGCGCAGTGTCGCAACTGGCTGGAGTCCAACTACCCGTCGGTGAGCTTCGAAGCGGTCGCCTCTACCGCCCGCGGGGTCGAACGCGCCCGCGAAGACGCCCGCGTCGCCGGGATCGGCCACCCGGGCAACGCCGGCGACGACCTCGAAATTCTCGCACAGGACATCCAGGACCGCACCTCGAACGCGACGCGCTTCCTCGTCGTCGCGCCCGAGTCGGCGCGCTCGGACGCCGGCGGGAAGACCACCCTCATCGTCTACCCGAACGCGAACTACCCCGGTCTCCTGCTCGAACTGTTGGAGGCGTTCGCCGACCGTAACCTCAACCTCTCGCGGATCGAGTCGCGCCCGAGCGGCGAGCGCCTCGGCGACTACCTGTTTCACTTCGATGTCGACGCCGGGCTCTACGAGGACCACATGGCGAAGGCCGTCGGGGACATCGAGGCGATCGTCGACAAGGGGTGGGTCAAGGTGATGGGGTCGTACGACGCCGAGCACGTGCTGGACTGATCTCGACCCCGTCCACCCGATAGTTCAAGTCGCAGGGGCATCGATCGGTTGTATGGTGATCGTCCGAGATCCCGAACACAGCGACGGTGCGCCCACGATCGAGGAGACGGGGATCCGCGTGAAGGATGTCGCCACAGCGTACGAACACAGTGGCTACGACCCCGACGAGATCACGCAGTTGTATCCCAATCTTAGCCTCTCCGATGTCCATCGGGCGCTGGCGTACTACTACGACCACATCGAGGACTTCAGGTCGTCCTCCTTCGAACCGGCCGCGGTCTGATGACCGAGCTGTATTGCGACGAGAGTATCTGGATTCCGGTCGCCGACGGACTTCGTCGCCGCGGTTGGACGGTCCACACGGCACGCGAAGCGGGAACGCTCGGCGATCCCGACAGCGAACAGTTGCGCTACGCGGCAGACCACAGTTGGGTCTTGTTGACGTTCGACGACGATTTCCTCTCTCTCGTCGAAGGCGACGAACTGGACCACTACGGGTTGATCCACGTCCGTCAGTCAGGACGGAAGATCGGGGACGTGGTGAAGGCCGTCGATTCGCATCTCCAGAATCGATCCGATGACGACACGTCGATCCAGTATCTCTAACGTCGATCGCCGAGGAGACGGTGTTCCCGATCGGCGTCACTCAAACCGGTACGCCGCCCCGTCCGGCCCGTCTTCGATCTCGACGCCGACCTCCCGGAGCGCATCCCGCAGCTCGTCGGCGCGCTCGTAGTTGCCCGCCTCGCGCTCTGTCTCTCGCACGTCCAAAATCAGCTCGACCAGCTCGCCGGCGAGATCCACGTCGCCGTCCGTCGTCGACTCGAACTGGAGGCCCAGCACGTCGCCGCCGAGGTCCTCGAACGCCTCCGCCGCCTCGCGGAGGGCGCGGTAGTCGTGTGGCGGCTCCGAATCGACGTGCCGGTTCACCGCGTCCGTGAGATCGAGCAGCGCCGCGGTCGCCTCCCGCAGGTTGAGGTCGTCGTTCATCGCGGCCGCGAACTCCTCGCGGGCGGTCTCGACGGCCTCGCGGAGGGCCTCGTCGGTCGCCTTTGTGCTGGCCTCCACGGAGTCAAGGGCCTTGACCGCGCGGTCGTAGGTGCGCGAGAGGCGCTCCCAGCGCTCCTCCGCCTCGGCGATCGTCTCCTCGGTGAGCGCCTGCTCGGACCGGTAGGCGGCCCCGGCGTAGAAGGTGCGGACAACGTTGACGCCGAGTTCGTCCAAGGCGTCCGGAACCGTCCAGAAGTTGCCGATCGACGAGGACATCTTCTCGCCGTCCATCTCCAGGAGGCCGACGTGGAGCCAGTGGCGCGCGAACGTCTCGCCGGTCGCGGCCTCCGACTGCGCGATCTCGTTTTCGTGATGGGGGAAGACAAGGTCGCGGCCGCCCATGTGGATGTCGAGCGTGTCGCCGAGGTGCGCCGTCGACATCGCCGAACACTCGACGTGCCACCCGGGTCGGCCCTCGCTCCACGGCGACTCCCACGTCTCACCGTCCGGCGTCTCCGCGCCGTGGTCGTGTTTCGCGTGTTCGCGCGCGGCGGTCTCGCTCACGCCGTCGGCCTTCCACAGCGCGAAGTCCGACCGGTTGCGCTTCTCCGAGCGCTCGTCCGGTTCGCCCTGCGCTTCGAGCGCGTCCAGCTTCTGGTTCGAGAGCGTTCCGTACCCGTCGAAGCTCGTCACGTCGAAGTAGACGGAGCCGTTCGACTCGTAGGCGTACCCCTTCTCGGTCAGCGTCTCCACGAGGTCGACGATCTCCGGGACGTGTTCGGTGACGCGGGGGTACACCTCGGCGCGCAACAGGTTGAGCCCGCGCATCGCGTCGAAGACCCTCGCGGTGAACGTCTCGGCCACGTCGCGCTCCTCCGTCCAGTCGTCGCGCTCGCCGACGCGGGCCGTGATCTTCTCGTTGACATCGGTGACGTTCTCGACGTGGCGCACGTCGTACCCCTCGCGTTCGAGCCACCGGTGGAGGACGTCGGCGTGGAACCACAGCCGAGCGTGCCCGAGATGTGGGTCGTCCGACACCGTCAGGCCACAGACGTACAGCGTGACGTCGCCGCCGGCCGTGAACTCGACGCGCTCGTCTTCCAAGGTGTCGGTAACGACGAGACTCATTACGAGGTGGTAGCTCGGGTGAGCGTTTTAAATCGTCGGATCAAGCAGACTGAAGCCGGCCGTTCTCCGGATTTATCTATCCACAAACTCAGATGAAGAGTGTCGTCCCGACTTGGACCGCTGCGTATCCGAGTACCATCACGATGATAAGCTTGATCAGCAACCCCGGAATGTTGTTCGGGATCTCGTCCCACTGCTCTGCGATCCCCGGTCTTTCCGGCTCCACTGCCGGCGGTGCCGTCCCGCTGTTTCCGAAGATGTCTTCTCCGAACATCTGCTCTAACTCGGCGTCCTGTCTGTCCATCATCGCGTCGAACTCGTTGTAATTGTCGAACCGATTCTTGATCTGGCTGACGTACGACGCCGAACAGTCACACGCTTTCGCAATCTCTTGGTTTGTTGCGTTCGGATTGTCCCGCCACGTGAGGAGGATGTCTCGCTGTAGATCCGTCTTGGAACTGTTATCCATATTTTTGTTAATTACCTTTTCGCTGATAGTATTTTCTACGGAACAGAAGATAACGAATAGTAGTTGAAGGAATCGATCGTCTGATCCACTTATAAATATCAACAGCAAGACAGCGAATACTTCCAAAGCCCCAGTCGGCGAGGCGGGCGCACGCTCGCTGCGGTCCTCGGTCGCTCGCTCCGCTCACTCCCTGTGGTCCTTGCGTCGCCTGCGCCCGCCTCGCGGACTGCCCCTTTGAGTCCCACCCGACCGCACCTCACGCCTCCCCACCGACCGACCCCAATTCTCACCCTTCCTGCGTCGTCCACTCCACCTCGTATCCCGCCTCGCGCACCGCTCTCAGGACGCGGTCGACGTGAGCCGGCCCGTTGGTCTCCACCTCGAAGACGAGGTCGGCGTCGCCGACCGGGAGGTCCGGTCGGCTGCGCTCGTGGCGTACCGTTCGGATGTTCGCGCGCTCCGCGCCGATCAGAGTGGAAATATCTCCCATCGTCCCAGGCGTATCGTCGATCCGGACGGCAAGTTCGATCAGCTGGTCGCGGTCCACGAGGGCGTGGGTCACCACCTCCTTCAGCGTCGTCACGTCGATATTGCCGCCACAGAGCAGGGGGACGACCGTCTCGCCGGCCAAGTCAAGTTCGTCGACGGCGTCGTCGTTCAGGAGGGCGGCCGCGGCGGTCGCGCCCGCGCCCTCGACAAGCTGTTTCGCGCGCTCTAAGAGCAGCAGGATCGCGTTCGCCACGTCGTCGTCGCTCACGACGACGGCGTCGTCGAGGCGTTCGTCGAGGAGGCCGAACGTGAGCTCGCTCAGCCCGCCGGTCGCGATCCCGTCGGCGATGGTGTCCGGCTGCTCGCGCGCGACGAGTTCGCCGGCCGCGAGGCTCTCGGCGAGCGTCGACGCGCCCTCCGTCTGGACGCCGATTACCCGCGTCGCCGGCGAGCGCGCCTTGGCACCTGATCTATCACCTCTAAGCCGAGCGTCCCCTGCCCGGCGACCACGTCGGGGTCGTCGAACGCGTGGACGAACCGCGTGCGGGGCTCGTCGACGAGCGTCTGCGCGTGCGCCATCGCCTCAGGGAAAGCGTTCCCCCGGAGGACGACCGACGCGCCGTAGGCGCGCGTCGCCTCGATCTTCGCGGCCGGCGCGGACTCGGGCATCACGATCGTCGCGTCGATCCCGGCGTCCGCCGCCGCCAGCGCGACGCCCTGCGCGTGGTTGCCCGCGCTCGCGGCCACGACGCGCTCGATCGCGGGCTCGTCGGCCCCCGCTCCGGAGCCGTCGATCGCCCGCGAAATCGCGTTGTACGCGCCGCGCGTCTTGAACGAGCCGGTACGCTGGAGGTGTTCCATCTTGAGGCGCACGTCCGCCCCGCACCGGTCGCTCAGCGACCGGCTCCGCTCGACCGGCGTGCGCTGGACGATGTCGGTGTCGGCGACCCGCTCGGCGGCGGCCTCGACGTCGTCGATCGTGACGGTAGACATGCCGGAGGCGTTCTCGGGGACCGCCGAAAAGGGCTCGGGTACGGAGCGCGGCATCCGACGCCGCGGTCGGCCGCCTACCGCTTCCCGAGCGCCTCCTCGAAGACGCGCTGTGCCCGCTCGTACCCCTCATTCCGGTCGACGATCGGGTGCGGGTAGTCGGGGGCGAGTTCCTCGCGTTCCGCCCGTGAAAGCGTCGGCCAGTCGACGACCTTCCCCGCCGGCACGTCTGAAAGCTCCGGAACGTACGCCTTCACGAACCGCGCGTCCGCGTCGTACTTCGACATCTGGCTCACCGGGTCGAAGATGCGCACGTCGACGGAGTCGGTCCCGGTCGAGGCGGTCCACTGCCACGCCCCGTGGTTCGAGGCGTAGTCGTGGTCGATCAGCTGTTTCGTGAAGTAGCGCGCGCCGCGCCGCCAGTCGATCAGGAGGTGTTTGGTCAGGAAGCTCGCGACCACCTGTCGCGGGCGGTTGTGGATGTACCCCTCCGCGTTCAGCTGTCGCATCCCGGCGTCGACGAGCGGGTAGCCGGTCTCGCCGCGCGTCCACGCCTCGAACGTCGCGTCGTCGTCGCGCCACGCGATCTCGTTCGGGAACGACTTGTAGTTCGACACCGCGAGGTCGGGGGTGTAGTACAGCAGGTGGTACATCTGCTCGCGCCACGACAGCTCGTAGCGGTACTTGTCGACGTTGCGGCGCTCGCCGCCCGTCACGGCGTCGTAGATGTCGCTCGCGCCCGCCCACAGCTCGCGGATCCCGATCGCGCCCGTCGCGAGGTACGGCGACATCCGCGAGACGGCGTGCGTCGGCTCCTCGACCGCCCCGGAGAGGTCGTCGCGCGTGTCGTTGTACGACGTGATCCCGTAATCGAGGAACTCGTCGAACCGCTCGCGCGCGGCCTCGTACCCCGGCTCCGGGAGGTCGATGTCGGCGTTCGGCTCGGGGACAGTCTTCCCGTCGCGCACGTCGGCCAGCGCCTCGGGGTTCGGCTCCGGGTACGGGCGGCGCTTCGGGACGGTCTCCCAGTCGTCGTGGAACCGACTGTGGTTCTGATACCGCGCCTCCAGCCGCCCGGGGTCCACCAACACCAGGTCGGTCCGAGAGTCCGTCTCGACGCCCGCCGCCGCGAGCGCGTCCTCGACCGCGCGCTGTCGGTTCCGGCGGGCCGGCCGGTAGTGTTCGTCGTGAAAGACCGTCTCGGCGTCGTACTCGGCGGCGAGGTCGACGAGGACCTCGTCGGGGTCGCCGGCGCGGACGATCAGGTCGCTCCCCAGCGCCCGATATCGCTCCTCCAGTCGCTTCACGTGGCGGAGAAAGAACGCACGCTGTCGCGCGCCGATCGTCGCGAGCAGGTCGGTGTCGTACACGAAGACCGGCACGACCTCCCCTTCCCGGGCTGCGGCCGCGAGGCCGGCGTTATCTCGCGTGCGGGCGTCTCCGCGGTGCCAGAACAGCTCCATGCGATCGAATGGGTCGCCAGCGGATAGTGTCTGTCGCCTACCGGTTCCGGTCGACTCCGGCTCCCGTCCCGCCAGTACGTTCAAGACGCTCCGTCTCGAATCCTGTCCTGTATGACCCGACGCGATCCCTTCGACGAGATCGAGGAACTGCTCGAACGGATGGGCCGCGAGTTCGAGGAACTCGGCGGGACGCTGGAGGGGACCGCTCCCGAGGTCCCGCGACTCCCCGGTGCCCGCGACGTCGACATCGACGTGATCGAAGACGACGAGTCGATCGTCGTCGTCGCCGACCTCCCCGGGTTCGACGCCGACGACGTCGATGTCGAACTCCGCGACAACGCGCTCGTGATCGCCGGCTCCCGGGAGGAATCGACCGAGTTCGTCGCCGACGAGAGCGAGGCGGACGACGGGGACGACGGGGACGAGACCCCGGACGGCGTCCGCTACCACCGGCGGGAGCGCCGTCTCCGATCCGTCTCTCGGCGAGTCCCGATCCCGCGGCCGGTCGAGGTCGACGCCGCGACCGCGTCCTTCGACGCCGGCGTGCTCACCGTCACGCTCCCCGATCGATCGCCCGACGACGACGGCGGACACACGATCGACGTGAACTGACACCGACCGCCCGGCTCGGCCGAACTACTCCGCCTGTCCGGCAGCCGAACCTGCCCATCCATCCTCCGGTCGATGCTTTCTCCACGCTTCCCGTGTACTCGTCCGCATGAACAACGCCGACCACGCGGCCGCCAGACGTGAGCTGGTGAGCGCGCTCCGTCGACGCCTCGACGCGAGCGAGCGGACGCTGTCGGCGATCGGCTCGGTCCCGCGTCACGCGTTCATCCCGGAGCCGCACCGCGGGTCGGCGTACGCCGACCGCCCCCTCCCGATCGGCCACGACCAGACGGTCAGCGCGCCGCACATGGTCGCGATGATGATGGACCTCCTCAATGTCGACCGCGGCGACCGCGTCTTCGAGGTGGGAACCGGCTGCGGCTACCACGCCGCGATCGTTGCCGAGGTCGTCGGTCCCGGGAACGTCTTCTCCGCCGAGCGCGTCCCGGAGTTGGCCGCCGGCGCGCGGGAGCGACTCGACCGCCTCGGCTACGACGTGACAGTCGTCGCCGTCGACGGGCGCGAGGCGTTCGCCGACGAGGCCCCCTTCGACGCTGTCTACCTCACCTGCGCAGCGCCCGGGTCGGTCCCGGACGCGATCGTCGACCGCGTTCGGCCGGGCGGCCGCGTCGTCGCACCCGTCCGGGAGAACGGCCGCCAGCGGCTCGTCCGCCTGACGGTCCGCGAGGACGGCGTCGACCGCGAGGACCACGCCGGCGTGCGGTTCGTGCCGATGCGGTGAGACGCCGCCATCGAGGCGGTCTCCACCGGCGCGCGGCACCGACCCGACGAACGCACGCTTTTAGATGACTGAGTTCCGAGTCCGACCATGGACGAAGCGTCGCTCAGGGCCGACATGATCGAGGGGCTCGAACACTCGATCGGCGAGCCGATCGAGCCCCCCGTGCTGACCGCGCTCCAGCGGGTTCCCCGCGACCCCTTCGTGGACGACTCCCCCCGCGGCGGGGCCGTCGACGGCGACGACCCCCACTCGCTCTCGCTCGAAACGGTGGTCCGCCTCGTCACCGCGCTCGACGCCAGCGAGGGCGACTCGGTCCTCGTCGTCGGCGCTGGCATCGGGTACTCCGTCGCGATGATCGCGGAGATCGCGGGGGGTCGTCACGTTCACGCGGTCGACATCGACCGGTCCGCCGTCATGGATGCGCGGTCGAACCTCGACGCGGCCGGCTACGAGGCGGTCCTCGTCGACCGCGCGGACGGCGCGGATGGGCTCGCGGCGTACGCGCCGTACGACCGGATCCTCCTCGAAGCGGCCGTGATCGAGCCGCCGCGCGCCCTCTGCGAGCAGCTCGCGGCCGACGGTCGGATCGTCTACCCGCGGGGCGCTGGCGTCCAGACGGTCGCGGCGATCGAACCGCCGTCCGGCGACGACTCGGAAGTGGACGACGCGAGCGCGACCGACGACGCCCGGCCGGCGGGCGACGACGCGGACGACCCTGCGCCGGCCGGATTCGAGACGGTCGAGACCCACGGCCCGGCGCGGCTCCAGCCGATGCTCGTCGAGGGCGAACAGCCCGGAGTAGAGCGAAACCGGACCCGCCGAGAAGACGCCGAACACGCCGAGCGTGGGCGTCGCCGACGACATGGTTGGGAACAGGACTGGATCGACTGGGACGACCGGATCTGAGTGGTTGCGTGGTCGAGGACCGTCAGTTCGGAAACCGGTCGGGCCACCGCCCGGAGGCGACAGACGCCGTTCGACCCGCCTCACTCCTCGACGACGAGCACCTCGGTGTTCCCCCGCTCGTCGACGTAGTCACCCTCCGCCGGCGGCTTGATGTCGATCCTGAGCGTCCCGTCCGCCTGATTCGGACCGAGTTCCGGGTCGATGTCCACGCTCGCGACCCCCTCCGCGTTCGTCTGTGCGGTGGCGACCCCGTCCAGCCGCGCTGAGCCGCCGCGCACGATGACGGTCGCGTCCGCGACGCGGGAGCCGTCCGGGTCGACGACCGCGACATCGATCGTCTGGTCGCCGGGCGCGGTCACCTCCGGCTGCGGCTGCGCGTCGAGTTCCGTCGCGGCCAGCCCGTCGATGTCGCCGATCATCCCCATCATCACGCTGAGGCTGGCGACCCCGACGACCAGAGCGATGACGAGCCGGACGGGAAGCCCCTCGATCGCCCGGGTGTCGGTGCTGAACGTCCGCCGGTTCGCGGTGCGCGAGTCGTGTGTTCGATCGGACATACGTCGGGTGGCCGCGGTATCGCTTATAAACCCTCGGCGACGGCGGCGGTCGGATCTGACCGCCCGACTGGCCCCGACCGCTTTTACGCGATACCGAGACTACCCGACCGCGTGTACGTACTCGGCCGCGACGGCGACGACGGAACGGACCGCGATCCGCCACACACCGCCCGCATCGGTGCCTTCCTCGCACGCGACGGGAGCGCCGGCGCGCCGGTCGGCGTCGACCTCGACCGCCCGCACGCGGGAGTCGTCTTCGGCAAGCGCGGGACGGGCAAGTCCTACACGCTCGGCGTCCTCGCCGAGGGACTGGCAGAGGCCGACGGCGTCGCCCCGGTCGTCGTCGACCCGATGGGCGTCTTCGGCGGTCTCGAAGCGGCCGGCGGTCGCGTCGTCGACCCCGCGGTCCGGCCCGCGTCGATACCGCCGTCTGCGTGGCCGGACCTCCTCGGTCTCGACCCGTCGGGCGGGCCGGGGAGCCTCGTCTGGCGCGTCGTCGCGGACGCGCCTCCGTCCCCGTCGCTCGCGGCACTCCGCGAGACGGTCGACGCGGCCAACGCGCCGGCGGAGACGCGGCGCGCCGCGGCGAACCACCTCCGCCTGGCGGCGTCGTGGGGCGTCTTCGACGCCGACGCGCCGCCGGTCGCCTCGCTCGCGGCCGACGGCGACCCCGCGGTGCTCGACCTCGCCGGCGTTCCCGACGCTGCCGCGGCCGCCGTCGTCCGCGCGGTCGCCCGCGGCCTCTACGACGCGCGGGTCGACGGGGACCTCCCGCGGCTCCCGTGGCTGCTCGTCGACGAGGCGCACGCCTTCTTCGGCGGGATCGCGGAGCCGGCGCTCCGGACCCTCCTGACTCGCGGGCGCGCGCCCGGCGTCTCGCTCGTCTGTGCGACCCAGCGGCCGGCCGCGCTGCCGAGCGTCGCCGTCTCGCAGTCTGACCTCCTCGTCTCGCACCGACTCACGGCCACGCGCGACGTGGACCGACTCGCGGAAGCGGAGGCGACGTACCTCGCCGGCGACCTCGCGGCGCGGCTCCCCGACGGCGTCGGCGAGGCGCTCGTCGTCGACGACGCCACCGAGACCGCCCACACGGTCCGGATCCGTGAACGGCGAACGCCACACGAGGGGGAGAGTCCCCGCGCGAGTCGCCTGTCTGGGGCGGAGTAGCGTCCCGGGTCAGAACGTACAAGCGCTCCCCGGACCACAGATGCGCATGGAACGGATCCCGTACGGCTTCCTCCTCGTCGCGGTCGGTGGGTTCCTCGGCGCGGTCGCCAGGTACGCGACCGACGCCGTGACGAGCGGACTCGTCGCCTCGGCGTCTCCCGGCGCTGGCCCCGCGATCCTCGGCGGGACGGCGACCGGCGTCGGCACCTTGACCGCGAACGTCGCTGGCTCGTTCGCGCTCGGGGTCCTGTTGACTCGAACGTCCAGCGAGCGGACCCGGCTCCTCGTCGGGACCGGCGCGCTCTCGTCGTTCACGACGTACAGCACGTTCGTCTCGGACGCGGTCGCACTCGGAACTCCGGCGGGCGCGTGGTACGTCGCCGCCAGCTACGCCACCGGACTCGCCGCGGCCGCGCTCGGCCTCGCCGTCGGGGGGCGGCACCGACGATGACCGCCGAGTCGCTCCTCGCGGCGGCGCTCGTCGGCGTCGGCGGGGCCTTCGGCGCGGTCTCGCGTCACGCGGTCGGCCTCCGCGTCGAGGGGGGCCGGTCGGTCCTCGTCGTCAACGCCCTCGGCAGCTTCGCCCTCGGTGCGGTGGTCGCCGCACCAATCGGGTCGGCGGCGACGCTGCTTTTCGGCGTCGGCTTCTGTGGCGCGTTCACGACGTTCTCGTCGTTCGCCGTCGGGACGGTTCGGGCGGCGAGCGGGACCGGCGGCCGCGCCGCGGCGGCGGTCGCGGCGTCGAACCTCGTGGCCGCGCTGATCGCGTTTCTCCTCGGCTCGTTCGCCGTCGGCGGCGTCTTCGGCTGAGCGACGGCCGACCCCCGATCGGTGACCGTCCGTCGTCCGCTCGACGCCGGCCCGCCAAGCGATAGGTACAGCATCCCCCGGCCCGTATCCGAGCGCGTGACCGACACCGACCGCTCCGTCGACGCCGAGTCGGCAGGCTCCGGCGACTCCGGACCGCTCTCCGAGGACGTGGACCCGGAGGCAGTCCCCGAGTTCGGCGACCTCTCGATCCTCCAGCGCGCGTTCGTCGCAGCGGCCCAAAGCCCCTCCCGCGGAGTGCTGGTCGTCGGCCTGTTCGCGTTCGCGCTCGCCTTCTACGCCGCGTTCTGGCTGTCGTTCCCCCGCGCCGCCGGCTTCCTCTCGGCAATCGCGGCGGTCGTCGCCATCGTCGCGGCGCTCGTCTACTGGCTTCTCGACCGTGTCTCTCGGTGACGCCCGCTCGCTCGTCGGCGTCTCCCTCCCGCTCCTCGCGGCTGCGTTCCGACGGAAGCTCAGGGCCGCGGCTCGTAGAGTTCCCGGAGCGGCCGGCCGAACGCGGGCGCGAGCGTCGCGACCGCGTCGCCGACCAGCACGTCGCGGTCGTCGAACGCCGACTCCACCTGCGCGCCGAGCGCCACGTCGCCCGCGGCGTCGCTCTCGAGGTACTCCCTGACGGTGGCGAACTCCCGCTCGCGCTCGACGACGTAGCGGTCCCCGTCGATGAACGGGCCGTACGTGTCCGGGTCGACCTCGTCGACGTACGATTCGTAGAAGCTCGCCGCGTGTTTCCACACCGCGACGGGCGGCCCCTCGTGGCGCTCGACTGCCGGTCGCTCCGTCACCTCCAGCTCCGCGTACAGCGCAGCTCGCGTCGTACTTCCCGAATCGTCTTCGGCCCCAGCCGCGTCCGTCATGGCCGTCGCCCGGAGGATGTCGAACCCGTGACCGTCGAGTCCGCGGACGATCCCGTCCAGCGATCGCCGGAGCTGGGGCCACAGCTGGTCGTCGACGAGGTCAGGCGCATCGAAGACGATCGCGACGGGCGTCGTCCCGCGTCGGTCGAGGTGGTCGCGGACCTCACCGGAACCAAGCGGCTCCGGGTCGTCCGGCTCGAAGAGGGCCTCACTCGGGGCCGCGAGCAGCTCCCGCGCGTAATGTTGGAACCGCGCGAGGTTCGTCGCCGACAGCACCGCGGCGACGTTCCGCGTCGGGTCCGTGGGGTCGACGACGACCAGCGGATCCTCGAACGTGCGCTCCGCGTGGCTCTCGGGGTCGAACTCTACCGGCGGGTGCCAGCTCCGGACCGACTTAACGAGCGGGACGAACCCGCCGAGTTCCAACACGAGCAGCTCCGTCAGGTATCCCGAAAACCCCTCCGTCCGGAGGTCGCTGCCGTACGCGCCGATCCCCTTCAGGAAGGCCTTCGCCAGCACCACGTCCGCCGCGAGGTCGTCGTCGAGCCGCGCTGAGAGGTACGCGTCGTGGAACGGGGTGCGGTCGACCGCCGAGACCAGATCCCCCGCCGTCTCCACGTCGTGACAGGGGACCAAGTCGACGTCGAACCCGTCGTAGCTCCCTTTTACGTACGGGTGTTCCGCGTACTCCTCGTGCCCGTCGGGGAGGACTACGTGTCCGAGCGCTAACCCGTACTCCTCTAACTCGGCGCGGTCGATGTCCGCGTCGAACCGGACGAAGAGATCGATGTCGCGGTCGCCGGCGACCCACGTGCCGCGCGCGGTCGACCCGACCTGAACCACGTCGGCGTCGACCGAGAGGTCGGCTATCGCCTCGTGGGTCCGCTCGGTCAGCGCCGCGCTCGCCGCCTTCAGCCGCTCGCGCTCCGCCGGCTCCGGGAGGACGCGCTCGCGGACGCGCGATAGCACCGCGTCCAACTCTTCGCCGAGCGCCTCCTCGTCGTCCATACCGACACGTCTCGCGGTCCGGCCGAAAACGTGTCGGTCGGCTTGACGGCGCGGCGGCCGACCGGCCGTCACGCAAACGTTTCCCGCCGTTCGGGGTCCGTCGAACCTCGCTCCGTCGGGCGGAAACGAAAGCCCTATCAAAACA
This sequence comes from Halobacteriales archaeon SW_8_68_21, assembly GCA_003023405.1. GTDB lineage: Archaea > Halobacteriota > Halobacteria > Halobacteriales > Haloferacaceae > Halorubrum. The sequence goes on from PXST01000043.1 coordinate 33,287, forward strand.
ACGCGAGTACGCGATAACGAGCCGAAGTAGCTCAGTTGGTAGAGCGCCTCGCTGTTATGACGCTCGGCGGGCAACCCCCGATCGTCACAGTCACGAGGCGGTCCCAGGTTCGAGTCCTGGCTTCGGCGCTTTCTTCCCGACGGTCTGCTCGGTCAGCATCTGCTTTGTACGTTACCGACTCAGTGTGTGGTATGTCCCGCTACGAACAGTACGAGCGACTCGGAGAGCCGCAGAAGCGCGGACAGGCGACGGAAGCGATCGTCACGGCAGAACTACTCGCTCGCGACGTGTCGGTGCTTGAACCGGCATACGACAACGAACCGTACGACCTCGTGGTCGAAATCGGGGATGCGTTTCACCGCGTACAGGTCAAAACAGCATATGACGGCAAACGAGACGGGACGGTGGAGTTCCGGACCCGAAGCGTTCGGACGAAAAGCGATGGGTACGAACGGGACGGCTATGAGGGTAAAATCGATTACTTCGCCGCGCTGAACGTCACCGAAGAGGAGATCTATCTCGTCCCGATCGAAGACGCCGGAGCGACGACGGTCACGATCCGGTACGAGCCCGCCGCGAACAATAACCGGGCGAACGTGAACTGGCACGCAGAGTACCGGCTTGACACGGTCCTCGGGCGTCTCCGATCGGGGTAATGCGGTAGCCTAAAGAGCGTGCCTCGTATATCGGCTAGACACACGGGCCTTTAGCTTAGTCTGGCTCAAAGCCCTCCGCTCATAACGGAGTGATCGCCGGTTCAAATCCGGCAAGGCCCATCGCTTTCACACCCGCTATCGGGCGGTCTCTCATCCGCTTAGTCGCCGAAGCGCTCGGTCGCCGAGACACGCCTCTCAGACGGGCCCGTCTACTCCCGTCGAAGCGTCATGTCGGGCGGGGTCTCGACCGCGAGGTTGTCGCTCACCGGACAGCGCTCCTCGACCGCGGCGGTGAACTCGGCGAGCGTGTCGTCGGCGACCCCGCCCGACATGACGCTTCGGTCGAGATCGAAGTCCGGGGCCACCGCACGGACCGTCGCGTTGAGACAGCCGGTCCAAGCGGCGAGCAGGTACTCGATCGGCATCGCGCCGGCGTCCTCGCCCCCCATCGCTTCCGGGTCGTCCATCACCAGTTCGTGGTTCCGGGCCTCGGCGACGAACTTCGACTCGCCGTCGCTCTCACCGCGGACTTCCATTCGCTGCGTCGCGTTGGCGTCACTCATCGCCGGAGCTAGCGTTTCAGCGGGATTAAACGGTCGACGTACACCGGATTCGTGCCGCCGGCCCCGACGGACGGGTCTCGTGTGAACGCCGTCCAAGGGAGACGGGAGCCCCGTTCGCGCTCTCTCCACCGTTCAAGATGCGTCTGGCGCGTCCCGGATACCGGTGATTTCTGCGATCCCGTCGCCGGAACGGCCCGAACGCGAGCGATCGCTTCACTCGGCGCGGCCGCGAGCGACGCGGGCCTCGGCCACGGCGCGCGTCGGCTACTCCAACAGCTCCACTAGTTCGTTCACGTCCTCGACGACGGCGTCCGCGCCGCTCGCGGCGAACTTCTCTCGACCCGCCTCGCCCGTCAGTCCGCCCGTCAGCACGCCGATCCCGTAGTAGACGCGCGTCGCGTCGGTCTCGTCGGCGTTGCGCGCGGTCCGCACGTCGTCGAGGGTGTCGCCCGCGAACGCGACGCGATCGGCGTCGACCCGCTCCGCGAGCTCCACGAGCGCTCGCGGGTGCGGTTTCCCCTCCTCCCAGTCGTCCATCGTGAACCGACGGTCGTCCGGCACGTCGAAACCGACGCGCTCCAAGGCGATGTCGGCCTCCACGGCCGGCCGCCCGGTCAGGACGCCGACGTCGAACCGCGCCGTGAGGTCGGTGATCGTCTCGGGGTCCACGAGCGTCGGCTCGTCGTGGATGTACCCGTCCGTCTCGATCAGCGGCTCGCCGCCCTCCAGCTCGCGGTACAGCTCCGAGCCGAGGTACAGCGCCTGAAACGTCTCGCGGAGCGCGTCCCGGTCCCACTGGTCGCGGACGCGGGCCTGTGCGACCCGGGGGAGGTCGCCGACGACCTCCTTGGCGGCGTCGAGACCGCCGCCGAGTTCGCGGACGCGGTCGGTGAACTCGTCGATGTCCATCCGAAGTCCCTCGCGGCGGGCCAACACGAACAGGGCGGCCGCGTCCGTCAGCTCCCAGTCGTTGTTGAACCCCCCGGCGTTCTTGAACGCCTGGACCGCTGCCGGGTCGATCGGCTTGCCGCACACCCGGTCGACGGACTCGAGGATCGCTCGTCGGTAGGAGTCCCCCACGTCGACCAACACCCCGTCGATGTCGAGGACCACTGCGTCGACCTGCATACCGCTACCCCGGCTGGCGGCGGAATGAACGTTCGGGTTCGCGGTCGCCGTCGCCGGTTCCATCTCGTCTCCTCTGGTCCCGCCCGGACCCGCCGGTCGTCGCGCGACGTACACGACCGGTCTAGACGCCGCCGAGCGCCGCTGGACCTCGACGACCGGCTCCTCGAACCCGAGTGTGGTGAACAGGCAGGCGGCGTCGAGCCGCTCGGCGAGCGCGACGGTCGGCGACTGAAGTTCGGCGGGGAGGTTCCGCGCGTACACGGCGTCGACGTCCGCGTCCCGCCCGCCGCGTCTCGGGTCGTTTCGCTCGCCGCGTCCCGCGCCGCGTCGCTCACCTCGACGTCGACCGCGACCACCTCGCGACCCCGGCCGGCGAGCGCGAGAGCGACGTCTGGGCGTCGCCCGACGCCGACCTCGATCAGCCGCTCGTATCGGTCGAGCGCGTCGGCGAGCGCCCGTCCCGACGGGGGTGATGGTGCCACGGCGCGGGCTTTATGATTGCGGCGGTCAAAAGCAGTTTCATGCTCGTGGACATCGTCCCCGTCGGAGAAGTCACTCCCCAAGTGAAGCGGGAGGCCTCCGGCGCGCTGCGCTCCGTATACGACTGCGACGTGACGGTCCACGACGACCAGCCGATTCCCGACTCCGCGCACGACGCCGACCGCTCCCAGTACCGTGCCGAGGACCTCATCGAGACGGTCACCCGGGTCGGCGGCGGCGAGAAGAACATCGGAATTACGCCCGAGGATCTCTACTACCGTCGCCGGAACTACGTGTTCGGCCTCGCGTACCTCAACGGAAGCGGCTCTGTCATCTCCACGCACCGGCTCCGCACCTCCTCCGACGGCGGCGTCTCCACCAAGCCCGCGGTCGATGTCTTCGGCGACCGCGTCCGCAAGGAGGTCGTCCACGAGATCGGACACACCCTCGGGCTTGAACACTGCGACAACAGCAAGTGCGTGATGTCGTTTTCTCCTACCGTCCGCGAGGTCGACGTGAAAGAGGAGAACCTCTGTGGGACCTGTTCTCGGCTCGTTCGCTGACGCCGCGCGCTCGCCGTCCGCTCCGTTCTCCCGCCGGTAGACGTAAAGTCCGCCCCGTACAAGAGACATGTATGGCCGCAAAGCCGGAATACCGCGACCGGCCGGACGTCGAAGTGGCGCTGCTCGACGCGCTCGTCGATCGCGGCGACGAGGGGATGACGGTCCTCGAACTTCGCGCGGCCGTCGACGCCGACATCGACGCCGTCGAGGAGGCGCTCTCCGCGCTGAAAGAGGACTCCCTGATCATCGTCGAGACCGAGGAGCGCGTTCGAGTGTACGCCCACGATCAAGTCGTTCCCGACCCGGACGCGGCGACCGACGACCCGTCGGAGAGCCTCGTCGACGCGATCCGCGACCGGATCGGACTGTAACTGCCGTTTTATACGCCGTCGTCCCGCCCCACGCCGCCGTCCCGTCCTCCCCTGCGCCACTGGAGACGGCGGGCTTTTGACCCTCGATCGCGTCCCTGCGACCATGACGCTCGTCTCCGGCACCCACGACGCGCACAGCGCGGCGTACCGCGACCGCGGCGGCCGCGAGGTGGTCGACCACTACGGCAAGCCCGTCCGCGTCGGGAGGGCGGTCCGCAAGGTCGCCGGCGTGATCGAGATGGGATACGGCGTCCTCGCGGTCCGGGGGAGCGACCGCGTCGAGTTCGTCGACAACGCCGTCTCGAACCGCGTCCCGACCGAGGACGGGGCGGGGATGTACGCCCTGCTGCTCGACCCGCAGGGCGGGATCGAGACGGACATGTACGTGTACAACGCCGACGAACGCCTGCTCGTCTTCCTTCCGCCCGAGCGGACGGAGGCGGTCGCCGCCGACTGGGCGGAGAAGGTGTTCATTCAGGACGTCGAGATCGACGACGTCTCCGAGGAGTTCGGCGTGTTCGGCGTCCACGGTCCCAAGTCGACGGAGAAGGTTGCGTCCGTCCTCGGCGGTCCCGGCGCGCCCGAGGAGCCGCTATCCTTCGTCCGCGGGTCGATGGTCGACGCCGGCGTCACGGTGATCGCGACGGACGCCCCCTTGGGTGAGGAGGGCTACGAGATCGTCTGCGCCGCCGCCGACGCGGCCGACGTGTTCGACACCCTGATCAACCGCGGACTCAACGCCACGCCCTTCGGCTACCGGACGTGGGACGCGCTCGCGACGGAGGCCGGAACGCCCCTCTTCGAGTACGAACTGGCGGGGACGATCCCGAACGTCCTCGGTCTCCGGAACGCGCTCGACTTCGAGAAGGGGTGTTACGTCGGTCAGGAGGTCGTCTCCCGCGTGGAAAACCAGGGGCGACCGAGCCGGCGGCTCGTCGGCCTCGCACTCGACGGTCTCGCCGAAGCGGTCGCCGACATCGACGCGGACGCCGACCCGCGGGGGATAGACGCCGCGCTCCCTGCCGCCGGCGCGGCCGTCTTCGACGGTGACGAGGCGGTCGGCGAGGTCACGCGCGCCGCGGTCGGGCCCGCGACCGACGTTCCGATCGCCTTGGCGCTCGTCGCCGTTGACGCCGACCTCGACGGGGTCGCCGTCCGTGTCGACGGCGACGAGGCGGCCGCGACCGTCGCCGACCTCCCGTTCGTTGACGGGAGCGCCCGGTCCGCACGGCTCCCGACGTACCCGGAGCTCCCCGTCTGAGCGCCCGGCGACCGCGTCCGGTGGTCTCGCGAACGCCGTCGACGACGCACCTCACAGCACGAAGTCGACCGCCGAGAAGACGCCGAACCCGAGCGTGAACGCGCCGACGAGCTGACGAAGTCGCTGTGGTCGGGGATCCCGAAGGCGACGGCGGTCTGTGCGATCGCAAACGACGGGATGAGCGCAGAGATCGACCGCCGCGGTCCCATCGAGGCGTAGTCCTGCGAGATGGCCTTGATCATCCGGGGCGCGCCCGTCCACGACCCGGCCAACAGTCCGACCCCACCGCCGACGAGCAGCGCCCACAACGGAACGCCGACCTCGCTGAAGATCGGGACCAGTGGGCCGATCGCGAGGCCCACCTGCGACCCGCCCGCCGAGAACGCGACGAGGCCGCCCATCGCGAGCAGGAACCGGCGCTGGGCCCCCTCGCGGTCGCGGCCGAGGTCCGCGTACACGGCGACCGCGACGAGCGCGGCGACCGCGAGGCTCACCGCGACCGAGCGTCGACGCGACCGACGCCTGCTCGCCGGCGGGACCGAGCAGCGCAAACCCGACGTTCGCGAGGATCGCTCCCACGAGTCCGGCGAGGACGGCCGTGAGCGGCCGTTCGGGTAGCGACTCCCCGATGAGCAGCCGGGCGACCCCGTAGGCGACGCCGCCGCCGACGAACGGGGTGAGCACCCACAGCGTCGCGATCTCGACGTACTTCGGCCACGCCGGGTCGCCGCCCATCGCGAGACCGACGCCAACGACCGCCCCGGTGACGGTGAACGCCGTCGCGATCGGGTAGCCGGCGAAGACGCCGACTGCGACCAACGCGGCGGCCGTGACGAGGGCGACGATGGCCGCCACCGCCGTGAGCGTCACTCCGCCGATCAGCTCGGTCCCAACCGCCTCCGTCACGTTCGCGCCCTGGAGTATCGCGCCGAGCAGCCCCAAGACGCCGACGACGAGGCCGGCCCGCATCACGGAGATGGCGTTCGCGCCGACAGCGGGCGCGAACGGAGTCGAGCCGGAGGAGCCGGCACCGATCGACCACGCCATAAAGAGGCTGGCCGCGGCGGCGACGAGCAGCGTCGCCGCGGTGACGAGGACCATCAGTTCCGTCCTTCGTTGTACCCCTCGTTCAGCCCCGTCACCGTGCGACGGACGAGGAGGAACCCGAAGAAGAACAGCCCGAGAAGACCCACCAAAAGCAGGACGACCAGCGGCTGGACCGGAAGCATACATTCGAATCTGTCGGGGCGCGGTTATAAGTTTTGAGGCGGCGGATTACCCGATGACCCGCTGACTCGCCCGCCTGAACGGGGCGATCGGTGACTAAAACGCCCGCTTGTCTCTCAGCCATGTATATGTTGTCGCCCGCGTTACGTACCGGTGCGACCCCCGCTTCGGCCCTCAAACGCTCGAACCGCCGGCCGACACGCCGGCGGATCGGACTCGCACGCTTCCTCCCCTGCCCGGTACCCCTCCCCGGCCGATCCGTGCGACCGACCGCCGGCACCCGCACCCGCAGCGATTCGGGTCCGTCAGCGTGTACACGTCCGTCGGCCGGCCCGGCCGTCGTGGGGGGTCGCGTCCGGTCTCCGCCGCCCGCGACGGCGACTCCCGGTTCGCGTCGGCTCTCTTCTGGCGTGTGCGTCCAACGTCTCCCTCCGGTCCGCACCGATCCGCCGCCAGCTGCCGCCCCGGCGCTATTCCGCACTTGCGGCCTCGATCCGAAACGTCTCAAAGGCCTCGCCCGCTGGCGTCACCAGTCGGCCGTCCAACTCGCCCGTGGCATCACCCTCCGGCGGGGTGAGTTCCGCGTGCGCCGGGCGGTTGCCGCGCGGCTGCGCGTGGCTTCCCGGATTCAGCACGGGTAGGTCCCCGGCGTCGTCGAAGCGGGGGCGGTGGCTGTGACCGCAGATAACGGCGTCCGCGTCGCGGCCGCGACCGAGCATGACGAGGCCCGTGTCCCCACTGCGGTGGCGGTGCGTGACCGCGAACCGCACCCCGGCGTACTCGACGGTCCGCACCTCGGGGACGCGGTCGCGGATCGCGGCGTCGTCGTTGTTCCCGTAGACGGCCCGGAGGCTCCCGGCGGCCGACCGGAAGGCGTCGAGGACCGGCTCGCGGTGGAAATCGCCTGCGTGGACCACGAGGTCGGCCTCGCGGACCGCCTCGGCGGTCCGCCCCTGAAGCTTCGACTCCTCGCGTGCGTGCGTGTCCGAGACGACGACGAGCATACCGACCGTCGCCGCCGCCGTGAGTTAAATACCCCGCCGTTGTGGTGGCACGCGCCTGCGAGCGGTCGCCCCCGGCGAGACCGGGGAGGCGGGAGGTGCTGTGCGGCCGGGGCTTCGGTGGTCGTGTTCACAGCAGCAACTGTGTCGCAGCGAGCGACTGGGACTTCGGAACCCGACTCCGCCGTGCTATCGTCGACCGTCTACGGGCGATCGACCGCCCGACGACAGAGGCGGGATCTCAGCTGCCCTCCTCCTCGTCCAAGGACAGCGCCGCGAGCAGCGACTCAAGCTGGACCTGCTCGTTCGCGCCCTCGGCGATCCGGTAGTCGGCCTCGCCAATGTGCTCCATCAGCCGCACCGCCTCGCGCTCGCTCAGTTTGAACTCCCAGACGGAGCGGTGAAGCTGGTCGATCACGTCGCCGCCGGCCATCCCCGTCTCCGTGAGCAGCGTGTCGAGGGTTGAGCGCGCCCGGGCGAAGTCGCCGTTCAGCGCGTCGGTCACCATCGACTCGATCTCCTCCGGCCGCGCCGTCGCCGTGATCGCGTACACCGCTTCCTCGTCGACCACGTCGCCAGTCGTCGCCGCGGCCTGAAGCGAGTTGATCGCGCGGCGCATGTCGCCGTCGGCCGCGTACACCAAGGCGTCGACGCCCGCGTCGGTCACCTCGATCCCCTCGGCGGCCGCGATCTCGCGGACCATCCCGCCGACCGCCTCGTCCGACAGCGGCGAGAAGCGGAAGACGGCACAGCGGGACTGGATCGGGTCGATGATCTTCGACGAGTAGTTACACGAGAGGATGAAGCGCGTGTTGTCGGAGAACTGCTCCATCGTCCGGCGGAGCGCCGACTGCGCGTCGTCGGTGTTGTGCGTCAGGATTCCACTTGCGAGCATGAAGTTGGGAGTGTCCTCCATGCTGATGTTGTACGCCTTCCCGCGGTGACTGTACTCGATGCTCTCGATGGCGACCGTCTGGACGTTCCGCAGTCCTCCGTCCGCGACGGCTTCCGGCTCGAACTCCTCTTTCTCGTAGTGCTCGTGGTGAGGCATGGCCCCGTCACCGACGACGACGTAGGTGTACTCGTCCCCGTACGTTTCGAGGAACTCCTCGACCTTCTCGGTCTGTCCCCACAGCTCGGCTACCCCCTTGACCTCGATTATCGTGTCCCCGAACTGGAAGTCGGGATGATATACAGAATCAGACAGCTCGAACGCCGGCTCGTACTCGTACTCAATCCCTGCCTCCTGTAGCGCCTTCGCGACGTCGTACTCCCAGTCGGAACGGACCAGATGTCCGATTTCGTCGCTGTGTCTGATGTTTCCACCGGTCGGTTCGTGGCCTTTCAGCGCGTCGGACACCTTTTGTGCGACCTCCGGATCACGCATCGGGTTATTATCACCGCTGATGTCACAGACCGGATAGTCGCAGTTTTCGACGCTCTTTTCGATGACGGCTTCTCTCACGTCATCGTCGAGGCTCGCCCACCACTCGGCTGATGCCGTTCCAATATCCTCTTTGACTTCCTCGGGGTCCGCGTCGACGACCCACTCCTCCCACGGTGTTCCCGACCGCATCTCGCTGATCGTCTCACGGAACTCTTCGATTGTCTCCTCGTCCATCTCCATGACGTGGATCCCGTGGAAGTCTCCGCCGTAATTCGGATTGTTTTCACCGGCAAACCGTCCGTCGGAGAGTTTTTCGACGATCTTCTCCCGCCGCTCGTCGGACCACTCGGTTCCATACATCGGGTTTCCATCGTCATACATCTCGCGACTGTGCCCCTCGTCTTTACACTCTAGAGAACAGAAGCGCCCCGCCGTCCACGTATCGCAGATCTCACATCGGGAGACGCCAATCTCCTCTTTGAAATCGGCGATTTCGTCACCCGGGGACAGCTCTCTGAGTTCTTTCTCTACGAGCCTCCCGTCTCCACCGACGACGAAGAACGGATGTGTCGGGCTCGCGACTGTGCTTCGTCCGTCTGCTAGTTCCACTTCGAGGAAGTCCGCGGTCCCGGAGTCGACGAGTCTTCCCTTGTCGGACTGTATCTGGTTTGTCTCGAAATTGATGGACGGGATCGGTTCTCCCTCGCTGCTTACCTCTTCAATCGGTTTGACCTCCGGCTTCGACGGATATCCAGTCACGACTTCGGTCCCCGGTGGCACGCACAACGAGTCCGCCTCATCGAGGAACACGATCCGGAAGTCGCCGCCGAACGACGAGCGCGCGAACCCCTTGATCCGGTCGCGGACCACGTCGATCCCGCGCTGGTCGGAGGCGTTGAGTTCGAGGAAGTTCCCGCGCCAGTTGTCCTCGCCGTAGACCTCGCGGGCGATGGCGGTGGCAGCGGTCGTGTTGTGCATCACCGTCGGGACGTCGCCGGCGACGTAGTTTCGCGTCTCCGGAACCGTCAGATCGTAGACGCGCTCGTCGGTCTCCACGTGTTCGACCGTCTGGACCTCGTCGTATCGCAGATCGGCGTTCGCGATTCGAGAGACCTCATCGAGTAGCTCGACGGTTTCCAGTGAAAGTCGGTCTGTCGCGATCGATTCGAGGCGATTCGCGACCGTTTCGAGACGGGTGAGCGACGGGAGCATCGAATCGTCCGACCGGAGGAGATTGGTGAGGTCGGGCGTCTCGATCTCGAGTCCCTCGACGACCTCGGCGTACTCCACGCCGAGCAGATCGATACACTCCCTCAGCTCGCCCTTTGCTTGGTCGATCCGAGCGTCCTTGACCGTCTGATCCAGCCCGCCGAGTATCTGTATTGCTCGCTTCGCTTGCGGTGTTCGACGACCGTCGCTGTACTCCAGTAGTCGGTCCGATCGCGCACCGACGACCGCGGAGAGCTTCTTTCTAGTTTCGATCGGGGCGAGTTCCTCACGCGTCTCGACCCATCTCGCCGGCACGGTCGTTGTCGCGTCGAGTTCCGGCTGGAGCGCTTCGAGGCGTTCGAGCGCCCGCTGCGTGTCTTCTATTCGCCTCGCTGCGGCATCGACTACTTCGTTGAGAACCGAACAGTAGCGTTCCCGCCCCGGTGAATCCGGGTTGAGGCTCTTGGGGAGGTGTTCGGTGACCGGGATGTCGAGTCGCCGACAGAGACTCCGGAGAACGGTCTGTGTCGGGATGGTGTCGTAGTTCGGATTCGGCTTCTTTTCGGCGTGTCCTCCGAGCCGTTCGGACTTGCGGGCGATCGAGAATCCGATCGCGTCGCTGAATCGCCGTAGATCACGCGCCCCCGAGATGTACAGGGCGTGATACGTCCGTTTCGTGTTTGTTCCGTTGGTCGCGGACTTCCGGAGTTCTCTCCGACGAGCGGAGATGCCGAAGGTCGTGAGGAGGTACGAAAGCAGCGTTATGTGGTCGGAATTCTTCTGTGTCAGTTCAATCGTTCCGCCGATATCGACGTGTGCCTCCGCGTCGAACATCGCCCGAAGGAACGCGGCGCGCGCGTCGTCCCCCGCGGTGACGAGAGCGGAGCCGATTCCGTCGTGGCCGTTCGCGCTCGCGAACGCGTCGAACACCGACTCCAAGTAGTGGGTCAGCGTCCGGGAGCCGATCGCGACGTAGGGAACGTCTTTCTGTGTCCCGCGTCTCGTCTCCACGTCGAACACGTCGTGTGCTGCCGACTCGAACGCGTCGAGCAGCGTGTCGTCGGTGTTGTAGAACTTGATTCGTCCGCCGTCGATACTGGCCTCGCTGATCGCGAGCCCGACGAAGCGTGCGAGTTCCGGTGTCACCTCCGTCGGCGGCGTGATCGCTCTGGATCGCCGACCCCTTCTGACGTACTCGATCGCCTCGACGCCGGAGAGCCACTCGTCCGGGTCGTCGGCCGTCGAACGAAGCGTCGACAGGGGAACCGTTCGATCGAGGTCCAGCCGATCTGCGGTACCGGAGCCGAGCGTTACCTCGGTGCGCTCCGGATCCATCTCGTCGTACCAGTGAAGCGTCGAACTACCGGTCGGAGCCGGCAGCCGTTCGGGTCGAGCGATCCGATCGCCGTCTGACAGGTCCTCCGCTTTGACCCACTCAAACCCGCCGTGATCGAGGACGCGAACTTTGTGTTCAGGTGTTACTCTGAACTCTACCCCATCGCGTGTCGTCACCTCGATGAGTTCCTCGGCGTCCTTGCCGAACACGTGCGACGGCTCGACGTACTCGAACTTGTTTCGATCCGTCATCGTCGCGACTCGGAGCTCACCTCTCGGCTCGTCGAAGCCGTCCGCGTCACCGACCACGTCTGCTATCGGCTTTACGCCGGTATCGGTCAGAACGGCGGTATCGCCGGTTACACACTTTCCGATTCCTGCCGGCCCCGAGAAGAGCAGGTGCGGCACGTCGTCCTGTGCGATGTAGCTCTGGAGCCGTTCGACGATCTCCTCTTGTCCGTGGATGTCGTCGAGCGTCTGCGGCCGGTACTTCTCGATCCAGATCTCCCGGCCCGTTGCGGTCGCGGCCGTCTGCTCGTCACCCTCGCTCATTGGTGAATCCGAGGGTCGGCGGGGTAATAAACGAACCGAGAACAGAGCGGTCGGGTCGATTCCCGAGCCGCCTCGGGCGAGCTCGTCGGTCGGGCAAGCTCGTCGGTCGGGCGAACACGCCGTTCGGGCGAGCCCGTCGGTCGGGCGAACACGCCGCTCAGGCGAACTCGTCGATCAGCTCGGGCACCACGTCGAAGAGGTCGCCGACGATCGCGTAGTCGGCGATGTCGAAGATTGGCGCGTTCGGGTCGGTGTTGACCGCGATGATCGTGTCCGACCCCTTCATGCCGGCGACGTGCTGGACCGCGCCGGAGATACCGACCGCGATGTACACGTCCGGCGTGACGACCTTCCCCGACTGGCCGACCTGCCGGTTCTTCGGTAGCCAGCCGTTGTCGACGATCGGCCGGGAGGCCGACAGCGTCGCGCCGAGCGCGTCCGCGAACTCTTCGACCAGCTCCAAGTTCTCCTCCTCCTCAATGCCGCGTCCGACCGAGACGAGCACGTCGGCGTCCGCGATGTCGACGTCGCCGCCGCCGACCTCCTCGAAGCCGGTGACGCGAGCGCCGGACTCGGGAACGTCCACGTCGGCCGCCTCGACGGTCGCGTCGCCGACCCCCTCGACGGGCGGCCACTCGCCGCCGCGGACCGTGAGGACGAACCGGTCGCCGGCGACATCGACGGTGGTCTCCACCTTCGAGCCGTACATCTCGCGGGTGACGGTGAGTCCGTCGTCGTAGTCGATCCCGACCGCATCGGTCACGAGCGTGACGCCGAGCGCCTCGGCGAGCGCGGGCGCGTAGTCCAGCCCGTTGACCGAGTTCGGCGTCACGACCGCCCCCGCGTCGAGTCGGTCGGCGAGCGCCGCGGCCGCCGTCTGGTACGCGTTGTGGTCGAACTCCTCGCCGTCGTCGACGGCGTGGATCGCGTCGACGCCCTCGCAGTTCAGCTCCTCCGCGAACGCGTCGACGTCGCCGCCGATCACGGCCACGTGAAGGTCGCTTCCCCGCTCATCGGCAAGCTCTCGCCCGGCGGTGATCGCCTCGTACGAGACATCCCGCAGGTCTCCGCGACGGTGTTCGGCGATGACGAGCACGCTCATCACGCGCTCACCCCCTTCTCCCGCAGGACCTCCGCAAGGCGACCCGCGGACTCCCCCGCATCGCCCTCGATGATCTCGGCGTCCGACTCGCTCTCCGGCTCGTACATCGACCTGACCGTCAGCGCGCTCTCGACATCGGCGGCGGTCAGTCCGAGGTCGGACAGCTCCTTCGCGGCGATCTCTTTGCGCTGTGCCTGTCGGATCCCGCGGAGGCTCGCGTACCGCGGCTCGTTGAGACCGGTCTGGACCGTCAACACCGCCGGGAGGTCGACGTCGGTCAGCTCCTCGACGCCGCCCTCCAGCTCGCGGTGGACGTGCGCAACCCCCTCGTCCGCGTCGACATCGAGGTGGTTGACGACCGCGGCGTGCTCGAAGTCGATCCGCTCGGCGAGCGCGACGCCGGTCGCGCCGAACCCGGTGTCGGCGGCCTGAACGCCGCCGAGGATCAGGTCCGGCTCCTCCTCCGCGACAACGGCCTCGAACAGGTCGACTTTCGAGGCGACGTCCGGGAACGACCCATCCAGCGCGTCGTCCCAGACGCGGACCGCTCGGTCCGCGCCCTTCGCGAGCGCCATCCGGATCGTCTCCTCGGCGCGCTCTGGGCCGACGGTGACGGCGACGACCTCGTCCGCGACCCCGCTCTCGGCCAACTGGACGGCGGCCTCGACTGCGTAGTCGTCCCACTCGTTGAGGTCGTACTCGAGGTCGGACTCGGCGATGTCGGTCCCCTCGATCGAGAAGTCGTCGTCTGCCTCCGCGACCTCCTTGACGGTCACCAGAACCTTCATGATTCATACTGGGTCGCTCGCCATGTAATGGTTTTCGGAACGCGCGACGGCAGACCAGCGGTTTTCGCCGCGATCGGTCGGGTCCCGACCCCCGTCGCAGGGTCGGGTCACGGTCCCCCCGCACTCGGACCGGACTCCGGTCGAGCCGCTCAGCCGTCGACACGGTCGCGCTCGCCACCGCCCTCGTCGTCCTCGTCGTCCGGCAGCGAGATGAGGTTCTCGCGGCCCAGCCGGAGCTTCTCGACGCGGCCCTCGTCGGCCATCGCCGACAGCAACTGCGACACCTTCGCGTCCGACCACCCGGTCTCGGCGACGATGTCGGCCTGCCGCATCCGACCGCCGCTCTCGTCGAGGAGCCGCTCGACGCGCTCCTCGTCCGACAGCAGCGAGAGGTCGAGGCCGTCCTCGTCCTCGTCTCCGTCGGTATCGGCGGCTTCCCCGGCGTCCGTCTCGGGCCCGCCGCCCCCGTTCAGACCGGCGACGGGACCCCGGTCTCCCTCTCTCGCCCTCGATGCGTCGCCGTTCGCGACCGCTTCGCCGGCTTCGGCGTCCTCGGCATTGACCCGACGGTACCCCACGACGCTCCCGGCGACAAGGGTCGCCGCGAGCAGGACCGCGGCGAGCACCATTCCCCACGGCGGCGTGCCGGCGGGTCCGTAGACGATCGCCACCGGTTCGCCCCCGTCGAACGTCTGGGGTCCTTCGATGATCACGTCGCCGTCGGAGAGTCGCGTCACGGCCGTGCTCGGGGTTCCGGTGACGGTGTACCCCTCCGGCGTCGCAACCTCCAGCGTCTGTGTCGATTCGAGGCTCCGGAGCCACGTCTCGTTGCCCGGCGTCGTCAGCGCGTCGCCGAGGACGAGGCTCTCGCCGTCCTGCGCGAGAAACGCCGTCCATGTGAACGTCAGTCGCAGTTCGCCGACCGCGACCGCCTCCTCGCTTGCGATGTCGAACTCCTCCGGGTCCTCGTGGACGACGAACTCGCGGTCGACATCCTGGATCGACATCGATCGAGAGACGTTGCGGTTCGCCCGGCGACAGAACCCCTCGAACAGGTCTGCGCTTGGGCCGATACCGCCCTCTTGGAACTGCTTGCCGGCGGTCTCGAACGCTGCCGTCTCGTTTTCGTCCGCCAGCGAGTACCGCACGCCGACGGTCCAGTCGGCGCGGCGCTCGACGGAGGGCGACTCGGCGGAACGCGGCGCGTCGCCGCCGACGGCAGCGCCCGCCGTGGCGTCGTTCGCGTGGGGGGTCGAAGAGACGGTGGCCGCGCCGCCGACCGCAGCACCCGCGCTCACTATCAACGCGAGCGCGACGGCCGCGACCAGAAGCGCGCGAAGAGCGGGGTTCCGCATACGTCTCGGCTCACTCGCGCACCGGGCAAAACGCTTTCCATACGCTGTTTTTTCACAGGAATCTTATCGAACGCCCTGACCGCGTCAGCCGACGTGGTCAACCCGGTCGCTGTCGCCGCTTCGGCCCGCCCCGCGGGTCGTCTCAACGACCGGTCGCAGTAGGTGGATTTTTTATATCACGGGGCGAACCGGCTGACGATGAGAGCCCTCCTCGCCGCCGTCGTCGCGATCCTGCTGCTCGCGGGGCCGGTCGCGACCGTCGCCGCGCCGAGTGCGGCCCCGTCGTCCGCCGATCCGACCGCTGTCTCCGACTCGACCGTCGTCGCCGATCCGACCACTGCTCCCGACTCGACCGTCGTCGCCGATCCGACCGCTGCTCCCGACTCGGCCTCCGCCGGCTCGGCGTCGTCCGTCACCGAACAGACGCCGACGCCGCAGGTCGACAGAGCGAACCTCACGTTCCGCACCCTGTCGACGCCGGCAAGCGCGGAGACGCGCGTCAGCACGTACTCTCGCGGCCCCGACCTCGGCTCGTCGCTTGGGCTTGCGACCGCGGACACCGACGCCGCGGTGGAGACTGCGGCTGTCGTCCGTCGGATCGAAGGCGCTGAATCGACCGTCGAGCGCCAACAGCACATCCTCGCGGAAATAAGCCGGGTTGAGCGCGCGGAGGTCGCGCTCGAGAGCCGGCAGGCGAACGCCTTCGCCGCACACGCCGCCGGGGAGCTGTCCGACCGCGAACTGGTCAACGAACTCGTCCGCACGGCCGCGATCGCCGACGAGTACGACGAGCGCCTCGACGAGATCGACGCGCTCGCCGAGGCGACCGACGGCTTCAGCTCCCCCAGTCGGCTCGACGAGCTTCAGGTGGCGCTACAGGTGTACGAGGGCCCCGTCCGCGAGCGGGCGCTCGCAACCGTCAGGGGACAGTCGCCTCCGACCGACATACACGTCGCGTCGAGTCAGGGCGCGGTCGCGCTCGCGACCGTCGTCGACGGCGAGTACGTCCGCGAGATCTTCCGGACGGACCGCTGGGACCGCGGCGGCGGCCCAATCTCGAACGACCTGGCGATCGAAGTGACGGAGGCCGCATACCCCGAGACGGCGGCGCTTCGTGAGCCGGACGCGTTCGGCGCGGGCGCGGTCCAACGTATCACGATCCCCCACGAGTTCGGCACCCTCCGCACCTTCGTCAGCGGCGGGACCGAGCGGGTGTTCGTTGAACACCAGCGGATCGACCTCGCCGCGTTCCCCGACAGCGAACGGGTCTCGGAGAGCGGCGACGGGTTCAACGTCACCGTTGAGCGGACCTACCCCGGCGGCCCGGTGACCGTCACTGTCCTCGACGCGGAGACGGGCGACCCCGTCCCCAACGTCACCGTCACCAAGTCGGTCGGCGACGGCGACAGTCAGGCCATCGGCACGACCGACGCGGACGGCGTCGTCCGGACGCTCTCCCCGTCCGAGACGTACCGCATCACGATCGTCGACGAACCCCGCGTCGTCGTCGTCGGCGACGTCGACCCGCTCCCGACGCCGAGACCGATCGGCGACGAGTGAGTCCCCTCCCGAACTGAGTCCCGCTCTGCGTACGACCCCTTATATACGAACCCGCGTCACAACCGGCGTGTCACCGGTCGTTCGTCCTGACGGTCGCGGAATCGCCCCCGTCGCGGGCGTGCTGCTCATCGCGATCACGGTCGTGCTGGCCGGCGGCGTCGCGACCGCGACGCTCGACGCGCCGAGCGATCCGGCACCGTCGGCGATCCTGTCGTTGTCGGCGACCGACGACCGCGTCTCGATCTATCACCGCGGCGGCGATCCGATCGACGTCACGGCCGCGACGATTCGCGTCCGCGTCGACGGCGAACCGCTCGACGAACAGCCGCCGGTCCCGTTCTTCTCGGCGGCCGGGTTCCATCCGGGACCGACCGGCCCGTTCAACGCCGCCAGCGACGATGCGTGGCGCGCTGGCGACACAGCGACGTTCCGCGTCGCCGGGACCAACGACCCGACGCTCGAACCGGGCCGGACGGTGGCCGTCGAGGTCACCGTCGACGGGCGGCCGGTCGCGTCGCGGGCTCTGGGGGGTTGCCTGCTGGATGTGGTGTTCGAACTCCGCGTAGCCGGCCGCCCCGAACATCCGGTCGGCTTCGTCGGCGTCGTAAAACAGCATGATAGCGTCGGCCACCCGCTGGAGGACCGGGTTGTGCGGGTAGTCGGGACCGACGACGAGTACCTGCCCGCCGGGCTTTACAACCCGCCGGAGTTCGCGGAGCCCCTCAACGGGGTTGGGCCAGTACTCGATCGATCCGGACGACCAGACCACGTCGAAGGCGTCGTCGCGGAACGGGAGCCGCTCGGCGTCGCCGCGGTAGAAGTTCACGCGGTCGTGTCGCCCGAACTTCTCGAACGCCTTCTCCATCTGGTGGATGCTCTGGTCGAGACCGTGGATGTCGTCGGCGTGTTCGAGCAGCCCCTCGGTGCCGAACCCGGTCCCGCACCCCACGTCGAGCACCTTCGGGTCGTCGCCGAACTCCAGCCGCGAAAGCGCCTCCGAGCGCATCTCCTCGTTCCAGTTGAAGCCGTTAATCTGGTCGTACACCTTCGAGAGGTACTTATAAAAGGTCCGGGCGTTCGACTTGTCCTCGAGGATTCCCATTTACCGGTTCCTTGGGTCGCCCGCCCCATAACGACACGGATCCGCGAGCGATTCGCACCTCTCCGCCGGTCCTGTTTCGACCGGCTTTTCGACCTACCAGCCCGCTTCCGACCGGCTTTTCCGCCCGCCGCCCCACCCTCGGGTATGGACCCGACGACGAGCGGCCGGTTCCGCGTCCACGACCGCCGCCAGCGACCGGACATCGACGACGGCGCGGACGTGGCGGACTCCCCCGCGACCGCCGACGCCGCCGACGCCGAAGAGTTCGTCCTCGTCGAGCTCCCCGACGGCCCGGTCGATCCGACCGACTCCGACGCCATGGACCGGTACGACCCCCTCTACGCGACCGCCGAGGGGTACGAGGGCGACCTCGCGGACGCCGTCGACGCGCTCCGCCCCGGCTTCGTCGTCGACGCGACGCTGGCGTGGACCGACGGCTCCGCCCGGTTCCGTGAGGTTGAGGTCGTCCGCGAGACTCGATTCCGCTTCGCCGACGGGGTCGAGGGGATGTTCGAGGCCGCCGTCGAGACCTGGGAACAGATCCGCGCCGAGGGCGAGCCGGTCGGGTCGATTACGACCCGCTCGAACGACGGCGACCCCAACGGTGCGCTGTACCTCTTCGCGGACGCCCCCGGCAGCGACACCTTCGAGGAGGTCCGCTCGGGCCGGCTCCCGGTCGAGCCGCTCATCGCGCGCGTGAACGACTCACGCGACGACGACGACCCGCGAGAGGTGTTCGCGTTGCGACCGGCGGCACACGCGTTCGTCGCCGTCTACGTCGTCTTCGACCGCGACGGCGTCCTCGCGCAGACGGTTCGGGACACGTACGACCTCGGTCCCGGCCTCGCCGCCGGACTCGACGCGAGTTATCCGACCGACGGCGACGACTCCGACGGCGGCGACGGGAGCGGTGACGACGACTCCGACGGCGGCGACTTCGACGCCCTCGACCGCCTGTAGCCGCCACTTTTCACCCTGACCCGCTCCGCGCTACAGCCAGTCGGCGTCGGGGTCGACCCGGCCGTCCGGCGTCTCGCCGTTGAGGATGGCCGCCACGTCGGCCGCGCCGCTCCGGTTCAAGTCGTCTCTCGCCTCCTCGCTGTACCACGCCGCGTGCGGCGTGACGACCGTGTCGTCGCGCCCGACGAGCGGGTCGTCCTCCGGGGGTTCCTCTTCGAGCACGTCGAGACCGGCCGCCTTTATGCCGTCAGTCTCCAGTACGTCGAGCAGGGCGTCGGCGTCGACCACCGGCCCGCGGCTCACGTTGACGAGGACCGAGTCCTCGCTCAGTCGGCCGAGCGCGTCCGCGTCGACGATCCCCCGCGTCGCGTCCGTCAGGGGCGCGTAGACGCCGACGTGGTCGGCGCGGTCGAACAGCCCCTCGAAGTCGACCTTCTCGACGCCGTACTCGGCCATCTCGTCGGCGTCGACGAACGGATCGTACGCGACGAGGTCAGCGTCGAACCCGGAGAGCCGTTCGGCCGCCCGCCGCGCGATCGGGCCGAACGAGAGCAGACCGATCGTCGACGCGCTCACGCGCCGGACCGGTGCGCCGGCCTCCCAGCTCCACCCCCCGCTGTCGACCGCGTCGTCGTACGGCTTCAACGAGCGCAGGCAGGCGAAAAGCAGCGAGACGGAGTGGGTCGCCACCTCCTCGGTACAGTAGTCGGGGACGCGGGTGACGGTGACGCCGCGCTCCGCCGCCGCCGCGATGTCGACGTTGTCCACGCCGACGGCCGAACGGACGACGACGCTGGGCGCTACGGCGTCCAACGCCGCCTCCGTGACGGGGGTGTTGATGTCTGTGACGACCGCGTCAGCGCCGGCGGCCGCCTCGATCAGCCGCTCGGTCGACCCCAGTTCCGCGACCTCGATGTCGACCGGTTCGTTGACGGCGCTTGCGAGGACTCCTCGGTACGTCTCCGGGTCTATCATCGGGAACGCCGATAGCACGACTCGGGGCATACGCGGCGCTTCTTAGCCGACCCACTTGACGCCTGTCAATAACGGCTTCAGGCCCTCATACGTCCGTTTCGATCGTGAGACATCGGGCCGATCCGCTCCGTTCCGATGGTCCTTTGCGGCCGCCGGCCGTACGCCCCGCCGTGAGCGACGAGCCATCGAAACCCCCGATGCTGGTCCTGTTGGAGTCGCTGTCGTTCTACCGCAACGCCCGGGTCGGGGCGGCGGTCGGCGCGCTGCTCGCGGTCCTGTTGTACTTCGTCCGCGCGCTCGAACTGCTCGGTCCGGTGATCGACACGCGCGAGTACCCGCTGTTCGGGCCGGACGTCTGGTTCCTCCTCCTGGCGTTCGTGCTGGCAGCGACGTCGGCGCTGTCGGTCGCGATCGCTCTCACGATCGCCGCGGCGGTCCGCGGTGCGCGCGAGACCGACGCTGAGCCGCCGGAGTAGTCGCTCGCAGGGTTCGGAGTGGTCGCTCGGATCTAGACCGATCGGGACGCGTCGCTCCGGACCGCCGGTACGGGAAACGAAGAGATCGGGGTGATCGACGGTGATGCGTCAGTCGGCCGTACAGGAGGCCTCGCCCTCGTCGGCGGTGAACTCCTGTGCCGGCTCCGTCAGCTTGTAGAGGTTCTGTCTGGCGTCCGCGAAGTATACGTCCTCGTCGACGACGCCGATACCCTCCAGCCGTTCGAGCGCGTATCGGACGGTGCGCGCCGACAGCATCGACTCCTGGACGATCCCCTTCTGGGTCAGCGGTCCGTTGTATTCGAGCACCTTGAAGACGAGTTTGGCGCTCGGCGGGAGGTCGTCGAGGTCCTCCGTTTGGGTTCCTTCCATCGTTACGATCCGAAACCGCACACGGTCATAAATGTTGATGGAGCCTCCCCGTCTGAGCGCCCTTTACCGGCGAAATCGTCCGCATCTCGCGTCATAAACAAGCAAAAATCCCCGCTTACCACCCGCTCGACTGACCAGTCAGTCAGCGATTCGGCTCGCGCGCGCCTCGGTCGCGGCGGCGCGCACCCGGCGAACGAGGGATGTCGCGACCGACCGAGGGGTACCGCCCCCAGGTCGGACCGCAGCGATTCGGGACGACGCCCGGAACGAACGGTTTTTCACGGGCGCTCGCGGATCCGAAGGCATGAGCGACGATTCGGGCCTGTCCGACCACGCCCGCGGCGTGGTCGTCACGACCGTCTGCTGTCTCGCCGGCATCGCCGCCGGCGTCGTCTCGGCCGCCTACGTCGGGACCGACCTCGCCGCCGCCGAGAGTACCACCGCGGTCTTCGTGTTGGGATCGTTCGTCATCGCCCAGTACCCGGTGTTCAAGGCGGTCGGCGTCGGCGACCTCGGAATTAAAGACAATCTCTACGTGGCGTTTCTGACTTTTACCCTCTGGTTCATCAGCTACACCGTACTTTTGACGTCCGCCGTCGACCTAGGGGTCTGAGATGGCCGACGACAGCATCGCGGTCGTGGACCTCGGTCGGTGTCAGCCCGACCGCTGTAACTACGAGTGTATGAACGACTGCCCGCCCAACCGGACGGGCAAGGAGTGTATCACGAAACGGGGCGAGGACGCGGCGGAGGGCGACCCCGAGCAGATCCACATCTCCGAGGAGATCTGTCTGGGCGAGACCTGCGGCATCTGCGTCAACTCCTGTCCGTTCGACGCCATCGAGATCATCAACCTCCCCTCCGAGCTCGACGACGACCCGGTCCACCGCTACGGCGACAACGCCTTCTCGCTGTACGGACTCCCGACGCCCGAGCCGGGCAGCGTCACCGGCATCCTCGGCCCGAACGGGATCGGGAAGTCGACGGCCGTCCACGCGCTCGCCGGCGAGATGGTCCCGAACCTCGGTGACCACGCAGCCGACGGCGACTGGGAGCGCGTGCTCGGCCGCTTCCGTGGCACCGGGCTCCAGAACTACCTCGAATCGCTGAAGGACGGCGAGGTGACCGTCGCGCGCAAGCCGCAGTACGTCGACCAGATCCCGAACCAGTTCGACGGCAACACCCGGGAGCTGCTGGAGCGCACCGACGAGCGCGGCGCGCTCGACTCCCTCGTCGACCGGCTCAACATCCGACCGGTGATGGATCAAGACATCGACTCCATCTCCGGCGGCGAGCTCCAGCGCGTCGCCATCGCGGCGTGTCTCGCGCGCGACGCCGACTTCTATTTCCTCGACGAGATCACCCCGTACCTCGACATCGGCCAGCGGATGATCGTCGCCCGACTCATCCGCGAACTGGCGGACGACGACGCCGCCGAGCGGTCGATGCTCGTTGTCGAACACGACCTTGCCATCCTCGATCTCCTCGCGGACACGCTCCACGTCGCGTACGGTGAGCCGGGCGCGTACGGGGTCGTCACCGACCCGAAGTCGGTCCGAAACGGGATCAACGAGTATCTCAAGGGCTACCTCGACAACGAGAACATGCGGATCCGCCCCTCGGCGATCACGTTCGAGGAACACGCGCCGCGGGTCGCCTCCCGGAGCGAGACGCTGATCGAGTACCCCGACCTGACGAAGTCGTACGGCGACGGAGCGTTCGAGCTTCGCGTCGAGGGCGGCGAGATCAACCGCTCCGAGGTGCTCGGCGTCGTCGGGCCGAACGGGATCGGGAAGTCGACGTTCGCGAAGCTGTTCACCGGCGATCTTGAACCCGACGAGGGCGAACTCGACTTCGCGCTCGACATCTCCTACAAGCCGCAGTACATCGACATCGACCAGCCGATGCGCGTCGACGCGTTCCTCGCCTCCATCACCGACGAGTTCGGCTCCTCGTACTGGAACACGGAGATCGCCCAGCCGCTCCAGCTCGAGCGCGTGATGGAGCAGAATCTCTCGGATCTCTCCGGCGGCGAACGCCAGCGCGTCGCCATCGCGGCGTGTCTCTCCGAGGACGCCGACCTCTACCTCCTCGACGAGCCCTCCGCGCACCTCGACGTGGAACAGCGCGTGCGGGCGACGACGGCGATTCGCCGGTACGCCGAGAACCACGACTCGACGGTGATGGTGGTCGACCACGACATCTACATGATCGACCTACTGGCCGACCGCCTCATGGTGTTTGACGGGGAGCCGGCCGAGCGCGGCCGCGCCGCGCCGCCACAGGAGATGCGCGCCGGGATGAACGACTTCCTCGCCGACCTCGACATCACCTTCCGCCGCGACGAGCGCACCGGTCGCCCCCGTATCAACAAACCGGGATCGCAGCTCGACAGCCAGCAGAAGCGCGACGGCGAGTACTACTACTCGGGTTGAGCCGGCCGGGGTCGGCTCCCTCCCCGGCGCTACCGACTCTTCGTCCCCCCTTCTTCGCCTTCGCCTCCCTCTTCGTCCCCCTTCCTCGCCTTCGCCGCTACCCTGACCCTTTCGTCGTCCGACGCCGGACCCTCGGTCATGCCCGAGACGGACGCCGACCTGTTTGGCATGACGTGGGAGGACGCGGAAGACGCGATCGACGACGCCGACTTCGCGGTCCTCCCGACCGGCAGCATCGAGCAGCACGGCCCGCACCTCCCGGTCGCGACCGATACGCTCCGCGCGGACCACCTCACCGCCGAGCTGGTCGACGCAGCCGACGAGTTCGACCTCCACCTCCTGCGGCTCCCGCCGCTGCCGTACGGGCAGTCGGAACACCACGTGCGGTTCCCGGGGACCGTCACGCTCTCGACGGAGACGTACGTCGACGTGGTCCGTGAGATCGGCGAGTCGGTTGCGGCACACGGCGTCGACCGACTGCTGATACTGAACTGTCACGGCGGGAACCGCGAGGTCCACTGGACCGACTTCGCGCGGGAGGACTTAGAGGAGGCGTACGGCGAGGGATGGGGCCACGCCGGCGACCACGAGACGAGCTTCGTCGAGCTGTACCGCCCGGACCTCGTGCGAACCGAAAAGAAGGAGCCACAAGAGGCCGCGGAGATGCCCCAAACGCGGAGCTACGAGTACTTCGACGAGGTGACCCAACTGGGCGGGTTGGGGGACCCGACGAACAGCGACCCCGACACGCTCGAACCGATCGTGGCCGCGACGACCCGAGCGATCCTCGACGCGCTCGTCGACGACCTCGACGCGGGGTGGTGAGCGCGGTCACCGCTCGCGCGGCGGGGAACGGGCGTCGGCCCGACCTGCGGTATCGAAGCGATTAAGCCCGGAACACGCGAACGCCGATACATGAGACACCTCATCGTCCGCGGCGACCTGGGGATCCGGCGGGACGCGGTGATCGAACACGACGGCGAGGAGCTGGTCTGTTTCGGTATCAACGTACAGGGCGGCTGGCACGGCCCGGACGAGCCGCAGCTCTGGTGTACCGTCGGCACCGAGGACGAGCGCGAGGCCTACGACAAACGCGAGTACGTCCCGCACTGGCTCGACGTCGAGACCGTCGACGCC
Organism: Halobacteriales archaeon SW_8_68_21; assembly: GCA_003023405.1. Taxonomy (GTDB): domain Archaea; phylum Halobacteriota; class Halobacteria; order Halobacteriales; family Haloferacaceae; genus Halorubrum. Next base: position 57,300 of record PXST01000043.1, read on the forward strand.
GAAGCGCTCGACGTGATCAAAGCGAAGGGCGAACTCTCGGTCTGACCGGACGCGAACTTCCGACGCGACCTTTCCCGGCTCTCCTCACACGTCCACCGGCGGATCCGCCAGCCACGCCTCGATGGCACCGGCCATCGCGCCGCGGCGGTGGATCGTCCCCGCCTCGGGGTCGACGACCGTGCTCTCGGTCCCGGGCGTCTCGCCCCCGTCGATCACGGCGGCGACGCCCTCCCGGATCCGGTCGTCGAGGTCGTCGGGGCTGGTAACGCTGCCCGTTCCAGAAATGTTGGCGCTCGTCGCGGTGAGCGCCCCGGTTTCGGCGAGTAGCGCCCGCGCGAGGTCGTGGTCCGGCACGCGGATCCCGACGCGGTCGCGGCCGGCCGTGAGCGCGTCCGGAACCCGGTCGTCGCGCTCGACGACGACGGTCACCGGTCCGGGGAGGAACGCCCGCGCGAACGCGACGGCCAACTCGGTCGGTCGGGCGTACCGGAGGGCGTCGTCGACGCTCGCGACCCCGAGCGAGAGAGGGTCGTCGCGGTCCCGTCCCTTCAGTTCGAAGACGCGTTCGACGGCGGCGGCGTTGAGCGCGTCAGCACCGAGGCCGTACACCGTCTCGGTCGGATACACGACGAGATCGCCGCGGTCGACGGCGCCGGTCGTCGCTCGTGTCGGCGGTCACGCGCGTCCCTTCGGCGTCGAGTTGAAAAAGGGTGACGAGTGTCCGGCTCTCGAACCGATCGACGATGTCGGCGACCTTCCAGTCGACGAGACCGGTGGCCGATCAGTCGACGAGGTCGGCGACCGCGTCGTCTATCGCTTCGGCGTCGGGGAACGCGGGGTGTTCGTCCGCGACCCACGCGTACTCGACGGTGCGGTCGGCGTCGAGGAGGAACACAGCCGGCCGGCTCTCCGTGATACCGGTCATGCCGTCGATGTCGTGGGCGAGCCCGTACTCCTCGATGACGCCCGCGGCTGGGTCCGAGAAGATCCGGACGCCGTCACCGCGGTCGGCGAGCAGGCGCTCGTGGGCGTACGGCGTCGAGACGGAGACGCCGAGAACGTCCACGTCGTCGGCCCAGCCGTGGTCGTCGACCGCGTTGTAGAGGTAGGTCCCCTGAAAGGCCCCGTCCATGGGGTGGAAAAGCAGGAGCGTCGGCCCGTCGACCACGTCGGCGAGCGGGCGGTCCTCCCAGTACTCGTCGTTCACGAGGGGGCGGGTGAAGTTGGGCGCGACCTCGCCCTCGGCGACGTGGTCCGTCTCGGGCAGGGAGACGACGTCGAAGTCGACCATCTCAGGCACCTCTCTCGGTCGTGGCGTCGCCGTCGACGCGACCGCCGTCGGTCGCCGCCTTCCCGTAGGTCCCTTCAAGGTACTCCACAATGTTCGCGCTTTCTGACATCGTGACGCCGGTCTCGCGGTCGACGAGCGCCGGGACGCTCCGCGCGCCGGAGACGCGCTTGACGACGTTGCGCTCGGAGTGCATCGGCTCGACGTATCGGGAGCGGTATTCCAAGTCGAGTTCGTTCAGCGTTCGGACCACGCGCTCGCAGAACGGACACGCCTGGAGCCGGTACAGGGTGATCTGTGGCTCGCTCATGCCCTTTGATCCGCCCGCGAGACTGGTAATCGTGTCGGCAGCGGCACCCTCGGACGCGCCGGGTTCCGTCATTCGGTGAGGTTCGAGTCCCGCCGATCGCCGGGGGGCGTGTCCCGCCGGCCGTCGGGCCGTGGCGATGGTAACCGAAGGGAACGCTTTAATCGCGGGGCGACGGATGGCAAACGAGTATGGGTTTGTCGTCTACTGGATCGGTGGTCGATGTCCTCCAGATACCGATGCCGGGCGATAGCGTCGTGACCGCCCTCGGCGTCGTCGCGATCCTCCTTTTGATCGCGCTCTCGGCCTTCTTTTCCTCGTCCGAGATCGCGATGTTCTCGCTGCCGCAACACCGAATCGACAGCCTCGTCGACGAGGAAGTGACGGGAGCGAAGACGATCCGCGACATGAAACAGAACCCCCATCGGCTGCTGGTGACGATCCTCGTCGGCAACAACATCGCCAACGTGGCGATGACCTCCATCGCCACCGCGCTGTTCGGGATCTACCTCTCGCGGGGACAGTCGGTGCTGGCGACGACGTTCGGGATCACGACGCTCGTGTTGATCTTCGGCGAGAGCGCGCCGAAGTCGTACGCCGTCGAGAACACCGAGTCGTGGGCGCTCAAAATTGCCCGCCCGCTGAAGCTCTCCGAGTACGCGCTGTACCCGCTCGTCGTCCTCTTCGATTACATAGTCAAGGGGGTCAACGCCCTCATCGGCGGTTCGGCGGCCATCGGGTCGACGTACGTCACCCGCGACGAGATCCAAGACATCATCGAGACCGGGGAACGGGAGGGCGTCATCGAGGAGGAGGAACGGGAGATGCTCGACCGCATCTTCCGTTTTAACAACACCATCGCCAAGGAGGTGATGACGCCGCGGCTTGACGTCACCGCGGTCGCGAAGGAGGACTCCGTCGAGGAGGCGATCGAGACGTGTATACAGGCCGACCACGAGCGCGTTCCCGTCTACGAGGGGAACCTCGACAACATCATCGGCGTGGTCACGGTCCGCGATCTGGTCCGCGAACTGCGCTACTCCGAGGGACAGCCCTCCTTGGAGCGCGTCGTCAAGCCCACGCTCCACGTCCCCGAGTCGAAGAACGCAGACGAACTGCTCGCGGAGATGCAGGACAACCGCCTCCAGATGGTGACGGTCATCGACGAGTTCGGCACCACCGAGGGGATCATCACCCTCGAAGACATGGTCGAGGAGATCGTCGGCGAGATCTTGGAGGGCAACGAGGAGGCCCCGGTGGAGTTTCTCGAAGAGAACGTCGCGGTCGTTCAAGGTGAGGTGAACATCGACGAAGTCAACGAGATCCTCGGGATCGACCTTCCGGAGGGCGAGGAGTTCGAGACGCTCGCCGGCTTCGTGTTCAACCGCGCCGGCCGGCTCGTTCGGGAGGGCGAGGAGATCGAGTTCGACGGGGTCCGGATCCGCATCGAGCGCGTCGACAACACGCGGATCATGTCCGCACGCGTGACCGTTCTCGACGGGGCCGCCGCCGCGGACGACTCGACCGCTCCGGTCGAGACGGCCGACCTCGTCGACGAGAACGCGGTCGCGGAGGCGGACGGCGACGGCGAGTCCGCTCGGGGCGACGCGGAGTAGGATGCGGTTCGCGGGCGACGAGAGGTGTCTTGATCGGGTCGGTCTGTTGTTCATACGTGAGACCGGGAACTGACGGCGACGACCGCCGAATCCCCGGCCGCGAGAATCGAAGGCTCTCTGGCGGCTTCCAGCGGGACCGAACGTCCTTCGCGGCTCGGCCGCAGTACGGCCTCGTAGGCGCGCGCCACCGCAGTCGGATTTATTTATTAAACGGCGTAGGCGCGAGCGGCCGCAACGAGCGCCTTCCGGTAGTCGCTCTCCGAGGGGTCGTGGGTCAGGTCGAGGAATCTGTTCTTAAATGCCGCCACGTCGACGGCGTCGGTGTCACTGCCCGCGGCCCGCGCGAGGTCGTAGATCCGGTGGTCGGGTCCGGCGATGTCGTGTCGCTCGACCAAGGCCAGCGCGAACGCGGCGTTGACGGCCGTGATCTCCGGGTCGGCCCCGGCCGTCACCGGCGGCGAGCCGGTGCGGGACACGTCGGGCCGGTCCGCGACGGCGGCCGCCAGCGTCGATTCGAGGAACCCCAAAAGCTTGTCCGCGGGCGCGACCGAGAGCGTGATGTCGTCGGCGTAGATGTCTTTCATGTGATTTGCGATCTGGTAACAGTGGGCGAGCTTGCGCCGTTCGACCTTCTCGCCGGAGAGCCCCAGATACAGCGCCTCCTCGGTCGACTGGAGGTGCGAGGGGTGCCCCTCCTCGTAGCGGGCCATGTGCGCCAGCTCGTGGATCGCCAGTTCGCGCGCCATCGCGCTCGTGGCGGCTCGCCGCGAGACGTTCAGGACGTGGTGGTCGTCGTAGTGACCGGCCCAGGTTCGCTCGTCGGGGTCGTCGCGGACCACGACGCGGACGGGCGCTTCGATCGACCGCTCGGTCTCGAAGAGGTCCGCGGCACCGAGAAACGGGTCGGGGGGAACGTCCCCCTGTACGCGAAGGTCCATGGTTACAGTTCACACGGGAGCGGGCGGTAAGTCTCTTGCGCTCGTGGAACCTCGGTTCGTCGGCTACGGCGTTCGATTCCGAACCGCGACGACGACGAGGTAGACGACCGGCGTGTCGAGGAGGGCGATTGCGAGTTTTAGCAGGTACTGGCCCACCCCGAGCGCGAGCAGTGCTGGCGGATCGAACACCGGGCCGACCCCGAGCAGAAGCGGGGCGGCGTAGAAGGCGACGCCGACGAAGATGGCGGTGTCTATCGCTTGGCTCGTGGCGGTCGAGCCGATGTTGCGGAGCCACAGCATGCGCTCGCCGGTGCGGTCGCGGATCGCGTGGAAGACGAACACGTCCCAGTTCTGGCTGACGACGTACGCCAGCAGGCTGCCGGCGACGACGTTCGCCGCCGGCCCGAGCGCCGTCTGGAAGGCGGCAGACACCTCGGGGTCGACTCCGGGCGCTGCGAGTGTCGACCACACTAACGCGAGCACGAGGAAGTTCGCGAGGAACGCCACGTTGACGACCACCTGCGTGGCCCGCCGCCCGTACAGCTCCGCGTAGCAGTCCGACGCGAGGAAGGTCAACGCGTACGCGAGCGCGGCCCCCGGCAGCAGAACCTCCGCGCCGACGACCGGCAGCGCGAACGGGAGCGGCAAGGCGAGCACCTTCGCGGCGGTGAGCTGCGAGGTCGCCAGCGCCACGGTGAAAAGCGTGATCAGCCCGACCGCCGCGACCGCCGACCGGTCGAACGGGTCGGTTCGGAAGGGACCGCTCGCCTCTCCAGACCGGCTACTCATCGGCGTCCTCCGCGGCCCGTCCGCGCTCCGTCGCTTCGCCGCTTCCCCCCGTCGCCCCGTCGCCCGTCAGCCGGTCGTGGCGGGCGTCGATCTCGTCGAGCAGGTCGAGGTTCTTGCGGATCGACGCGCGCACCGCGTCGCTTCGGTTCACGAACTTCCCGTCGTCACCGACGTGTTCATCGAGGTCGGCGAGCAGCTCCGCTGGGATCTCGACGCTGATCTTCGGCATAACTCACTCACCTTCTAGGGACTCTATTATTGCCTGGTCGACTGTGCTATATATCGCTCTCCGGAATGCTCTCATAGTGCTATTGTGAGATTATCGGGGACGGCTGGTTAAAGCTCACCGTTCCGAATCGAGCACCATAGCGTAGCCCAATCAGCGGACTTGCGAACGATCTACAGAAACCGTTGTTTCAGAAGTCGAGTTCCCCACGTTCGAACAGTATTAAAACCTTCGATCCCGTTTTCATAGGAGTCGACGCCTCGTCATGGGCAATGACAATAGGTAACAATGTACTCTCTCGAATCGAAGTAACCGACGTGCTGCCCACTTCGATGGTCTCGAAGACACGTTGTAGCGATGGATAGGCCGTCGGGTCGTGCTTTGGCAGGCCACCGAGAGGGAGCTTGGGTACCGTTAGGACGAACATCTGCTCGGTGGGCGATTTGTGAAGTACCTCGGGGACAAGCCCCGAGGCACTCGCCCTGTTCAGCCTGTAGATGAACCGTTGGCCGTAGTACGTATTACGGAGAATCGACGAGAAAGCCTCGCGCTTCAGCGCGGGGAGGATGTCAAGGCCGTGGATTGCTCGATAGAGGTGAAGCGGCATTGCGTATCAGGCACTCCAGCGTGAGACGAGTCTCTTCGTGACCGAGGCGGTCGTGGAGCGCGGCATCCAGACGCTGGACGAACGGTAACGGGACGAGCGGACTCTATAGACGCTATACGCACATTCGCTATGGATGGATTGTGAGTCGTGAGTGCCGAGGCCGACTTTCTATCCATCCGTTTTCGAGCAGAAGTCTACGAAATTCAGATATCGGTCCGGCCGTCGACCAATCGTTTCTACGACTGTCGGAACACGACTCGTCCTGTGGTGCCGATATGCCCCATTTATTGATTTTTAACAAACCTATAATTAAGAGCATATTCTTCCACTATTCGCTGTGCGACTCATCCAGGTCTTCGTTCCCAGCAATGACCACGACGCGGTACGGGAGGCACTTTCCGAGATGGAGGTAGAGTTCGTCTTCAGCGATGCGGACAACAATCGAGACGGAAGTCTTGCGAACGTGCCGGTCCCAACGGGCGCCGTAGACGCGATACTCGATCGGTTGTACGACGCTGGACTCGACGAAGACACGTACACCGTCGTCACGGACGTCGACCGGGCGAATGTACCGAACGCCGACGAGTTGGCGGACCGGTACGTCGAGGGTTCAAAAGGCAAGCGTGGGGTCTCGCACACCGAGCTTCGCGAGCGCGCGGAGGGCCTGACACCGGACACGGCGACGTACCTCGCGTTCGCGTTCGCAAGCGTTATTGTCGCGGTCGGCGGCCTCCTGCTTGACTCCGCTATCGTCATCGTCGGCGCGATGGTGATCGCGCCGTTCGCGGGGTCGACACTCTCCGCGAGCGTCGGCGCCGTCATCAGCGACCACGACATGGTCGTCGACAGTGCTACGTCACAAGTGACAGGGCTGGTGGTTGCGTACGTCAGCGCGGTCGCGATGAGCGTATTACTTCAACAGAGCGGGTTCGTACCGGCGACGCTGGACGTCGGTCGCATCGGGCAGGTGGGCGTGTTCGTCACGCCGAACCTCTTGACGCTCGTCATCGCAATCTCGGCCGGGTTCGCTGGTGCGCTCGCGCTCGCGACTGATCTCCCCGTCTCGATCGCCGGCGTTGCCGTCGCCGCCGCGATCATCCCTGCTGCCTCCGTGGCCGGCATCGGCACGGCCTGGGGCCAGCCCCTCGTCGTCGCGGGTGCGACCGTTCTGCTCCTGATGAACATCGTATTCATCAACCTCACTACGTACCTCACGCTGATCATGCTCGGATATCGCTCGTCGGTCATCAACAACGTCCGCAAGAATGCCGACATCTCGCTACGCTCGGGGGCGTACGCTATCGTCGTCCTCCTGTTTCTCGTCGTATTCGCGGTGACTGTCTTCGGGACGTACCAGCATCTCGTCTTCGAACAGCAGGTGAACGACGAGGTCCAAGACGTGCTCGGCGGCGACGAGTACAGCGCGCTAGAACTCGTAGAGGTCGGGACCGAGTACAACGACGCGAGTGTGTTCAGCGACGAGGTGACGGTGACAGTAACCGTCTGGCGGTCGAGCGACTTAGAGTACGAAAGACTGGCGGCGGACCTCCAGAATCAGATCAATAACGGGACAGATCGGTCCGTACAGGTCAACGTCCAGTTCGTTGACTACCAGCACGCGCCGGCTGCCGGGGGTACTGGAGACGAGACAGGCACAGGGGGGCTGATCGACGAGTGGCTGCCGCTCTCTGCGAGTTCAGTTCCGTTAGCTGTTCGTGGATCTCCTGTGAGACCTCTCCGCTGGAGCCGTTAGCCCGGTCGTGGAGGTATCGATTGACGGCTACGCGAACGAGTTGCGAAAGCGAATCGGCGTCGGGATCATCCTGTGCCGCCGACTCCCACTGGTCTTTGGTGTCCGGATACACAGCGAGGGTGACGATCTCGTTTCGACGATCCTCGTCGTTCATTCTGACCGCCCCACGTTGTAGTCCTGTTCGGGATCGAAGCACTCGAAGCACGGGAGATCGTCGCCGTTTGGCCCGTCGCACCATTCCTCACTATTCGGACAAGTATCGTCCTCCTCGTCAATACTCGGTTTAGCGAACTGGTCGATAGTCGTGACAGCGCGGCCGCTGTAAGGCGTTTCTGAAGCCGTCTCTACATAGCATACTAAGACTGATAGGATATTAATTATATTGGATATTTGATACTATATCTCGGGCATATTTGAGCCGTGGACAGCGGGCAGTCATGAACGTTATTATCGAGAGGGTATCGAGGTGTTCGGGCGAGGCTCTCCGTTCCCTGCGCTCTACTCGTAAACCATCACGTTCAAGTAAGTTTACGAGTTCGTCCATCCATGGCAACGAACACGGAGTCCGTCGACCTCGTCGGCGACGAGGCGGCGACGAACCTCGCGCGCGCCGCGCTGTTCGCGGCGGACGCTACAGGTACTCGGCGTCTTCCTCGCCGGGATCTTCCTCGGTCCCTTGTGGGGCGGCCTCGCGCTCGTGCTGTACCTCTTTGCGGGAGCGCTCGGCGCGCCGGTGTTCGCCGGCGGCTCCGCCGGCTTCGCGGCGCTCGTCGGCGACTCGGCCGGCTACCTCTGGTCGTACCCGATCGCGGCTGCGCTCGTCGGGGGTATCGTCCACCGCGGACTGACGCTCCGCGACCTCGACGCGGTCCGGCTCCCGGCGCTGGTCGGCGCGACGGTCGTCGGCACGCTCGTCATCTACGCGCTCGGCGTCGTTGGGCTAATCATCTCGCTCGATCTCGCGCTCGGCGAGGCGGTCGTCCAAGGCGCGGTGGTCTTCCTCCCGGCCGAGGCCGCGAAGATCGCCGCCGCGGTCGGGATCGTCCGGTCCGAGGCGATCACCGCCGTCTGACGCCGTGATCGACATCGACGGCGTCACCGTCCGGTACGGCGGCGGTGCGGACGCGGAGGGCGACCACGGCGTCGTCGCCGTCGACGACATCTCGCTGTCGATCCCGGACGGGGAGTTCGTCGCGCTCGCGGGCGCAAACGGCTCCGGCAAGACGACGCTCGTCCGGACGTTCAACGGGCTCGTCGACCCCGACGCAGGCGCGGTCACGGTCGACGGCACGCCGGTCTCCGCGGACCCGCTCGCGGCGCGGACCGCGGTCGGCATGGTGTTCCAGGACCCCCGCGACCAGCTCGTCTCTGCGACCGTCGGCGGCGACATCGCGTTCGGCCCGGAGAACCTCGGACTCAACCACACCGAGATCGACCGTCGGGTCGACGCCGCGCTCGACGCCGTGAACATGCGGGGCCGCGAGGACGACCGGATCGCGTCGCTGTCGGGAGGCGAACGAGAGCGCGTCGCGATCGCGGGCGCGCTCGCCATGGAGCCGGACCATCTCGTACTCGACGAGCCGTTCACCGGGCTCGACGAACCCGCACGCCGGTCCGTCGTGGCTCGCCTCCGCGAACTCCACGCCGACGGGGTCGGCGTCGTCGTCGTCACCCACGACCTGCGCGATGTCCTCGCGCGCGCGGACCGCGTGGTCGGCCTCGCGGACGGGGGGGTCGTCGTCGACGCGCCGCCCGAGTGCGCGGTCGCCGACCTCCCCGCGCTCAACGTGCGGGTGCCGGCCGCCTTCGAGGGGGGAGGCGAGTCCTCACAGACGGAGCCGGAGCCGCCGTGAGCCTCTCGTACGTCCCCGACGACGCGTTCGCCCACCGGCTCGACCCCCGGTCGAAACTCCTCGTTCAGGCGGCCTTCGCGGCCGTCGCGTACGCGCACACGACGCCTCGGGGGCTCGCCGTTCTCACGGTCGTCGCGGCCGGCTGCCTCGCGCTCGCCGGCGGCGGACCGAGCGACCTCTGGGGATACCGCTTCGCGCTCCCGTTCCTGCTCGTCGCCCCCCTCGTCGCGGGCGTGACCCTCGGCGACCCCTTGTTCCGGTTCGACGACGCCGCCGCAACCGGGCTGGCGAGCTATCGCGTGCTGTTGATCCTCGTGGTCGCGGCCGCGTACGTCCGGTCGACGCCGGTCCGCGAGTCGCGCGCGGCGGTCCAGCGGACGGTTCCGGGGAAACCCGGGCAGTTCCTCGGCGTCGGCGTCGCGCTCGTGTTCCGGTTCCTGCCCCTGCTGAAACGCGACCTGCTGTCCGCGCGCGCGGCGATGCGCGCCCGCGGCGGCGGGGAACGTCCCCTCCGCGACCGGATGCGGATCGTCGCGGTCGCGGGGATCGACAGGGCGTTCGGGCGCGCCGACCGGCTCGGGACGGCACTCGTCGCGCGGTGTTTCGCGTGGAACCCGACGCTGCCGCGGCTGGCGTTCGGGAGGGTCGATGTCCCGGCGCTCGCGCTCGCCGGAGCCCTGTTCGCGGCGACGCTGGCGCGGATCGCGTGAACGTGCGGCCACGCTTCCATGGATCGCGTGAACGTGCGGCCACGCTTCCGCGGTTGTGGCAAGTTTTAACCCCGACGTATCCCGGTGATCGATCATGACTCCCCTACAAGCGGCCACGCGAGAGACCTTCTGGACCATCGGTCCGGTCGGGAAGGCCGCGTTCTACTGGCTCGCCGCGGTCGCCGTCCTCGTGTTCCTGTACGGCGTCTATGCGCGGTTCGCCGCGTACGCACGCGGGAGCGCGGACCCGCGCGATCGGCTGTCGAACCTGCCCGGTCGGGTCGCCGCCGCGACGAAGACCGTCCTCTCGAACGAGAACCAGTTCGACGGGGACCTGTACGCCGGCGTGATGCACACGTTCATCGTCTGGGGGTTCCTCGTCTTGCTCGTCGCGACGACCATCCTCGGGATCGACATCGACCTGTACCGCCCGCTCGCGGGCGAGTCCTTCTGGGTCGGCGACTTCTACATAGCCTACCAGTTCGCCGTCGACGCGTTCGGGCTGCTGTTCGTCGTCGGCGTCGGCATGGCCGGCTACCGCCGTTACCGGAGCCGCGAGGGGCGGCTTTGGGGGAAACACACCTCGCTCGAGGACGATGCGTTCCTCTGGACGCTCTTCGCCCTCGGCGTCGGCGGCTTCCTCGTCGAGGGCGTGAGCATGGTCGGCCAGCCGGGGCGGGCGACCGAGACGGTGAGCTTCGTCGGGCTGGCGCTCGCAACCGGCCTACAGACGGCGGGGCTCACGCCGGCGGGCGCGGAGGCCGCCTACGGCGTCATCTGGTGGAGCCACTCGCTTTTGGCGTTCGCGTTCGTCGCGTGGATCCCCTACGCGAAGCCGTTCCACATGATCTCTTCGTTCGCCAACGTCGTCGTCCGCGACGAGAAGGCGGGCGCGCGGCTCCCGAACGTCCCCGCGGACCTCGATCACACCAACGCCGAGTCCCTCGACGACTTCACGTGGAAGGAACTTCTCGACGGCGACGCGTGTACGAAGTGCGGTCGGTGTACCGACGCCTGTCCGGCCGACACCGTCGGGCGGAACCTCGATCCGCGGGATGTCATCCTCGATCTGAAGTCGTACCGCGAGTCCGTCAGCGACGATCCGGTTGTCGGAAACGGGGGCGACGGGTCGATGGCGACGGACGGCGGCGTGGCCGGTTCAGCCGCCGACGGCGGCACGGTCCCCATCGTCGCCGACGAGGGCGGCGTCATCGCGAGCGAGTCGATGGAGTCGTGTATGTCCTGTATGGCATGTATGGACGCCTGTCCCGTCGACATCGAACACCTCACCTCCTTCACGAGGATGAACCGCCAGCTCGTCGACGAGGGGGCCGTCGACTCGAACCTCCAGGACGTGTTTCAGGACGTGATGGCGAAGGGGAACACCTTCGGCGAGTCGCAGTCGGCCCGGGGCGACTGGGCGGACGAGTTGGACGACGCGGACGTGCCCGACGCCCGCGAGGAGTCGGTCGAGTACCTCTGGTACGTCGGCGACTACCCGAGCTTCGACGACCGCAATAAGAAGGTCGCGCGGGCGCTCGCCCACCTGTTCGACGAGGCCGACGTGTCGTTCGGCATCCTGTTCGACGACGAGAAGACCGACGGCAACGACATCCGCCGGATCGGCGAGGAGTTCCTCTACCTCGAGCTCGCCGGCCACCACGTCGAGACGTTCGCGGACTGCGAGTTCGAGAACATCGTCTGTACCGACCCGCACTCCTATAACACGATCAAAAACGAGTATCCCGAGGTCGACTTCGCGGAGTTCGCGGACGACCCCATGATGCCGTTCGACCGCGAGGAGCCGTGGAACCCGGACGGCGAGATCGACGTGTTCCACTGGACGCAGGTCGTCGAGGAACTCGTCGACGACGGCCGGCTCGACCTCTCGGGCGACGAGCTTGACTACACCGTCACCTACCACGACCCCTGTCACCTCGGTCGGTACAACGACGAGTACGAGGCCCCCCGCGAGCTGATCCGCGCCACGGGCGCGGACCTCCACGAGATGCCGCGCTCGCGCGACGACTCGTTCTGCTGTGGCGGTGGCGGCGGCGGGCTCTGGACCGAACACGACGAGGCCGTCAAGCCGAGCGAGGAGCGCCTCCGCGAGGCGGTCGAGGACACCGACGCCGGCGGCGCGATAGAGAAGTTCGTCGTCGCCTGCCCGATGTGTACGACGATGTTCGAGGACGGCCGCAAGACCGGCGACTTCGAGGACGACGTGGAGATCGTCGACGTCGCGGAACTGCTCATCGAGGCGGTCGAGGCGTAGCGGGGACCGTCTCGGCTCCGTGCCGCGGCGTCGACGCCGCTCGCGTGTCAGGCTCGCCGCGCGCTCTCGTCGCCGAGGGGTTCGCCGCGCTCGATCGATTCGAGCGGCCCGCGGTACGGCTCGGCGTCCTCGGTCGCTCCGTGCGGCATCAAGCAGCGCCGCGTGAGCCACCCACGCCTCCCGGGAGGTCGTCGGTGCGGGCGGCCTGTCGGTCGTGGGAGGGACCATTCGTCCGGTGTCTTCCGGTACGGGGAATTAAAACCACGTCCCGGTTCGCGGCCAGATTCGACGAGACGCGACACCGGCGCACGCGGCCCACCGACCGCACGCTGCGGTCATATGTACTACTATATAGCGTACGGAGCCGAACGTAGCCGTACCGTGGCGTACCCGCCACCCCGTATTCCTCATAGCATACTACTTAACCGGAACTCGCCCACGGTCAGGTGATGGCTTCCAGCCACGACGCGGACACAACGGGAATCACGCGGCGGAAATCGCTCGCGGCGCTCGCCGGCGCTGGGGCGCTCGGACTCGCCGGCTGTGCCCAGAGCTCGGACGGCGGAGACGGGTCGAACGCCTCTGACGGTTCCGACGGCGGGAGCGACTCCCTGTCCGGATCGATCAACATCGCGGGATCCAGCACGGTGTTCCCGCTGATGAGTGCGGTCGCGGAGGACTTCGCGGCCGATCACCCGGACGTCTCCATCGACGTGAGCTCGACCGGCTCCGGCGGCGGGTTCTCGAACTTTTTTTGCGTCGGCGAGACGGACTTCAACAACGCGAGCCGGCCGATTAAAGAAGAGGAGAAACAGCTCTGCGAGGAGAACGACGTTGAGTGGATCGAACTGATCGCGGCGACCGACGCGCTGACCGTCGTCGTCAACCCCAACGTGGACTGGATCGACTCGCTCACTGTCGACGAACTCTCCCAGATCTGGCAGGAGGACCCGGCCCGGACGTGGGACGAGGTCCGCGACGAGTTCCCCAACGAGGAGATCGAACGGTACGGTGCCGCCGACACCTCGGGGACCTACGACTACTTCATCGAGAACATCATGGGAGAGGCCGGTCACACTGACGACTATCAGGCGACCGAGCAGGACAACACGATCGCGCAGGGCGTCACGGGCAGCGAGTACGCGATCGGTTACTTCGGGTTCGCTTACTACTTCCAGAACCCCGACCAGCTCAAGGCGCTCGCCATCGACAACGGGAACGGTCCGGTCGAGCCGAGCCTTGAAACCGCGGCCTCCGGCAAGTACCAGCCGCTCTCGCGCTCGCTGTACACCTACCCGTCGATGTCCTCGCTCGGTGAGGAACACGTCGCGGAGTTCGCCCGGTACTTCGTGAGCCAGACCACGAATGAGGACTTGGTCGCGGGCGACGTGGGTTACGTGCCGGCGACGGAGGAGACGCAGGAATCGCAGATGCAGAAGCTCGAGGACGCGATCGAGGAGACACAGGGCTGACCGCTCGATGAATCAGTGTATTGATTTACGACTGCGTGCGATACCCCACAGTTCGTGACAGACAGCACAGAGAGTCCGGACCTGACCCGACGGAACGGATTCACACGAATCAAGGAAGGCACGTACGGTGGGTTATTCGCCGTCTGCGCGATCGTCACGCTCCTCACGACGGTCGCCATCTTCGCCACGCTCCTCTACGACGCCGTGGTGTTCTTTTCGGAAGTGCCGGTCGTCGAGTTCTTGACCAGCACGGAGTGGAGCCCGAACCCCGCCGGCGGCGGCCAGACGTTCGGGATCGTTCCGCTCCTGATCGGCACGGTCACGGTGACGGTGATGGCGGCGTTTATCGCGCTCCCGATCGGGACGCTGACGGCGATCTACCTCAGCGAGTACGCGACGCCCAACGCCCGCTCGATCCTGAAGCCGCTCTTGGAGATCCTCGCCGGCATCCCGACGGTCGTTTACGGGTACTTCGCGTTAGTGTACGTCACGCCCGCGCTGAAGGCGACACTGTTCCCCGAGATGAGTACCTTCAACGCGCTATCGGCGTCACTGATGATCGGGATCATGACGATCCCGATGGTGTCGTCGATCTCCGAAGACGCGATGAGCGCGGTGCCGGACTCGCTCCGTCAGGCCGGGTACGGTCTCGGCGCGACCAAGTTCGAGGTCTCGACCGGCATCGTCGTCCCGGCGTCGATCTCCGGGATCGCCTCCTCGTACATCCTCGCGGTCTCCCGCGCCGTCGGCGAGACGATGATCGTCGTCGTCGCCATGGGCGCGCAGGCGCGGATGCCCGCAGTCCGGGAGGCCGTCTTCGGGATTCCGTACGTCAACCCGGCTGACGTGTTGTTGGACTCGGGAATGACGATCACCGTCGCGATGGTCCAGATCGCCGGCGGCGACCTCGTCGGCGGCACGCTGCCGTACGACTCGATGTTCGCGCTCGGTCTCGCGCTGTTCGTGGTGACGCTCGTGATGAACGTGCTCAGTGACATCATCGCCGAACGCTACCGGGAGGAGTACTGATGGCGACAGACACCCCCTCCGAGGCGGGCTTCGGCGAGGTCAGCCGGGTTCGCGGAATCGTCTTCGAGTACCTCTCGCTCGGCGCGAGCGTGGCCGGCCTGCTGGCGCTCGGAATCCTCCTCGTGTACGTCGCGGTCGACGCGTTCGACCTGGCGAACGCGAGCCCAGAGTGGCTGCTGACGTACTTTCTGACCCTCGTCGTCCCGTACCTCGGCTTCTGTCTGTATAGCGTGGGCGACCCGACCGTGACGCGCCGCGCCGTCGCCGCGCTCGGCGGCGGCCTCGTCGCCGTCGCGGGCTTGTTCGTTGGGATCGAGACGTTCGTCTCGCCGATCCCCCGACTCAACTGGCCCGTCGCGTACCTGTTCGTCGTCGTCATCCCGCTTACCGCGTACCTGACGTACGTCGGGAATCAGGGGCGTGTCGGCGCGGTCGGCCTCGGACTCATCGGCCGGGCCGTCGGCGGCGCTGCGGTCGGCCTCGCCGTCGGGACGCTCTTTTTAGTGTTCGATCAGTTCGTCTGGTTCCTCGCGTACACCTTCGGTGTCTTCCCAGCCGTCGCACTGTACGTGTACGCCCGGCGCAGCCCGTCGTCGCGCGCGGCGACCGCGGCACCGGTCGTCGGCGTCGTCGGGATTCTCCTCGCCGTCTTCGCCCGCGAGACGATCTCGACGTATCCGTCGGACCTCCTCATTTTCCTCTGGACGATCGCGATCCCGGTCGCGGTGGTCGGGGAGCGGCTCGTCACCGCCCGCGGTGGCCGGACCGCCGGCCTCCTCGCCGGCGGCGTCCCGCTGGCGCTCGCGGTCGCGGGGGGCTTCCTCGCGGGGACCGTCGGACTCCCGGGACCGGACATCCTCGTCGTGGTCGCGCTCGTCGGCACGGCCGTCGCCGTCTACCTCCAGCGCGTGATCGAGGACGGCGAGGGGCTGGCTGGGCTCGCGCTCCCCGTCCTCCTCGTCGCCGGCCCCCTCGTCGGCGCGCTCGTCGTCGGGGCTTGGGGCGTCCCGGCACCGGACCCGTGGCTCGACGTCGGCTTTCTCACGGAAGCGCCGTCGCGGAACGCGGTCGAGGCCGGACTGTACCCCGCCATCGTCGGTTCGGTCATCATCATCGCGATCGTCGCGGTGCTTTCGTTCGCGCTCGGCGTCGGGACCGCGGTATTCTTAGAGGAGTACACCGCCGAGACCGGCCTCGTCGGAACACTGACGCGGATCCTACAGATCAACATCGCGAACCTCGCCGCGATCCCGTCGGTGGTCTACGGCCTGCTCGGACTGGGCCTCTTCGCCAACCTGCTCGGGCTCGGATTCGGAACCGCGCTGACCGTGTCGCTGACGCTGTCGCTGCTCATCCTCCCGATCACCATCGTCTCCGCTCAGGAGGCGATCCGGTCGGTCCCGGACGAGTTCCGACGGGGATCCGACGCTATGGGCGCGACGCGGTGGCAGACCACCAAGAACGTGGTCCTGCCGGAGGCGATGCCGGGTATCCTGACGGGGACCATCCTCGCGCTCGGCCGGGCGATCGGCGAGACGGCACCGCTCATCATGGTCGGTGCGGCGACGACCGTCTTCAGTGCGCCGAACAGTCTGTTCAGCAAGTTCAGTGCGATGCCGATGCAGATCTACGCGTGGGCCGACTTCCCGCAGCCGGAGTTCCGGTACGGAGTCGTCGCCGCAGGCGTTATGACGCTGCTCGTCGTCCTCATCGGCATGAATGGGACGGCTATCCTGCTGCGGAACCGCGCGGAGCGAGGGAGCTAACATGAGTAACACAGAAACAGAGACCAAGACCGAATCCGACGGGAGCGATTCGCTCATCACGACGGACGTACAGGCGGAGCAGAACGACCGGTCCGCGCCCTCAACCCGGACGGCAGTCGCCGCCCGGAACCTGAACGTCTACTACGGCGATGAACAGGCGATAAAGGACGTGACGATGGACATACCCGAAAAGCGCGTGACGGCGCTCATCGGACCCTCCGGCTGCGGCAAGTCGACGTTTCTCCGCACGATCAACCGGATGAACGACATGATCGATATCTGCCGTGTCGAGGGCGACGTGGAGTTCGGCGGGAAGAACGTGTACGACCCCGATGTCGACCCGGTCGCCTTGCGCCGGAAGATCGGGATGGTGTTCCAGAAGCCGAACCCGTTCCCGAAGTCGATCCGCGACAACGTCGCGTATGGCCTGAAGATCCAGGGATTCGACAGCGATGTCGATGCCCGCGTCGAGGAGTCGCTGAAGGGGGCCGCGCTGTACGAGGAGGTGAAAGACCAACTCGACTCCTCCGGGCTGGAGCTGTCGGGCGGCCAGCAGCAGCGGCTCTGTATCGCCCGCGCCATCGCGCCCGACCCGGAAGTGATCTTGATGGACGAGCCGACCTCGGCGTTGGACCCCGTCGCGGCCTCGAAGATCGAGGACCTGATCGACGACCTCGCCGAGGAGTACACTGTCATCATCGTCACGCACAACATGCAGCAGGCGGCGCGCATCTCCGACCGGACGGCCGTCTTCCTCACCGGCGGCGAGTTAGTCGAGTACGACGACACCGCGAAGATCTTCGAGGACCCCGAGGAACAGCGCGTCGAGGACTACATCACGGGGAAGTTCGGATAGATGCCCAGAGAAAACTACCAGGAGCGGCTCGACGACCTTCGGGACGGCGTGGTCGAGATGGGCGAAACCGTCTGCGAGCGCCTCGACGACGCGGTCGAGGCGGCGGTGTCGGGCGACGACGACCTCGCCCGCTCGGTTATCGAGGGCGACCACGAGGTCAACGAGACGTATCTCGCCTTAGAAGACGAGTGTACGGAGCTTTTGGCGCTCCAGCAGCCCGTGGCCGGCGACCTGCGGCTCGTCGCCGCCTCCTTCAAGATCATCACCGACCTCGAACGGGTCGCCGACCTCGCGACGAACCTCGCGGACTACGGCGGTTCCGACGGCGGCGTCCACCCGGCGGTGGACGTGCGGCGGCTCGGCGAGGCGGCCCGCGAGATGGTGGCGGACGCGGTCACAGCCTACGCGGCGCGGGACCCGGACGCC
>PXST01000044.1:0-16921 GCA_003023405.1 Halobacteriales archaeon SW_8_68_21
CCGCTCGGCGACGGCGTCCGCGATGAGCGCCGCCGCCGGCGTCTCGACCATCGCTCCCAGATCGGGCACCGCGTGATCGACGCCCTCCTCGGCGAGGTCGGCCGCGACCGACTCGACGGTCGAAATCGCGCGCTCGACTTCCTCGACCCGCGTGACGAGCGGGAACATCGCCGCCAGCCCGTCGCCGTGTTCGGTCGCGGCCGCGCGGAGCAGCGCCCGGAGCTGCGTCTCGAAGAGGTCCCCGTGTTCGTCGAGCGACAGCCGGATGCCGCGCCGCCCGAGGAACGGGTTCTCCTCATCCGGGAGGTCCAGGTACGGGACGGGTTTGTCGCCGCCGACGTCGAGGGTCCGAACGACGACGCGGTCGTCAGGGAACGCCGACAGCGCGGCCGCGAACGCCTCGTACTGCTCGTCCTCTGTCGGCGGGGCCTCGCGGTCGATGAAGAGGAGCTCGGTCCGGAACAGCCCGATCCCGTCTGCGCCGCGCTCGGCGGCCGGGGCCAGTTCGGCCTCCCCGCCGACGTTAGCCGCGACCTCGACCGGCCGGCCGTCGGCGGTCGTGACGCGGTCCGAGATCGCGTCCGGTCCCGCCTCCCGCGCCGCTGCGCGGCGCTCCGCATCGGGGTCGACGACGACCCAGCCGGCGTCGCCGTCGACGAGGACTGTCTCTCCGTCCGCGATAGATTCGAGTTCCGCGCCAACGCCGACGACGGCGGGGATCGCGAGTGACCGCGCGATGATCGCGGCGTGGGAGGTTCGACCCCCTTCGACCGTCGCGATTCCGGCGACTACGTCGGGAGCGAGCGCGGCGGTATCGCTCGGCGTGAGCCGCTCCGCGAGCAGGATCGTTCCCGCCGGGAGCGCGGCGAGGTCAGCGGGAGAGTTCCCGCTTCCTTCGGCGTCGAGGAGCTCACGAAGCAGCCGGTCCCGCACGTCGCGGAGGTCGTCCGCGCGCTCGGCCATCCGGCCCTCCATCCCCTCGAACTGCGCGACCGCCTCGTCGAACCGGTCCGCGACGGCATGAACCGCGGGCGTCCCGTCCGCGACGGCGGCCTCAACGTCCTCGACTATCGTCGGGTCGTCGAG
Source organism: Halobacteriales archaeon SW_8_68_21 (assembly GCA_003023405.1). Taxonomy (GTDB): domain Archaea; phylum Halobacteriota; class Halobacteria; order Halobacteriales; family Haloferacaceae; genus Halorubrum. The sequence continues at coordinate 1,087 of PXST01000044.1, forward strand.
GAAGCCCTCGTGGGCCTCGAACACCGCGGCCTCGTCTTCACCCACGCGCTCGGCCGTCCGGTCGCGGGCATCGCGCAGGGCCGATCGAACCGCGTCCCGAGCCGCCTCGTACCGGGCCAGTTCCGCGTCGATGTCGACCGCAGTCGGGTCGGGGCGGTCGGGGAGCGTCAGGTCGGCGTCCGGTCGGTACCAGCGCGCCGTACCGACACCGGACCGCGGCGTGCTTCCGACGCCGTCGAGCGTCCTCACGGGGCGTCCTCCGCGTCTGCGACGCCGTCATCCGGGTCTTCACCTTCGTCGCTCTCGTCGAGCGGCGACGCGAGCAGCCCGCAGACTGCGTCCAGCGCCGCCTCGGTGTCCGGTCCCTCGGTGACCACGCGGACCGACTCGCCGTGTTCGACGTTCAGCCCGCTCACGGAGAGCATGCTGTCGGCGCGGACGAGCCTGTCGTCGCCGTCGGCGGCGCGCCCGATCGACACGTCGGCGTCGAACCGGTTCGCCGTCTGTACCAGCTTCGAGGCGGGTCGCGCGTGGAGTCCGGCCTCGGGTTCGACCGTTACGGTCCGTTCCATGGCGTGCCGTTAGCTCCCGACCGGTAATAGCTGATCGGAGTCGCGGATCTCTCGCGTGGTTGGTCCAGCAGAGAGACGCGTCGAGTTCCTTCTCGGCTCGATATACGGACTGAGTTCGGAACAGGTGTGGTATCTCCAGACGTACGACCGCGAGTTCGTCCGGCACGGTCCGGACGAGTCCGAGCCAGTACCGGACACGGTCGCGGAGGGCGAAGGTGACGATCCGGTTCCGGCGATCGGGTTCGGTCCCGAGACGGAGCGTCGGAGACGAGACCGCGCCGTTCCAGCCGGTCAGGGCGCGGCCTGCTTCGTCGAGATCAGTTCGATCACGTCGCGGTGGCTGAGCTCGCGGTCGGTCCCGACCTGCCGGCCGCTCCGGCAGTCGGTACCGTGGAGGAGCCCCTCACCGATGTCCGAGTGGATGTGGTACGCGAAGTCCTCGGTGGTCGATCCCTCGGGGAGGATGAAGCAGTCGCGGAACACGCCCTTCCGGTCGCTGCTGCCGTTCGCCGAGCCGGGGAAGACGGCGATACAGCCCAGCACGTCGAAGACGGCCGCTTCGAGCGCACTCTGGACGCCCGTCCCGTCGTACTCGGCGACGAACTCGCCGATCCGGTCGAGACCCGCCGCCTGCTCGCCGGAGACATCAGCGACGACCTCGAATTCGCTCGCGCCGGGCGTGTAGTCGATGACGCCCGCCTCGTCCGCGTTCTTCAGCGCCTTCTCGGCGTGAGCGCTCGCGGGGACGAAGGAGAGGTGGTCGTAGTCGGGGTCCGTCGTAATCGTCTCCCAGTTGGCCTGCGCCTCCGGCGTGTCCATCTTGTTGGCGGCGATCACCATCGGCTTCGTCCGCTTCCGGATCTCGCGGGCCAGTTCGATCCGGTCCGTCTCGTCCCACGTCTCCGGGTCGAGTTCGAGGTTCTGCGCGAGGATGGTGCGTTTCATCCGGTCTTTGTCGGTGCCGAACGCGGACATCTGGTCGGCGAGCTCCGCCTCGATGGCGGCGTCAGCGCCGTGATACCGCGTCTCGAACTTCTCTACTCCCTTCTCCAGTACGTCGAGGTACCACGCGTCCAGCTCCTCCTCCAAGAAGTCGATGTCCTCGCGGGGGTCGTGACCCTCGGTCGCCTCGCCCTCGCTGTCCGTCTTCCCGGAGAAGTCCACGACGTGGATCAACACGTCGGTCTCGTTGAGGTCGGTGAGGAACTGGTTGCCCAGCCCGCGTCCTTCGTGCGCGCCGGGGACCAGCCCCGCCACGTCGACGAGTTTTACCGGCACGAAGCGGGTCCCCTCGCGGCAGACGCCGACGCTCGGCGTACAGGTCTCGTCGAACTCGGGGGCGGCACAGTCGACGCGGACGTACGCCTCGCCAACGGTCGGGTCGATCGTGGTGAACGGGTACGCGCCCTCGGGCACGTCGTTCGTGGTCGCGGCGTTGAAAAACGTCGACTTCCCCACGGAGGGCTTGCCGACGAGTCCGATCCGGTAACTCATTGTCCGTAGTGCGCGACGCGGCGGCAAAAACGATGCGAGATGCGCCGTGGCGTGGGTGTCGGTGACGAACGACGGCGCGTCGAGAGCGGTTCCCGGTGCGTCGAGAGCAGTTCCCGGCGCGTCGAGAGCAGTTCCCGGTGCGTCCAGAGCGGTTCTCGGCGCGTCGAGACCGAGTCCCCGTGGCTCAATCAGGCGTCGCCGTCGGCGAACGACACCGTCGTGCCAGCGAACGACCCGGCGAGCGCCTCGCGGTCGGCGGGGGACGCGTGGTCTTCGAGTGCCGATTCGACGCGCGACGGATGGATTTCGCCGGGCATACCGTCCCGTCGGCGGGACGAGTGACAGACGCGTCTCCGGTACGCCGATTCGTGTGCCTCAACGCGCCGGCGTGACCGCGCCGCCGACGCCCGCGCAGAACCGGCAAGAACCGCAAAGGGTTATTAGTCGTCAGGCCCATGGTACACGTGAACATGCCCCTATACGACCGGATACTGGTTCCGACCGACGGTTCCTCGGAGGGAGAGCTGGCGGTGTGCCACGCGCTCGACCTCGCCGCGGTCCACGGGGCGACGGTTCGGGCGATCTACGTGGTCGACACCGCGCGGTACGCCGGAATGCCGATGGAGACGACGTGGGAGGGCGTCGGCGACCTGCTGTACGACGACGGCGAGGCGGCGCTCGCAACAGTCTGTGACCTGGCCGCCGACCGCGACGTCGACGTCGAAACGACCGTCGTCGAGGGGTCGCCGAGCCGCGAGATCATCACACAGGCCGAGGAGACGGGCTGTAACCTCGTCGTGATGGGGACCCACGGCCGCGGCGGCATCGACCGGCTCCTCCTCGGCAGCGTCGCCGAGAAGGTCGTCCGCGGCTCGTCGGTCCCGGTGTTGACGGTCCGGATCGGCGACGACGACGCCGCGGTCGCGGCCGAGTCGACGATGGACTCGGAGGGGTCCGAGGCCGACTCCACCTCAGAACCGGACGCCGGACCGGGCGCGGAGACGGTGAGCCGGTCGGCGCTCGACGCAAGCGAGACCGGCTGATCGGGTCCCATCCGAGACGGGGCGACCCGCGCGTCTCACTCCGCGTCGCGCAGGTGTTCGCAGTCGCCCGCGTGGACGCGTCGCCGGCCCTCGTCGGTGTCGACCACGAGCGCTCCCGGTTCCGCGACATCGACGGCGGTCCCCTCGACGGAGCCGTCTGCGGTGTCGACGCGGACGCGTCGACCGATCGTGGCCGCCCGCTCGCGCCACGCCGGGAGGACCCGATCCAGCACCGCAGGCGAGGCCGTCAGCTCCGCGAAGCGTTCGAGCAGCGTTGCGGCGAACCGCCGGCGGTCGACCGGGGCATCGCGCTCGGCCGACAGCGACGTCGCGCCCTCGGGCAGCGTCTCGGGGTCGATGTCGGCGTTGACGCCGACGCCGACGACGAGCCAGCCGACGCGGTCGGCCTCGCCCTCCATCTCCGTGAGGATTCCCGCGAGCTTGCGCCCGCCGCGTCCGGTCGGAGCCGATTCGTCGGCGCGCTCTCCTCCGTCGTCGACGCCGACGAGCACGTCGTTCGGCCACTTGATCTGCGCGTCCACGCCGGCCTCACGGGCGGCGTCGACCGTCGCCACCGCGGCCGCGAGGGTGAAAAGCGGCGCGCGCGCCGTCGGCACGTCGGGACGCGTCAGGACCGACAGCCAGACGCCGCTGCTCGGAGCCACCCACTCGCGGTCGAGGCGGCCCCGTCCTCCGGTCTGTTCGTCGGCGACCACGGCGACGTCGGTCGCCCCGTCGGCCGCCAGCTCGCGCGCCCGCTCGCTCGTCGACGCGATCCGGTCGTGGTACTCCACCGAGTAGGGCGCGTCGAGACCGAAGGCGATGCCCGACCCGGAGTAGCCCGGGTCGTCGGGAGCGACGTACCCGTCCGGCGTCGATTCGACCGCGAACCCCTCCTCGCGGAGCCCCTCGACCGCCTTCCAGACGGCCGCCCGCGAGACGCCGAGCGACTCCGCGAGGGCCGGCCCCGAGACGGGACCGTCGTCGGCCGCGAGGGCGTCGAGCAGTGCGCACCGCGTGTCCATATCGCCCGTTGTAACCCCCGCGCTGAAAGTCGTTCCGGGTCCCGGACGCTTTGTGTCCGGCGCGCGAAGGATCGACGATGACCGAGACCGCCGAGGACGACGGCGTCGACGGAGGCGACGGTGGGGCCGAGACGGTCCCGCTCGTCGTCGTCGACGGCGACGAGCGGACCGAACTCGACATCGAGCGCGGCCGAAACCTCCGACGAACGCTGCTCGACGCCGGGCTGTCGCCGTACGCGCCCGCGACCCGCCGGCTCAACTGCGGCGGACGGGGGCTGTGTGCCACCTGCGGGGTCCGCGTCCGGGAGGGGCCACCGGCCGACCACTGGCACGACCGGCTCGCCGACCGGTTCGGCTACCCGCGGCTCTCCTGTCGGATCGCGATCGATCGCCCGATGACGGTCGCGCTCGTCGACAAGCGCGTCTGGGGCGGACGGCGGGCCGATCCGGAGTCGGACGCGGGGACGGCGGACGCAGAGAGCGCAAACGCGGGGTCGGCGGACAATGACTGAGCGCCGAGACGGGCCGGATCGGACACCTCGTTTCCGGTGAAACGGCGAACGGTACCGCGTCACGTGCTACCGGACAACACTGGGCGGCACAAAAGCCAAGTCCACGGGGCCGAACGCTCCGGTATGCAGCCCTCAAAGGAGCGCGAGTCGTCTGAGGGCGACCCAATGGACGACCTCGACGACCTCCTCGACGACGACCTCGCGGGCGGCGAGGGGGACTCCGCCGCCGAATCCGACGGCCCCGCGACCGCTGAACCGAGCGTGGCGAACGCCGGAAGCACCGGGGACGCCGGCAAGATCGGGGTCTCAGGCCGGTGGTTCTCGGGGAAGGCCTTCGCGCTCGCGCTGCTTGCGATCGGCGTCGGCGTCTTCGCCGGGAGCCTGATCCCGCTCATCGGCGGGACCGTCGGGACCGCTGGCGGCGTGTTGGCCGCCGCGTTCCTGTTCGGCCTCGCCGCGTCGACGCGCCGGTACGCGGAGACCGGGGTCGCCGGGGCCGCCGCGGGGGCGGTGAGCGCGGTGACGAGCGTCCTCGGCGTCGGCTTCCTCCCGATCGGGATCGATTACCTCTCGCAGTGGGGGCTTCCGCTCGTCGCCGTCGGCGGGGGCGTCGGCCTGTCGTTGGCGCTGCTCGGGCACTACTTCGGCCGCGACCTGCGCGCGGGACTGAGTCAAGACATCGAGTGATTTTTGCGACGATCAACCGGACGCGCGAATAGATCCGAATTCGGTCTCGGGACGCCGCCGTATCTTGGACGCGGCTTCAACCCTGCCGGCCGACATATACAACCGATCGGGGGTCGATCCGCGGGTATGGACGAGCGCGACGTACGACTGTTGAAGGCCATCTCGGATCTGGGTACCGGGAGTCCCGAGCGACTCCACGAGGAAACCGGAATCCCCGTGTCAACGATCCACTACCGGCTGAACAACCTGCGAGAGGACGGTGTCATCGAGAACGACCTGTACGACTTCAACCACGAGGCGCTCGGCCTCGGCGTCACCGTCATCGTCGAGGTGCTCGCGAGCTACGAGGGCCCCTACGAGGAGTTCGCCGACGAACTGCTCGCGGTCGAGGGCGTCACGGAGGCGTTCTTCACGATGGGCGAGACGGACTTCGTCGTCCTCGCGCGGCTCTCCTCGTCGGACACCGTCGAGCGCCTCATCAGCGACTTCGAGGCGATCCCAGAGGTCGAACGCACGAACTCGACGTTCACTATCGCCACGCTGCGCGACGAGTCGCGCGCGCCCGCCACCTACGACCTCGACACGCTGATCGAGGAGCTGACGGACTGAGACCGACGACGGACCAGTCAGCGCGTCTCGTCGTCGAGACCAGTCACCCGTCGGGCCTCCCCGCGGCCGGGGTAGCCGACCGGCGGCTCGAAGCGCCGCCGGAGGCGGTCGGTGACGGTGGCGCTGAGGTAGGCGAACACCGCCATCGTCGGGAGGTACCCGAGCATGTCGCCCGTGGAGTAGACCGCGGTGGCGAACAGCAGGTCGGGGTCGGTTCCGGGCGTCGGGACGCCGCCGATCCGGTAGACGAACACGAGCAGGTACAGCGGGAGCGTCGCGAGCGCCACGCCGAGGATGGCGTTGTTCGCGCTCGCGTCGTAGAAGCCGCCGAGCGTCGTCGCGATCCCGCCGGCGACGACGGCGGCGGGGAGCATCCACGCGGGGCGATCCACCACGAACAGCACGGTCGCACACAGGAGGATCGTCGTCGCGGTGACCGCCGCGACCGTTCCGTGGTCGAAGTCGAACCCCGGATCGAACGGCTCTCTCATAGGGACCGGTTCCGCGTCGGAGGAGAAATAACGTCGGGTGTGAAACGTCTCCACAGGAGCGGGGCCGGGGTCACTCGGCCAGCGAACTCCCGACCGAGCGCTCGACGTACAGCAGTGCCACCAGCCCGAGGATGATGATGGTGTACGACACCGCGGCGAACAGCGCGCCGTCGGCCGAGTTGTACTCCGATGTCCGGTAGATTATCACCTTCCGAACCATCGCGATGACACCGGTGTAGATCACCAGTCGGACGATCCGGCGGGTGTCGCTCTGCTCGATGTAGGCGACGACTGTCTCGTACACCTCGACGATGATGAGTAAGAGTAGTCCGGTCTCGATGAACCCGATGACCGTGTTCGGGTCCGTGATCGCGCCGGTCGGAACCGACTCGGCGATCTGGATCGCGAGGTCGACGACGCCGATGCCGAACAGGAGCGCGAAGAGCGCCGCTGCGGCCATCTCGACGCCCTGGATGAACCGGTTTGTGGCGTCGAAGACGCGGTTGCCGGAGGTCCGGGCGGCGGCCGGTTCGTCGGGGGAGTCGGGCGCTGACGCCTTGTCGGTGGGATCGAGCGCTGACGCGTCGTCGGCGTCGGGCGCGGACGTGTCTGCCATCCGGTGGTCCCTCTCGAATGTGACATGGACCTCCCGGCACGTAAAGAACGGGCCTGACCGACGCGGAGCGCGTTACGATCGCTTCCCGATCTCCTCGCGCAACACGTCCGAGACGACCTCGCCGTCGGCCTTCCCGCGGAGCGCGCCCATCGCCTCGCCCATCAGCCCGGAGAACGCGCCCATTCCCTCGGTCTCGACCTGGTCAGCGTTGCGCTCGACGACCTCCACGACCGCCTCGCGGACCTCCCCCTCGCTCACGCCCGAGAGACCGGCCTCCTGGACGGCCTCGGCGGCGGACAGCGACGGAGTCTCGGCGAGCGTCGTCAGCACCTCTGGGACGCCCTCCTTCGCGAGGTCGCCGTCGTCGACGAGGTCGAACAGCGCGAGGAAGTGGCCGTCGGTGAGGTTCTCGACCGGCGCGCCGTCTCGCCGGATCTCCGTCGTCGTCGACTCTAGCGTCGATGCCGCGAAGGTGGGGTCGACGCCGCGCTCGACCGCGGTCTCGAACAGCGGGAACCGCTGGCCGAACGCGACCTGTTCGGCGAGACCGGCGTCCAGCCCGAACGCCTCGACGTAGCGCTGCGCCTTCTCGTCGAGCAGTTCGGGCGTCTCGACGTCCGAAGGGTCGGGCTCAACCGGCGGCACGTCCGTCTCGGGGTACATCCGCGCGGCCCCCGGCAGCGGGCGGAGGTAGCGGGTGGTTCCGTCGTCGTTCGCGCCGCGGGTCTCCTCGGGGACCCCCTCGACGGCCGTCTCCGCGCGCTCGGCGGCGGCCTCGATAGCGAGGTCGGCGGTCTCGGGGTCGGCCGCGACGATGGCGACCGCGTCCTCGTCGCCCGCGCCGACCGCGTCGCGGAGGGCCGAGACCTCCGCCTCAGTCACGCCGTACGCCGGTAGCTCGTCGGTGTGGAAGATGCCGCCCGCGCCGTGGCGCTTCGCGTGGTCGGACAGCTCCGTGCCGAGCCGGCGGTCCGGCTGGATCTCGCGGCCGACGAGGCCGTCGAAGCCGTAAAGCGGGACCGCGGTCACCTTGCCGCCCGAATCGAGCGCGCCCCGGATCACGCCCGAGTCGGTGTCGGCGAAGCGATCGGTCACGTCCGAAATCTCGCCGACACTCGCGCCGCGCTCGCGGAGTTCGTCGCGAATGTCGAGCAGTTCGGCCTGTCGACCGACCTCGCCGCGGACGATGTCCTCGATCCCCTGAAGCTCTTGGACGCCTTTCACCTCGACGCGCGCGCCGTCGGCGATGGAGACGTTCACGTCCTGACGGATCGTCCCGAGTCCGCGCTTGACCGCGCCCGTCGAGCGGAGCAGCATCCCGATGCGCTCCGCGGCCTGCCTGGCCCCCTCGGGGCTGCGGATGTCCGGTCCGGTCCCGATCTCGACGAGCGGGACGCCGAGCCGGTCCAGCGAGTAGACGACGCCGTCGTCGGTCTCCTCGACGCGCTTCGCGGACTCCTCTTCGAGCATGAGGTCGACGACCGACACCGACCCCGACTCCGTCTCGATCGCGCCGTCCCGTCCGAGCAGGATCGAGCGCTGGAATCCGGAGGTGTTCGAGCCGTCGATGACGAGCTTCCGCATGACGTGGGCCTGATCGACGACCGAGAGGTCGAGCAGGTCGGCGATCTGTAGCGCCACGGCGAGCGCCTCGTCGTAGTTCGCTCTTCGTCGGGTGGAGCCGCCGAGTGATCGACCGTTCGGCCTCCTCGGAGTCGCGCTCGACGGTCGGGGAGTCACAGAACAGCTTCGTCTCCGTGTCGAGCTGCTGGTGGATCTCCAGACCGGCGACGAGCCCAAGCTCCTCGTAGTCGTACTCGGGGGTCGCGTCCGTACTCATTACGCCTCACTCCGACGCGGCGCGACTAAAAGGGTGGCAGTTCGCGCGAACGTCGATCGACTGTCTGAAAGAGCGGTGACGATCGGTGGCTAGCGACACTGCGTACACAACAGGGGGGGTGGCGCGCCTCCTCGCGGCCGCTGGGGGCGGCCGGCAGTCACGAGGCGGACAGAGGCGAAGTAAGCACCGCAGCGAGCGACGCGAGCGAGGAGCACAGCGCGCGTCTGTCCGCCTCGCGGCTGGGGCTTCGGCAGTCTCGGTCGGAGCATCGATCACAACAGCACAGATCGTGTTCAGCCGAGCGGCTGGGGGTTTTGAACGTGTTTCGCGTCTCGACAACCGGCACGAGGCCACCGCTCGTTGCGTAGCGGTCGGAAGGAATTGTGCGTGGGTGCTGTCGTAGAGACAACACCGGCATCGATGGGGTGTACCCCGAGCGATGCGTGGGACCGGATTTGAACCGGCGGACCTCTACAGGACAGCGCCCTCAACGCTGCGCCGTTGGCCTGGCTTGGCTACCCACGCTCGCGGTCTTTTTCGCAACCGCACGTACCCTTCGCCCAATTAAAAGCCCTTCCATTCGGGAGTCCCGTGACTGCGTTTCCCAGACCGGCGTGTGGCGCGCCGCCGCGACTCGACGAGCGCGACCGGAGCGCGTCGGCCGCGACCGGCACGCGTTTGGGGGTCGCGTCCCACCGCACGGACATGTCCGACTGGGCCCGCGAGAACGTCACCGTGCTGACCGCCGCTGCCTCCGCCGTCGCGCTCGCGCTCGTCTTCGGCGCAGTCGGCGGCGTCGTCCCGAGTTCGACGCTGCCGCGCGCGAGCGACGCCGTCCTCGCCGCGATCCCACACTTCAACGCCGTCGTCTCCGTGACCGCCATCGTCACCATCCTGCTCGGCTGGCGGGCAATATCCCGTGGAAACGTGACGCGACACCGGAACTTCATGGTGACCTCGTTCGCGCTCTTTGCGACCTTCCTCGGCGCGTACCTCTACCGGCTGATCCACGTCGGCACGACGGAGTTCCTCGGACCCGAGGCGGTGTACACCTACCTCTACCTGCCGTTTCTGACCGTCCACATCCTGCTCGCGATCGTCTGTGTCCCGTTCGTCATCCACGCGCTCTTCCTCGCTGCGACCCGGCCGTTCGAGGATCTCTACCACACGCGTCACTCGCAGGTCGGGTTCGTCGGCGCGGTGCTCTGGTTAGTCTCGTTCGCGATGGGGATCGGCGTGTACCTGCTGTTGTATCACCTCTACTGAGCGGCGCGACTCGCGGCGATCACGCGAGCATAGCGACCGGTCGGACCGCGAACGGCAGAAGAAATCTCGACTCGTCCGGGCCGCGTAGCGACGGCGGCCCTACGCGTTCTTCTCGGCCTTCTGGTGTGCGGCGTAAAACAGCGGGACCAGCAGCGCGCCGGCGAACCCGAAGCCGAGCGCCAGGGTGCCGATGTCGCTCGCCGAGAGGCTGCGACCGCATCGCGACGGCACCCTTCATGCCGACGCCCTGGTGTGGCTCGCAGACGTACCGGAAGAGATCGCCCTCGCTCGCGTCCTCGAAGGCGTGTTCGAAGGTGGTTCCTTCCTCCGCGACCGTCTCTCCGCTGGAGAAGACGTCGTTCTCCTCGGCGACGTTGTGGCTGCCGCCCCGTCCAGTCCACTCCCAGACGACCGTCGTGCCCGGGTCGACAAGGATCGCCGGCGGGTCGAACAGCAGACCGTTCTCGCCCGCGCCGACCGAGGCGGTGACCTCGCTTTCCCCGCGGAGGTCGCGTGTCCCCTCGTAGTTGCCGACGTTCTCGAACCAGTCGCCGTACCCGGCCGCGTCGCCGCCACCGTCGGATCCGTCGCCTTCCGCCTGCGGGTCGACGAGGTCGTCGTCGACGGAGCCGACCGCGACGGCACCCTTCATCCCGGCCCCTTCATGGGGCATACAGGAGTAGTTGAACGTGTCGCCCTCCTCGGCGTCGTCGAAGGTGTACTCGAAGGTTGTCCCCTCCTCGGCGACCGTCTCGCCGCTGTCGAACGTCTCGTCGGTGGCGACGACGTTGTGAGCGCCGCCCTGCCCGGTCCACTCCCAGACGACCGTCGCGCCCGGATCGACGAGGACGGCCGCGGGACCGAACCGGAGGCCGTTCTCGCCCGCCCCGACCTGAACGATGACCTCGTCCCGTCCGGTGTAGTCGTGCGTCCCGTCGTAGTTGCTGACACCCTCCAGCCACCCGTCGTACTGGGCGGCTGCGCTCCCGCTTCCGGCGGCGACTCCCGCGACGACCGCCGCCCCGGCGGCCCCGGCGCGGAAGAACCCGCGACGGCTCATCGACCCGGGGTCGTCGCCCTCGGCGGTAGCGTCGGCGTTCGATCTCATACCCCCACGTCGGATCGTGAGCGTATTTAAGCCCCCGATACGTTCCGGACGGCCGAAGCGCCGCCGAACGTGTGCGGGGGGAATCGATTTAAACCACCGGGCTTCACGGCGCGGCGACGGGCGTCAATCGTCGGCCGGCGTCGGCTCCGAGACCGGCGCGTCGACGTCGCGGTCGGTCGCCTCGCCGTCGACATCGAACGGGTACTCGCCGGTGACGCAGCCGAGACAGAGGTCCGCGCGGCTCTCCCCGAGCGCCTCCGCGACCGCGTCGATGGAGAGGTACGACAGCGAGTCCGCGCCGACCGCCTCGCGGATCTCCTCGGTCGAGGCGTCGGCGGCGATCAGCTCGTCGCGCGTCGCCATGTCGATGCCGAAGTAGCACGGCGCGAGGATCGGCGGCGCGCCGATCCGGAGGTGGACCGCCTCCGCGCCCGCCTCGCGGACCAACTCGACGAGCTGCGTCGAGGTCGTCCCGCGGACGATGGAGTCGTCGATGACGGTGACCGACTTCCCCTCGACCGTCGAGCGGATCGGGTTGAGCTTCAGCCGGACCGCGCGCTCGCGCTCGTCTTGCGTCGGCATGATGAACGTCCGGCCTACGTACCGGTTTTTCATCAGCCCCTCCGCGAACTCCACGCCGCCGTCGTCCGACTCGCGCGGCTCGCCGTCGGCCGTGGTCTCACCCGCGGCGTCCGCGTAGCCGGAGGCGAACGCGCGCCCGGAGTCGGGGACGGGCATCACTACGTCCGACTCGACGCCGGACTCCTCCCAGAGCTTCCGGCCGAGCTTGCGGCGGACCTCGTACACGAGGCTCTCGTCGATGACGGAGTCGGGTCGGGCGAAGTAGACGTGTTCGAAAAAGCAGTGGGCGGTCGACTCGCGCTCGACGAGCTGATACGTGTCGTAGCCGGTGCCGTCCGGGTCCAACACGACGAGTTCGCCGGGACGCACGTCGCGGATCAGCTCGCCGTCGAGCGTGTCGATGGCCGCGGACTCGCTGGCGATGACGTAGCCGCCGTCGATCTTCCCGAGACACAGCGGGCGGTTGCCGAGCGGGTCGCGGACGCCCAGCACGGTGTCGTCGTGGGTGATCGCCAGCGAGTAGGAGCCGTGGATGCGGTTCATCGTGTGTTTGACGGCGCGCACGAGGTCCTCTTCGAGGAGGTTGCGCGCGAGGTCGTGGGCGATCACCTCCGTGTCGCCGTCGGAGGTGAAGGCGTGGCCGGCGGCCGCCAGTTCGTCGCGCACCTCGTCGGCGTTGACGAGGTTCCCGTTGTGCGAGAGCCCGAGCGATCCGGACTTAAACGAGACCGAAAAGGGCTGCGCGCAGCTCTTATCGAGGCTGCCGGCGGTCGGGTAGCGGACGTGACCGATGCCGGTGCCGCCCGACAGCGATTCGAGGTCAGCCTTCTCGAACGCGTCGCCGACGAGGCCGCGCTCGACGTGGCTGTGCTGTTGGAACCCGTCGTGCGTGACGATCCCCGCGGACTCCTGCCCGCGGTGTTGGAGCGCGTACAGCGCGTAGTACAGCGGGCGCGCGGCCGCCCGGTCTTCGAGCGAGACGCCGACGACCCCGCACTTCTCTCGCGGTCCGTCGCCGCTGTGGTCCCCACCGGCGTTCATGTACGCGTCGGCAGGGCCGCTGTCGATAAAAGTCCTCGTGTTCGTGGCGTATCGTCCACAATTGCCCGCCAGAGTATACAAGAACGTGGTTATATTCGTCGTAAGGGTCACTCGGTCTCGTCGCCGCCGACGGACTCGTCGAGGCGCGCGAAGTAGTCCTCGCGGGGAATCTGATACGCAGCCCGGTAGTCCACGTCGCCGGCGGCGAACCGCTCCGCGACATCGACCGCGCCGGCCGCGCCCGCCTCGCGGCTCTCGTACGTCTCCGAGACGGCCTCGATCTCCGGCTCCAAGAAGCAGACGACGTGCCATTCTTCGGTGGCGTACTGGCCCGACCCGGGCCGGGCGCTCCGAGACCCGTTCGTCAGGTAGATGGTCGGGAGACACTCGTCCGGGAGGTCGCCGCCGCCGAAGACATCGGGGTGGTAGACGAGGATGGCCCGGCCGCTCGGCTCCTCGTTCCATACCCGCCAGCCGTCCGGCAGCGCCTCGAAGCTCATAAACACTCTCGGTCACGGAGGCTTGAAAGGGTCGCGCTCCGGCCGAGCCGCCGCGGCGTTCCGGCGCGCGGACCGTCGTAGTTGACCGTTTCAGTCCACGATATCCGACCCGCCCGACGGGAGGAACTCCTGTAGCTGGTCCGCGCTCGCGACTTTCCGCACGAACGACTGGTCGGCGAACCGCTCTTTCAGGTCGCGGTAGGCCATCATCGCGGCGTCATTTTGCGCGTACTTCCCCGGCTCGAAGGTGAGGTGCGCGGCGGCGCGGTCGACGATCGCCGAGGGCGGGCCGCCGATGGCCCGCGTGACCGGTTCACACTGGACACCGACGGCGATCTGACAGGGCACGTCCTCGAAGTACGTGCGGTCGCCGCGGATCACGAACCCTCCCTTCTCGATGTACTCGCCGCTCTCGGGGGTCTTCGACACCTGATCGGGGCCGACCATGTACGCGTCGCCCGCGCCGCGGCCGTCCTTCCAGTCCGACGAGTAGGAGACGGCAAACTGTGCGGCCTCTCGCAGCGTCTCCTCGGAGAAGTCGATCGGCTCGGCCGACTCGGAGGGACCGGAGGCCTTCAGGATCGTCACCGGTCCGCCGTGCGCCTGCGTGTGGAAGAATCGGTCGTGTTTGCCCATGTATTTTTTTACCAGCTCTTCGTTCTGGTCGGCGTTGCGGCCGCCGATGACGAGGTAGCCCGTCGAGGTGTGGAACCAGCGGAACCGCTCGAACCAGTCGTCCGGGCTCCGGATCGGAATCGACGACCGCGAGAGCCAGTCGGTCTCGTACTCCTCCTCGTCGTCCGCCCCGTCGTCGCCCTCATCGTTTCCGGCCACGTCGTCGGCCGCCTCCTCAGCCTCCCACTCGGCCTTGCGCTCCGTGACCGCCTCTAGCTCCTCGCGGGTGGACTCGACCGCCGCCATCGCGCCCTCCTTTTTATCCTCGACGCGTTTCGCCTCCTGATAGAGCCGGTCGGCGTTGACCTCCACGCCCTCGCTCGCGTCGAGTTCGATCCGGGTCGTCTCCCCGCCGTTCGCGCCGCTCTCGCCGTCGGCCGCGTCGTCTGTCTCGTCGGCGAGCTCGACCGTCACCGTCCCCTCGCCCCCGTCGACGTCGACGACGGCCTCCGCGGCCGGGATTCCGCGTTCCGCGCCGGCGTCAAGCGTCTCCTCGATCTCCGTCCACGGCACCTCGTTTTCGCGGGCCTCGCGCACGGTCGAGATCACCTCGTCGACGAGGTCGTAGTTCGCGTACAGCAGCTCCGCGCGCTCGCGCTCCGCCTGCGCCTGTTCCTCGAACCCCTCGATCGCCCCCCGCTGCTGTTCGATGATCCGCTCCTGTTTGGCGATTTCCGCCTCGAAGTCCGGGCGGGAGGCGCTCGCGTCCGCGGGCGCGTCGCCCTCCTCTACGTCCTCGTTCCCGAGCCGGTAGAAGTACTCGTCGACGGCCGCGTTGAACGAGTCGAAACCGACGCTCGGGAGGTCCTCGTGTTCCACGAGCGGGAACGGCGTCACGTCGACGACGCGGGGATCGGCGTCTCCGTCGCCGTTTCCGCCCGCATCGCCGTTTCCGTCGATCGACTCCTCGTACACGCGGGGGTCGATGTCTCCGGACCGGAGCCGTTCGCCGATCCGTGAGAGCGCGTCGTGGAGCGCCCGGAGCTGGTCGTCGGTCGCCGCCTCGATCGGCGTCTCCTTCTCGACGCCGGCGCGGGTACACACCTCCTCGGCGTAGAGTCCGCCGAGGTTCAGCTGCGTGGCCAGCGTCCGCACCACGTCGCTGTCCGACTCCCGCATGTGACGCTCGAAGCCGCCGAGGCTCACGTCGAGCGGGTTCAGTCGCGAGGCCGGGTACTCGTACTGTGAGCCGGGCGCGACCGTGCGGGACTTGAGCCGGACGGTCGACAGCGACCCCACCACCTCGCCGGTCTCGTCGAGCGCGGCGACGTTCCCCTGTCCGAACAGCTCGGCGACGAGCGTCGTGTTCTGGTCTTCCCGCTCGAACTCAAAGGTGAGGATGCGGTCGAACTCGTACTGCGAGACGCCCGCGAAGTCTGCGCCCGACATGCGGTTCCGCAGCATCTTCGCGAAGTTCGGCGGGCGACCCGGGGCGTCGGCGACGCGGTCGGGGTCGGCTGTGTGCGCGCGTTTGACCTCACCCACCTCGATCATGAGTTCGACGCGGCCGCGGTCGAAGTCGCGGAGCTTCAGCCGGAGCAGGTCGTCGTCGTAGAGGTACGCCTTGTCGACCTTCGCGCCCTCGTACCGATTGAGCTCGGTGACGAGCGCGGCGAGGTCGATGCTCGACAGCTCCCGCTTCTGGTCCATACCCGAACGAGACGGCCGGCCCTGAAAAGGCGTGTCGTTGTGGGGCTCGGATCCAGCGCGGTGATGACGACCGAGACAGGGATGCGGTGGCGCGTGCCGACGAGCGCCCCGCAGGGCGCGAGTC
>PXST01000044.1:16945-24387 GCA_003023405.1 Halobacteriales archaeon SW_8_68_21
CGCAGGGAGTGAGCGAAGCGAACGATCGAGGCGCGTGGTTCGAGACGCCTCCGGCGTCTCGTCATCACGAAAATCGAAGATTTTCGAACGACAACGAGCGTGCGCCCGCCTCACGGCTGGGGCTTTGTAGAACCCGATAAAAAGGCCCATACGCCGAGTTCGACCGCGTACTGCCGAGGATCGGAGTTTCAGCGAGAGCTACTCCGCATACGGATGCGTGTTGGGGTCGTCACGTCGGAGGGAGCGATACAGAGCGCCGACCCCGTAGGCGACGCTCCCGAGCACGAACGCGGCGAGAATCCCGTACCCGAGGCCGGCCTCCATTCCCCACGCGAGTTCTCCCTCCGGGCCGAGATAGATGTCGGCACGCCTGATGGAACGATAGCGAGCGGCGTCGTCCCATCGGAGGTATCCGACGAGCGGCGGGAACGCGGCCCACCAGACCACGGCCGAGAAGACGGCGGCCTGTGCGACCAGCACCCCGCGACTCCACACAGGACGACGAGGATACCGAGACCGTTCCCTCCAGCGACGAATCCGACGGAGAAGGCGGCGAGCAGCAGGACTGTCACGGTGAGTAGTCGGCAGCGAGGACCGGACTCGCCGGCGAGGAGGGCTCGATAGCGCACATCGATCCGGTTGTCACGCAGAAAAATGAGTGTGACGGGATGTCAAGTGTGACGCTATGACAAACGCTTCGAGACGTACGGCCCGTCCTGCCGATACCCGAGCTTCTCGCGGTAGTACTCGCGAGCGCCGATGCCGGAGATGACCGCTATCTTCCGGTAGCCCGCGTCGCGAGCCAGTTCCTCGGCGCGTTCGAGCAGTCGGGTGCCGTACCCCTGATGCTGCCAGTCGCCGTCGCCGCCGATACCGACTTCGGTGCCGTACACGTGGAGTTCGCGCACGAGGGCGGCGTCTTCGAGTTCGCGGCGGATCGGGTCGCCCTCGGTGCCCAGCGCGCCGGGCTGCTCCGGGGCAAACGAGGGGAACCGCAGGCGGCAGAAGCCGACGAGCAGGTCGCGGACTGGGTCCTCGAAGGCGACGAAGTGCTCCGTCCCGGATGTCCCGCTGGACGATCCCCTTCTCCTCGGCGCGTCGGGCCGCCAACTGCCGGAGGTTCGACTTCTGGACGCCGCCCTCGATAAAGTCTGCGGGGATGTCGCGCTGGACGCGCTGGAGCCGGGTGTACTTCGGGATGAGATCCATCACCTCCGCGACGACGTCCGCCGCCTCCTCGCTCGTGAGCGGGTCGAAGTCGTCGCGCCGCCAGCGGTCGTACACGCGCGTGCCCTCGACGACGAGCGTGGGGTAGATCTTCAGGTAGTCCGGCCGCCAGTCGGGGTTGTCGAACAGCTGCCGGAAGTCCTCGATACACATCTCTCGGGTCATCCCGGGCTGCCCCGGCATCATGTGGAAGCCGATCTTGAACGCGGCGTCGCGGAGGCGGCGGTTGGCGTTCCGGCTCGCCTCGTTGCCGTGCCCGCGGTGCATCTCGCGGTTGATCCGCTCGTAGGTGGTCTGGACGCCGACCTCGACTTTTGTCCCGCCCAGATCGAGCATGCGGTCGATCTGTTCGGGGTCACACCAGTCCGGCTTCGTCTCGAAGGTCGTGCCGATGTTGCGGATCGCGTTCGTCTCGTTTTCGGCGATCACGTCTTCGAGGTACTCGAACTCGCTCTCCTCTGGATCGGGCGCGAACGACTCGCCCTCGGCCGGCTCCGGCTCCTCGTCGAGGTCGTAGTCGTTCATCGCCTGTAGGGCGCGTTTCACGAACCACTCCTGATAGTCGTGCGACCGCGCGGTCATCGTCCCGCCCATCAGGATTAGCTCCACCTTGTCGACCGGGTGGCCGATCTTGCGGAGCTGTTCGAGCCGGAGCGTCACCTGCCCGTACGGGTCGTAGTCGTTCTGCTCGCCGCGGGCCGCGGCCGGCTCGTGGCCCGTGTACGACTGCGCCGAGGAGAACTCGGAGGCCGGGCCGCCGGGACAGTAGAGGCACTTGCCGTGCGGACACAGCTTCGGCGAGGTCATGATCGCGACTGGGGAGACGCCGGAAGCGGTCCGGACGGGCTTCCGCTGGACGACCTCGATCACGTCGTCGCGGTGTTCTTCGGGCGCGTGATCGAGGATTTCGGTGTTCTTCGGCACCTTCGGCGAGGAGAACTCGGAGCAGGCGTCGAGCTTGGCGCGTTCGAGGTCGTCGCGCTCGATTTCGCCCGCGAGGATGCGTTCGACGAGGTGTTCGCAGGTGCGAACGAACGCCTCCGAGTCTGACTCGGCGTCGCTGCCGGCGGCGTCGTCGGACTCAACATCGCTCGCCGCGTCGGTACTCATTACCCGTCGATCCGCGAGTTCCGGAGTTAAGCGTGTCGCACCGATACTCGGGCACTGCCGTGTGAGGCCCCCGACGGTGAGACGAGACGAACACCACCGAAGCCCCAGCCGCGAGAACTCCCGCGGCTCGTTTCGCTCCTCGCGGCCGCCCCGAGCGGTCGCTCGCAGGCGCGCGCCGACGGATGGGCGTCAGCGTTCGTCGACGCTCGGATCCCACGCTTTTAGCTTCGCCGTCCCGAACCGCCGCGCGTGCTACGGAAGGACCTCCTACGCGTCTCCCGGGCGGGCGGCGGCTACCGCCCGCAGTTCGCGACGCGGGAACACCGGCCGCTCGCGGCGCGGGTCCTCGGGACCGTCGAGTCGCACGTCGGCGAGCGCCGCGGCGACCTCGACGACGCGCTGGCGGAGTTAGAGGCCGACGCCGCCGCTCGCAACGGCGACTTCAAACTGGTGCGGGGGTTGGCGGCGCTCGTCGAACGCGAGTGCGAGTTCGAGACGCGCGCGTCGGTCCCGCCGCGTCGCGTCCGTCGGGCCGCATTCGAGGCCGCGGAGGCGGTCGGCGTCGCGAGCGAGACAGAGCGGGGGACCGCGGTCGACCGCGCGGCCGACGCGCTCGGGATCGAGTCGGCCGACGTGGAGCGATCGCTGTACGCCGACCGCGACGTGAATCAGGTCCTCGTCGACGCCGACGTGCGCTGGGACCCGGACGCCCTCTTGGAGCAGTACGACCTCTCGCTGGCACAGACCGCGCTGTTCGACGCCACCGAGGTCCGCGTGCGCTCGAACGACCCGAAGCGGCTCGTCTCGGCGGTAAAGCGCCTCCGACTGATGTACGAGGTGGAGAAGACCCCCGAAGGGCGGGAGCTGGTCGTCACCGGACCGGACGCGCTGTTCTCGCGCACCCGACGCTACGGCACGGCGTTCGCGCGACTGTTGCGGACCGTTTCCGAGTCGGCGGAGTGGTCGCTTTCGGCGACGATCGACGACCGCGGCCGCGAACGCACGATGCGGCTCTCGGACGGCGACGTGACCGTGCCCGACGTGGAGCCGGTCGCGGAGCCGGCGTTCGACAGCGGGGTCGAGGCCGACTTCGCCGGGCGCGTCCGCAGACTCGACCTCGACTGGACGCTCGTCCGCGAGCCGGAGCCGCTGGAGACCGGTGCGAGCGTCATGATACCCGACTTCGCGTTCGACTACGACCACGCCAACTTCCGGCTCTTCTTCGAGGTGATGGGCTTTTGGACCCCCGAGTACGTCGAGAAGAAGCTCGGCCAGCTCGCCGACGTGGAGGACGTGGACCTGCTCGTCGCCGTCGACGAGAGCCTCGGCGTCGGCGAGGAGATAGCCGCCCGCGACCACCGCGTCGTCACTTACTCCGGAACAGTGCGGGTGAAGGACGTGGTCGACGTGCTCCACGAGTACGAGGCGGAGTTCGTTGCCGACGCGGCCGCCGCCCTCCCGGACGCCCTCTCGCCCGACGCCGACGCGATCGGGCTGGACGAACTGGCCGACGAACGGGGTGTAAGCGTCGAGGCGCTCGAAGACAAGGCGTTCCCCGACCACGAGCGCGTCGGGCGGACGCTCGTCCGGCCCGCGGTGTTGGAGGCGATCGCGGAGGAGATCGAGCCCGGGGTGGCGCTCTCGGCGGCCGAAGCGGTTCTCGACGAGTACGGCCTCGACGACGCGAGCGCCGCGCTCTCGCGGCTCGGGTTCCGGGTCGAGTGGGAGGGTCTCGGCGGGGGGACGGTGCGGGAGAAAGGCGAGTAGCGGGTTCGCGGGTCGGCGTGCTCAGCTGAACGGATCGTCTGGCGTCTCCAGACGGGTGATGCCCTCGATCCCGTCGAAGTCGTCGTCGAAGGAGTACAGGTGTTCGATACCCGTTCGCCGCATGTACGCGGCGACCGTCGCGTCACCGAACGAGAGGCGATCGTGGGTCTCGAACAGCTCCGCAGCACGGCGGAAGTCCTTCTGTGCGCAGTGGACCACCTCGAAGCCCGCCGAGTCGGCGAGGCGGTTCTTCAGGTCGACGGCGATATCGTGTCGCCGCCGCTCGTGGATCCAGTTCAGCGACTCCAGCAGGACGTAGTTCGTGACTCGCGCGGTCGGGAGGTCGCCGCTATCGATGGCATAGACGATGCGTTCCGCCCGTTCGTGGCGGGGACGACCGTGGCGGGCATCAGGCGTCCTCCGCGAACGCCGGGTCCTCCTCCTTCGCAGCGAGGTCGTGGGTGTCGAGACCGTCACCGCCCATCGGGGCCATCATATCGTCGTCGGCGAACGCCCCGTAGCGCTGTTTGACCACTTCGACGGAGAGGTTCCCCTCCTCGTCGGTCTCCCACCGGAGTTTGTCGCCCGGTTCGATGTCGAGGCGTCGCCGGAGACGGGCCGGGATCGTGACCATGCCCCGGTCGCTAACGGTCGTCTCCTCGGGGGCTTCTTCGGTCGCCATATCCGATAGAACAGGCTCACCGCGGATACATGTTGCGCCACATGTGGACACCGGACTGAACAAGAGATCGGGGTTTTAGCGCCCACAAACCGCTATTCACCGAATTGTCCGTCGCGTCGCGTCCTACGACACGACCGGCAGGTCCGCCCGGCTCCCCTTCGGTACCACCGACCGCAGCTCGTCGTAGAGGTACAATCCCACGCCGATCGGCACCGGCTCGCCGGCAACCTCGTGGGTCGCGATTAGGTACCCCCAGTCGCCGTCCCACTCGGGGAGGTCCTGATCCTCGCCGGCCGCGAACCGGGACGCCCGCTCGGGGCCCAGTTCGACGACGTTCTTCGTCGCGTGACGGCCGAAGCGAGAGACTGTCCGGCCGGTCGGCTTCCAGTGTTCCTGTCGCGTGCGGAGGAACGTCATCCCGATCGCCTCGACCTCGCTCGGGTCGGTCGCCTCGCCGTTGAACACCCAGACCTTTCCAGCGCCCTTCTCCCAGAAGCTGTACCCCTCGAAGACCGCCGGCTCGATCCCGAACCGCTCCTCGAACCAGTCGAGGACCTCGGCGCGGCTCGCGCGCCCCTCGACCCCGCGGTCGGCGGGCGTCGCCGGCAGCCGGTCGAACCGCTGGCCGTCGTTAGTGGGCGCGTCGTCGCTCATGCGGCTACCTCCTCGTCGTCGGCCGCCGCCCCGTCGGCCCGCCGGTCACTGCTCTCGCCGCCCACGCGGAGCTTCGCGCAGAAGAACCCGCCCGTGTCGTTGCGGTGCGGGTAGATGCGCTTCGCGCGCGTCACCGATTCGTCGTACGTCTCCCCGTCCCACTCGGTGACGCCGGGGTCGGTCGCAAGCGGCAGGTCGAACTCGACCAGTTTACAGTCCTCGTTCGCGAGAACGTGGTCGAGGACCGCCTCGTTCTCCTCCGGGGCGAACGTACAGGTGGAGTAGACGACGACCCCGCCGGGACGGGTCGCCTGGACGGCGCGGGTCAGGACGCCCTTCTGGATCCCCGCGACCGCGTGGACGTGGTCGAGTGTCCACTGGTCTAAGACGTCCGGGTTCTTGCGGCAGGTGCCCTCACACGAGCAGGGGGCGTCGACTAAGGCGCGGTCGAACGCGTCGAACGCCAGCGGCTTCAGCGAAAAGTTGCGGGCGTCTTGGTTCGTGACGACCGCGTTCGTGATCCCGAGTCGCTCGGCGTTGTGGCGGAGCGCGGAGAGGCGGCCGAGGTTGTTGTCGTTGGCGACGACGGTGCCCTCGTCGTCCATCGCGTCCGCGATCTGGGTGGTCTTGCTGCCGGGGGCCGCGCAGGCGTCCCAGACGCGCTCGCCGGGCTGGGGGTCGAGCGCGAGTCCGGGCAGCACCGACACCTCCTCCTGTCCGTGCGTCCAGCCGTGGACGTGCGGCCAGTTGCCGCCGGGGTTCCCGTCCGGGAGCCGGAAGAGGCCGTCGTGCCAGTCGACCGTCTCGTGGGCGACGCCCGCCTCGTCGAACGCCTCGCGGACGCGGGCTGGCGTGGCGGCGATCTCGTTCGTGCGCACGACCGAGGGGAGGGGACGGTCGCACGCCGCCCGGAACGCGTCGACATCGTCGACGAGCGACTCGTATCGGTCGAGCGGGTTCATACCTTCCTTTTTGCGGCGGGCCGTTAGACGGTTTCGAGACGGGGCTGGCGGCGGTACTCTCGACCGACTCGACGGTTGCCCAGGGCAGGTCCGGACCGTCGTGACCCTGAGAACGACCTCGTCGCGCTGCGGAGCGACGTGCCGGTAAGGCCGGGCGCGGCGACGGAGGTCGCGGCGTGTCTCGGCTCGTGGTTCGACGAGGTCGACCTGTTCCCGGTATGCCTCTCGGGACTCGGCCGCGAGAAGGACGAGGAGCCGCCCGAGCTGTACGGGATCGCGACCGGCGACGGCGGCGAGACGCTGGCGCGCGCCGAGGTGGCGGAACCGCCCGAATCCGGGCTCGTCTCCGGACCGACGGGCGCGATGCTGGCGGCCGCGCTGGAGGACGGTCGCGACGCGGTCGGGCTGGTCGTCGAGTCCGACCCGCAGTTCCCCGACCCCGAGGCGGCGCGGGCGCTCATCCGCGACGGCATCGACCCCGTCGCCGGGGTCGAGACGCCGACCGACGGGCTCGTCGAGCAGGCGACCGAGATCCGGAACGCGAAGCGGCAGCGGCTCGGAGAGTCGCTCGCGTCGGCCTCCAGCTCGTCGAGGATCGGCCGGTACTTCAGTTGGACCTCGTCCCACTCGCGGTCGGGGTCGGAGTCGGAGACGACCCCGACGCCCGCGAACAGCGTGGCGCGTCGCCGGCTCGCGACGGCCGAGCGGATCGCGACCGCGAACGCGCCGCTGCCCGCGGCGTCGATCCAGCCCACCGGGGCGGCGTACCAGCCGCGGTCGAACGGCTCCGTCTCCCTGATCGTCTCCAGCGCGCGGTCCGGCGGCAGCCCGCCGACCGCGGGCGTCGGGTGGAGCGCCTCGACGAGGTCGAGCACGTGGCGGTCCGCGTCGAGTTCGGCGGTGATCGGCGTGTGGAGGTGTTGGACGGTCGCGAGCCGGCGGACGCGGCGCTCGCCCGCGGAGATGGACGCCGCGAACGGCTCCAGCTGCTCGCGGACCGTCTCGGCGACCAGTTCGTGTTCGTGGACGTTCTTCCCGTC
>PXST01000044.1:24665-39248 GCA_003023405.1 Halobacteriales archaeon SW_8_68_21
CGAGCGGCGCGGTCCGCGGGCGAGTCTCCGGTATCCGGTCCGTCGAGCGCCGCGAACCGGTCGACCTCCCGCGTCAACCGGTCCTCGACGGCGGGGACGTCGGCGTCGTCGGCGACCGCGTTGACCGTCAGCCACGCGCCGTTGTCTGCGACCGTCAGCTGGACCCGCGGCAGCACGAACCGCGCCTCGGAGAACGGCTTCCACGGGTCGCCATCGCAGGCCCCTTCGTGGAAGGCGAACCCGCCGAAGATGCGGGGACGCGCCGCCTCGGTTCCGGCGTGGACGTCGCCGGCCTCGAACAGCTCCGTCGCGGCCTCGCGGATCGCGGCGAACCGGTCGGTCCCGGACGCGGTCAGCGTCGCGGCCGCGCCGCCGCCGAGCACCAGCGCGTCGTCGGGCGCGCTCCAGGTCGTGCGCGGCGACGGGAGCGCGTCGAACGCCGCCGCGAACGCCGGCTCGTCGATCTCCGTGGTCCGGCTGACCAGCGGCGACGACCGCGAGCGCGCCTGTTCCATGCGATACGTGTCGGGGATGGGGACCCTTTATACTGGTCATTCAAGCCGAATACCCCGACCCACCGTAGTCGGGGATGAAGCCGACAACTCGTGATACAAACGATTAATCGAACAAGTCGGTATGAAAGGATTCCCCGCGCCACCGTGCGCGGGGTAACATTCAACCTGACTATCGGGGGCGGAGAGAGCGAGGAAAACCAAGCGTCAAGATGACGGCCGTCAGCTGTACCGCTCCTCATTCCACGGGTTCGCCGTGTCGCTGTACCCCCGCTTCTCCCAGTAGCCCAGCTCCCGCTCCGTGAGGAACTCAACGCCGGAGACCCACTTCGCTCCCTTGTACGCGTACTTGTGCGGCGTGACGACGCGGATCGGGCCGCCGTGGTCGGCGGGCAGGTCGTCGCCGTCGAAGCCGTACGTCAGCTGGACACCCGGCTTCGTACACTCGTCGAGCGGGAGGTCGGTCGTGTAGCCGTCGAGCGCGTGGAACATGACGTGTTCGGCGTCGTCGCTCACGCCGGCGCGCTCGGTCAACTCCGCGAACGCGACGCCCGTGAACTCGCAGTCGAACCTGCTCCAGCCCGTCACGCAGTGGAAGTCCTGTCTTTGGGTGGCGGCCGGGAGGTCGCGGAACTCGTCGAGCGAGAAGGAGAGCGGCTCCTCGACTGCGCCCCACACCTCGAGTTCGAACGTCTCCGGGTCCCACGAGGGGGTCCCGCTCTTCGAGAGGACGGGGAAGCCGTCGGTCTCGCGCTGGCCCGGCGGAAGCCGGTCGTCGCCGTACTCGCGGTAGAGGTCCGTGAGGTCCTTTAGAGAGTCGGCACGGGATGCGGTCATAGGGTCCGGTACGGCCCGGACCGACCTATGAATGTCGCTCCCGAGGGCGGGGTCGCAGTCGCGGGCGTCACACTCCCCCGAACGACATCGGCGACGTTCGGAGTGTTAGAACTCGTGTTTCAACGATCAGAAAGAGAGTTTCCGATATCGGCTCTAAGATTTCGAATACGCATATCTGCGACGCCACCTTTATATGCGCTATCCCACAAAACCGGGATAGCAAATGCCACGAGTGAAGATAACGGTGCCGGAGCATCTGGAGATGCAGATCGCCCAGATGGTCGAGGAAGGCGAGTTCCTCAACCGGGAGGAAGCGGTCGAGGAACTGCTATCGACGGGCATCAAGGCGTACAAGACGAGCGGCCCCAGAGACGACGACGACTCCAGCGGGTTCGAGGACGAGGGGATGATGGGCCACGAAGACGAGTACGTCTTCTGACCGCACACCCCTGACCGAGCGCTGGTCTCTCTGATCGAACGAACGAACCGTGCGTATCGGCCGCAACAACTCTTAAAGGGCCTACAGATCGTATTCGAGAGCATGCACAAGGACGAACTGCTCGAACTCCACGAACAGATGGTGACGATTATGGAACACTTCCGCGCACAGGAGACGGTGGACGGGTCGCTTTTCGACCCCTACGACGAACTCGACGTCGACCCCTCACACGTTCACAAGTCGAAGAGCGAACACAAACACGCCGTGTTCGTACTCGGCAACGCCTTGGCGAACGCGATGAGCGAAGACGAGTTCTCGCCCGCCGGCCGCGTCGGCAAGCGGATGGAAGAACTCGCCGACGACGCCGAAAACAAGATCTGAGGCGGGCGGTCTGCCGCTGGGCTGTACGATAGCGGATCGGCTTATAAACCACTGTTTCGACACGAACACTGCCGACCCCCGAATTGATGTGCGCGCGGCCCCCTCCGTCGTGACATGGTCGCGGAGGCGCTGACGTCGGACGCCGTTCACCTCGCCGCGGGGGCCGCGGGCGTCGTCGTCGCGCTCGCCGCGGTGTTCCTCGTCGACCGGCCGGCCGGCGACTGGACGCGGGCGCTCCGCTCGCGGCTCCTCCTCGGCGTCCCGTGGGGGACGCTCGTCGTGGTAGCGGGCGTGATCGCGGTGTACCTGTTCGTCCAGTCGGGGATCGACAACCCGAACCGGCCGGTCGTGATCCCGTTCCGGTCGTGGTCGTACTTCTACCCCAAGGGGCTCCTCTGGTCCAGCTTCGCGCACTCGGGCCGCGGACACGTCACCGGAAATCTGCTGTCCGCGCTCGTCGCCGGTGGTCTCGCCGAGTACGCGTACGGTCACTTCCCCGGCGGACGCGAGGTCGACGACGCGGAACCCCTCGCCGACCGCCTCCGACGGCTTCCGAGTCGAGTGCGGGATCTCCCAAGCCGGGCGCGGACGGTCCCGCGTCGCCCGCGAACGCTCCCGCGGCAGATCCGACGCCTACCGAGCCGGATCGCGGCCGAGGAGTCCCCCGGATCGAACCCTCACGTTCGGGCGTTTCTGATCGTTCCCGGAGCCGCGGTCGCCTTCGGGCTCGTGTCCGCGCTGTTCGCGCTGGGACCGGTGATCGGCTTCTCCGTCGTCGTGTTCGCGTACTGGGGGTTCGCGCTCGTCACGCGCCCCATCGCTGCGATCGTTGCGATGGCGGTGGCGACGCTCGTCCGCGTCCTCTACGACGCCCTCCGGGTCCCCGTAGCGTTCGCCGAGGCGTCTCCCTCCTACGGCGCGCCGAGCTGGGCGAACATCGCGATACAGGGACACGCGCTCGGCCTCATCGGCGGCGCGCTGGTCGCGGTCGTCCTCGTGCGACGCCGCAGCCGGGACCCGGGCGACGAACGGCGCGAATCCGATCTGCCCGGCAGCAGGTGGAGTCGCCACCCGAACGTGGCCGCGGCGAACCGCAAGTCGGACGCGACCGACCGCTCCGCGCTCGTCGCGTTCGGCGCGCTGCTCCTGTTCGGTGCCTCGCGGCGGCTGTGGGCGGTGTACTGGTACCTCGGGAACGAGCGGTACGAGCTGTACCGCGCGGTCGGGGTCGGGTTGCTCGCCCTGCTTGGGGCGATCGTCGCGGTCGCCGCCGTCTCGCGTGACGAACCGCTGTGGCCGGAGCGGGCGGTCCCGAACCCGGGGACGCTCCGGTCGGGGATCCGCTCCGCGACGCCCGCGGCGGTCGGATTCCTCCTCCTCGTCGCGGCGCTGGCGGTCGTCGCGGGACCGGCCGTCGTCCCGAACCTCGTCGCCGTCGACGACGGCGACCTCCCCGGCGACCCGGTCGAGGTCGAGGGGTATCAGGTGACTTACGCCGAAAACGTCGAGAACCAGCTCGTGGGCGTCGTCGACGTGGAGGCGTTCGGCCGCTCGACGTCGGTCGACACGTCGGGGGTGATCGTCAGCCACCCGGGCCGCGAGATATGGACGACCGCCGTCTCGAAGGGGAGCCTCGCCTTCTGGGGGTACCGCGCGGTCGACGTGGGCGGGACGGGCTGGCGGGAGACGGTCTGGGTCCAGCGGGTCGGCTGGGTCGCGACCGGCGACGGCCCGACATACCGGGTGGACGCGGTCCGCAACGAGACCCGGCGGACGCTGTTCGCGAGCGGACCGGCACGGGCCGAGCCCCGGATCGACGGGCGAAACGTCACCGTCGCGGCGACGCGGGGGGGATTCGAACTGCGGGGCGACGGTCCCAGGGGGAACGCGAGCGCCCCGCTCCCGGCGACGAACGAGTCGGTGACGCTCCGGGGCGTCGAGCTACGCAGGGAGAACGAGGCCGTGTTCGCGCAGCGCGGCGAAACGCGCGTGCGGATCGCACAACGGGAGACGTACGAAGGTCGACAGTAGTCCGCGCTGAGCGGTCGGCGGCCGGTTGGCGGCCGGACGGCGGCCGGACGGCGGCCGATTGGCGGCCGGACGGCGCGTGAGTCACTTCGCCTCCCTCGTCGGCGGCGAACGCCTCGACGAACTCCCGGCTGCCGGCGTTGTGGACCGAGTATGAGACGCGGGCGACGTTGCTCGCGGTCCCAAGGAACGCGCGGTCCGCGTTGCGGTTTCCGTCCTGCGCGCCGAACGGGGGGTTCATCACGACGGTCGCCGGCTCGGCGACGGAAAGCGGGGGGCGGGTGGCGTCGCCGCGGACCCAGTGGACCGGCGCGCTGGCTGCGACGCGGCGCTCGTTGGCCAAGGCGACGTCGAGCGCGTCGCCGTCGAGTTCGAGCCCGACGACGCGGGCCGGTCCGCGCAGCGCCGCGGCCAGCGCCAGCATTCCGGTGCCAGCGCCCAGGTCGACCACCGTGCGGCCCTCGACGTCGCCGTGGAGGTCGGCGAGGTGGACCACGTGTGCGGCCAGTTCGGGGGGCGTCGGGTACTGTTCGAGGGCGGCGTCGGGACGCTCGAAGCCGGCGACGACGCCGAGCTTCGTCGCGAGCGACCGCTTCGTCGCCATCGGTCAGGCGGCTTCGTCGGCTCCGACGCGGACGAGTTCGACGCCCTCGCGGTCCGCCCGCTCGGAGAGCGCCGCGAGGGCGGTACGGACCTCCTCACACTCCGCGTCGGCGGCGACGCTGACCTCGATCCGGCCGGCACCGAGGAACGACGCGGCGCGGACGAGTCCGCGGAGGCGGTCGACCTCGCGCTGGCGTTCGAGCGTGCTGTCGACGTTGAACTCGGCCTCGGTCGCGACCGCGGCGGGCTGGTAGCCGCGGGCGGCGAGCTCCCGCTTGAGGTCGCGGAGGTGGTCGGGCGCAGTGCTGTCGAGGTCCGACGCGTCGATGACGACGGGATCGACATCAGCGGGGCGACAGCCGCGAAGCGTGCGTTCGATTCCGGGGGACGAGGTTGTACTCATACTCTTCTATTGGTATTGGTTATACAAAAATCTTTATAGATGTTTGAGAGTAATACAGTCCGACGGCCGGCGCGAACGAGTTGCTCGGAGTCCGAAGCGTTCCGGGCCGTCGGCGTCGGAATCGATCCGGGCGATCGGACGCGACGGATTCCGACCGAACGCCGCGGTCACGTTTCGTGCGTCCCGGCAGGAGCGTCCGTTACACGTCGAGCCGTCGGGGCGGACACGTCGAATCTCGCACCTCGGCCCTACACGACCTCAGAAGTCCGAAGAGCGCGGATCGAACCGGCGTCGCATCTGTCAGGGTCGATAATGGGGGTGGACAAGAGTTAAATACGCGAATTACCAGAAACCTTTTAATGGAACGTCCGAGTCGCCAGCGGCAACAGGAGCAGGACACGGAGCGAGAAACGGACGAATCGACGGTCGCCTGTCCGGAGTGTGACTCGGAGAACATCGTCACCGACGCCGATCAGGAGTTGGTCTGTGAGGACTGCGGGCTTGTCTTGGACGAACGGAACATCGACCGCGGCCCGGAGTGGCGTGCGTTTAACCACAACGAGCGGCAGTCAAAGTCGCGCGTCGGCGCGCCGATTACGGAAACGATGCACGACAAGGGGCTGACGACGACGATCGACTGGAAGGACAAAGACGCCTACGGGCGGTCGCTCTCCTCCGAGAAGCGGTCGCAGATGCACCGCCTGCGGAAGTGGCAAGAGCGGATCCGCACGAAGGACGCGGGCGAGCGTAACCTCCAGTTCGCGCTCTCGGAGATCGACCGCATGGCGAGCGCGCTCGGCGTGCCGCGGTCGGTCCGCGAGGTCGCCTCGGTCATCTACCGACGGGCCTTGAACGAGGACCTGATCCGCGGCCGCTCCATCGAGGGCGTCTCCACCGCCGCCTTGTACGCCGCCTGCCGACAGGAGGGCATTCCCCGCAGCCTCGACGAGGTCGCAGACGTCTCTCGGGTCCCGCAAAAAGAGATCGGGCGCACGTATCGGTACATCTCCCAGGAGCTGGGGTTGGAGCTGAAGCCGGTCGACCCCAAGCAGTTCGTCCCGCGGTTCGCGTCCTCGCTCCAGCTCTCCGAGGAAGTCCAGTCGAAGGCGACGGAGATAATCGACGTCTCCGCCGAGCAGGGACTGCTCTCCGGGAAATCGCCCACGGGCTTTGCCGCGGCAGCCATCTACGCGGCGTCGCTGCTCTGTAACGAAAAAAAGACCCAGCGCGAGGTCGCCGACGTGGCCCAAGTCACCGAGGTAACCATCCGCAACCGGTATCAAGAGCAGATCGAAGCGATGGGCTTCAGGTAAGGCGGTTCGTCGGCGGAACGCTTGCGTTTCGGTTTCGGCCTGACGGTTCGGTTCCGGCCTGACGGTTCGGTTCCGGCCTGACGTTCGAGGCGCGGCCCCGCCAGACCGCCCGCCCCGAGCGGTTGGATCGGGTTTTTAATCGATACCCGCTGTACCCACGGAGTGGGATGTATTCAGAGATCCTCGTTCCGACGGACGGCAGTCCGGCGTCGGACGTCGCGATCGAACACGCGATCGACCTCGCCGACCGCTACGACGCCCGGCTCCACGCGCTGTACGTCGTCGACGGCGGGGCCTACTCCGGTCTGGAGGCCGGCGCGGAGGTCGTCGTGGACGCGCTCGAATCCGAGGGCGAGGAAGCGACGCGACGGGTGGCGGACGCCGCCGCCGACGCCGGGGTCGACTGCGTCACGACTGTCGCGTCCGGGACCGCGTACCAGTCGATCCACGACCACGTCGACGAGCGCGGCATTGACGTCGTCGTGATGGGAACACACGGTCGAAAGGGACTCGACCGCTACCTGCTGGGGAGCGTCACGGAGCGCGTCGTCCGCACCTCGGACGTGCCGGTGTTGACCGTGCGAAAGTCCACGGATGAGTGACCCCGCCTTCCCCGGCGAACGCGGGTGACAGCGATGCGGGACTGGCTGTCACACCGCGTCGTCTCGTCACCGGACGGCACGGCGCTCGTCCGCGCCGAGGACGGTGAGGCGTGGAGCTACACCGATCTCGACCGCCTCGTCTCCGAGACCGCCGGACGGCTCGTCGCCAACGGTCTGAGCGAGGGCGACCGGATCGGCGTGCTCACGCCGCCGTACGTGGGCACCGTCGGTCTCGTCCACGCGACGATGCGGATCGGGGCGACGTTCGTTCCGCTCGGCGAGGAGCTGACGCCGCGCGAGATCGCGGCGCGGATCGACCGGACGGACCTCGACGCCGTCGTCTGCGCGGAGCCGACCGAGCCCACCGCGACCGACGCGGCGTCTCAGATCGACGGAGTCCCCGTGTACTCCGTCGACGACCCGACGAGCGCGGACGTCACCGGGATCCACGAGGTCGACCCGGCGTCGCTCGACCCCCCGGAGTGGTCGTTCGAGGACCCGATCTGCGTGCTGTTCACCTCCGGGACCACCGGCGAGCCCAAGCCCGTGCCGCTGACCGCGGGCAACGTGTACAGCTCCGCGGTCGCCTCCGCGTTCCGGTTGGGCGTGGAGTCCGACGACCGGTGGCTGGTGTCGCTGTCGCTCCACCACATGGGCGGGCTGGCACCGGTGTACCGGTCGGTGCTGTACGGAACCACGCTCGTGTTGCGCGGGGGGTTCGACGCGGGCGGCACCGCGGACGACATCGACGCGTACGACGTGACCGGCGTCTCGCTCGTCCCGACGATGCTCCGGCGGATGCTCGATCGCCGCGGGACGTTGTCGGACTCGCTCCGCGTCGTTCTCCTCGGCGGCGCGCCCGCACCGGCGGAACTGCTGGAGCGGTGCCGGGACTACTCGATCCCCGTGTACCCGACCTACGGGATGACGGAGGCCGCCTCGCAGGTCACGACCGCGACGCCGCGACAGACCAGAGGCCGGATCGAGACGGTCGGTCGACCCCTCTTCGGCACCGACGTGACCGTCGTCGGCGACGACGGCGACCCCGTCGACCCGGGCGAGGCGGGCGAGATAGTCGTCAGCGGACCGACGATCACGCCGGGATATCTCGCCGAGGCGGGGAGCGAGGGCTCCGACGCCCCCGACGAACGCGACGAACCCGACCGCTCCGTCTCAGACGCCCCCGACGGACGGGACGGTCCCGCGTCCGACGCCCTCGGTGTAAACGGGATCGATCCCGCGAGCCTCGATCGAAGCGACTTCGGCCCGTACGGACTCCACACCGGCGACGTGGGACGGTTCGACGAGTCGGGCTACCTCCACGTACTCAACCGCGTCGACGACCGGATCATCACCGGCGGCGAGAACGTCGAACCCGGAGAGATCGTGGACGTGCTCCGCGAGTACGCCGAGGTCGACGACGTGGCGGTACTCGGACTTGACGACGACACGTGGGGCGAGCGGGTCGCCGCGCTCCTCGCCGTCGGCGACCGGTTCTCGTCGGTCGCGCTCGACGCGGCCTCCGCCGACAGCGCTCCCGGCGACAGCACAGCCGCGAAGGGTGACTCCGCGGAGACCGGTCCCGAATCGGACGACTCCGGACCGGACGACTCCGAGCAGGCCGCGGGAGAAGCGCCCCCAACGGACGGGATCGCGGAGCCGGCCATGGGAACGGGGGCCGTCGGTCCCTCGCCCGTCGACGAGGCGGCGTTGCTCGCCTTCGCCCGCGAGCGGCTGGCCGGGTTCAAGATCCCGAAGACCGTCGCGTACGTCAAGGAACTGCCCCGGACTGTCTCCGGGACGGTCGATAGGGAGGCGACGCGAACCGCCCTCCGCGAGCACGGCGTGGACCTCCGCGAGAGCATCGACGCCGACCTCGAAACGGCGGGATTCGAACCTGCCGACCCGGCCAACCCCCCCGACGACCAGACACCGGAGGGAGACGAGTCCGAGGCGGCGGGCGGCGCGCTCGACGACCCGGCGGACGAAGGAACCACCAGCGCCTCCGAGACCGCCACAGTCGGCGACATCATCGAAGACGCGGAGGGCGGTGATGGTTTCGTGGACGATCGGGACGCGGACGGCTCGGAGGGCGGGTTCGCCGAGAGCGTCGACGGGGAGGACCGCGGCGATGGCGACGAGGGGGACGAGAAGGAGGAGGACGACGGAGGCGACGAGAGCGACGCCAGCGACGAACAGGACGAGCATGGCGGAAGCGACGAGACCGGCGACCCGGTGTAAACCCGCCCGTGGTTTGTCATTGTTTCACGAACGTTTTGACCGCGTGGTCGTTACAGTGTCTATGGAGTTGCTCGACGACAGTATCGTGCCGGAGCGCGCGCGAGATGTCAAAGAGGAGGCCCGCGAGTTCGCCGACGAGTACATCGCCCCGAACGCCGAGGCGTACTACGAGTCGGGCGAGTACCCGTGGGAGGTGCTCGAAGCGGGGATGGACGCCGGACTCGTCGCTCGGGACATCGGCGAGGAGTACGGCGGGAGGGGGGCTCGCCAGCTTCGGCGCTGAGATGGTCGAAGACTACGGGACCGAAGCACAAAAAGAGGAGTACCTCCGCCCGGTCGCCGAGAACGACCAGCTATCCGGGCTCGCCGTCTCCGAGCCGCAGACCGGTTCCGACCTCGCGGGCATGACGACGAAGGCCGAGAAGGTCGAGGGCGGGTACGAACTGACCGGCGAGAAGTACTGGGTCGGCAACGCGGTCGAGGCCGACTGGCTCACCGTCTACGCGAAGACCGGCGAGAGCGACGACCGCTACTCGAACTACACACTGTTCATCGTCGAGACCGACTCGGACGGCTACGAGGCCGAACACATCCCGGAGAAGATGGGGATGCGCGCCTCCAAGCAGGGCCACATCGTCTTCGAGGACTGCTTCGTCCCCGAGGAGAACGTCGTCGGCAGCGAGGGCGGGGGCTTCTACGTCCTCGCGGACTTCTTCAACCACGGCCGCGTCATCGTTGGGGGCCACGGGCTCGGCCTCGCCGCCGCCGCCGTCGAGGAGGCGGAGGCGTTCATCGACGAGCGCGAGGCGTTCGACCGGACCATCGACGAGTTCCAGGCCGTTCAGCACACGATCTCGGACATGCGGATCGGGTTCGAGTCGGCCCGCGCGCTCAACTGGCGCGCCTGCGAGAAGGTGGCGGACAACGACGACGCCGGCTACTGGGCGAGCGGCGGCTTCGACTCCGAAGAGGCCGCCCGGGCCGGCTGGGAGAATCTACCGCGACGTACGCATTCCGGTGATCTACGAGGGCGCGAACGACATCCAGCGCAACCTCATCTACCGGCAGTCGCGGTGAGCCGCCGAGGCGTCAGAGCCCCGCAGCCAGCCGCCGCAGCGCCTCCCCGCCCCCGGACGCGAGCGGGCCCCCGTGCCCGACGCAGGCGACCTCGAACCGCGGAGGCGCGGACAACGAGACGAACCCCGGCCGACGAAAGCGCCAAGACGCCGGGGTGACACCACGGGGTATGCGACTCCAGGACTACTGGGGGATCGGACCCAAGACGAGCGAGCGGCTCACGGAGGCGCTCGGGACCGAGCGGGCCGTCGCGGCGATCGAGTCGGCCGACGTCCGCGCGCTCGTCGACGCGGGACTCCACCGCGGCCGCGCGACCCGAATCCTCCGCCGGGCGAACGGCGAAGCGGGGATGGACGTCCTCGCCACGGGCGACGCGCGTTCGGTGTACGACGACCTCCTCGCGCTCGCGGCCGACGCGGCTCTGACCGCGCACGCAGCCGACCGGATCCGCGTGATGACGCCGCTTCTCGACCGCGACGCCGTCGAGGACCGACTCGACCGGGTCGTCGCCGCCCGCGACGCGTGGGCCGACCTCGACGAGACGGACCGGGAGGCCGTCGAGGCGGCGTTCGCCGCGTACGACGAGGCCGACGGCTCGGATCTGGCCGCGGTCGAGACCGCCGTCGCGCTCCGCGAGGCAGGTCTGACGGCGGACCCCTTCGCCGACGTGCGCGGGTCGATCGACCCGGCCGGCGGACTCGACGGCGACGACATCGAGATCGCGGCGGGCGCGGACGCGGAGTTGGACCGGCTGCGCGACCGGTTGGCGGCCGCGCGCGACCTCACCGACTCGGCGTTCGACGTACTCGAATCGGTGCGCGACGGGAGCCTCCGCGACTTCGAGGCGCTCGAAGCCGCGACGATCGACCACGTCGCGCGCGAGACCGGCGTCGAACCCGCAACGGTCCGGGCCACCGCGCCCGACGAGGCGCTCGACGCGGCCGACTTCGTGTCGGCGACGCTGCGGGACCTCGTGGTCGAACTGGAGGATGCGGTCGACGAGCGTCAGGCCGCGGTCGCGGCCGATGTCCGCGAGCGGCTCGGCGGCGAGGCGGGGGCAGACCCGACCGGAGAGGGCGACGACGCGAGCGGCGGCGACACGACCGTCGCCCGCGCCGCAGCGGCGGTCTCGGAGGCCGCCTTCCTGCTGTCGCTCGGGCGGTTCGCTGCCGAGAACGGGCACGTCCGACCGACGCCCGTCGACGACGGGATCGCGGTGCGTGGCGCGCGCAACCCCTTCCTCGCCGGTGAGATCCAGCCGGTGTCGTACGGCGTCGGATCGCACTCGCTGGCCGACGCGTCGGGAGTCGCGAGCGCGGACGCGCCGCCGACGGGCGACCGCGTGAGCGTCCTCACCGGCGCGAACTCGGGCGGAAAGACGACGCTGTTGGAGACTCTGTGTGCGGTGGCGCTGCTCGCGTCGATGGGGCTACCCGTGCCCGCGGACGCGGCCGAGGTCGGGACGTTCGACCGGATCGTCTTCCACCGCCGGCACGCCTCGTTTAACGCCGGCGTGCTGGAGTCGACGCTGAAATCGGTCGTTCCGCCGCTCGTCG
Source organism: Halobacteriales archaeon SW_8_68_21 (assembly GCA_003023405.1). Lineage (GTDB taxonomy): Archaea > Halobacteriota > Halobacteria > Halobacteriales > Haloferacaceae > Halorubrum. The sequence goes on from PXST01000044.1 coordinate 36,658, forward strand.
CGGAGGGACGGACGCTCATGCTCGTCGACGAGTTCGAGGCGATCACCGAGCCGGGACGCGCCGCCGACCTGCTAAACGGGCTGGTGACGCTGACCGTCGACCGCGGCGCGCTCGGCGTCTACGTCACCCACCTCGCGGAGGACCTCAGCCCGTTGCCCGACGCTGCCCGGATCGACGGCATCTTCGCGGAGGGCCTGACGAACGACCTCGACCTCCGCGTCGACTACCAGCCGCGGTTCGAGACGGTCGGGAAGTCCACGCCGGAGTTCATCGTCTCCCGGCTCGTCGCGAACGCGGGCGACCGCGGCGTCCGGGCCGGCTTCGAACACCTCGCGGGCGCGGTCGGCGAGGAAGCGGTCCAACGAACGCTCTCGGACGCCGAGTGGGCGGCGGACGATGACTGAGGAGTCGACGAGCGGCGCGGGCGAGTCCGGGAACCCAGAGCCGGGACTGGACCGGGTCCGGTCGATCGCGGTCCACCGCGACGACGTGGCGAACGCCCTCGAAGCGTCTCTGCGGAGCGATCGCGAGGTCGTCCTCCGGGCGACGCCGCCCTTCTCGGGGCGGATGCGGGCGCGCCTCCACGCGCTCGATGTCGGAGGAGGTGACAGCGACGGCGGTGGCGGCGAAAGCGACGACGCCGCGGACGCCTCGGAACCGCTCCACGTCGATCCGCGTGCGCTCGTCGCCGAGGTGCCGTCGTACCCCGAGGTCGACGACACGGCCGCCGAGTACCCCGACGCCGACCTCGAAAGTCGCCGGAAGCGCCACGCGACGGCCGTGGAGGCGTGGCGGGAGACGGAGCGCGTCGGCTCGACGGTCGAGATAGAGTTCGACGGCGAATCGCGCGCGGTCGACGTGACCGCGCTGGGCTAACGTAATCGCTGGACGAGTTTTCTATTTAGACTCACTCTTGGAATTGGTTGGGGAGAGAATCAGCAAGCATGGCTGCGGGTATATTAGTATCACCCCACACGTATTTGTCTGCGAACAATCTATCTCGTAATATGACCGTCTCTACGAGCTGGTCTTCGGGGGTTCGCCAGCTACTTTTCATTGGATTCTCTGTGGTCGTGGCGGTTGCGTTATCGTACGATTACGTGACAACAGAGGGGTTATCAGACGTGTTTTTCGCCATCATCGGCTCGGGTCTGTTGCTTGCGGTACTGGTAACTGTTCCTGCCTTGCTGTTTGGCCGCAACCAAGGTTCGGACTGAGAGGGACACACTCTGAGCTGACGAGCCGTTTTACATAGGACGCTGAGGCTCTGTTGAAATCCTCAGTAGCTGATAGTTTATACCCTCAATCGCGGAGTACAGTAACACGGACGAGCGATAGCGGGAGTGAGTCTCGCACGTTTGTGAAGTGAGAATTTATAACTCGTATTGGCGTGTTACTTTCTGGTTTTATATCTGAACGACGGCTCTGCGGTGAAGAACACCAAAGCCCCAGGTGAGGGCGGCGTACGCTCGCCGGCGGCGATAGTGATCGTCATAATATTTGAATAGATAGAAAGCGATCTATCCACGACTCTGCGAAGCTTATCCGATCGGCGTAGTCGTGAAAGACCGAACAGATCAGTTCTCGATACGTTTCAAGATCTGACGCCTCAAGCGGTGAGAGATCGCGTTTTACGCTTTTCCAGATCTGCTCGATCGGATTGAGATCTGGCGAATACCGCGGTAGTGCTACTCTGTGTATATTGTGTTTATCTGCTATATCATCGGCATACTCGGCAAAGTGAGATGAAAAGTTGTCGCAGACGAGTATGATCGGCTGATCTGTGTTCTTCTCACGTATCTTGAGGGAAAAAATCGCCCACAGATTCCTTGCTCAGATCGTCTTTACACGAGACAACGCTAGTCCCGCTCAGCGCGTAAAATCCGAAGACGACATCGTCAAAGTTCGCTGTTGGCGTCTCTTTTTTAATCGTCGGTCGGCCGAAGCTCCACAGCCGCCGGCTGTTATCCGTCGGACGAGGCCAGGCTTCGTCAAGAAATCCGACGACGACACCGCCATCAGTCACTGCGTCGTCGTCAAGATCGTCGAGAGCGGCCTCGAGACGTTCTTCGAGTTGTTCTTCTGCGTCATCAGGCCGATCCGGCGATTCTGGTCGCGGGATCGCATAGTTTAGTCCAAGATTTTTGAGAAGTCGCGATGTATGTCGCTGAGAGTATGATACATCGAACCCATCTTCGATGAGCTGTTGAACTTGATGGGTGGTGAGCGGTTGGTGTTGTTTGAGCACCTCTTGAAGCCGGTCGCGTTGGTGCTCGTCAAGTTTTGGTGGGCGCCCACTACCAGAATCTGGTCGAAGACCGTCCACAGCGTCGTTATTCCAGCGATCGACCCAGCGGCTCGCGGTCGGCGTCGTGACGCCGACACGCGTCGCCGCTTCCGTGAGCGTATCACCGAGATAGATATTTTTGATCAGACATAATCGCCGGACGAGGTAGGGTTCTTCGTCAGATTGAGCTTGATCGATCGCCTCATCGAGTTCCTCTTCACTCAGATGTTCAAGATGGTCTTTCGACGGTCCAGGCATAGTTTGTACTCACACTCCAACATTACAAATTTTTCGGCTGTCACTA
>PXST01000045.1:0-32277 GCA_003023405.1 Halobacteriales archaeon SW_8_68_21
GGCCGCGGAGAGTCGGAAGCGAGTGCGTGAGGTCGCCGACTCGTACGGCGTCCCGGCGGTCACGAACGTCGGCCGGCGCGGCGGGTCCGGGCTGGCGGCCGGCCTCACCAACGAACTCGTCCACGCCGCCAGCGATGTCCGAAGCGGCGAGACGACGCTCGAAGCGCTCCGCGGTGAAAGCCCATGACGGACGAGTACGACCTCGACGAGGGGCCAGACCCGGCGGCGTACGCCGCTGACCGTCCGGAGCCCGACCGGGCGACTGAGTCGGTGACGACCGTCCACGCCGTCGGCATCGGACCCGGAAACCCCGAGTACCTCGTACCGCGGAGCGAGCGTACGATCCGGGAGGCGGACGTCGTCGTCGGGTTCGAGACGGTCGTCGAGTTCGTCCGCGATCGCACCGACGCAGAGTGCCTGACGTGCGGGTATCGCGACGAGTCGGACGCGCTCGCCACGTTCGCCGACCGCGTTGCCCACGGGAAGCGGGGCACTGCGGTCCTGATGGGCGATCCGAACCACTCCGGCTACCAGTTCGTCGGGAAGGTCGAACGAGCGGTCGACGACGCCACCGGTGGGTCGGTCGACGTGCGTGTCGTCCCGGGTGTCTCTTCGGTACAGGTCGCGGCCAGTCGAGCGCGCACCCCCATCGAAGACGCCGCCTTCGTAACACTCCACAGGAGCGGTGACCTCACAGACGGTATAAACCGGCTTCGCCGCAACGTCGGGAAGCGTCACCTGCTCGTGTTGCCCCGTCCCTTCGACTGGATGCCCGGCGATGTCGCCGCCGACCTGCTCGAACACGGCGGCGACCCGGAGGCGGGCGCGCTCGTCTGCGAACGACTCACCCACGACGACGAACGCATCACTCGAACGACGCTTCGCGATCTCGCCGGACACGCGGGCGGTGACGAGGCGGGTGACTCGCCGTTCTCCGATCTGTCCGTGTTAGTCGTTCGGCGGTAGTGAAACGGAACCAACGGACCCGGGCCGGCCCGCGAACGGCCCCGGACAGTTCAAAGAAAGAAAGGGAGAACGAGTTAGTTTCGTCCGCTCCCGTCCGTAGCCACGGGTTCTGCGTCGGCGACGAGATCCGGACTCGGCGTCGATACCTCCGCGTTCGCGCGGGCGCGCTCGATTGCGACGGCGATCGCATCAGTGACGACGTCGTCCGCCCCGAACGGGTCAGCGTAGTCGATCCCGCCGCGATGTAACTCGAGCTGTTCGGGAATTCGGTCTCGGGTCGCTTCACAGTCGCCGACGAACAGCGGACACGCCACCGCGTGGTCGGCCGCAAGCGTGTACCGCGCGCACTCGACGGCCGGACTCTGGAGGAGAAACGCGGTTCGGACTTCGTCGAACTCGGCCCGCAAACGGGCCGCATGGAACGTGGCAACCGTTCGCGCATGGTCGTCACGGCTATTCCCGAGGGCGACGAGCACGAGTGCGTCCGCGTCGCTCGCGGCCTCGGCTCGGTTCCGGATCGCTTCGGTCACGGCTCGACGCTTCCCGATCGGGTCGCAGTATCGCACCTCACCGGAAAGGCGGCTCAACGCTCTCGGAACGTCTTTCAGCGTCTCGTGGGTGTGTGCGAAACACATCGGAACCGCGTAGACTCGGTCCCCACGAACGTCCGATAGCACCTCTCTGAGTTCCGATTCCGGCTCCACCTCGTACGTCGCAGTAGTGACTGCGTCGACGACACCAGCGTTCCGCAACCGATCGGCGTGCCGCTCCGCGACCGATTGTACCTCGTTCCGTCCGACGAGGAGTAGTGTTTCTCGTGGCATGTGTACAAATTTTGTTGTCCTACTACAATTGGACTTGTCACAGTCGTGGCGGGCTTCAGATAAATAATTTGTCCACGTGTCTCGTCCGGGCCGGCAACGGACTCCAGTCCGTCTGGAAACGTTGACTTCCCGAGTTCGCTCTCGGGGACTGCCATCGCCTCGATCGAGAATCCCCGCGCGGTCAATCCCCCGTTTTCGGGGAGCGCCGTCCGACGCGACCGCCGCTGTAGTCGATGCCCCCGGTCGGAACGGATTCGTCCTCGATGTCCCCGTTTGTCCGGAACGACGAAATCGAGAACTACGAGGACCTGATCGTGGGGAAATCTGGGATGGAACCGGATCGAGTAGCACAGTTCACCGATCTTCTGTTCCAGTACATCGAGGTCATCCCAGCCGGTAATGAGCAAGCGGATCCGCTACTTCACACCCGTTCGGTACAAAAAGTCGTACCTGTGTCCGACGTACGAGAGGCGGCCGTCCGCGAGCTGGTCACGTCTCGTTGACAGCCAGTCTTTGACCTCCGGGACCGTCTCTGCGGAGACCGACTCCTCGACGAATTCAAGTAAGCAATGTAAAAAGTAGCGCTCATCGTCAGGGTACTCACCGTTCTGGGGATGGACGACGGCGTCGGAGGCATCGACGGCGAGCAACGACCCGGCTCGGCCACCGAATTCGTCAATCAGGTGTCGACCCGCACGGACGTCTCGATCAGCCGAAGAGTCGATCGCCTCGTGGTACGCCCGCTGTACCTCGTCGTCGGCCGGGTGATCCGGCTGAAAAAGCGTCACACCGTCAAAAGTCAACGGGCAGTACACGAGACCGCCGTCCTTGACCGCCGCAGTTAACGAGTCGACGGCGGGCTCAAGTGAGACGAGATCCATAAATTGCTGTGCGATGACGATGTCGTAGGCCTGGTCGTTCAGGAGTTGTAACGCATCGCCGACCTCGAATTCGAACTGAAACGCTTCGACAGCGCCCCCGGTTTCATGATCGACAGCGTCGTACCCACGATGCCGGAGTATGGCCGGCTGGGTAGACTGCGCGTGAGCGACTACTGTCGGAGAGAGGTCGATGCCTCGATACGATCCGGCAGTTACCCCTCGTTCAAGCAACCACGGTACCGTCGTCCCGGTTCCAGCGCCAGCTTCGCCGACGGTCGGTGCCTCGGGGAGAGCCTCGAATAATCGGTCCGATACTCGACGCGATCGCGATCGCTTGTCGACGCTGTGTTTCGACTCCAAGTATCTAATACGGGCGTGTTTCATGATGTCCTCTGATGGCTCGCCCACGCGAGGTCGTCCTCCCAGATCCGAACTGTCACCTCGTCGGGATTGTTATCAAGGAGGTCCACACAAAATCGGTTACAGACGGTGCGAGCGAAGCGCTCGACGCTCGGGTTCATCCCCTCGAACTCCGGGAGGTCATTGAGCAGTGTATCCCGGTATCGCTCCTCAACGTCGTCGAATAGCGTCTCAACCCTGTTGATGTTCACGAGATATCCGTACTCGTCGAGCGAGTCGGCGGCAAACTCGACCTCGATAGTGAAGTGATGACTATGGACCTCTCCTTCAGGTGGTTCCGGGTCAGGGACGGTCAAATAGTGCTGTGCGATGAATTCCCGCTTGACCATCAGTTCGCACCTTCCGTCGTTGGTGTCTGTCGTAGTGTTGGTTGGCATAATTCAGTCGTACGAGAGGAGCAGTTGAACTGTCTCTTCAGTCGTCTCATCAAGTCGTTCGTAGGCGGCTCCGGCCCGTTCGAACGGAACCACGTCGGTTATCAACGACTCGTGGTCGATCAGACGAAGATTATCGAGACCAACCTGCGTACGTCGCTCCTTCGACCATCGACCGCGGAGTGTCGGATCGATCGTGCTCACTTGGCTCGAAATAATGTCGATACGGTCACGGTGAAACGACTCCCCGAGGTTGAGTGCCGACCGTTTCGAGCCGTACCACGAGCCGACTACGATCCGACCGTCGTAACCGACGACGTCAATTGCGTCGTTGAGCACTTCGGGCTGACCGGACAGCTCGTAAACGAGGTCAGCGGACCCGTAATCGTCCGCTACGGAGTCGAACAGCGTGTCGACTTCTCCCGGTGGTACCGTCTCGTCGGCCCCGAACGCCCGCGCTAACTCGCGCCGCGAGGAACGCGGTTCAACGACGACCAGCGAGTCCAGCGGAAACTCCGCGAGCAATCGAGTAGTACACAGCCCGATGACGCCGGCACCAAACACGACCACCCGTTCGCCGACCTTCGGGGCACCGTCGAGCAGGAAGTTCGTGGCCGTCTCAACTGACGGGAACAGAGTACCAGCGCGTCGGTCAAGGTCCGGCGGGAGCGGCGTGAGGCTGTCCGTTGAGACCGTGAATCGAGTTTGATGCGGATGAAACGCGATGACCTCACGACCCATCCAGGCGTCGTCAACGCCGCTCCCAGTGTCGGTAACGGTCCCAACCAGCGAGTAGCCGTACTGAAGTGGGTACGAAAGGTCGCCGTTCAGTGTCTCCAACGATGAGTCGGCCGTGATACCGGTCGGCGCTTCGTCACGGTAAATCAACAGTTCCGTCCCCGAACTGATCGCCGACACATCGGCGTCGATACTCACCTCGTTCTCGCCAGGGGCAGGCGCATCGACCTGCTGGATGGTGACTTCTCGTTCACCGGTGAAGACGAGTGCCTGTTCAGTCATCCGTTGCCCGTTTGTGAACCGTCATCGCCTCGTGGACCCTTGTTCCAGTCTCCCGACAGTGTTCAAGCGCCTGCTTCGCCCGTCCACCCGCCGCGTGAGCCGTCGGTCCCGAACCGATCCCGACTTGATATTCGACGCCAGTCCGGTCGTACACGTGGTCAACGATGTCTCCAAACGTCTCCTCACTTAGTGACGGGCAGACGGCGATCATGTTGTCTCCGCCGACGAACTGAGCGATACTGTTGTACTCAGACAGGAGTCGCTCTCTGAGAGCGACCATCGCCTTTTGTATCGTGAGTCCGGCCGCCGCAGCGTTCTCGTTGTCGGTGAACGATCCCGTCACATCGACGATGTCGAAGTGTCCGACCGTGATATCGCCGGTGGAATCGGTCGTTTCACTCGCGCGAAGTACTTCCCGTCTTTCGGGATCTTGGGCACTCCCCGCCGCCTGAAGCTGTATGCTCGCCGCTTCAACCGCTTCGACTGGTGTCTCCCGCTCCCCAATGCCGACGCTGACAGTGACCGGATAGCGGTTGCGAACCCGCTCTTGAAACCGCTCGTACTCTTCGACATCGACGTTGTTGGTGACACCGAGCATATTGTCAAACCGGTTGAAAAATGCGTATCCGTCACTGCGGCCGACGAAGTCCGCGAAGTCAGCGTAGAGACGCGCTTGAAGCGCTTGTAGGTCCGTCTCTCGCCGCGGGGCTGGCTCGACAGTCCACGGGCCATACTCGTCAAGCTGGACGACTGAAATTCGAATCTTGTTCGAATTACTTGTCACGACTAAAGATCAAAAGGGGTTCAAATCAATTAAATTACTCCCCTATATTAGGTACTATTTCGAACAAAAAATCGAAGAGAGCTACTCCCTTATAAAAGGCGACGGCCGACCCGACAGCAGAGACAGGGCGTTTTGCGTGCCAATCACGTGTTGGTAAGATTACTGGAAGCGACGGTCGCATGCGTCTGAGGCGACGCGATATATATATGTGACACGACGTAACGCGAATGTAGTGACAAACATCGCGGTCATCGTACTGGACACCGTTCGCTCGGACGTTTTTACTGAGGCGTTCGAGTGGCTCCCCGGGACTTGGTTCGATGCGGCATACTCGACGAGTCACTGGACGGGGGGCGCACACGCATCCTTGTTCACTGGCATGTATCCCAGCGAGGCAGACGTGACCGTTGCCGACTGGGCGCTCTCGACACCGGATCGCGTTCTCGCCGAACAGCTCGGGGCAGCAGGCTACCGAACACACGCGTTCTCCGCGAACATCAACGTCTCGCCGGCATACGGATACGATCGCGGGTTCGACGTGTTCGAGGGAACGCGAGACACGGAGTACCCGAAATCGTCGGTGTTCAACTGGTATCGGCATCTCGAAGAACACGAGCATCCGCGACTGGCGTACCTGACGGGAGCGGCCGCGGCAATGGGCCGGGGATACGACACTGGACGCTCGCTTCGGTTCGGTGTCGCGGATGCGCTCGCGGGGACTTGGCTGGGCGACGACGACGACGGAGCCGGGCGGTTCCGGAGCTTGGCGGAATCGCTGTCGCCGTCGGAACCAACGTTCCTGTTCGCGAATCTCATGGAGGCACACCAGCCGTACCGTGCGCCGCCGTCGTACCGGTCGGGTGAGCCGTACGACATGGGGCCCGCTTTCGAGGCGACGCTTCGCAACAGATTTGATGACCCCGACGACGCGTTGGTAGACGACGCTGACAGAGAGTACGCTCAACCGGACGCAGACCGAGCACGAACTGCCTATGAGGACTCTGTGCGGTACTTAAGTGATGTCTACCGCGAAGCGTTCGATGCGCTGTCAACAGAGTTCGACTATGTTGTCACGCTCGGTGACCACGGCGAACTGTTCGGCGAACACGGTGTCTGGGAACACGGCTACGGCGTGTACCCCGAGGTAACGAACGTCCCGCTGGTCGTTACCGGTCCTGACTTTTCAGACGAGCGGACGGACGCACCGGTATCGCTGCTCGACGTCTATCACACCGTGTTGTCGCTTGCCGACGGTACGGAGCCGGATCGGCGCGGTCGGGACCTCCGGACGGTCGACGACGAGCGGAGTGTGACGTATCTCACCGAGTACAACGGCATCGCGACGATGCGTCGCGAAACGCTCCGCGAGCGGGGCTATACTCCCGCTACAATCGATAGCGTCGATGTAGAATACCGAGGGTTGGTCGCGGACGGATATTACGGGTTCGAGACCGACGACGGATGGCGCGAGGTCGGCACGTCACCCATCGAGAGCCCACAAGAGGCTATGGCTACCCTTCGAGAGGCCGTCCCGGACAATCGTGACGGCGACGGGACGGGTTCTGTTCCTCCAGAAATTCGACGCCGGCTGGAAGAACTCGGCTACGCCTGACAGAGAGCTTAACTCGAAGGGAACTCGCGGTCGGAACCCGCAGCCCACTCTTGATGTCGAACGATCACCCGCACCGGGACAGTATCCACATTGAGCATCTTCGCCATCGAGAGGCGGTGCTTCCCGTCATTAAACAGGAGGTGTCCGTCACGACCGACGTTGATCGCCACCTCGTCGTACTGGAGTTTTCCGTCTCTGAGTTCGTCGGCCGACCGGTACCCCTCGCGGTCGATCCGCTCGTACAGTCGATCCAGTTCTTCACAGCGTTCACGGAACTCCGATTCGGTCTCACAGCCCCACAGCGGTGCTCCGTTCGTAATACAGTCGACGATATTTTGGTAGTACCGCGTCGCCTCCCAGTCGACCCCGTCGGCGAAATGCCGACGGAGCCCCACGTATGGGATGTACTCGTCGAACGGGATCGATCGGCGGTCCCATTCACCCCGGAAGACGGTCCCCGCACGCGCAGTCCGGAAGAAGCCGGCAAATCGGGTATTTAACGGTGTAAAAACTGGGTGTCGCTCGCCGTCCTGTGCGTTATCCACCGTGTCGGTGTAGACAGTAACGTGTTCGATTCGGTCGGGGTTGACGTGCCGGATTGTAAATGGGTCGGCTGGTCGCTGGAGGCGCTTCGTTCGCTCGGTTTCGTATTTATAATCCATTTGTTGGCATGCCGCGTCGAGTCCACTCAGTCGGCCTCAGTTCGAGAGTCGCCGTTCGAACCGTTCTAACTGCGGTCGGTAGCAGTCGCCGTGTTCCGGAGTTCGATACGGACTCCCGCTGACGGCGGCGGTGTCTGGTGTGGGAAATGCTCCGTTCTTCACGGCGATAACGAACTCCGCGGGTGAATAGTACGACCAAGACCGACCGTCCGTGTACTCGGTCACGTCGGTGTCGTCCACGACGACGAACTCAACGCTCCCGTCGTAGCTCTCCCCGTAAAGCTGGTTGAGGAGGCGAAGCCGGTCGATCCGCCCGGAGTTCATCCGGTCGTACGACGCTACTGGCTCGCAACCGGCGGTATCAAGTAGCTCCCGCGCCTCACGGGGGGAGGGGATTCCGGCCTCACGACACAGTCGTGGGTTCCCGGTCGCCCAAACGTCGTGTTCCGTACAGTGAGCGTAATACTGAACCCAGCTAAGCGGTACCGCAGGGCCGTTTTCCGGCGGGTTCACGTCGATCGTCTTGTCCCTGTCGAAACAAAACACGGGATCTCGCATGGGCTTTGTTGGAGTTGCTGATGATTAATTCTCGGTCCCACTGACAGCGGGGACCACGGACGGGTCGCGCAGTCGATGTCGTCAACGATGTTTACCGACATCCGGAGAACCACCCAGTGCCGGCCGCTAACTGTCGGCAAGAGGCGGATCTCCGCTGGGTGGATCGTAAAGCGTGACCCAGTGGTCGGTGTAGCGAGCCTCGTGTTCTTTCGCCTGTTTGTGAGCGGTAATACAGTCGTCTAAGCGTCGATTGAGGTCACATTCGTTACAGCGGATTCGACATGCCATATGGTAACATGCGTATGGGAAAACATCAACTTGACGGCTACGACGAGTGGTCTGTTCTCTCGAACGACGGCGACTGTGAGGACCTCCTACTGTTGGCACACACTGTCTGTCCGGGTCGACTCCACGGTTACGACGGCTCGCAATAATCACTCTCGGTCGATCTGTGATTGATCTTCTTGATGTAGAACAGTTTGGCTGTACACGAATCCCAGTGGAATCCACTCTCCCATTCGTCCATCAAACGAAAGCAAAATCTGACGCGTTCGACCAGTTATCGCCGCGCCATGTGGCGATTGTATTGTGCCAAATGTATGGGCGCTACAGGATTTGAACCCGTGGCAACTTGGTCCGAAGCCAAGCACTCTGTCCAAACTGAGCTAAGCGCCCTTGATTGAGGTTATTTCCGAGACCGTATTAAGTCCCGCGATTCAAAATCGGCGTCGCGCACTCGGCCCGGTCCGGCTCCGTTTCTCTCGGGCTAAATTCGCGGATGTGACAGGTCGGGAATTTCCGGCGGCGGTCGGTTCCGCTCTCGCAACCGGATCCGGCGGCTCAATGGTTGCGGGAGCGCGCGCGGACGCGATGTCGGCTTGCGAGGGGCGATCAAAAAGAATATTATTCGGAGCGGGCATGCTTTGGTAGTAGATGTGTCCTGGTCGTACGGCCTCACGGCCGAACGAGCGGCTCGCGCCGACATCGTCGCCCCCGAGGTGCGTCCATGTATGAGCTGACGCCGCATTTCGACGCCGAGGTCGAACCCGGGACCAACATCCTGTTAACCGGTCCACCGCTCAGCGGGAAGCGGTCCATCATGATGGACGTCCTCGCCGCGGGGACCGACCGCGACGAGGGGGCCATCGCGGTCACCACGAAAGACGGTGCCGACCGGGTGCTCCGCGACTACGAGAAGCGGACGCCCTACGAGGGGAAACCCGTCGCGGTCGTCGACTGCGTCACGCGCCAGCAGGGCGGTGAGATCGTCGAGTCCGACCGGATCAAGTACGCCTCCTCGCCGGTGGACATGACGGGTATCGGGATCAAGCTCTCGGAGTTCCTTCAGGCGTTCGGCGACCGGGGCATCGAGCGGAACCGCGTGATGGTCCACTCGCTGTCGACGCTTTTGATGTACGCGGACCTCCAGACCGTGTTCCGGTTCCTCCACGTGTTCACGGGACGCGTCCAGAGCGTCGACGGGCTGGGCCTGTTCAGCATTGACTCGACGGCCCATGACGACCAAGCGATGAACACGATCAAACAGCTGTTCGACGGGATCATCACCGTCACCGAGGACGGCGAGCCGGAGATCCGACTGGCCTGACCGGTCGGTCGCGCGCGAGGCCGCCGCCGCGGGGGAATCCACTTAATCGGGTCGCGCTCGAAGATCGGACATGCTCATCACCGACGACGGGGGACTCGACCGGCTGCTCGACGCGGAGACGATCGCCGTCGTCGGATGTTCGACGACGCCCGGGAAGGCCGCCCACGACGTGCCCGAATACCTTCAGGACCACGGCTACCGCGTGGTCCCGGTGAACCCGTACGCGGACGAGGTCCTCGGCGAGCCGGCGTACGACGCGGTCGGCGATGTTGAGGGAGCGATCGACCTCGTCGACGTGTTCCGTCCGAGCGAGGAGGTGCCGGAGATACTCGACGCCGTCCGCGAGCGGCACGCGTCACGCGGCGATGCGGGCGCGGCGTGGCTCCAACTCGGGATCAGTCACGACGAGGCGGCCGCGGACGCGGCGGCCGACGGGATCGACGTGGTCCAAGACCGGTGTATAAAGGTCGAACACGGGCGACTTTACGGGTAGTCGGGAGACGACGCCCGCCCCGCCACGTATCCCACTTACCCCTCCCACTCCTCGAAGCTCCGGTAGACGCCCTTCGAGAGGTAGCGCTCGGATGAGTCACAGAACACGGTGACGACGGCGTCGTGCGGAGCATCGATCTCGGCGTCGCGGATGTCGCGCGCGACGCGCTTGGCGGCGAGTGCGTTCGTGGACATCGCGGTCGTCGATCGCCTGAACCTCGTCGACGAGGTCGGGCTCGAACAGCTCGTTCGTGTCGATGTCGTGGGTGCCGATCCCTTCGGTCTTGTACTCCTCGCGTTCGACGTTCTCGCCGAAGAACTCGCGGTACGCCGAGCCGGCCGGCTCGACCGCGGTGACGTGCGTGTCCGCGTCCGCCTCCCTGAAGTAACGGGCCGTGCCCATCAGCGTCCCGGCGGTGCCGCAGCCGGCGACGACCGCACCGACCTCGCCGTCGAGCGCCTCGTCGATCTCGGGGGCGGTCGTCTCGTAGTGCGCCTCGGCGTTGAGCGGGTTCGAGAACTGCTGGGGAACGACGGCGTCGTTGAGTTCCTCCGCGATCTCGTGGGCGCGCTCGATGGCGAGCTCCATCCCGTCCTTGCTCGGGGTGTTCACGACCTCCGCGCCGAGGGCGCGCATGAGCTGTTGTTTCTCCACCGAGAACCGCTCGGGGACGACGAAGACCGCGTTCAGCCCGAGCTGTCCCGCTGCGACGGCGATCCCGATGCCGGTGTTGCCGGCGGTCGGCTCGATCACGGTGCCGCCCTCGTCGACATCGCCGCGCTCTAGCATCCGTTCGAGCATGTACTTCCCGATGCGGTCCTTGATGCTCGCGCCGGGGTTGAACGACTCCAGCTTGGCGTACACCGGCACCTCGTCCGGCGAGTCGTGGACGCGGACGAGCGGGGTCTCGCCGACGGTCTCTAACACCGACGAGAGGGACTCGGCGTGGGTGGTCATGGTCCGGCAAAGGTTGCCGCGGGATTTGTGTGTTGTCATCGCCCTTTCGGGTTCCGGAAATCCGGGGCGGCGGCGTGACTTGCCGGGAGCCGCTCCCGGAGCGCGGCGCGGTCCGATTCCGAAACGGACGCGACGACGGGTCGGCGGTCGGACGCGTGTGCGAACCCGCGCCGCGGATCGAACACACTTATGACGGTCGTCCGGCTCCGACACTGTATGAGCGAGACCGATGCGGAGGCCGAGGTGACGGTCGTCCTGCCGGACGGATCAGCGCTGACCGTTCCGGCGGGCTCGACAGTCGAGGACGTCGCCTTCGAGATCGGCCCTGGGCTCGGTCGCGACACCGTCGCGGGGAAGATCGACGGCGAACTCGTCGAGAAGTACGCCGCGGTCCATGAGGGCGCGCGGATCGAGATCGTCACCGACCAGTCAGACGAGTACCTCACGGTGTTGCGCCACTCCGCGGCCCACGTGTTCGCGCAGGCGCTCCAGCGGCTCCACCCCGAGGCGACGCTGACGATCGGTCCCTCGACCGACGACGGATTCTACTACGACGTCACCGATGTCGACCTCAACGAGGCCGATCTGGCCGCCGTCGAAGACGAGATGGACGAGATCGTCGCCGCCGACTACGACATCGAGCGCGAGGTCAGGTCTCACGAGGCGGCGACGGAGATCTACACCGACAACGAGTACAAACGCCAGATATTAGACGAGGAGGCCGACGACGAGGAGGTCACCTTCTACGTTCAGGACGGCTGGGAGGACCTCTGTCAGGGCCCGCACGTCGATTCGACCGGCGAGATCGGTGCGGCGACGCTGCTCGAAGTGTCGGCCGCCTACTGGCGCGGCGACGAGGAGAACGACTCGCTGACGCGCGTGTACGGCACCGCCTTCCCGAGCGAGTCCGACCTCGAAGAGTACCTCGAACTGCGTGAGCAGGCTCAGGAGCGCGACCACCGGAAGATCGGTCAGGAGATGAACCTCTTTTCGATCCCGACGGTGACCGGACCGGGCCTGCCGCTGTACCACCCGCCGGGGAAGACGGTGCTCCGCGAGCTGTCGGAGTTCGCGAACGAGCTCAACCGCGACCACGGCTACGAGGAGGTCGAGACGCCCCACGTGTTCCGCACGGAGCTGTGGAAGCAGTCGGGCCACTACGAGAACTACAAGGACGACATGTTCCTCCTCGACGTCAACGACGAGGAGTACGGCCTGAAGCCCATGAACTGTCCGGGCCACGCGACCATCTTCGACCAGCAGTCGTGGTCGTACCGCGACCTCCCGCAGCGCTACTTCGAGAACGGGAAGGTGTACCGGAAAGAGCAGCGCGGCGAGCTGTCGGGGCTCTCGCGCGTCTGGTCGTTCACCATCGACGACGGCCACCTGTTCGTCCGCCCGGACCAGATCCGGGGGGAGATAGAGTCGGTGATCGAGATGATCTTCGAGGTGGTCGAAACGCTCGATCTGGAGGTCGAGGTCGCGCTCGCCACGCGCCCGGACAAGTCGGTCGGCGGCGACGAGATCTGGGAGTCCGCTGAGGAGCAGCTCCGCGACGTGCTAGAGTCCGGGGGGTACGACTACGATGTCGAGCCGGGCGACGGTGCCTTCTACGGCCCGAAGATCGACTTCGGCTTCGAGGACGCCCTCGGCCGGGTCTGGGACGGGCCGACGGTCCAGCTCGATTTCAACATGCCCGAGCGGTTCGATCTGACCTACACGGGCGAGGACAACGAGGACCACCAGCCCGTGATGATCCACCGGGCGCTGTACGGCAGCTACGAGCGCTTTTTCATGGTCCTGATTGAGCACTTCGACGGGAACTTCCCGCTGTGGCTCGCGCCCGAGCAGGTCCGGATCCTCCCCGTCTCCGACGAGACGCTCGGCTACGCGCACCGCGTCAAGAACGCCCTCGAAGACGAGGGGTTCCGCGTCGAGGTCGAGGACCGCGACTGGACCGTCGGCCGCAAGATTCGCGCCGGCCACGATGACCGGCTCCCCTATATGGTCATCGTCGGCGACGACGAACGGGCGGCCGGCACCGTCTCCGTGCGCGACCGCTTCGAGAACCAGCGCGGCGATGTCGACCTCGACGCGTTCGTCGAACACCTCGTAGACGAGCGCGACGCAAAGCGGACGGAGCCGGACTTCGTCGGCGAGCAGTAACTGTGGGGCTACAGCCGGTCGATCCCGGTGAACTCGAACCGCGCGCCGCCGTCTTCCGACTCGGTCGTGCGGACCGCCCAGCTGTGGCCGTCCGCGATCTTCGAGACGATGTCTAACCCGAATCCCGTGCCGTCGGTCGTCGTCGTGTAGCCGTTCTCGAACACTTTCTCGCGCTCCGTCTCCGGGATTCCCGGCCCGTCATCGGCCACGTAGAACCCGTCGTCCTCCGCCAGCGGGCCAACGGTGACCTCGACGCCGTCGGACGCCGCCCCCACCGTCCCGTGTTCGACGCTGTTCCGGAACAGGTTCTCCAACAGCTGTCGCAGCCGCAGTTCGTCGGCCCGGAGTTCGAACGTGTCGACCGCTGTTCGGAGCGTCCCGTCCCGGGCGTCGGTCGTCGCCCAGGCGTCCTCGGCGAGCGCCGCGAGGTCGACGCGGGTCGTCTCGTCGACACCGCCGCCCTCACGCGAAAGCGTGAGGATGTTCTGGACCAGCGTCTCCATCCGCGAGAGGGCGCGCTGGATCGGCTCGACGTGGTCGCTGTCGCAGTCGTCGGTGAGGAGGTCCATTCGTCCCTGAGCGGTCGTGAGCGGGTTCCGCAGGTCGTGGCTCACGACGCTCGCGAACTCGTCGAGGCGGTCGCGCTCGCGTTCGAGGCGGTCGGCCGCACGCCGTCGCTCCAGCTCGTAGCTCACCCACCGCGTCAACAGCTCGACGAACGTCTCTTCGTTGTCGGTGAATGGCTCGCCACGCGGCGTCGTGGCGGCGAAACAGAGCGTGCCGAAGCGGTCGCCGTCGACATCGACACGCCCCCCGATGTACGTCTCCAGCTCGAACGTCTCGTATGCGGAATCTCCGGCCCACCCCTCGTTCGACGCGTCGACGATCGTCAGGAGCTGTTCGCGGTCGACGGTCCGCCGACAGTACGCGTCGTCGAGCGGACACGTCTCGCCGGACTGTAACAGGGGATGGTCGGCGTGTGACGCCTCCACGTGTTGGGCTCCGTCTTCGATCCGCGTAACGAACCCGTTCGGCACGTCGAGGTACTCACAGCCGATCGCCAGGATTTCCTCGACCTTCTGTTCGAACGTCCGGTCGTGATCGGACGAAACGGCGTACAGCCGCTGGATAGCTCGTAGGCCCTCCGCCTGTCGCTGCTCCAGTTCGCGGCGTTCGGTGATGTCACGGAGGTAAACCGAAAGCCCCTCCTCGGACGGAAACGCGCGGGCTTCGAACCAAGTGTCCAACGGCTCGTAGTACGAGTCGAACGAGACGGACTCTTGTGTTCCCATGGCGCGGTGGTACTCGTCGTAGAACTCCGTCTCCTCGGATTCGGGTATCGAGTTCCACAGGTCACACCCTTCGACCGACTCCGTCGGGCCGACGGCGTCGTCGCTCATCGCGGACCGGAGGATCCGACGCCCCTGCTCGTTCGCGTACGTGATCGTCCAGTCAGCATCGAGGGCAAAGAACCCGTCCGACATCCGATCGAGAACGTCCTTGAGGTCCTGATCTGATGCCGATTCGCGCGGGTAGCCGGACATACGTTCATGTACGCGCCGAGGTGGTTTAGTTGACCCGGATCGGCGCTCACGATCCCGGTGACGTGGGCGTTTCCGTCGGGTTTTTGTCGGCGCTTGCCGAAATTGGACGCATGCCGAACCGACACGCCGAGCCCGACGCCGCGGAGCGACCGCCCGACGTCGGGGAGCTGACGCCGCCGGATCGCACGCTGATGGGTCCCGGTCCGAGCGACGTTCACCCGCGCGTCCTCAAGGCGATGAGCACCCCGCTCGTGGGGCACCCCGACCCGTCGTTCGTCGATATCATGGATGAGGTCCAAGAGCTGCTGCGGTACACGTTCCGGACGGACAACCGGTGGACGATCCCGGTCTCTGGGACCGGCTCGGCGTCGATGGAGGCCGCGATCGGCAACCTCGTCGAACCGGGCGACACGATGTTAGTCCCGACGAACGGCTACTTCGGCGGGCAGATGAAGTCGATGGCAGAGCGCGCGGGCGGGGAGGCCGTCGAAGTGGACGCGCCGTGGGGCGAGCCGCTCGACCCCGTCGACGTCGAGCGCGCCTTCGACGAACACCAGCCGGACGTGTTCGGGTTCGTCCACGCGGAGACCTCTACGGGCGTCCGCCAGCCGGACGTTCCGGAGCTGACCGACATCGCGCACGACCACGACGCGTTTGTGATCGCCGACTGCGTCACCTCGCTGGGCGGCGTCGAGCTGCGCGTCGGCGACTGGGACGTCGACGTCGCCTACTCCGGTCCGCAGAAGTGCCTCTCGTGTCCGCCCGGCGCGAGTCCGCTCACGCTCAACGATCGTGCGATGGACAAGATCCTCGACCGCGACCGGCGGCCGCGGTCGTGGTATCTCGACCTCTCGCTTCTGGAAGGGTACTGGGGCGACGACCGCTCGTACCACCACACCGCGCCGATCACGAACGTCTACGCGTTACGCGAGGCGCTCCGGCTCGTCGCCGAGGAAGGGATCGAGGAACGGTGTGAACGCGGTGCGGGTGCCCGACGGCGTCGACGATGGCGCGGTCATCGACCACCTCCTCGCGGAGTACGACTTAGAGATCGCATCCGGCTTAGGCGATCTGGAGGGCGACATCTGGCGGATCGGCTGTATGGGCCGCTCTGCCCACTCGAAGAACGTCGAGTACGTCCTCGCCGCGCTGGAGGCGGCGCTGGCCGAACAGGGCTACGAGGTCTGAGTGGGGATCGGACGGCGGGCCGGGAGAGTGGACGGAGAACGCCCGGTCGCACATCGAGGGCGGCGTCCGCCGCCGGGTCGCGGTTCGGTACCGACGCTCACGCTAATTTTTTTCGCCGGGCGGTGAGGGAAGCGGTACGACCTCGCGGTCGCGTGTACCGACGAAGTGTGTCCCGAGTGCGGCGCGCCGATACCGCAGCGGGCGAGGTGGCGGGGTCGGTGGCGGCCCGCCCTCGGCGCACCCGTTGGGGAGCGAGTCAGCGGGTCACTCCGTGAGCGGGAGGACGATCCCGAACACGAACGGGGCGAGGAGCATCACGAGGACGCCGAACAGCTCCGCGTCGACGAACAGCGTCTGTTCCCACTCGGGAATCGGCCCGGCCGTCGAGCGGAGGTAGAGGTCGCCGAGCAGTCCGAACGCGAAAAGCACCACGCCGACCGCGAACGTCCGTTTTGTCGCGCGCGAGTAGTCGATGTCACCGTAACGTCCCGTCATACCGGACAGTTTGGTCGTCGCGGACACAAATACCTCTCGGAGGCGTTCTCCGCCAGCGGCTCGGTCTCGGGCCCCTCAGCGCCTCGACGAGGTGACGTGTCGGTAGTTCGGGTCGGCGCGCATGTCCACGTGCCCGCAGTTGGCGCATCGCCACACGTAGGCACCGATCTTCGCGACTGCCTCGCCGCCGTCCACCGGTTCGCTCCAGTCTTGACCGCACTCGGCACACTCGTCGGGGCGGTACTTGCTCTCGACCGACCCCTCGGCGTCGGCCGCCGTGGCGTCGCTGACCGCGATCGCTTCCGCGACGGCGCGGACATCGCCGTCGTCCATCCGCGGCCGGAGCCTGCTTAGGTACTCTTGGAGGCACTCGGCGCGGTCTCGAAGCCGCTCGTACCGCTCGTCGCTCTCCGTGTCGTCGTCGGCCCGCCACTCGTACGTCGAGACCAGAGCCGTGGTCCGGTAGTACCGGTCGAGCAGCAGGTGGTAGTTCGCCCGGTAAAACAGCGTTTCGACGCGCTCAACGAGGTCCGCCTCGAACACCGGCCGTTCAAGCTGGTGATCGTACGGCGACCCCGAGCCGGCGTCCGACCGCTCTCGGATCCCGAGTACGCGACAGTGCGACGCCTCCGACTCGACCCGTTCGAGGACCGTCGCCGCCGCCCCGTCGCCGAACGAGTCGTCCAACACGACGACCGCGACCCCTCCGTCGAACGCCTCGACGAACTGCGCGCTCGTCAGCGCTCGTCGGGGTCCGTGTTCGTCGAGCCAGAGCCCGTAGAGGTCCGCCCTCATCTTGTTGGCCTCGCAGACGACGACCGCCGAGGCGGGGAGTTTCACGCGGATCACCCGCTGACCCCGAACCGAGCGGCGGAGCTGGTCCGCGGTCGCGTCGTTTCACTCATCTCGGTCGGTGGCCGTCAGTTCCGATCCCCGCATCGATTCCGAGAGCCGCCGCGACTGCACCGAAAACGAGTGGACGGTCGCGAGGTCGTCGACGAGCGAGAGGGCGGTCTCCACCGAGCGCTCCGCCCGCCGAAGCTCCGTCTCCGACCCGTCGTCGGGCGCGGCGGCGAGCCGGTCTCGTGCCTCCCGCAGCGGCGTGCCGAGGTCCTCGGCGAGCACCTCGCCGAACTCCGTCAGGTGCCGCTCGATCTCCTGTGCGTGCTCCTTCGACTCGGTCACGTCCTGAAGGAAGCTGACGGCGTGTGTGACCCCTCCGTCCGACTCGACGACCGGCGCGACATCGATCCGGCCCCAGAACGGCGTCCCGTCCGCCCGGTGGAGGACGACGGTCTCTGAGTAGTGTTCGCCTGCGTCGATCGCCGACGCTATTGCCCGCATCGCGTCGTCGTCCGTGTCGTCGCCGCCGAGGACGGAGATCCCCTCTCCGGTGACAGCGTCGCGGTCGTACCCGGTCGTCGACTCGAACTCGTCGTTCGCATACGTTATCGGGCTGCTCGGCTCGGCCGTCTCGTGGATCGCGACCCCGACCGGCGCGGTCTCGACGGCGCGGTTCTTCAGTCGAAGCTCTCGTTCGCGCCGCTTCTGAACGGTGATGTCGGTCGCGATACCGACGATGCGCGTCAGATCGCCGTCCTCGTAGACGCCGGCCGACTGGTCGTGGACCCACCTAACCTCGCCGTCAGGACGGACTACCCGGTACGTCTCCTCGTACGCGTCCGGATCCTCGCGCTGCTCCGCCAGCGCCGCTTCGACTCGGTCCCGGTCCTCGGGGTGGGTCGCCTCGACGAACGACGTCAGACCCTCTTCGAGGCGCTCCGGGGGATATCCCCAGATGTCACCGTACGAATCGGTGATGAAGTCCATCGACTCCTTGCCAGGGGTGGACAGCCAGATCACCTCGCCGGCGTTCGCCTGTATCTGGTCGAGCATGCCGGCCCGCTCCTCCCGCTCCGTTACGTCGAGCGCCAGGCCGATCACCCGGGAGACGCTGCCGGTCTCGTTCAGCGCCGGCTGGAGCCACGTCTCGAGCGTTGCGTCGCCGGTCTCGACGAGGCCGTGACTCGCCTCCCCGCCGAGCGCCGCCTCGACGTTCCGGCGCAGCGCGGATCGGTCAGTGAACGTCTCCGCGACGGAGTCCCCGCGGGTGATCCGCCGTTGTAACCGGTCAGAGAGCGTCTCGCCCCGAAGCGTTGATATCGTCCCGTCTGGCTCGACCTCGAACAGCGTCAGCGGCGCGCTGTCGACGACGGTCTCGACGGCCTGCCGGAGGCGGACGAGTCGGTCCTCGCGTTCGCGCCGTTCGGCGACGCTCCGCCCAATTCCGACGATCCCCTGCGGCGTCCCGTCGGTGTCAGTCACGAGAGCACCCGTGTACTCCACCGGGATCGTCGCCCCGTCCGCCGCGACCAGCTCCACCTCGACGGTGGCGCTACCGCTCTCGAACACGGTCTTCATCGCGTCAGCGACCCTGTCCCTGTCGGCCCCCGCGAAGAAGTCCAGCGCGTCCATCCCGTCCAACTCCTCGTCGTTGTATCCGGTAAGCTCGCTGAACCGCTCGTTCCACCGCCGGAGCGCGCCGTCCGCGTCGAGCGTGTAAAACAGGTCGTCGATGGTGTCGAGGAGCCGCTCCGTCGGCTCCGCGGCGAGCGACGGTTCCACCGGCGTCGCCGCGACCGCGTCCATCCGACGAGCGAGAAGCGTCGAGAGGTCCACGCCGCTCCGGCGGACCAGCACGTCGGTCGCCCCCGCCGCGAGCGCCTCATCGACCGCGTCGTCGTCGGTGACGATCGCGAGCGTCGGGACGCGAGGAACCGCCTCGCGGATCGCGGCGAGCGAGTCAGCCCCCGTCCCCGGCGTCAGTTCACAGACCGCCAGTCGAACGCCGGCCAAGCGGTCCGGAGAAAGCTCAGTGACGCCTCCCTCGACGGACCGGACGGCGTCGGACTCGTCGAGGACCGTCGACTCCGCGGCCGCGTCGCGCACGATGCCCGCGTCAGAGCCGGAGTAGACGACGGCGTGAGTCGGCTCGCTCTGGGAGTCCATACGCGTCCGAACCGTCGGCAAGTGAAAAGTCTATAGCGCAAATTATCAGGAGTAAACACTGCCGCGACGGCTCGGTCCGATCCGGCCGCGCCGACGCCGGGAGACGAGACAGCAGTGGGACCGCCCAGCCGACCGACCCTACAACCCGTCCTGCCGGAACCCCTGCGTTTTCAGGCGCGAACCCCCAGCGTCCGAACGTGACCGCGAACGCGACGTTCGACTTCGACCTGCTTGCGCGCCTGACCGACACCCCCGGCCCCGTCGGCTACGAGGACCGCGTGCGCAACGTCGTGCGCGACGAACTCCCGGCCGTCGACGCGGTGCGGACGGACGCGATGGGGAACGTCGTCGCGACCGTCGACGGAAACTTGAACCCCGACTACGAGGTGCTCGTGGCCGCGCACATGGACGAGATCGGACTGATCGTGAGCGGCGTCGACGACGACGGCTTCCTCTCCGTGGAGCCGCTCGGCGGCTGGAACCCGGACGCGCTCCGCGGGCAGCCGGTCACCGTCCACACCCGCGAGCGCGACTACGACGGGGTGGTGGGGATCAACGCCGCGCACACGGCCACCGAAGAGGCCCCCGACGACTGGACGCTCGACGACGCCCACGTGTTCACCGGTCTCGACCCCGACGAGGCGACCGAGGCGTTCGGCGTCGGCGACGTCGTGACGTTCGACAGCGACCTCCGCGAGCTGGGCGAGTGCGTCGCCGGCTCCTCGCTGGACGACCGGGCGGGCGTGTACGTGCTGTTGGAGGCCGCGCGGCTCGCCGACCCGGACGTGACCGTCAACTACGCCGCGACGGTCCAAGAGGAGGTCGGGTTGCGGGGCGCGGCGGCCCTCGGCGTCGACGTTGACCCCGACCTCATCGTCGCGCTCGACGGGACGCTCGAACAGTCGTACCCCGGCGTCGACCCGTCGAACGCGATCACGACGCTCGGCGACGGCGTCGGGATCAAACGGAAGGACGCGAGCGTCGTCCCGACGCCCGGGGTCGTGGACCGCCTCGAATCCGTCGCGGAGAGCCGCGACGTTCCGTTCCAGCGCGAGGTGTCGTGGAACATCGGGACCGACACCGCGGCGCTCCAGAACGCCGGCGGCGCGCGACCTGTCGGCGCGCTCTCGATTCCCGTCCGCTACCACCACTCCGCCGTCGAGACGGCCGACGCGCGCGACATCGAGGCCGCCGTCGACCTGCTCACCGCCTTCCTCGATAGCGAAGAGGGGACGAACTACGCGCCGGAGTGAGGGGTGGGCGGTCGAAACGGTCGCAAGATCACCGCGCCGTCAGTTGGGGATGCGGTCGAAGTTCATGCGTCAGCGCCGGCGACCCACTCGTCGCGGCGGGCGAGCGCGTCGCGGGCCGCGTCGGTGAGGCCGTACTCGTTGGTGCGGCGGTCGCGGGCGCGCTTCGCGACGAGGCCGCGGTCGACGAGCTTGTCGAGGTTCTGGTAGAGCCGGCTGTGGTTGATCTCCTCGTCGTAGTAGTCGGCGAGGTCCGTCTTCAGTGAGAGTCCCTTTCGATTGTCGACCTTCGCGAGGACTCGCAGGAGGTCGCGCTGGAAAGCGGTGAGGTCGGCGACGACGTTCTTGTCGGTCGTCGGGCTCATCCGGCACCTCCGAGAGCGTAGTCGCCGTCGTTTTTACTGAGCGGTGCCTCTGCCGTCGCGCGGGAGTTAATCCCCGCAGTTGCCATCGTTGGCATGGTTATGTGTTTGGGCACAGAACCCGACCCGGCCGGGGGGATTCCTACAGTTTCATCGCGAGCCGAGGGTTCGTCGCTCGGGCTCCGTGGATACATGTGACCACGTCTGTTACTTGAATGTACTGGAAGTGCTATGGAGTACGATCCGGCCTTATATTAAATATAGGTGCGTTTGTGTATCGTATGAGATACGCGGGAGAATGGATGTCTGCGGCAGATGACCGGATTCTGGAGTATTTGTCTGAACATGAATCTGGCTCTCCAACGAAAATGAAGAAGGAAGGTCCAATCCGATATTCTCGCGTACAGGTCCATAGACGGTGTAAGAAGCTCGCAGAGAAGGGGCTGATCAAGGACCTCGGAAACGGCGTCTACATAATCACTGACGACGGCGAGGCCTACCTCGAAGGTCGACTTGACACCGAAAGCTGGCGCTACATCGACGAGGACGCCGACGCGGTCGAGGCGAACAAGTCGGCTGACGAGGAAACGTCGAACGGAGGCGCGAGTTAGATGCGGGACTCCGTCTGTGGATGGGCGGTCTTGACGAGCGCATCCTCGAACGGTTAGCCGACAACGGTGACGCGACCGCGTAGGAGATCGCGTTCGACCTGCTCGGTCGCGTGAGCCAAGGGTAAGTGAGTGACCGATGTGAGGTGCCGGCCGACGCTGAGCTCGTCGAGTGTCACGAGCGCGAGATTGTCGGTAGTCGTGTGGAGACTTACTGGTCGATCACGACGTGGGGCGAGCTGTTCCTCCGTGAGGACGTTAATCCAAGTTTGGACGTGCCGGTACCGAGTCCGCGGCCGCCGCATGCTACGCGGCCGGGTGAATGGGCAGGATTCTATCTAAAATCCTCCTACCAGTGAGGTTGTAGCTCGTTATGGATAAAGTTAACAATATATCTATTTCCGACAGACGGTTCTATGACCCTAATAAATCCGTTCTTAGAGACTTCCATTTTTGTCTGACGACCATTGTAGGAAAATTGTAGTCCGAGTTGGTTCTTATCAGACCGATTTAGAACAGCCCCCATGTCTGGGTCCGAGACTACGTCTGTTCCATAGACCGTCCCCTTCTCTGCCTGTCTGCCAGCGTTATTGAATCCATACTTCCATGGGTCGGCGTTTGGCCGAGTTTGTGCGTATGAGTCTAAATCTATAGTCGGACGACTGAATGACTGTCCCGTTTGATTTTCCATAATATCAAACACAAATAAACCTTCAGTATCGTCCACAAGCACAAATTTTCCAGGGGCAATCAAGAATTCAGTCATGCTGGTAACCTTCTCCCACTGGTCATTTGTAACAATTTGTCCTCCCTGAACAGATGGTACTGATAATTTCTCGGTATCCTCAATGAGTGCCCGACCTTTCTGGAGATTGATTTGGCTTCCAGTTGGTAGCGAAGTCTGTTGAACTGGGCCGACATTAACACAGGTGTTTAGCGTAAACCCTCTGCTTTGCCGAGTAGTTTGAAGAGAACTAATCGAGCCAAAATTGCCCGAGGAAACGCCGATAATTCCGGATTTCATAATACCCTCTGCGTGAACTTCAGGGTATCATTATTCATGATTTAATTTTAACCTATCCAATATATATGCTTTTCGCCAGATAAGAATTCATGCGTGTTGAGTGGTCCACCCCGGGGAGTACAAGTTACTGTGAGTTTAAAAACAGATTTACAGCAATATCGACTGAAAATCCAGCAAAATTGGGATCTAATTCGGCACATTCGTTGTTAGATGATACAGTTAACAACATCTCTCACACTCAAAACTGTTAATTGACATCAGTATAGAATGTTTGTTATGGCAAGTTCAGCAGACGGTGAAGAACCAGAAATGGAATCTTCATTCGAACAGCTAGAATCCTTCAAGAAAAAAGTAGCTTAGATAATCGTGGCAATATCGATATAAATTTTGATTTTCTGGATCAGGTGTCGAGTCAGTTGTATAGAAACCCTCGCAGAGCGGTCGAAGAACTGGTTTGTAACAGCTATGATGCTGGTGCGACAGAATGTGAGGTTATATATCCCGAAGAGGAAGGGGACAGATTGTTTGTATTAGATAATGGTAGTGCGATGGATGACGAAGAGATGAACCGATTATGGGATATTGCAGATAGTCCAAAAAAAGAGTTAGAAAAGGATCCTAATGAAGATCGTATACAGAACGGGCGACAACAAATTGGAAAGTTTGGCATTGGTAAACTAGCTGCTTTCGCTGTAGGTAATGAACTCACGCACATTTCTACTATGGACGGTAGAACAAGAGTTGTTACGGTGGATAAGTCAGATATTAAGGACCGTAATTATGCTGACCCACCTAAGTGCGAAATATACGGGATGGATGAGGACGAGGCTAGACAGTATGTTGAAGAAGAGATCCTTCCAGATAATGTAACTAATCCTTGGGAAGAGGTTAGTGACGAATGGAATTCATGGACCCTTGCGATGGTAGATGAGATTAAGCCGTCAGTCGTTGAAGGTAGAACCTACTCATACCTTCTAAAACGGATGATCCGCACCGCGATTCCACTATCAACGAATTTCTCCGTCCAAGTCAACGGTGAGAGTATCGGCGAACGAAACCCTGATTCGGAAAAGCTGGCAAACCTAAAGATCGGTACAAATGATGAATTTCGCGAACATCTAGAGTCGGATCTTAAGCAAGCATGGGTGGACATTGACGAAGAAATTGACTCTGTGGATGAGGTCGAATCGGGTAGATATGAATGTGAGACTACCGAGGTCCAGAGCTATGAGGAGGGTCAGGAACCACGACTGGGCCTACAAGTTCCAAACTTAGGGCCTATTTCTGGGCAGGCTGCTATTTACGAGGATATACTAACCACGCCGAAGCGAGAAAAAAAGGATGTTCAGGACTATGGATATCGTATCTCAGTCCGAGGGAAGTTGGTGAATAGAGGTGAGCCGAATTTTGATACCCCGCAGAAATCATATAAATACTGGAGTCGTTTCCTAGCTACTGTTGAAATCCCTAACTTGGATGATGCTATTCTACTACAAAGAGACTCATTTGATGAATCAAAAATCGAGTCTCGTATCACACGAGAAGTTCTAGATAGCGTATTTAATTACCTGCGTGCCAAGGCCCGACATCAGCTAGAAGAGGAAAACCATGATCCGGGCACCTTTTTCAAACGTCTCAGTACCCTTTCACCACAAAAAGTACCTGAGGCGCTCCAGGGTCTGGTTGAGAATGATGATGTACCCTTCCCGAGTGGAGGTTGGGATGACGTTGATGTGGAATTCAAGGCTTGCGGAACTGACGCTGATTTAGCTCACTACGAGTCAGAAGATCATGCCATAATAATTAATACAGATCATACACTCCTGAACGCACTCAATGAGGAGAGTTTCCCTGACACGTCGCGTGAGGTAGTTGGAGAAGCTTTGGCTGGCCAACTTCTTGCTATTGGATATTTCAGACACAACAACGTCGATCCGAGCCTGATCGAGGGCGCAGTTGATATTATTGAAAATTCTGCCCGATCGGCAGCTAAACTAATACAAGACCAACCGCAGTATTATGGAAATAAACTAACTACTACAGTACAGGAGGGTGACGATCCATTTGAGAAGGCTGTGGTTGATGCGTTTCTTAATTTAGGGTTGGATGTCGAACACTACGGCGCTTCGGATAAACCAGATGCTGTGGTAACGATATCACGTCCGGATCAGAATTTCAGAGTTGCTGTCGAAGCAAAAGGAGGGACCAGTACATCGGCTGATCATAAGGAAGTCAGTATTAGTACGATACACGAGCATGCTGAGGATTTTGAATGTCAACACTGCGTTGCAGTTTCTTCAGAAGAAATCTTCCAGCTACGTGGTGGCTCACCAGATGATGATAGTAGCCTAATTGAGCAAGTAAATTCCCATGAGGATGTCTCTATTATGACTGTCGACATGCTTAAAGAGATGTTACGCCGACATCAACAGAACCCGTATGACTACACTCAACTAAAGAATATATTCAAATTGAACTCCCCGGACACTGATACGGAAGTTCAAATCAACCTCAAAAATGAGATCACGGGAGAAAATACAGGGAATGACCTTTTTGAACCTCGAGATGACGAGAACCGTCCTTTACTCGAAGTCTCTGATCTCCCCGAGTTAGTTCAGGCTTGGTGGCGGCAGATGCCGAGGAGTGAGAAGATGGTTCGAACAATATTAGAGGCAGCAAAGGAACAGCAAGACAATTTTGAGTCTAGAGGAGATCGTGGCCAGAGACCTCGTCTGGGTATGATATACAACACTGAGGAAATAATGAATGAAGGTATACAAGACCGTGATATTGAAGCTGTTCTCTCATCTGCCAGCCTGACAGGCCTTGCCACGCTTGGTGAGGACGGAAAGTATTACACTATCGAGCAATCTGTGGACGAAATTATGGACAAAATGGACGTGTCTGCCAGTCAATAGTACATCCAGAGCAAGAAGTAAAGCTGGAAAAATATTTTAAATTGCTGTAGACAAACCACCACCTAACTTACTGGATCTCCCTCGGACAAGTGGTTCTTTATTAATAACTAATCGTCAGAATTGCCTTCTGTAGCATTATTTTCAATAAATTCCCATTCAAGGGTGTCCGGGTCAACCCGCACCACACCAATGTTCATGCTGTTCTCGATTTCGTCGAGGATAACACGATCACGAACATGAGACTCCACGGAGAGTTCTTCGAGCCGCCATTCTTGCGTATCTAACTCCGGAGGAACATCAGCTCCAGACACGATGTTCACCGATCGAAGTGTCCCGTACCGTTCCGACGTGACCTCCACTTTGATCGGGAGCTCGACGAGGTCACCGCTCATACGTCGACTTCGGCGGTCCACGATATGAAATTTTCTCAGCGACAGCCGTCTCTCAGACGAGTCTCTCCCCTAACAGTTCTTCCAGTACCAACGATTAAATACGGTTGAGGGGCACTCTCCGATAGATGAGCCAGCAGGACCTGACCTATGTCGATCTGTTCGCGGGGGCTGGAGGGCTCTCCGTCGGCTTAGAGCGAGCCGGCTTCGAGCTCGTCCACGCCGTCGAGGTCGACGACGACGCCCGCACCTCGTTCGCGAACAATCGCGAGGGTCTGGAGCCGGAGGAGATGACGCAGGACATCAGCGAGATCGACAACCAAGACATCACGGAAGTTGTCGGTCGCGACACCGTCGATCTCGTTGCCGGCGGGCCGCCCTGTCAGGGCTTCTCTGAAGTCGTCAGCCCGGACGGCAGTGACGACCGGAACCACCTCTTCGTGAACTTCATCTCGTGGGTGAACGAGCTGGACCCGAAGGCCGCGCTGTTCGAGAACGTCCGCGGGATGCAAAACACCGCGGACGGGAAGTTCTTCGACGCCGTCGAGGAGTCGTTCGACCAGATGGGCTACGATGTCACCCACCGCGTCGTGGAGGCCTCAGACTTCGGCGTTCCTCAGCACCGTCACCGACTCTTGGTCCTCGCGACGAAGAAGTCCGAAACCGAACTCCCCTTCGACGGCTTCGAGCTCGATCCCGTCGACGTTCCCGGCGTCATCGACGGGATCGGCGACCTTCCCGAAGTGGGTCCCGGGGAGACGAAGACCGAGTACGACACCGAGCCAGAGACAGTTGTCCAGCGAGATCTCCGCGGCGATGTCGACGACCTCACCCACCATCAGGCCGCGAACCACTCTGACGACATGGTGGAGATGCTTTCACACATTTCTGACGGCGGAAATCGGACCGAGATTCCCGACGAGCTACAGCCGTCCTCGGGCTACCACAACTCCTACTCCCGACTGGATTCTGAGGAGCCCGCGGTCGCCATCACGTCGAACATGTCAAAGCCGTCGAGCGCGCGATGTGTCCATCCGTTTCAGGACCGGGGGCTGACCCCGAGAGAGGGTGCCCGTCTCCAGACGTTCCCCGACTCCTACCAGTTTGAGGGTGCGCTCGGCGCGGTTCGCAAGCAGATCGGCAATGCCGTCCCGCCATACCTCGCCGAAGCAGTCGGATACTACCTCAAGCAGAGTGTCTACAATCAGCAACTCTCTGACGACGAGCGGGGTCGGATATACCAACTCCGGTGCGGCGGGATGCGTATCAGAGCTAATCTACAGTCTCATGGCCTGATATTAGAAATAAGTCCATACTAATAGTAGAGAAGCGCAGTTTATATTCTCAGTTTTTGGAATGGACCAGGTCTGAACAGGCTCGCCACTGTCAAGAGGGTCAGCATTATCGCTACGATACCCAGTATTCTACCTGAAGACGGACCGGCTTCTGAAATAGTGGTGGATATATTTACTATTTCTACCATCGCAATAATAAACGTGAACAACGCGATCCGCGTGTTTGTGTCGTTCTGAGCTTCTCTGAATTCTGAATCGCGTGCCACCTCAAACCCTTTTTGCGTGAGCTGATAGACCCCTTCTCCGGAATTTTCGATGAGACCGTTGCGGTCGAGGAAGCGCACTGCCCCTTGAAATTCGGCTACTGACAGTGACCCAATCCTCTCTAATAGTGGATGGGTCGTGTCAATATCCTGATCCCGGAGTCGGTAATACTTTCTCTCTAAATCCAGTTCGTAGAGGGTCCTAAGCACCACTTTCCAGTTTTGATCCATAGCTACAGGAACGTTTTCTTCTCTCAAATAATCTACGTATTATAACGAATCTAGGAGATTCAATTTGACTGATCCTATCCGTAATGCCAACTTTTCTAAGAGTGTCTGATAAGTGGATAGTATACTCAGATGAGCAAATGGAGCGACGATCGTGCCGATCACGAAGACGAAGCGATCAAGACGTTTCTGACGACTCACTTCCCAACCCCTCCATTGGAGGATCAAGCCGATCTATCGGACTACAGTGGCTCAGAAGAGGATATCTCTGACGTTGAGCATGAGACGATCGACGCACTCCTCTCTGAGGCCGGCACACAGTTCACATCCTCAAAGGGGACGCTCGGACTTGCGATTGATTTCGTCGTCCTTGCCGAGGAGCTTGCCAATCACGACGACTGGCTCGCTGGCTTCGACCCGGATATCACCGTCGACGACATCCTCGGTCGGTACGAAAGCATGGCGAAGTCGTCGCTGACGCTGAAACGCGGCGATGTCCGTGAGGGGATTCGGACGTTCCACAACGAGCTGATCGAGCTGTTCCGTGAAGACTTGAATCGGACCAATTTCCCGAGTTCTCCGGGCCACCACACCGGCGAGTGGGAGCGATACGACGATATGCTCGAACTCGCGTTTCGACTGTCACGAAACGGTCGATACGTCGCCGCGCAGAAACTGTTCGACCTCGGATTGGAACGTCTGGAGTCGAGTGAATACGAGCGCCGGGACCCGCCATTCGAGGATCCCTTCCTGAAGGTCCTCCGTGACTACGAGCGGAAGGCACCCAACGAGCAGGGCGGCTCGGCGTATCAAGCGCTCTGCTACGGCTACGTCAAGGCTGAATGGCCACATCTCTCACTCCGCGCGAGCAAGGTCCGAACGGGCTCGTCACGCCAGCAGCGGTACGGTGACATCGACGGCTACCACGGCCCGGACCTCATGATCTCAATCGAGGTCAAGGACCGGGTGATCGACGGCTCAAACGTCCGCGCTGAGCTCGGCACGATGATGAAGGTCGCTGAGAACACGACCGCGATCGCCGTTGCGATCTGTACCGAGGTAGGTGCGGAGGCCCGCAAGACACTCGAAGAAGCTGGGGTCAGAGTTCTTGACGACACAGATCTTGAACGCCAGCTCCGACTGTGGGACTATCATAAGCAGAACCGCGCTCTCCACGGGATGGTCCACTTCTTCGCGAACATCGAAGAGAACCCTGACGGCGTTCAGCGATTACTGCGATTCGTTTCGAGCATCGATCCGAACAACCGCGTGCTTGATCATCTCGCTGACTCTGACGTACAGACGGGGGCTGACGGAACATGAAGCGGCCAGTGGTCCAAGAACGATTCGTCAACCCGGATGCGGAGCTCCCCTACGGACTCGAAGTCCCCCAAGTTGTAAACGCCATTGAGAGCTTCTACGAATACTGGCACCAGGTAAACGAGTGGCATCTCGAACAGGGGTATGGGCGGTTCCACGAGCAGTTCCGAGCGAACAACGCGATTGGTGGATTCGTCAGTCACCGTCTGACGACTCGTTTTGTCGAAGAGTCGCCGGATTTCGTTCTCAACCGTCTCGACGACGGGTACCCAGACCTACTCTACGACGGGACAGATTACGAGTGGCCCAACGATTACGCCATTAAGGATTCCGACAACGGTCCCGGATTAGAAGTCAAAGCGTCGAAAGGGAACACTTTCTATGCGCACCACAATGTCGAGGGCTGGCTCCTCGGAGTCCACTATCTTATAAACGCTCGAAGCGAGTCTACCACAGACGACGCACCTGCCCCGGATAACACACCACCCATCAAAATTACACAGGTATTGTGCGCAGGTATGGATCATGATGATTGGGAGTACCGCGACGCCGAGGGTTCGAATCGGACGAACACCAGCGAACTGAAAGCACAAGTCGGGCTCCACGAGATGCGGAAGAACCCTATCATCGAAATGGAGCCAGCGATTACCGGTGAAGGCGATCTCCTACGAGAGTACAAACAGACCCACGCCAAGTTCGATCCAGACTACTCAGTGTAACTAGACAGAAACTCTCACAGCGCTGTACACGCGACAGAAGGAAGCCGTTTCTCGTTACTGCTCATGACTCCTTCTCTTGAACGGGTGTATAACTGCTGATAAATGTCACTGAAAGGAGAAAAAGTATTTACAAGGAGCGGGCCGGGCGCGATTTGAACACGCGACCGACGGATTAAGAGTCCGTCGCTCTCCCTAACTGAGCTACCGGCCCTCACGAGTTCGTACCGCCGTCATCGTAAAAGGCCTTTTCATTCGGTACCGATACCGGTCGAGACGGTCCGGTCGAATTACACGGAATCGGCCCGTAGATCCCTCGATCGGGTCGCTCGAAGATTATGGGAACGATTATGAACTCCCGGGCAGTATATCGGTCGTATGTCAGACAACCGAATCAGCGATCGGATCGACCGTCGGACGCTCCTCCGCGGAGCGGCGGCCGCGGGAATCGTCGGCGTCGCGGGCTGCTCAGGCGACGGCAGCGACGGCGGCGACGGCGGCGACACGGACGTCGTCCGCTGGCACGCCGGCGGCACGGGCGGGACGTACTTCCCGCTGTCCGGCGAGTTCGAGGGGATCATCGAGGACACCACCGACTTCCCCATCGAGGTCTCCTCGACGGGCGCGTCGGTCGAAAACGTTGGCAGCTTGGGCAACGGCGACGCCGACTTCGCGCTGATCCAGAACGACATCGCCTTCTTCGCCCGCAACGGCGAGGGACTCGACGCCTTCGAGGGCGAGCCGGTCGAGAACCTTCGCGGCGTCGCGACGCTGTACCCGGAGACCATTCACGTTCTGATCAACCCCGAGGCTGACGTCAGTTCGCTGTCCGATCTTGAGGGGATGCGCGTCAACACGGGCGACCTCGGCAGCGGGACGCAGGTGAACGCGCTCCAGATACTCGAGTCGGCCGCGGGGCTCACCCCCGACGACTTCGACGAGCAGAACACCGACTTCACGCAGGCGTCCAACCAGCTCCGCGACGGCGACGTGGACGCGGCGTTCGTCGTCGGCGGCTGGCCCGTGGGCGCGGTTGAGGAGCTGGCGACGACCACGGACGTCCAGATCCTCAATCTGTCCGACGAGGAGCGGCAGGCCGCCCGCGACGACGCCTCGTGGTTCGCGGACGACACCATCCCCGGCGGCACCTACGACGGAATCGACGGTGACGTCGACACCGTCTCCGTACAGGCGATGATCGCGACCCAGTCGGAGTTCTCCGCCGACACCGTCGAGGCGGTCACCGAAGCCATCTTCGAGAACCTCGGCCAGCTGTCGATCAAGACGGACTTCATCAGCGCCGACTCGGCGCAGGACGGCATGTCGATCGAGCTACACGAGGGCGCGGCCCGCTACTTCGAGTAGCGTGACGTTCGGATCGCGAGTTCCGGTCGAGGGGAGGACGCTCGCCGCGGCGGTCGTCGTGGTCGGCTCCATCCTCGCGATCTCGACCGGAGTCGGTCTCGGCGGGGCCGTAGACGCCGTCGCCGGGGAGCCGACGCTCGTCGTGACCGACGAGAAAGGGACGGAACTGCTCGCCGACCCCGTCGGCGACGAGACGGAGATCGCGATCGAGTACACTCACAGCGTCGAGAAGACGCCCGTTCGCGACGTGTACGTCGCCGACGACGGGGCGCTCGTCATGACGCGAATGGAGTTCAGCTCGTTCGGAGCCGGGCTCCCGTCGCAGGCTGACGTGACGGAGCGGGACGGTCGGTACGTGTACGACCCCCCGGCCACCAGATACGAGACGCTTCACCTGAAGACGGGGTCGGTCGCCGGTCACGACCTCGTCGTCGGCGGCGAGCGATACGACGTCGCGGCGATGAGCGACTACGGCGCGGTCGAACTGACGATCGAACGACGATAGTTCCCGGCGACGAGGCGGGCTCAGCCTCGGCGACGGGGACGCTCTTGCCCACGGCGTGCGATGGGCGTTCGCCGGCGGCGTGTGGGGTGATATCGTCCAGCACGCCCGGACTCGTTCGGAGGCGTCGATCCGAACATCCTTGCTTCGCGGCCGGCCTGCGACAACCCGGAGGCGACCACAACCGTGACCACGAACACATCGAACTCGATCGAACCGGACTCGGAGGGGAGCAACGCGGCAGACGAGGTCTTCGAAGAGATCGACGACCGGCGGTCGCTGACGGGGGTCTCACTGGTCACAGTGGCGGTCGTGGGGATCCTCTTTTCGGCGTTTCAGCTGTGGCTCGGCGCGCGCGGGTTTGTGTTCGAGTTCACGGTTCCCGGCTTCGGCGCGGTGCGGCTCGCGTCGCTCGCGTCGCTACAAATCCGCGCGATACACGTCAACTTCGCGCTCGTGATGGCGTTTCTCCTGTTCC
>PXST01000045.1:32286-49580 GCA_003023405.1 Halobacteriales archaeon SW_8_68_21
GCCGAGGCGGTCCGCAGCGCCGTCTGGTGGGCGTTCGTCGACGAGGAGTCGACGCGGATCACGCCGTCCGACCTCGCGTTGATCCTCCTCTCGACGTTCCCGACCCTCTACTACGTCACGCAGTTCGAGGAGATCACAGATGTCATCCGGGTGCGCGGACTCGGCGGCGCTGGGACGCTCGGCAAGGTCGTCCCACCGTTTTCTCCCCTCGAACTCGGCTTCCTCGCCGACTACAGCCTCGCATACCTGGCGGGCGTACTCGCGATCCTGCTGGTGTTGGAGGCGACCCGCCGGGCGCTCGGACTCCTCTTGACGCTGCTCGTGAGCCTCTTCCTGCTGTACGCCAAGTACGGCTACCTCTTGCCCCGGGACCTCCCGGTGGCGCAGACGTTCGCCACCTCACAGCTCCGCTGGAACCAGATCGTCCAGAACCTCTGGTACACCGTCGAGGGAATTCTGGGCGTTCCGGTCGGCGTCTCCGTCCGGTTCATCTACATCTTCATCCTCTTTGGGGCGTTCCTAGAGATGTCCGGGGCCGGCAAGTGGTTCATCGACCTGGCGTACTCGATGACGGGCACGCGGAAGGGCGGCCCAGCGAAGGCGAGCGTCGTCGCCTCCGGGTTCATGGGAATGCTCTCCGGCTCGTCGGTCGCGAACACCGTGACGACGGGCGCGTTGACGATCCCGCTGATGAAACGCTCCGGCTACTCGCCGGAGTTCTCGGGTGCCGTTGAGTCGTCGGTCTCCTCCGGCGGCCAGATCCTGCCGCCGGTGATGGGGGCGGCCGCGTTCCTCATCGTCGAGTACACCGGGACGCCGTTCCGCGACGTCGTCATCGCGGCGACGCTGCCGGCCGTCGCCTTCTTTTTCGGGATGTGGGTGATGGTCCACTTCGAGGCAGCCAAGCGCGGGATCGGCGGGCTGAGTCGGTCCAAACTGCTCGATATCGGGCCGCACATGCGCCGCGGCTGGTTCTACCTCGTTCCGCTCGGACTCCTCCTGTACTACCTCGTGATCGCCCGGCTCTCCGTGGGCCGCGCCGGGTGGCTCACGATCGTCGCGACCGTCGCGCTCATCGCGATGGTCGCCGCCTACAACGAGCGGACCGGTCCTTCCCTCGTCGGTGGTATCCTCGCCGGCTACGCGCTGTTCGCCGTCTCGCTGCTCTACGCCGGAGGAACACCGCTGGATCTGTTGTACGGCGCTGAAACAGCCGAGTACGGCGTAATCGGCGCGCTCCGCGTGGCGGCAGCGTCGCTCCCGACCGTGGTCGCGGCGATCAGCTTCGCGTTCCTGCTCGCGGATCCGCTCGGGGACGCACCGCTGCTCAACCTCGACGACGACGTGATCGAGGCGGGGGCCTGGTTCGACGAGCGGGTGGGTCTGAATGTCGCAGGGTCGCGGGCGGGCCAGTTCGCGTCGTTCATCGTGAAGGCGATGGACTCCGGTGCGAGGACGGCGACCATCGTCGTCGTCGCGGTCGCCGCCGCCGGCATCATCCCGGGCGTCATCGGCATCACGGGTCTCGGCGGGAGCCTCCGCGCGCTCATCATCAGCGTGAGCGGCGGGTCGCTCGTACTCCTGTTGATCCTCGCCGGCCTCGCGGCCGTGGTCGTCGGGATGGGGATGCCGACGACCGTGATGTACATCATCATCGTGGTGCTGCTCGGCCCCGTCTTGCCGGAGTTCGGGATCGCAATCTTAGCCGTCCACCTGTTCGTCCTCTACCTCGGGCTGATGGCCGACGTGACGCCGCCGGTGATGGTCGCCGCGTACGCCGCGGCCGGGATCGCAAAGTCCGACCCCTTTGAGACCGGGAAACAGGCGTTCCTGTTGTCGCTGAACAAGATCCTCGTCCCGTTCGCGTTCGTGTTCTCGCCGGGGATCCTGCTCATCCGCACCACCGACGGAGAGGGCTCGATACTGACCGGAGCCGACGTCGCGGACCTCGGCTTCTTTTTGCCCGAGGTCGTCGCGCCGATACTCGCGGTGTTCGCCGGCGTGTACGCGCTCGGCGTCGCGATCATCGGGTTCTACCATGCCGACGTGCGGTCGGGGGCGCGAATCTCGCTCGTCGCCGCCGCGGTGCTGCTGTCCGTCCCCGGCATGGTGCTGCTCCCCGCAAGCGCCGCGTTCGGACTCGCGGGCGTCGACATCGGGCTCTACTCGGTCGCGAACGAACTCGTCGCCCGCGGGGTGGGAGCGGCGATCCTCGTGGTCGGACTGGCTCGGAACCGGCGTCGCGCGGGCGGGGAGACGGGCGACCGGCTGGCCGGCGGCGAGTCGCCCGACGCCGTGACGCAGTAGCCGCGCTCGGCGGCGGCCGCGGTCCACCTCACCGAGAGCGCACTCGTTAAGTGCCGTGCCGCGGAAATCCCTCCAATGAGTAGTGGGGCATCCGGATCCGCGCGGACCCGGTACGCCATCCTCGGCTGTGGGAGCGTCGGTCACGCCGTCGCGGAGGAACTGACCGAGCGCGGGAAAGACGTCCTCATCCTCGACCGCGACGAGAGCCGGGTCGAAGCGCTCCGCGATCAGGACCTCAACGCGCGCCTTCAGGACATCGCCGACGCCGATGTCGTCGACGATATCGGCGACCGCGACATCGTGTTGATCCTTGCGAGCGACGTGGAGGCGAACAAGGCGGCCGTCTCGGCGGTCAGGGAGACCGGCGGCGACCACTACGTCGTCGTCCGCGCCTCGGACCCCGTCAGCGAGGACGAACTGCGCGAGCGCGGGGCGGACGTCGTCATCAACCCCTCGACGGTGATCGCGGACAGCGCGCTCCGGTCGCTGGAGACGGGGGAGCTGGAGTACATGGCCCGCCAGCTCGCGGAGATAATCGAGACGGGCGGCGACCGGATGGCGATCCTCACGCACGACAACCCGGAACCCGACTCGATCGCGTCCGCGACCGCGCTCCAAGCGATCGCCGAGGCGTTCGGCGTCGACGCCGACATCGTCTACTCCGGCGACGTCGGCCATCAGGAGAACCGGGCGTTCGTCAACCTGCTCGGGATCGACCTGCTGGCGCGTGCCGAGGTCCCGGACCTGTCGGAGTACGGGACGGTCGCGGCCGTCGACCTCGCGAAGTCCGCCGAGGGCGGGTTCGAGTTCGACGTCGAGATCGGTATCTACCTCGACCACTTCGAGTCGGAGTCCGAGATCGACGCCCGGTTCGTCGACGTGCGGACAAACGTCTCCTCGACGTCGACGATCCTCACGAAGTACCTCCAGGAGTTCGACCAGTCGCCCTCGGAGGCGGTCGCGACCGCGCTGCTGTACGGGATCCGTGCCGAGACGCTCGATTTCAAGCGAGACACGACGCCCGCGGACCTGACTGCGGCGGCGTACCTCCACCCGTTCGCGAACCACGACACGCTCGAACAGGTGGAGTCGCCGTCGATGAGTCCGGAGACGCTTGACGTGCTCGCCGAGGCGATCCAGAGCCGCGAGGTTCAGGGGAGCCACCTCTTTTCGACGGCCGGGTTCATCCGCGACCGCGAGGCGCTCGCGCAAGCCGCCCAACACCTGCTTAACTTGGAGGGGATCACGACCACCGCGGTGTTAGGGATCGCCGACGAGAGGATCTACCTCGCGGCTCGCTCGAAGGACATCCGACTGAACATCGGCAACGTCCTCGACGAGGCGTTCTCCGAGATGGGCGACGCCGCCGGCCACTCGACACAGGGGTCGCTCGAAATCCCGCTCGGCATCTTCACCGGCATCGAGGCGAGCGGCGAGAACCGCGACACCCTCCTTCACCTCACCGAGGAGGCGGTCCGCCGGAAGCTGTTCGACGCGCTCGGCGTCGAGGGGGGAAGCGGCGACGGGTCGAACGGCTCCTGAAGACCATTGGCCGCCGGGTCTCGGCGGGGCCGTTTTCCGGCTCGGGAGCGTAGGAACGTTCGCGACGCCTCATGTACGTCCCCGACGATCCGCCGGCGAACTGTCCCGCCTGCGGCGACCCGTACGACTCCGTCTCGCGCCACGCGGACGGATTCGTGGCGAACCTCTTGGACAACGAGCGCTACCAGCGGGTGTGTTTCACGCCCGTGGGCGACGCGGGCGACCCCGCGCTGGACTGTTATCACCACACTCACGAGCAGGCGGGCACCGACTGAGAGGACGCCGATGGTTCGCAGAGGACGCCCCGCGGTCCACGCGGGACGCCGCGTTCAGAAGCCGTCGCCCTCGGTGATCGAGGTGTACGAGCCGATCAGCGCGCCCGAGAGGTCGACGCCCTCCAGCGTCGCGCCCGTGTCGGTCACGGAGTTCCCGACCTCGGAGTCGGTGATCGTCGCGTCCTCGAAGACGACGGTGCGGTCGAGCGTCGAGTCGGTCACCGTCGCACCCGACATGACGTGGACGACATCGCCGAGGTCGGTCTCCTCGACGGTCGCGTCGTCGTCGACGAGCGTCCCGCCGTCGAGGGCGTACTCGACCGCGTCAAGGTAGCTCCCCGCGGTGCCGATGTCGAACCACGCGCCGTCGAAGGTGTACGCGTGGACCGCGCCGCGCTGCTGGAGCCACTGGAGGAACCACCCCGGCTCGTCCGGGTTGTTGTCGTCTTCGAGGTACGTCGTGAGCTTCGGGAGCGTCTCGGCCGGGAAGGCGTAGCAGGCGATGGAGACGAGCGTCGACTGCGGGTCGTCGGGCTTCTCCTGAAAGTCGATCACCTCGTCGCCGTCCAGCTGGACGAGTCCGTACGACTTCGCGCGCTTGCGGTCGCCCACGTCGTAGGCGGCCAGCGTCGGCGTCCCCTCGTCCTCGAAGAAGTCGGCGAAGTCGCCCAGATCGAAGCTGATCATGTTGTCGCCGGCGACGACGATCAGGTCGTCGTCGACCCCCTCGCGCTCGACGAGCTGTTCGAGCGCGCCCACGACGCCGAACTTCTCGTCCTCCTCGACGGTCTCCTCGACCGACAGCGTCGGCTTCTCGAAGGGGCTGTCGGCGAGGTACTCCGCGAACGTGTCGGCGAAGCGCTCGTTCGTCGACACGAACACCTCGTCGATTCGGTCGTCGGCCTCCAAGTCCTCGAATATCTCGCCGATGACGGTGTTTTCCCCGACGGGGAGGAACATCTTCGGCCGGTGTTCGGTGATCGGCCAGAGCCTGGTCGCGTAGCCACCCGCAAGTACGACTGCTTTCATACCGCTCAACTCTCCCCCCGGTGACATACCTCTTGTGCCGCGCCGTCACCGGTGCCGGCCTGCGCGGCGTTCGGATCGCGGCGTCCGAGTCGCGGCGGTCGGGTGCCGGCGACCCCGGGCAGTTTTATTTGCCGCACCGCGAACGCGTGGCATGGAGACGACTCGTCAGCGGATCGCCGACGCGCTCCGCGAGGAGCCGCGGACCGCGAGCGACCTCGCGGCGACGCTGTCGCTGCCGACGCCGACCGTGTACGAACACCTCGAACACGTCTCGCGGTCGATCGCGGACGGCGGAGGAGCCGACGGCAACGGGACCAGAAACGGCGGCGAGGAGTTCCTCGTCGCCCCGCCGACCTGTCGCGACTGCGGGTTCGACGGCTTCGACGATCCCGTCAACGAGCCGTCGCGGTGTCCCGAGTGTAAGTGCGAGCGGATCGAGGAGCCGGCGTTCGTGATCCGCTAACGCGAGTCGGGAACCGGTCGGTCGCTTACAGTTCGTCGAGCAGCGTCGCGGCCGCATCGACCGACGAGCCCGGACCGCGCGCGGTGATCAGGTCGCCGTCGACCGTGACGCTCGTGTCGGCGTCGAGTTCGGCGTCGAACTCCGCGCCGGCGAGGACGACCTCGTCTTCGACCCAGTACGGGAGCTTCCGGCCGTCGGGGAGGTCATCGTGGTCGTCGACGATGTCCTCCTCCCACTCGTTCGGGAACCCGGTGATAGAACGTCCCTCGACGAGGGGCGTCCCGTCGGCCTCGCGGGTGAACGCGAGGATCCCGACCGCGTGACAGACGACGAGCGCCACGCTCTCCTCGCCTGCGACCGCGTCCAGCAGCAGCTGACGGGCGTGTCGGTCCTGATTCACGTCCCAGACGGTGCCGTGGCCGCCGGGGAAGACGACGGCGTCGTGGCCGTCGGCCTCGACGGCAGCGATCGGTTCCGGATCGTTGAGTCCGGAATGTGTCTCGTCGACCTCGCGGAACTCCGCGACCCGCTCCTCGCCGCCCGCGGCCTCCGGGTCGAGCGAGCGCTCGTCGACGACCGGCGGCGACCCGGACGGCGTCGCGACGGTCACGTCGACGCCCTTGCCCTCCAGCGTCGTCAGCGGCTCGATACACTCCTCGGCCCAGTAGCCCTCCTCGCTCACGACGAACAGCGCGCTTGTCATATGTGCCCCGCAGTTCGTGACCTTGACGGAAAAGAGGCCCGTGGCCGGCAGCGACGCAGGGGGGACGTATGGTTTATAAGTGACACCGCGGTACGGTGGCGCGCGCCTCCGAGTGGCCGCCGAAGCCGGCCGCGAGGACGAAGCACGGCGAAGCAAACACCGAAACGAGGGAGAACCAGCGACTGAGAGGCGCGCGGCGAGTCGCGCGAGTCCTTCCGACTGGGGCTTCGGGTCTTCATTGCCGTGGCAATCGCCACGGCGTGCGACGGAGCGCCCGGCGGTTCAAAGACGTTTGCGTCCTATTCGTCGCCCTGCGCGTCGACGACCACTACCTCGCCGTCCTCGACGGTGACGTTGATGAGCGTCTTCACATTGTAGTCAGTGTCGTCGAGTTCGTTCTCGCCCGCCTTCTTAATCACGGCGACGACATCGACGACCTCCGCACCGACCTCGTCGGTGAGCGCGTCGAGGATGGCCTTCATCGTGCCGCCTGTCGAGAGCACGTCGTCCAAGACGAGGACGCGGTCGCCCGCCTCGACGTCGTTGATGTACATCTCCGACTCGGAGTAGCCGGTCTCCTG
Organism: Halobacteriales archaeon SW_8_68_21; assembly: GCA_003023405.1. Classification (GTDB taxonomy): domain Archaea; phylum Halobacteriota; class Halobacteria; order Halobacteriales; family Haloferacaceae; genus Halorubrum. The sequence continues at coordinate 39,187 of PXST01000045.1, forward strand.
AAACAGCGGGACCTCGCCGTCGAGGCCGTATTGACGCTTGCGGATGACCACGAGCGGGATATCGGTCATCAGCGAGAGCGCGGTGGAGATGTGGATCCCCATCGCGGCGGGCGTGACGATCTTGTCGACGTTCTCTAACTCCGCCTTCCGGATGATCCGGATGACGATCTCCCGGAGCAGCTCCGGTTCGAGCATCGGGACGCCGTCGCTGATCGGGTGGACAAAGTACTGGTACTCGCCTTTCTCGATGATCGGCGCGTCGAGGAGCGACTGCCGCAACTGGTCCATGTCGCGGGTACTCGGGCGGATTAATAAAGCGTGGCGGTTGCGCGATCGAACTGTGAGTCGGTGGCACGACGACCGCGTGTTAGCGGTTCGCGGTCGAGACGCGACCGTGATTCTTCCCGAAGTACCGGCAGTTCGGTAATACGTGGTGACTCTCGTCACGACCGGGACCGCCGAAGCCTCGGCCGCTCCGAAATGTGTGACGACTTGTCGGAAGCGGCTCCGTGACCGAGACCGCCGAAGCCCCAGCCGGGAGGCGGGCGTACCCTCGCCGCGGTCCTCACTCGGTCGGTTCGCTTCCTCGTTGCGGTCCTTGCGTCGTCTACGACCGCCTCCCGGCTGCCCCTTCGAGTCCCACCCCGCACCTCACGCCCGACGAGTGGGTCCCGGACGCGGCGGCCGACCGGGGGCGCGCGTGCGACTCGCGCCCTGTCGGGCGCTCGTCGGCACGCGCCACCACATACCATATAAACTCGTGGTCCTACTCGAACTCGGGCTTGCGGTCTTCCAAGAACGCCTCCATCCCCTCGCGCTGGTCGCGGGTGCCGAACAGGCCGGCCCACGCCCGGCGCTCCAAGGCGAGTCCGGTCGCCGCCGAGCCGTCGCCGGCCGCGTTCAGCGCCTCCTTGGCGGCCCGTCTCATGCGGAGGGGAGCAACACTCAGTCGATGCACTTTTACGCCCGGCACAATCGCAAACGTCTGGGCGTACGTGTTGCCCTTCGCCGTTCTTACCGACTGCCCCGGGAGTGTCTATGCCCACTCGTCTCACCCGCGAAATCGCCGAACTGCGTAGCCGTCTCCTCGACATGGCCACGATCGTGGCCGAGCAGTTTACCGTCCCAGCACCGCGCTCTCGGCGGCGACCCGCAGGTCGCAGGCCAAGGCGAGTTCACAGCCCCCACCGAAGGCGTAGCCGTCGATCGCGGCGATCGTCGGCGCGGGGAACGTCTCGATCGCGTCCGCGACGCGGTGGCCGAGTTCGGCGTACGCCTGCGCCTCGGGCGTCGACAGGTCGACCATGTGGGAGATGTCCGCGCCCGCGACGAACGCCTCGTCGCCCGCGCCGGCGATTACGAGGACCCGCGCGTCGCGGTCGCCTGCCTCGTCGAGCGCGTCCTCGATCGCTTCGAGCGTCTCGGCGGTGAGCGCGTTGAGCTGTGCCGGCCGGTCGACGGTGATCGTCGCGACGCCGCGGTCGTCGACGTCGAAGGTGACGGTGTCCCAACTCATACGCACCCCGTCGCAGGCCGGGATGAAAACGGTTCGGCAGGCGGATTCGCTCTCGCTGCCGTCTCCCGTCCGCGTTCAGGCCTCTTCGCGGCTGTCGATCCCGGCGTAGATGAACCACGCCGTCGTGTACACGCCGACGAACAACAGGTAGCCGACGACGAGACCCCCGAGCTGGCGGCTGGCGAGCCCGCCGGGGAGCGTCCGCGAGAGGATTCCGAGGGCGATCACGAAGACGACAAGCGAAAAGAGTCCGGAGAGGGCGTACACGCCGAGGTCGGAGGTGAGGCGGTCGCGCACGCCTGAGCCAACAGAGTCCCCTTACATACCCCCATCGGTCCCGAGTCGTCGACGCGGCCCGCGCGCCAACGTTCGGTGCTATGTTCGATACTCGTCAAACGCCAAGAAACATTGATTCAGGGGCTCAAACCGGGTATTTTCCATCAAGTTAATACGAACATATTTGTTGTATGTCAACTGTTCCCTCAGAAGAATGGGACGCGATCGAAATGGCGTGTCCGGTGTACGACGACGATGACGACGGGAGTACAGACACCGAACGAACGGGCGCTCGCCGGGGCACCGACCGCGAGGTCGACCGTCGCGATTTCATGCGGTCGGCGCTGGCAGTCGGGGGAGAGCGCGCTGACGAGCGCGCTCAACGTCGGCGGCGTGCCGTCGGTCGCGGCCGCCGCCGGAGACCACGAGCCGATCGGCTTCGCGAGCCGCAGCAACAGGCAGCACGCCTGGGACGACTGACGGAGAGCGTCATGCTCCGCCGCGACTTCGTCGGCACCGCGCCCGGCGGACCCGACTGATGTGCGCGTGCGCTTCCACGCCGAGCGCGACGACACCGGTCGCCCGGTTCGCGTGACCGCGGGCGTGACGCCGTCTTCGGGGCGGGGTTCCGGGTCCGCGGGGCGCGGCCGCTGATCGCCGGCCCCGCGGAGCCGGTTGCGCGGATTGCAACCCATATATGCCCCCGGCCACACGTACCAGTATGAACGGGAACCGGTTCGGCCGACTCTTCCAGCTGACGACGTACGGCGAGAGCCACGGCGACGCGATGGGCGTCACCGTCTCCGGCGTGCCCGCGGGCGTCGAACTCGACGAAGAGGCCATTCAGGCGCAACTCGACCGGCGCAAGCCGGGGCAGTCGATGATCACCACCTCCCGGGGCGAGCCGGACGAGGTCGTCGTCAACTCCGGCGTTCAGGACGGCTACACCACCGGAACGCCGATCGGGATGGTGATCCAGAACAAGGACGCCCGCTCGGGGAAATACGAGCCGTACGTCACCGCGCCGCGCCCCTCGCACGGCGACTACACCTACTCCGCGAAGTTCGGCACGCGCAACTGGGGCGGCGGCGGGCGCTCCTCTGCGCGCGAGACGGTGAACTGGGTCGCGGCGGGCGCGGTCGCCGAGCAGGTCCTCGACGCCTCCGACCACGACGTCGAGATCAAGGCTCACGTCAACCGCATCGGCGGCGTGGAGGCCGACGCGGTGAGCTTCGAACAACTCCTCGAACACTCGGAGGAGAACGACGTGCGCTGTGCCGACCCCGAGGCGGCCGCCGAGATGCAGGAGCTTATCGAGGAGTATCAAGAGCGGGGCGACTCCATCGGCGGCTCCGTCTACTTCGAGTGCCGCGGCGTCCCCCGGGGGCTCGGCGCGCCGCGGTTCGACGGCTTCCCGAGCCGGCTCGGGCAGGCGATGTTCTCGATCCCGGCGACGACGGGCGTCGAGTTCGGGCTGGGGAAGGACGCGGTCGACGTCGCCGGCAGCGAGCGCAACGAGGACTGGACGTTCGACGACGGCGAGTCGTTCGACCACGTCGAAAGCGACGAGGGCGACCCGGTCCCCGTCGGCAACGACCACGGCGGGCTTCAGGGCGGCATCACCACCGGCGAGCCGATCTACGGCGAGGCGACGTGGCACGCGCCCACCTCGATCCCGAAACGGCAGCGCTCGGCCGACTGGGAGACGGGCGAGGAGAAGGAGATACAGGTCGTCGGCCGGCACGACCCCGTCCTCCCGCCCCGGGCCGTCCCCGTCGTCGAGGCGATGCTGTACTGTACGGTCCTCGATTTCATGCTGCTGGCCGGCCGGATCACCCCCGACCGCGTCGACGGCAACCCCGGCGAGTACGGCACCGAATACCACCCGAGCAGTCCGGACAACGAGTAGCCGGCCGCAGCCGTCCCGTCCGTCGGTTCACTCTCCCGGCGACCACTCGCAGGCGTTCCCGGCGGTGAGGTCGTTCTCCTCGATGTACGCCGAGAGGCACGCGTAGTTACAGAAGTACGCGGGCGAGCCGCAGCCGTCGTCGCAGTCGCGCACGCAGATCGGGTCGTGGTCGAAGATCCGCGAGTCGCAGTAGGCGCACCTCTCGTCGGCGTCGGGCGTGGAGACGGTCGCGGACATGCCCGAGGCGACGGACCGCTCCGTCGAAAGCGTTTCGCGGACGCGTGCGCGCCGCGTCTCGGAGCGCCCCCGCGCTCACACCGTGATGGCCACGCCGAAGACGGTCGCGAGCCCCGCCACGGTGGTCACGCCGAGCACGGTCGCAAGCGTCGTCATACGATCCGCATCCGAATAGTGGTGATAAATTGGATCGAACGATCGCGGTGGGACGCGGCCGCCCCCGGACCGCCGGTCAGCGCGGCGGCCCCGCCGCGATCCCGTAGAGGTCGCGCCCGTACCCCGCGAGCGCGACGACGAGCGTCGCGACCGCACCCACCGGAAGCACGGCGAGCCAACCGGCGGTCGAGCCGACGCCGAATCGCACGCCGAGTCCGACGGCGACCCACAGGGACGCGGCGGCGGCGAGCAGGAGCAGCCCGCCCGTCACCTGCCGGTCCTCGCGTCCGAGCGCGACACCGGCCGTGGCGCTTGTGGCCGCGATCAAGTGGAACCCGACCGCGAGCGGCCACGCCCGGATCGACGGCGGCAGCGTCGCGAACGGGCGCGGCTGGTCGAGGAAGTACGCCCACACCGGATACCCGCCGACGCCGACCGCCCCGTCTCCGCCGAGCGTCACGAATCCCCAGAGGCTCACCAGCGTCAGGCCGCCGCTCCCGCCGGGAACGATGGCCATCGGGACCGTAAGCAGAGCAAAGATTAGGACCCACTCGACGCGACCACTCGACCCCGAGCGGGACTCTGACGGCGAGCGCGAGGACGACGACTCGGGGGTCGATTCCGGGACGCCGTGCGGTCTCTCCATACGACTGGTCCGACCTCCGGAAGTAAGTATGGTCGGGGGATCGGAGCCGTCTGGGTCGGCGTCGGGGTGGTGGTCACCACCGACCTCCTTGGCGCGCTGTACGCGACTGACACCGTGGCGTTCTACCGCGCCCTCTCAGATCGAACGCCCGGAGTCGGGCGTCAGGCGTAACCCGTCGCCGCCCGTACCACGCGTGTGAACACCGACGACGACGGTCACTACGACGCGGCGGTCGACGCGCTGGCGGTCCGGGAGTACGAGCGGGCGGGGAACCGCTACACCCGCGGCGGACGGCGGGTCCTCGCCGACCCGCGACCGGAGATCGATCCGTTCGAACCGGATCAAAAGGGATGGATCGGGCAGGGACTCCAGCAGCTGCTCGCGGCCGCGGTCGCGTACCGCGTCGCCGGCGCGGACGGCCGAGCGACCCAGCGCGCGGTCGAGGGGATCGCCGCGAGCCGCGACTTCGAGACGGTCCTACAGAGACCGGGACAGGCGGCCTGCCTTGTCGAGTTCGTCGCTGACTTCCGGGTCGCGGGCGGCCTCGACGGGGCCGTAGAGACGTACGACGCGGCGGCCGAGCGCTACGCGGCCGCCGGCGACGAGATCGACTCCCCGCAGGCGCTCGCGACGACGCCGCTGTTCGAGGCGGGGGCCGCGACGATCAAACAGATCGCCCGCGGGCAGGCGAACGGCGAGATCGCGATCGAGTGGGAGGACCTCCACGGGTCAGATCCGAGTCGTCCGGGAGAGTTCCTCGCACATCGGGCCCGATTCAAACGCCAGCGGCTCCCGGGGCTGCTCGACCGCGCGATCGCGGACGACCACCTCGCCGCGCCCCGCGGCACGACGGAGTACAACAACGAGAGACACGAGTGTCCGAACTGCGGGTCGAACCACGTGAACTGGGCGGGCACCGGAATCGTCTGTCTGCGGTGTTCGACGCCGACCGAGAGCATGTAACCGCCGGGGTCGAACCGGTCGCCCGAACCCCGATGTCGCCCTCCGTTCTCTCGTTTGGGAGCGCCGACCGGTCCGCGTCCGCTGGCCCCGACGCGTCGGACGGAGCTGGCCGGTCCTCCGCGGCGTCTGCGCGAGCGGCGCGCCCGTCGTCGCGGTCGGGACGTGCGCTCGTCGTCGTGGTCGGGACGCACGCTCGTCGTCGCGGTCGGGACGCGCGGCATCGTCACCGCCGACCACGAGCGGATCGCGGTCGTCGACGGGACCGCCGTGGCCGGTGCCCCGGGCGCATCGATGAGCGGGTACGGTCGCGGATTCGACCGGGACGCGTCAGCCCAGCAGGCTCTCGCCGTCGAACTCGGCGTCGATGTCGACGTCCATGAGATCGAGGACCGTCGGCGTCACGTCGAAGAGGTTCGCGTCGGTCAGGTCGAGGTCGGGTTCGGTCGAATACAGCAGGGAGTTCTCGAACTTGTGCATCCCGTTGCGCGGCCCCTCGGTGAAGACGGCCTCCTTGCCGCCGAAGCCGGACTTGAGGTCGAATCCGTCGGCGGGGATGACGACCAAGTCGGGCGCGATCCCGTCGTGGTCGCCGTCGAAGACGGTCTCCCCTTTCACGATCCGCTTACACACCCGCCGGCCGTCGGGACCGGTGAGCGACCGGAGATCGCTGATGAGTTCCTCGCGCGTCTCCTCGTACTCGTCCTCGGGGACGACGCCGTTCGGCTCGCGGCCCTCCAGATTGAGATAGAACCGGCCGGGGATGAGCGAGTACGCCCGAGTCTCGTCGTCGATGTCGGTAAGCGAGTCGTGGTCGTCGTCCTCGTAGGAGAGCCACCCCTCGTCGGCGAGGAACCGGTTACAGTTCACCTCGTGGGTCAGCTCCGTGAACCCGTGATCGGAGGCGACGATCAGCGTCGTGTCGTCGTCGAGCGCGTCGCGGATCTCGCCGAGATACCCGTCGAGGGTCCGGTAGAAATCGAGGAACTCCTCTTCGTACTCGCCGTCGTTCGCGTAGTCGCCGAACAGGAAGTGGTTCACGCGGTCGGTGCTCATGAAGACGCCGAAAAAGAGGTCCCAGTCGTCCTCGGCGAGGTAGTGAGAGAATGCCTCGTACCGGGCGTCGAGGGTGGCGTGCGCGTCCTCGATGAACGCCGTCTTGTCGTCGTCGTGGCCGAGCTTGGCGTCGACATCGATCCGGTAGTCGAAGCCGTCGAGCGTCTCTCGGACCGACTCGTCGCTCGCGGCCGCCTCCAGGTCGGGCGAGAGGAACCCGGAGGCCATCCGCTGGACCCGCGTCGACGGCGGGAACGTGACGGGAACGTTCAGGACGGTCGCGTCGCGGCCGGCGTCGGTGACGCGGTCCCACAGTCGGGTCGCTCTCACGTGGCGGCCGAGCGGGACGTACGTCTCGTAGGAGTCGACCTCGCGGTCCTGAAAGCCGTACACGCCTGTCGAACCGGGGTTCACGCCGGTCGTGAGGGTCGGCCAGCACGCGCTCGACTCGGGCGGGACGATGCTCTCCAAGCGCCCGCCGGAGCCGGTCTCGGCGATGTCGGTCAGGTTCTCGAAGACGTCGGGGTGGTCCTCGACGAGGTCGAGCGGTACGCCGTCGATCCCGAGGAAGACGACGCGGCCGTCGTCGTCGCCGCGGAGCCGGTCGAACAGACCCATGTCTGGTGGTTCCGCGGCGGCGGTCATATCCCTTGCGTTGTGAATGCCGCCGTCTACAGGCGGAGCAGGCCGAGTGAGACGGATTCAGAAAGCCTATTTGCCCCGGCGGCGACAACTCCGGCGTATGAGCGACGACTTCCCGGCGAGCGTCGACGTCGACTATACCGACGGCGAGGGCGAGAGTCCGGACGACTACCCGTCGATCCAGCACAAAATCGAGAAGGCGGTCGCGGTCACCCGCCGCGGACTTGAACAGTACGACAACCCGGCCGTGATGTGGACCGGCGGGAAAGACTCCACGCTGACGCTGTACTTCATCAACCAAGTGGCCGCAGAGTACGGCTACGAGAAGCCGACCGCCGTCTTCATCGACCACTTCCAGCACTTTGACTCGATCACCGACTTCGTCGAACACTGGGCCGACGAGTGGGAGATCGACCTGGTGTACGCCCGCAACGACGACGTGGGCGCGTACGTCGAGGAACACGGCCTCGAACCCGGCGACGACATCCCCGTCGACGCGCTCCCCGAACACAACCAGCACCACATTCGGGAGATCCTCGAATACGAGGAAGACTCGTTCCCGTTCCTGCTCGACACCTACGTCGGGAACCACCTGCTGAAGACGGTCGCGCTCAACGACGCCCTCGAAGAGTACGGCATCGACGGCGTCATCTCCGGCGTCCGCTGGGACGAACAGGAGGCCCGCGCCGACGAAACGTTCTTCTCGCCGCGTCACGACCCCGACCTGTTCCCGCCCCACGACCGCATCCAGCCAATCCTCCAGTTCGCCGAGGCCGACGTCTGGGACGCCTTCTGGAACTTCGTCGTGCCCGACACGGTCGAGGCGTTCCCCGACGAGGGGTATGTCCCGCAGACCGACGACGACCTGCCCGAGGGCGTCACCCAGGAAGACGTCCCCATCTCGCCGAAGTACTTCGCCGGCTTCCGCTCGCTCGGCAGCGAGGTCTCGACCGAGAAGACGACCGAAAACCCCGCGTGGCTCCAGAACCTCGAGAACACGACCGAACGCGCAGGCCGCGCACAGGACAAAGAAGACCTGATGGAGCGCCTGCGCGACCTCGGCTACATGTGATTGCCGCGGACGACTGATCCACACCGACCGTTCTTTTCCGGCTCGCCGCCGATCGGCGACCGACGCTCAGCGCCCGCCCCCGGCCGCCTCGTCGACCGACGCGGTGAACCCGACCTCCCGGAGTCGCTCCGCGAGCGGCAGTCCGATGCCCGACGCCGGCGTCAACACGCCGCCGTCGAACGGGGAATCGACCTCGTCGCGCGCCAGACACGTCGCCGACTCGCCGAGCATGCGCGCCGTCGCGCCGTAACCGGGGTCCCGGTTGGCACCGAACTCGGCTTCGACCGTGAATGAACCGTCCGCGGCGGTGCCGCGTCCGAGAACCCGGATCCGGAAGTGACCGGCCTCGGCCTCCTCTCTGGTCGGTCCCTCGCCGGGGTCCGGGAAGGCGTACCGGCGGAGCGCCGAGCGGAGCGGCCCGACGGACATGGCGGCAGTGAACGCGCCGAGCCCGCCGGCGACGAGTCCGGCGGCGGCCGCGCCGCGAACTCCCTCACCGGTCGGAACGACCTCGGTACACCGGAACTCGCGGCCCCACGGGTAGCCGAGCAGCGCGTTGCTGCGTCGCACCACGCGCTCGTTCACCGGGGCCATCGGCGACGGGGCCGTCCACCCCCCGCACAGCGGGTCCGTTCGCGGCCACCGCTGTGTACCCGGATCGACGCCGCTCCGCTCGCCGCTCGGTGCCAGCGAGTACGGGTTCCGAAGCGTCTCGCGGGCGATCGGGTCTGTCGCGGCCGCCTCAAACAGCTCGCCGAAGCTCGCTAAGGTGCCGCCGCTGACGCTTCCGCTGCCGTCGTCGAGGTAGATCCGCACCGTCTTACAGGGCGCGTCGAACGCCTCCGCCGCGAACGACTGGACGATCAGCGTCCCGAGGTCGGCGGGCACGGAGTCGAACCCGCAACTGTGAACGATCCGGGCACCGGCGTCGACTGCGGCCTCGTGGAACCGGTCGATGGTCTCGCGGGCCCAGTTCACCTCGCCGGTGAGATCGCAGTAGTCCGTCCCGGTCTCGACGCAGGCCTCGACCAGTGGCGAGCCGTATCTCGTGTACGGACCGACCGTCGTACAGACGACCCGCGCGTCGTGAGCGATCGTTCGCAGGCTCTCGGGGTCCGTCGCGTCGCCCACGACGACGGGCACGCCGTCCCAGCCGTCGCTGCGACGGGTGAGGTCGTCAACGAGCGCGTCGAGTTTCTCTCGGCTTCGTCCACCGACGGCCAGCGAGAGGTCGTCGGGCGCGTGCCGCTCGACGAGGTACTCGGCGGTGAACCGCCCGGCGACTCCGGTCGCTCCCCACACCACGACATCGTGTGTCGGATCGGCGTCGGTCATTCGGCGTCTCTACGCGGCGGCCGCGCTAAACTCCCGGGGTCGCGGGACCCCCGATCGGACGCGCAAACGCGGCGCGGCGGCGAGCGGGGTGTCGCCGACGCCCCGTGGCGCGCTACCTCTTTATATGGTCGCCCGCAAGAATCGGTATGGCCGTTGGTACTCGGTTGTCACTACAGCTCGCCGACTTCGGCACTCGATCGCTCGTGACGCACAGCCTCATGGCGGTTGGGTTCGTCGGCGCGATCGTCTCGGGGCTGTTCGTCGAAGGACAGATCGGCACCGTCTCGATGGCGGCGTTCATCAACTTCACCGCCGGCCTGTGGATCTCGCAGTCGGTTCACTCGCTCGGCAACGCCGCCACGGAAGACGACTATCAGGGCGTCCTCAAGGAGATACTAAACCGTGTCTGACGAGCCCGGGATCGACACCGGCCGCTTCGGTCGGATCTTGGTGCTGGTCGGCTTCGTCACGACCGTCTTCCTGTTTCTCACCGCGAGCCGCCTGTCCGGCGACACCTTCCGAATCGGTGCCGCCGCCATCGCTACGGTCGGGCTGGTCACCGCGATCATCGGCTTCCTCGTCGCCGCCG
>PXST01000046.1 GCA_003023405.1 Halobacteriales archaeon SW_8_68_21
GTCGTCTCCACCGACCCCGCGCACTCGCTCTCGGACACCTACGAGACCGAGATCCCCGCCGAGCCGGCGCAGATCCGCGAGGACGTGCCGCTACACGCCGCCGAAATCGACCCCGACGCCGCGGTCGAGGAGGGGATGTTCGGTTCCGACGCGGACCCACTCGGCGGGCTGGGCGAGATGGGCGACGCGATGGGCGGGATGGGCGGCGACGCCGAGGACGGAGCGGGGCTCGGCAGCCTCCTCGGCGGGACGATGCCCGGCGCGGACGAGGCCGCGGCGATGCGGCAGCTGCTGGAGTACCTCGACGACCCGCGGTTCGACCGCGTCGTCGTCGACACCGCGCCGACCGGCCACACCCTCCGGCTGCTCCAGCTACCGGAGATCATGGACTCGATGCTCGGTCGGGTGATGAAGCTCCGTCAGCGCTTCTCCGGGATGATGGACGGGATCAAGGGGATCTTCGGCGGGGGCGACGACGAGCCGGACCCCGAGGCGGACCTCGAAGCACTCCGCGAGCGCATCGAGCGGCTGCGGGCCGTCCTCCGGGATCCCGCGAAGACCGACTTCCGCGTCGTGATGATCCCGGAAGAGATGAGCGTCGTCGAGTCGGAGCGGCTGGTCGCGCGCCTCGACGAGTTCGGCATCCCGGTGAACACGCTGGTCGTCAACCGTGTGATGGAGGGCGTCGGCGACGTGACCGGCCGGGGCGCGACGGGGATCGACCCCGACTGGGTGGTCGAGCCGAACCCCGACAGCTGCGAGTTCTGTGCGCGGCGGTGGGACGTCCAGCAGAACGCGCTCCGGGAGGCGACCGACCTGTTCCGCGGCCGCGAGGTGAAGCGGGTCCCCCTGCTCGCGAACGAGGTACGCGGCGAGGCCGCGCTGCGGGTCGTCGCCGCCTGTCTGAGCTGAGTCCGAACCGCTGAACTGCCGTCGGCCGCGCGGCGCTGCTCCGGGGCGATCCCGAACGGGCGCTCCCGGACCGTCTCCGCGACGCCGGTGCGGTTGGCTCGTCCGAACGACCCGACAATGACGGTACCTGCGGTGTTGTACGTGAGATCGAGGCGGTGTCGTCGAGCCCGTGCTGCGCGAGCGGCATGTCGATCCCGGTCTCGGTCGCGACGAGGTCGAGTCCGGACTCGAACGGCTCCCGAAGTACGCCGGACGCCGGGGAGGGTAACGAGGAGTCACTCCGGGCCGTGTGACGCGGAGCGGGTCAGGTCGGAACACGGGGACGGAACACACCGGACGGAACACGCCGGAGCGGATGCCGAACGGACGCCCTTTTATCTGCTACGCCCGTCCGGTCGATATGAACTGTCGGCGGTGTGGCACCCCAATCGAGAAGCCGGGGGACTACTGTCTGACCTGTAACACCGCCAACGCCGACGCGGTCGTCGCCGAGTTCGGGACGGACCGCGCGCGCCTGACGATGCTCGACGAGGACGCGGTCGTCGGCCAGACGACGGTCACCACGCGCCCAGAGGAAGGCGAGCGGCTGAGCGAGGTCCAGCTCCGGAACTTCGCCGGCCGCGTCGCCGACGAGATCCGTCGGAAGCGCCCCGAGACCGTCTACGCCGCCGGCGAGCGCGAGCCGCTCCGCGAGACGCGCGCGCAGCTCCACCACGAGTTCTACCGCGTCCCCGACGGCGGCGCGGGCGCGCGCGAGGGCGATGCGACCGCGGACGACGCGCGCGACGGCGACGGCAGCGAGGACGTGAGTCCGGTCGTCGCGTGGGTCCTCGATCGGCGCGGGGACCGGTCGCTGGCGGTGGTCGAGACGCCGCCGAGAGAGAAGATCGGGGGGTCCCACTCGACGCTGATCGGCGACCGCAAGGGGCGGAAGGCCGTCCAGACCGTCGCGGAACACCCCCACGTGAAGAAGATCGTTCCCGGTCCCATCGACGCCGGCGGGACCGGGTCGCGGACCGGCCTCCGTGCGAAGGCGACGCGCGCGGGGACCAACGGCAACGTCCGACTCCTCTTACGGGACGGGTCGAGCGTTCAGGAGAACCGGATCGTCACCACGGCGATGGACCGGGAGACCGGCGAGCGCGTCCGCGAGGACCTCAACGAGGCGCTCCGCGACGCAGAGCTTCAGGACCCATAGCCGAAGTCCGCCCCGCGGCCGGGTCCCGACTCTCGTGTCCACATCCGTCCGTCGATGCCCCGATCCCCGCCGTACGTCCCGGAACCGACCGCTACCGACCGCCTCTCTGTCGGGGGTTTTTTAGGAAACCGGGCGTTTCGGGCGGTGTGAGTAGCCCCGTCACGCTCGGCGCGGGCGTCGTCTTCGGACTGGCGCTCGCGGCCCCGCCCGGCCCGATGAACGCGGTGATCGCCGAGGAGTCGGTCCTCCGCGGTCGCGTCGCCGGGATCAGGGCCGGTCTCGGGGCCGCGACCGCCGACGCGATCTTCTTCGTCCTCGCGTACGTCGGCGTCGTCGCGGTCGTGGAGTCGTTCCAGCTGTTACAGGCTCTCATGGTCGCGGTCGGCGGCGTCCTGATGCTGTACTTCGCCCTCGGCGCGGCGCTGGGCGCGCGGGAGTCGTTCCGACCGACCGAGGGCGAGGAGCCGGTCGTCGCGGAGGGGAAGGGGTTCCGCAAGGCGCTGGTGCTCGCCCTGACGAACCCGTACCAGGTGCTGTTCTGGCTGACTATCGGCGTCGGACTCCTCCGGCCGGGCGAACTCGACGTCTTCTCCCGGCTGCCGGTCGTCGGCGCGGACCTCGCCGGGACGCTCGTGGTCGCCACCGGGTCGCCCGCGCTCATCGCCGGCTTCTTTCTCGGCGTGTTGCTCTGGATCACCGGGTTCCCGGCCGGACTCGTCGCCGCAGAGCGTCGGATCGAGACGTTCGCGCCGGTCGTCGCCGTCGGCTCCGCCGTCGTACTCGCCGGCTTCGGGGTCTACTTCCTCTATGACGCCGCGACGACGCTCTCGGCGCTGGCCCTCTGAGTCGAGGGGTCGGTCCGGGACGACTGACGCCCGCAGCTCGCGATGACGGACGGTCGTGGCCGGAGACGACAGACGCCCGCGTCCCGGCGGCCGACATGGACAACGGCTTTGCCCCGTCGGCGCGACCGTCCCGTATGTTTGAGAAGACGACGTGGATCAAGCTTCCACGGAACGTCCTCGTGGGACACAACGTCCTCGACGACCTCGGAGAGGCGGTCGGCGACCTCTATCTCACGGGCCGACCCCTGATCGTGACCAGCCCGACGCCGAACGAGATCGCCGGCGACCGGGTCCGGGCGCAGTTCGACGCCCCCGCGACCGCCGTCGTCGAGGAGGCCTCCTTCACGGCCGTCGAGGATCTGAAGGAGACCGCGGAGGCGGTCGATCCGGGGTACCTGATCGCTCTGGGCGGCGGCAAGCCGATCGACATCGCAAAGATGGCCGCCGACCACCTCGATGTCGGCTTCGTCTCCGTCCCGACAGTCGCCTCCCACGACGGCATCGTCTCCGGGCGCTCCTCGATCCCCGAGGGCGACACGCGCCACTCGGTCGCCGCCGACCCCCCGCTCGCGGTCGTCGCGGACACGACGCTGATCGCGGACGCGCCGTGGCGGCTCACCACCGCGGGCTGTGCGGACATCATCTCCAACTACACAGCCGTGAAAGACTGGCGGCTCGCACGCCGCCTGCGTAACGTCGAGTACAGCGAGTACGCGGGCGCGCTCTCCGAGATGACCGCGGAGCTGCTCGTCGAGAACGCCGACATGATCCGGCCGGGGTTAGAGGAGTCGGCGTGGGTAGTCGTGAAGGCGCTCGTCTCCTCTGGCGTTGCGATGTCCATCGCCGGCTCCTCGCGGCCCGCCTCCGGCGCGGAACACCTCATCTCCCACCAGCTCGACCGGATCGCGCCCGCCAAGGCGCTCCACGGCCACCAGGTCGGCGTCGCGTCGATCCTGACCGAGTACCTCCACAGCGGCGAGAACGGCCGGTGGAACGCCATCCGCGACGCGCTCGCGGAGCTTGACGCCCCGACGACGGCGAACGAACTCGGGATCGACGACGCGGAGCTACTCGCCGCCCTGACGAGCGCCCACGAGATCCGCGACCGCTACACCGTCCTTCAGGGTGGGATCAACGAGGAGGCCGCGATCGAGGTCGCGACCGCGACCGGCGTCATCGACGACTGAGTCCGACCCGACGCACGGAACGAACCCGCTCGACTCGGCGCGCGGAACAGAGCCGCCCGACCCCGGTTCCGGCGACGAAGACCGGCCTCGAAAGGCCAATAACGATCCCGAGAGAACGTTGCGTATGTCCACCGCCAGCGTCCGCGACAGGGCCGCAGAACACCCCACCGCGATAACCGTCCTCCTCACCGTCGTCGGCTACGGCGCGGTCGGCGGCGTGTTCCTCGTGCCCGAGTTCCAGGCGCTGTTCCCGACGCTCACGCAGGGGACCGTCGACCTCCTCGCCCACGCCATCGCCGCCGTCAACACCGTCACCGTACTCGCCCTTTCTCTCGGGTGGTATTGGATCCGCAACGGCGAGGTGAAGAAACACGCCGCGGCGATGACGACCTCGTTCGTCCTCATCCTCGTGTTCCTCGGGATGTACCTCCCGAAGGTCGCGGGCGGTGGCACCAAGGAGTTCGTCCTCGATTCGGCGTACGCGTGGGTCCCGCTGTGGGACTGGGTGTACCCGGCGTACCTGATCATGCTCGCGATCCACATCGTCCTCTCCGTGGTCTCGGTGCCGGTCGTCCTCTACGCCGTCGTCCTCGGACTCACCCACAGCGAACGGGAACTGCGAAACGAGACCCCGCACCGCCGCGTCGGCCGGATCGCCGCGAGCGCGTGGATCCTCTCGCTCGCGCTCGGGGTCGTCACGTACCTCCTCTTGAATCATCTGTACGACTCGACGTTCGCCGCCGCCGAGGCCGCGACGCTCCTCCTGCCAGCCGTTCCGGTCTGACGGCCGAAAGAGTCCCCTCGCGCTCCGCGGGGCGGTCCTCGGCCGCCCCCGCCGACACCGCAACGCTTGACTCGCGGGGGCGACACCCCTACCCATGACCGACTGGATCGGCGAGACGTTCACGAGCGACGCCGGCTGGAACCACCTCCTCGACTTGGTCGACATCGGGAACCGAATGGCCGGGTCGGGGGGCGAGCGCGAGGCGCTGGAACTGACGCGCGACGCGTTCGCCGACGCCGGCGCGCGGAACGCGGCGATAGAGGAGTTCGAGATCCAAGGCTGGGAGCGCGGCGACAGCGCGGTCCGGGACGCGGCGACGGGCGACCCGGTCGCGGTCGGACCGAACGCCTGTGTCGCGCTGCCGCGAAGCCCGAGCGGCGGGGCGACGGGCGAGTTCGTCGACCTCGCTCACGGCGTCCCAGCGGACTTCGAGGCCGACCTCGACGGTGCGGTCGTGATGGTCTCGTCGGACACCCCCGAGTCCGTCGACCGCTTCGTTCACCGCCGCGAGAAGTACTACCGCGCCGTCGACGCCGGCGCGGCCGCCTTCGTCTTCGCCAACCACGTCGAGGGGGCGCTCCCACCGACCGGGAGCGTGGGGACCGCAGACGCGCCCGTCGGCGACATCCCCGCCGTCGGCGTCTCGAAGGAGGCGGGCGCGCGGCTCGCGCGCCGGAACGAGGGCGACGAGCTGACCGTCGCTGTCGACTGCGAGACGCCCACGACCTCGCCGAGGGGGCGATGGACAACGGGGCGGGGACGGCGACGATCGTCGAGGTCGCGCGGGCGCTCGCGACCCGGGAGGACAAACTGGACATCCGGGTTCGATTCGTCGCGTTCGGCTCCGAGGAGGTCGGTCTTGTCGGGTCGTCGGTGGCCGCCGAGGCGGCCGACCGGGACGCGGTTCGCGCCGTCGTCAACGTCGACAGCAACGTGTTCGGCCGGACGCTGCGGCTCGACCACCACGACTTCGACGCGCTCGCGGACGCCGCGGAGCAGGTGAGCGACCGCTTCGATCATCCGGTATCGACGGGCGGAGAGCTGGTCCCGCACAGCGACCACTGGCCGTTCGTGAAGCGGGGGATCCCGGGGTATATGATCTCCGGCGAGACCGAGGGGCGCGGCCGCGGCTGGGGACACACGCACGCCGACACACTCGACAAACTGGAGTCGCGGAACCTCAGGGAGCAGGCGATCCTCCTGACCGAACTCGTCGTCGACCTCGCGGGCGTGGACGTGTCGATCCCGCGCCGCGATACTGACGAGGTCGCGCGGGCGCTCGAAGACGAGGGGAAAGCGACTGGGATGAAGCTCACCGGCGACTGGACGTTTTAGCGAACGGGGAGCGGACGGCGACGAGGCGAGGAGTCGAGGGGCCGGCGGGTCGAGAGGGCGGAGAGCCGACGGGGGCGGACGCCGACCCCGTCAGGCGACGACGAACTGGTTCCAGATCCCTTCGATGACGAAAAACAGCGCGTAGTACGAAGACCACACCAGCACGACGAGCGAGGCGGCGATCGAGCTTTTCGGAGCCTCTATATCCATGTCGTTGCGCGCCTCAACGTTCCGGGCCTCCAGTTCGAAGAAGTCCGCGATGAACATCGCGAGCACGAGCACCGACAGGATCGTCCCGCTGACGGGCGAGTCGAGGATGAACAGGAAGCTCAGGAGGACGAGTCCGACGTTGGTGAACACGTGGGGGTCGTACGCCTCCACGCTGTCGGCGTCTTGGCCCTGTTCGACGTGCCGTCTGTGTGCGAGGTGTCGGGTCGCGAGGTTTGCGACGGTCATCACGAAAATCGCGTACGACAGCACCGGCCCGACGGCCGACAGCCAGCCGAGGGGAACGAGGAACTGCAGTGGGTCCATGTTCTCCGTTTCCGTTCAGGACGTATTAGAGCCTTTCCGATCAGCGCGCCCGCGCAGCGGATGCGGCCGTCGAGAGGCCGAGACCGAACCCGTCCGGACTCAGCCGGTCTCCGTCGTCGGCGAGAGGAGGTCGACGGTCGCCGCGACCTCGATCCGGACCGCCCGGTGCGGCTCGACGGTTCCCCGACGCGTCCCGTCGACGACCAACGCGACCGGCTCCTCCTCGCGCTTGACGGTGACGCGGACGCCGTCCGTCGCGACCCACGTGTCGGGGCGAGTGGTGAACGGCGAGATGGGGACGACGGAGAGGCCGCCGCCCGGCGACACCACCGGCCCGTCGGCCGCGGCCGCGTACCCGTCACTACCGAGCGGCGTGGCGACCGCGACACCGTCCGCGCGCACCGAGACCGACTCGCCGTCGGAGAACGCGATCTCGTACTCAGAGATCCGGGCGGGCGTCGCCGTCACGAACGCGACATCTACCGCCGCGAACCGACGCCGACCGTCCCCTGCCCCCTCGACCGCGAGAACCGGATGTGTAACGCGCGAGAGGCCTTCGACGGACACTTCGGATCCGCCGAGACCGGCGACGACGGCGTCGAGACGGTCGGCCGCGAGCGTCGCGTCGACGGCGTGACGACCATCCCCGACCGAGAGGACCGGAACGGGGCGCGCGTCCCCACTCGCGACCGCGCGCGCCGCGTCCCGCAGCGCGGGGTCTCCGACGGCGACGATCCCGTCGCTCTCGGCGGGATCGGTGAGGCGTGCGCCCGCGGCGGTCGCCGCCGACCGCATCGCGGGCGAGGCGGCGCGTCGGCTCGCTCATGCGCGAGGGTGGGGCGAGCGGAGGTGAAAAGCTCCCGGTTCGTCGGCGGTCGCCGAGTCCGGGGCGAGCTCCCCGGCAGGACGGGAGAGGAGACGAGAAGTCGTGCGTTCAGTTCGCGGTCGCGTCGTCGTCGAGGGAGTCGCGGAGCTGCCGGCTGACCGGGATCAGCACCCAGAACGTCAGCGCGCCGAGGATCATCAGCCAGAAGAACATGTCGCCCGCGAGCAGTCCGACCTCGCCGTAGGCCGTGTTCACGCCTTCCGCCGGGTTCACGAGCTGTACCACCTCGTAGTACGACGGCGTGCGGTACCAGCCGCCGAAGGTGATCCAGCCGAGGCCGCCGATCGTGAGCAAGGCGAAGCCCTTCATGAACTCGTCTGTCATTAGCTTACGTTTCGTTGGAGTCGTCTTGAGACTTTCCCATCCCCTGTCCGCGGAACCGGGTTCCGAGGACGTACACGGCGGTTCCGAGGACGATGAACCCGACGCCGGTGATCGCCAGAATCGCCACAAGTACGTCCTCCGGCGGCAAAACGCCGGCGTTGTCGAGCAGGTAGACGATGGTCGTCCGGATGAAGCTGATCTGGAGCGTCGCGGCGTCGATGAGCGTAAATCCGACGAAGTAGGTCACCACCGCGGCGAGCGTCGAGAAGACGGTCACCGCCTTGTACAACCTGAACGGAACGACGACCTCGCGGCCGCTCGGTCCCTGCTGTGGACCGGTCGGTTCGTTTCGCGGGTCGGCGTCGTCGTCCCGAGCGATCGGGTCGCCAGTCTCGTCGAACGCCTGCGTGGAGTCGCCGTCTGATGCGGATGACATTGGTGACGCGGAGCGGCGGAAAGCGGGGGCAGAGACGGTGGCGGTCGGAACTGCGGTGCGGTCGAGAGGTTGGAGTGTGGTTCTCGGCCGTTACTTCGGCGGGCGAAGCATGAAGTATCGGCGGTTGAGGTCGTACATGTACCCCTCGCGCATCGTCTTTAAGACTGCGTAGGTGACGATGCCGCCCGCCACCGGGAGCATGAACACGAGCGAGAACAGCAGCTCGAGCTGGATCGGGAAGAAGTTCTGGATGGCGAGCGCCGCCAGCGTGATCGCCAGTATGACGCCGGCGACCCCGAGCGCGGCCCAGCCCGGCTCCTCGACGGGCCGCCGGGCGTTCCCCTTGTTGAGGAAGGGAACGAGCGTGATGACGCCGAAGATGGCTCCGTGGGCGATGAGCCCGAGCAGCTCGTTGGACATGACGATGTTGCCGCCCAGCACCGCGAGGTCGGGGTTGATCGGGTCGAGCTTCAGCAGGCCGAACGACCAGTAGAGGTACCAGTCGGGCAGGATGATCGCCGGCGTGGAGCCGGGGTTCGCCGGGTCACCGAAGTGCGACGGCAGGATCGCGGACACGAGCAGGATGATCCCGAGGAAAAACGAGGTGATAGCGAGGTTCCGGATCGTCTCGTGGGGCCACGTCGGGAAGCCGAGCACGTCGCGCTCGACGTACGTCGACTCCGTCCGCAGGTCCTCGTCCTCGCGCCGGGATCGCTCGAAGTACTGGTAGGTGAGCTGCGCGAGCCCCTGACTGCGCTCCTTGCGCTCGGACCAAGCCGGCGTCTCGTCGTCCGGTGGGACCGTCGCCGGCGGCCCGCCGTCCGTGCGGGCCTCCTCGTCGGTGCCGCCGTCCGTGCGTACTTGCTCGTCGGTGCCGTCGTCGGCCGTGGGGGTGGTGTCGTCGGTCATTGGATTAGTGCGGTTCCGCGATGCCCTGTACCCAGACGATGCCGACGTGGATCGCGATGAGCGAGGTGACCACGAACGGCAGTACGAACACGTGTAGGATGTACATCCTCACGAGCGTCGCCTGTCCGAGGGTGAACCCGCCGAACATCAGCTGGGCCGCCCACTCGCCGACGAGCGGCGTCGCGAGCGCCAGTTCGACGCCGATCTGTGCCGCCCAGAAGGACAGCTGCTTCCACGGCAGGACGTACCCGGAGAACCCGAACAGAAGCGTCAGGGCGATGAGCACGACGCCGAGGATCCAGTTGACCTCGCGCGGCTCCTTGTACGCGCCGGTGAAGTAGACGCGCAGCATGTGGAGGAACACCGCCGCCACCATGAACTGCGCCGACCAGCGGTGGATCGACCGGAGCATGAAGCCGAACTGGACGTCTTTCATGATCATCACCATCGAGTCGTACGCGGCCGTGGGGTCGCCCTGCGCGACCGCCCCGGCGGTGGACGGCGCGTAGTAGAACCCGAGCATCGCGCCGGACACCGCCGCCAGCAGGTACGCGATGATGGAGAGGGACCCGAGCGAGTACAGCGGGTACCAGTACCAGAACTTGTTGTCGAGGTCGTACTGCTCGGTGTGGCTCTTCGGCATCTGGAGGTTCGCGCGGTAGTACATCGTCTCCAGCAGTTCGAGGTAGTCGACGATGCGGAGCCGCTTGTCCAGCCAGATGAGCGTGGTCAGGAACACCGTCTCGATGGCGGTGAGGTCCTGGCTTTTAATCCACGCGTTGTGGTCCATGTCGTCTTGCTTTTTCAGACTCATTGTCGAATCACTTTTTATAGTACGGGTATACCGCCCGCTTCAGCGTCTCGGCGAGGTTTCCAGTGTCGATTCCCTTGCCCTCCTTGTCCTCTTCGCGAACGTACAGGTCCTCCCACTTGCGCCGGCGCTTTTTGACGATCATCACGTCCGGGAGGAACTCCTTCCGGTAGAGCAGGAGGATGAACGCGAGGTCGATGAAGATGAGCGCCAGCAGCGCGCCGACGTACATGTTCCCGGCCTCCGTCGACGCCCACGCGGACATCAGCCCGTAGGTGAAAAGCGCCACGAACACGACCTCGATGACTGTCAGGAGGACGATCGCGATCGCGGCCGCAGTGCTCTCGCGGGCCGGCTCGTAGCGGTGGATGTCGCCGTACGAGGAGCCGCCGGAACTCATCTCGCACCCCCGTGGCCGGCGTGGGCCGACTCGCCGTACTTGAGCATGTAGAACGTGAACACGAAGGTCAGGCAGATCCCGAGGATCGCGGAGATTCCGACCCAGTGGGCGTGAAGCGGGACGCCGACGTGCGCGATGTCCTCCGGCCACCCGGTGTTGACACCGCCGACTTCGACGGTGGCCACGTCCTCACCAACGGCGATGCCGCCGTGCATGCCGACTGCGGCGTGGGGCGTACACTGGTAGTGGGTGATGCCAGCGTCCTCGCTGGCCGTCTCGTACTCGTAGGTGTGGCCTTCCTCGCCGACAGGATTGCCGCTGTCAAGGCTGGCGGGCCCGCCGTCTTCAGCCGTCTGGACGTTGTGATCGCCGCCGTTGCCTGTCCATTCCCAGACGATCGTCGTCCCCTCGTCGACCCACACCAGCGTCGAGTCGAACGCGAGGCCCTGCTCGCCCGCGCCGACCGAGACGGTCACCTCGTCTTGGCCGCGGGCGTCCGTGTACGACCCGACGTTCCCGCCCGAAGCACCGCTCGGCCAGTCGGGTTCCACTTCCTGTGCAGCCGCCGTTCCGGTCGCCCCGGCGGAGGCCGCGACGGCGGCGGTCGCGCCGCCGGCCGTCCGCACGAAGTCCCGCCTTTTCATACAGTTTCCCTCAGGACGGGGTCCGCTTAAACCCACCGACTGAAACCGCCGACGTGGCGGGAGTTGCGGGGTCTGAGACCGCCGAAATCGGCGGATTACTCGTCTCGGCCGCGGCCGCTCTCTCCGGGGGCTTCGTCGGTCACGACGCCGTCCTCGACCGGCACGAACTCGGGTCGCTCTTTGGCCTCGCGGAGCGCGCGCAGTCGGTCCCGGTACTCCTCCGAACGGAACCGGTCGGAGAGCCGCGCGTTCGCCACCATCGC
Organism: Halobacteriales archaeon SW_8_68_21; assembly: GCA_003023405.1. Taxonomy (GTDB): domain Archaea; phylum Halobacteriota; class Halobacteria; order Halobacteriales; family Haloferacaceae; genus Halorubrum. Next base: position 11,469 of record PXST01000046.1, read on the forward strand.
GAACAGGAACCCGCCGACGAGCAGGAAGACGATGCCCATCGCCGGCGCGACGATGGTCCCGAGGTCGGCGACGGCGCTCGCCCCGATGAGGGCGACGCCGGCCAACACCTGAATCGCGGCGACGACCTGTATCACGAGGTTGCCGAACTCGCCGGACCCCTCCGGGACGCTGTCCGGGTGCGGGAGCGACCAGTCGTCCGGCGGCTCGGGCACCTCGTAGGAGTCCATCGCCGCGAGCGCGACGACGGGTTCGATGTCGCGGAGGACCGTCCCCTCGCCGCGCACCTCGCCGGTGGGGCGGATGATCGCGTACCCCTCGTCGGAGTAGACGAGGATCCGTTCCTCGCCGTCTTCTCGGACGCGCTCTAAGACGCCGAACACGTCCCGGGTCGCGATCCGCGACTTCAGTTCGGCGTCGACGCGGTCGAGGAGCCGCTCGCCCGTGATCCACGTGTCCGGGTCGAAGGCGGCGTCCCACTCCTCCGCGCTCATCTGCGCCATGTCTGAGGGGCCGAAGTCGTCGAAGTCGTACTCCGACTCGACGCGCTCGCGGAGCGCCTCGATGTCGCGCTCGTCCTCGGAAGCGCCGTCGGAGGCGGCCGGGCGGGACCCGCCGCTCTCGGTCTGCGCGTCCGGGCCTCTCGAACCGTCGGAGGTCGGGTCTGCCGGCTCCTCCGGCGGCGACTCCGACTCCGACCGCGTCGAGGTGTCCTCCATCACTCCGACGGTACGTACTCCTGACGCTAACTGTTTTCGTCCGCCCCCGGGCGACGGGACCGACCCGTCGGCTACGGATCGCGGGGCTTTACGCGCCGGAGCGCGTAGCCGCTCACATGGTCGACGAGTCGGTCATCGCGGCGCTGGCCGGGACCTCGGTGACATCGAGCCTCCCCTTCCTCCTGTACGGCGCTTGGATCATGATCGACGCCGAGACGGTGTCGTGGAACGTGTTGATGCGACACCTGCGGTACATCGTCGCCGGCCTGACGCTCACGACCGTTCCCCTCGTCGGGTGGATGATCCCGCGCATCCTCGATCAGCTGACGGGCATGGCCATCCTCCACGCATTCTTCGGCGTCCAGGCGTACGCCATGCTGGCGTTCGCGCTCACCGGGATCGTTCGGATCTTCCAAGCGAAGCGGAACGCCGACGCGTACGAGGATCTCGACGTCGACATCGACGAAATCCACGAGGACATGGGCCACTGGCGAAAGCGGCTCCGCGCCGGCGTCGCGGGCTTCATGCTGCTGTGGCTCTGTGCGTGGGTGACCGGGATCTACCGGCTGCTCACGCTCCACTTCGCGGTGTGACCGCGACGCGTCGTCGCGTGACCGCCACCGGTGACCCCGTCGAATCCGTTTCTCCGACCGACAGCTTCAATCCGGGTTTGTCCCTAAGCGGTGGTATCGTGGCAGTCACCTTCGATCTCTTCGGGACCCTCGTCGACGTCGAGTACCCGTCGGACCCGGCGGAAGCGGTCGCACGCGAACTGGAGTCCCGCGACGTTGCGGTCCCCGACGACTGGCACGTCGCGTACGGCGAGCGACACGTCAGGGCACCGGCCGGCGCGGAGGTCCCCCTCCCCGCTCACGTCTCTCGGGCGCTCGACTCCCGCGGCGTCGACTCTGTGGCAGTGCCGCCCCGGTTTCCCATCCGGACCGCCGACGGCCTCCGGGACCTGAGTTCGACGCGGTCACGACGAGCGTCGGGTGCGGCTGGCGGAAGCCCCACCCTTCCGCGTTCGAGGCCGCGGCGGAGGCGCTCGGGACCTCGACGACCGCGCTCGTCCACGTCGGCGACGACGCCGAGACCGACGGCGGGATCGTCGCCGCCGCCGGGCGCTTCGTCGACGTGACGGAGACGCCGCTGTCGGAGGTCGTCGCGGAGTTGGAAGCGGAACAGTAGCCGTCGACCGTTCGAACGGTCGCAGTCAGTCGAACCCGGCGTCTCTCAGTCGCGTGCGCCACGCCTCGTCGATCCGACCCTCGCCGACAAGTTTCTCGACGTGCGCGGCGACCGTCGCCAGCGCGAGGTCGCGCACGCCGGAAATATCCTTCTCGTACGCGCCGTCGACGACCGCGTCGAGGTCGGTCGCGCCGGCGTCGACCGCGGCGATCACGTCGCGTTCGCGGGCACGTCGGTGTTCTATCAGCCGGTCGCACGTCGCCGCCGGGTCGTCTATCGTCGGGCCGTGGCCCGGAAGGAGGCGGTCGTAGCCGGCGTCGCGTACGCGTTCGAGGGCCGCGAGGTACGCGGCCAGATCCCCCTCGGGCGCGGCGACCGCGACGCTCCCCTCGGCGACCACGAGGTCGCCGCAGCACAGCACGGACTGCCCCGGTCCGTCCGCCGGCGGTTCGGATCCCACTTCGGGTTCACCGACCGCGAACGCGACGTGATCGGGCGCATGCCCCGAAGTGTCGACGACCCGGACTCCGGTGTCGGCGACCGTCTCGCCGGGCGCGACCGTCTCGTCGGGGTCGGTCCCGGTCGCCGCGGCGAACCGGTCGGCGTGGCCCTCGCGGGCGACGACGGTCGCCCCCGTCGCGGCCGCGTACTCGGCGACCGCCCCGACGTGGTCCGGGTGTGAGTGAGTGACCGCGATCGCCTCGACGGCAGGAGCGACCGCGTCGGCCGACCCGCGCTCCGCGACCGTCGCGTCGATGGCGTCGGTCCGGGCCGCCGGGTCGACGAGCAGGCCGTCGAGGAGGTACGCGTTCGTGGTCCCGCCCGGGGCGCGCGTGTCGGCGGGGACCTCAACGCGGGTGACCGCTGGCTCCGCCGACCGGCGAGCGTCGTCGCCTCCCATTTCAGTCCCCGCGGCCGAGCGACGACCGCGCGGCCGGTCCCGGCCCGGAGCCGGGACGGTCGCGGCCGGGGATCGGGACGTCGGTGTCGCCGGCGACCGCGTACGCCGCGAGGTCGGTGATACCGGGGTCGACCGCGCCGACGTCGGCGATCGAGTCGTAGGGGCGACCGACGACGATGTCGCCGGCCGCGTTCCGGTTGATCCCCGGAATGGCCGTCAGCTCGTCCATCGAGGCAGCGTTGACGTCGAGCGGATACGGGACGCCCGTGACGGAGCGGTAGCCGTGGTCGGTGATCGCCACGTCGACGGCGGTCCCTAGCTCGCGCTCGCCCGGGACCGCAACGAGGAGCGCGTAGGTCCCGAGCTGTCGGCCAAACGTCTTGCCGTCCTGATGATATTCGAGGTGGAGGTCCGGCAGGACCGTTCCCGGCGGGACGACGCGGTCGAGCATCGGGTTGTCGATGGTCTCGCGCACCTCGCGTTTGTACGTCTGGAACTGGTCTTTGTGCTCTTGAGCGATCTCGGCACCCGTCTCGGCCATCTCGGTGCCGGCGAACGCCATCACCTGCCGGATGTTGATCCGGCGGAGCATCAGCCCCTCGTCGTACACCGTCTGGAGGAAGCGCTTGTTGTGTTCGTACGTCTCCGGGCGCTCGCCGGTCAGGCCGTGGACGAGGTTGATCCCGGGGAGCAGCTTCGGTAGTCGCGGCGAGGCGTCTGGACCGGTCGAGGGACCCGTCACGCGGTCGGGGTCGCCGGGGGTCGCCTCGGGGGCGTCGCCCGGCCGCCAGCCGCCCTCCTCGTTGACGACGCGGACGGCCTCCAGACACTCCTCGGCGCTGACGAGCAGGTTGTTCTGCTCTTGGACGACCGGGTCCGCCGATTCGAGGCCGAACGCGGCCGTGTCGCCGGGCGTATTGTGTTCTGCGATGACCCGGATCGCCTCCCGGGACGCTTCCGGGTAGTCCGTGATCGTCACGGGGTTCATGTTGTCGAGGTGGAGCGTTCGGAGGTCCGGGACGACCTCGCGGATCCCGCCGTACAGTTCCCGCAGGGCGTCGGGGTTCGGTGCCTCGCCGTCGCCGCCGTACGCGAGGATGTCGGCCTGTCGGCCGAGCCGGAAGTGCGCGACCCCGCGGTCCGAGAGCGCGTCAACCTCGCCGACGACGGAGTCGGGCACGCGGAACGCCGGGTCCCCGTACAGCGGCTCCGTACAGAACGAACAGCGGTACGCGCAGCCGCGGGAGGTCTCCAGCTCGCAGATGAGGTAGTCCGGGTGGTTCGGGTGTTGCTCGACGACGAACGCCCCCTGCCGCGCCCAGCGGTCGACCTCCTCGTTGGTCCGCATCCGGTTGCCGTACCCCTCTAACCCCTCGCGGACGAGGTCGTGAGCCGCAGCCTCGACGTCGCCCATCACGACGAAGTCGTAGTCGAGGTCGTCGCGCTGCGTCTCCTGTGCGCCCGCGTTCTCTTCGCCGACCCCGAAGCGCACCGGCCCCCCGAGCAGCGTCACGCCGTCCGCGGTCCAGCCCAGCTCGCGCACCTCGTCCGGCTCCGCGGGGGTGCCGCCGACGTACTTCCCGGGCACCGTCATCCCGCCGACGTACACCATCAGGTCGGCGTCGGCCACGTCAGCGTGTTTCGACCGGTCGTCGCGCAGTTCGTCGATGGTGTGGTAGGTGATCCGCGATTCGGGGACGCCGGCGTCGACGAGCGCGCCCGCCGTGTACCGCGGGTACGTCGAGAGGTACGGCGGAACGCCGAAGTGGGCCGGCTCGTCGACGTAGCCGTCAACGACCGTGACGGAGAGGTCGGCCGGGTCGGGCGGGAGAGACCCGCGACGGGCCGACGAGGAATCGCTCATGTTACCCGGAGTAGGCGGCCGAGAGGTGAAAAGCGTGCGGAAGGTCCGTCGGGAACAAACGGGACCGCCAGGGGACAAGCGGAGACAGCGGGAAACGGACGAGGCCGCCGATCGATTTATTAGTGTCATTCGCGTGTGGTAACATATGTCTCTCCGCGACGAGAGCCGCCTCACGCCCCGCCGCGCGACGCTTCTCACGTACGCGTTCCTCGGCCTGTTCGCCCTGCTGAGTGCCGGCAGTCTCGTCGTCGCCGACTCGCCTCCGTGGGGCGTCGCCGCCGTGGCGGCCGCCGTGACCGCCGTCCTCGCGGGACCGGTCGCGTGGCTCGTCCGCGACCGGCTCCCCGCCGAGCGCAGAACCACCCTCGGGCGAGTCGTCGTCGTCGTCGCGTCGCTGGGCCTCACGGTGTCTTTCGGCGTCGCGCTCGCGTTCGAGGTCTCGTTCCTGTCGGTGACGGACGCAGTCACCGTCGGTGTCGTCTGTGGCGGCGCGGTCGCCCTGTTGGTCGAGCGGACCGTCGTTCCGGAGCGGTACCGCGCCGATTGGGCGTGACAGAGGGGGAACCGGTTCGTACGACTCGACCGCCGCCGCCACGCCGTTTAAGCCCTCGCCGACACTACGGCCGGACATGCCATCGACGATGGAGGTCAAGTGCGTCAGCGACGACTGCGAACTCGACATGTTCGAGAACCACTACACGTACGACGTGCCCGACGACCACGCCGTCGGAGACCTCTCGTGTCCGTACTGCGGTGGGAGCGACCTCGTCGAAATCGAGGTGTGAGCCGTGGGCGGACTCGTCGAGACGGGTCGGGCCGCGCTCCGTAACGCCCTCGAACGCGTCGGTCGCGGGTGGAGCAAGATCCAAGAGCGCCGCCCGCTCTCGTACGACCTCCTCGAGAGCGACGACGCGTACCTCGTCGTCTTCGACGCCCCAGGTGTCCGCGGCGAGGACGTCGACGTAACCTTCCTCGATCACACCGTCGAGGTGAGCCTCGAACGGTTCCGGGACTTCTACGACGGCTACGACCTCGTGTTCCCCGGCCGCGGCGTCTCGCTGTCGAGCAGCGTCGACCTCCCCCGCGACGCCGACGTGACGCCAGAGGGCGCGAACGCGACGCTCACGCGCAACGGCACGCTCCACGTCGAGATCCCCAAACGCGAGGGGTCCAGTAACGTCGACGTCGTCGAAGAAGACGGCTGACGCCGCCCCGCCCACTTTTGTTTACTCCCCGTCGGCCCGCTCGGACAGCGACATCCCCTCTGTGATCTCGAACGCCTCGTCGCCGTCGAAGCGCGTCGGGTCGAACGTCTCGATCCACGGCGAGTCCGGCGCGTCGAACGCGACGCCGTCAAGCGACGACAGCACGCCCTCCGCGACCACCTCGCCGATCGCGGGCGCTCGCATGAATCCGTGTCCCTGCCAGCCGGCGGCGACGAACAGCGCCGGATCGGTTTCTCCGGTCGCGCCGACTGGGCCAACGAGCGGGTCGCCGTCGGGCGTCGCGGTACAGAGTCCGGCCCACGCCCGGGAGATTTCGCGGTCGGAGTCCCGGCCCGCCGCCGCGCCGGCGAGGCGCTCGCGGAGGACGGTCGAGATGTCCTCGCGGAACCAGTCGTCGGCCTCGCGACGGTAGTCGTCGGGGGCGGCCGGGACCGGGTCCGTGCCGTCGCCGGCGAGCAGACCGTCCGGGTGCGGGCGGAGGTACGCGTCCGCGGTGGCGTCGTAGGTCATCGGTCCGTCGTAGGCGTCGTCGGCGACGAGCGCCTGAACGCGGTACGGGACGACCGGAACCGCGACGCCGACCGCCGCGAGCAGCGACCGGGTGTGCGCGCCGGCGGCGACGACGACGGCGTCGAACGCGCGCGTCTCGCCCCCGGAACCGTCGCCGTCTTCCCCCTCGGCGATCGATAGCTCTCGCCCAACTTCGGTCCGGGAGCCGAGCGCAACCCGCCGCGACCTCGAGGTCGTCGGTGCGGAGCGCGGGGAAGCGCTCGCCGAGCGAGTCGGGGGCGACGAGCGACACCTCGCGGCCGTGTCCGCGCATGCGCTTGACGGTCGCCGGGACCGCGTCGGCATCGGGGTCGCCCTCGCGCACCGCGATCACGTACGGGCAGGGGGTAACGGAGAACCCGGGGAGCGTCCGGTCGAGCGTGCGGAACCGCTCGATCGCCCGCGCACCGACCGCGGCGTCGACGTCCTCGGCGTAGGCGTCGTAGAGGAGGCCCGCCGCCCGCCCCGAGCTTCCGGCCGCCAACTCTCCGCGCTCGTAGAGCGTCACGTCCGCGCCGCGGGCCGCCAGATCGTAGGCCGCGGTGACGCCGACCGCCCCGCCGCCGACGACCGCGACCGTCGGGGCGGGCTCGGCTCGCTCGTTCATGACTCGGCGGAAGACGCGGCCGACGGAAAAGACACCGGGACGACGCAGCCGGTGAGTTGGTCTCTGCGGGGGCGCGTGCCCGCGAGGCCGCCCCGCGGCTGGGGCTTCGGTGGTGTTCCTGTCGGTAGGAGAGATCCGAACAGAGACTGCGTACAGCCGGTGACACGCGTGTCCCCGCCCACGTTATACGGGTGGAAGCCCACGTGTCGAGCATGAACCAACTCGTGAACGGGGAGTGGCGGACGGACGCGTACGAAACGACAAACGAGGAGGGAGCGTTCGAGCGCGGCGAAACCACCTTCCGGAACTGGGTCGCCGGCAGCGACGTGCCCGACCACGTCGACGCCGAGCCGGACAAGCGCTTCCGGCCGGAGGCCGGGCGGTATCACCTGTACGTCTCGTACGCCTGCCCGTGGGCGCACCGGACGCTCCTCGCGCGCTCTCTGTTGGGCCTCGAAGACGCGATCGGCGTCTCGGTCGTCGATCCGTGGCGGGGTGAGGACGGCTGGCAGTTCAGCCCCGAGAAGGACGGCTGTACGCGCGATCACCTCCACGACAGCGACTACCTCCGCGAGCTGTACGTCGAAGCGGATCCGGACGCCACCTGCCGGGTGACCGTGCCCGTGCTGTGGGACACCGAGGAAGAGACCATCGTCAACAACGAGTCCCGCGAGATCCTGCGGATGCTGTCGACCGCGTTCGCGGATCTGGGCAACGGGGCGTCGCTGCTCCCGGACGCCAACGAGGACGCGACCGTCGCGGACGTCGACGAGGCCATCACGGACATCTACGAGCCGATCAACAACGGCGTCTACCGCGCCGGGTTCGCCACCTCGCAGGCGGCCTACGACGACGCGATCGATGACCTCTTCGACGCGCTCGACCGCTACGACGACCGGCTCGCGGACCGGCGCTACCTCGTCGGCGACTCACCGACCGAGGCGGACGTCTGTATGTTCACCACCTTGGTCCGCTTCGATCAGGTGTACCACACGCACTTCATGTGTAACCGGCAGTTCGTCCACCAGTACGAGAACCTCTGGCCGTATCTGCGTGATCTTTACCAGACGGCGGATGTCGCCGAGACGGTGAACATGGAACACATCAAAGAGCACTACTACACCACGCACCCGGACGTGACCCCGTCGGGGATCGTCGCGCGCGGTCCCGACCTCAACTTCGAGGCCGAGCACGGCCGCGACCGGTTCGCGGGAGCGCCGCCGACGCCGACCGCGGGCGACTGAACGGGAGACGAGGCAGCTCCGTCGAACTCCGGTTTTCCGGAGTGTTTCGGCGTGACCCATCTGGTCGATGGAACCACGGATCGACCGGTAGTCACCGGAACGGAGTCGCCGCTTTCGTCAATCGTGATCCGTGCTCCGGTCAGCTCCCGTGTACCCACCTCGATTCGGATGAATAGGGTTTCACGCGTTTCCGCACCGCCACCGCTTTATGTCGAGTCGATGGAAATGCTCCCTTCGATTCGCTCGCCCACCCAAAGCGGGGAGAGTTCCGAACGGCGAGGCTACCCCTCCATCCCGCCGAACGAGAGGCCGTCCTCGACGGAGCGTTGCGCCGCGAGGTAGACGATCGCGACCGGCAGCGCGAACAAGTTCGCGAACGCCGCGAACCGCGTCCACGGCGTCGAAAACCGGCCCTCGGTCGCGATGTTGTACAGCTCGACCGAGAGCGGGTAGTTCTCGGGGCGGAGCAGCGTCTGCGCGATGATGAACTCGTTCCAGCCGGCGAGCCAGACGAAGATCAACACGACCGCGAGTCCCGGTTTCGTCAGCGGAAGGATCACCTCGCGGATCGTCTCCAAGAAGCTCGCGCCGTCGACCATCGCCGCCTCCTCGTAGGAGACGGGGATGTTGTCCATGTACGTCTTCAGTAGCCACGTGTTGAACGGAATCGCCGACGCGGCGTAGAACAGCCCGAGGATGAACAGGTTGTTCGTGAGCCCGTAGGTGCTGAAAAGCGAGTACAGCGCCACGAGCGTCGCGATCGATAGCCCGGCACCGATCTGCGTGAACAGGACGTAGCCGTAGAGGATGCGCTTGCGCCCCACGAACCGCCGGCGCGAGAACGCGTACGCCGCCGGGACGATCATCCCGAACCCGGCGGCGAGCGTCACGCTGACGATGTAGAGGCTGTTGAACACCGCGCCCGGACCGGTCTTCGTGCCGGCCCACCGGAAGCCGAGCGGGAGGAGTCCGCCGCCTCCGCCGACGACGATTTGGGGGTAGCCCCAGTCGCCGCCGACGAAGAAGAAGTCGGACTCGAAGATCACCCACCGGTACGCGCCGAGGTTGTACGTCGACGGGTGCGGGAAGATGCCGCTCGTGTTGAACAGCCGCGACCCCTCCGCGAGTGACGCGGTCGTGATCCAGAATAGCGGGAACAGCAGCACGAACACCATCGCGAGGCCGAAAAGCGTCATCAGCACGCTCTTTGCGACGTCCCACGGGCTGCGTTTGCCCGTCCGAACGTCGTAGACCGCGCGCTGGACCGTGACGACGAGCCGCTTCGGCGCGGTCGCGAGCGCGACCAGCTTCGCGGCGACGAGCGACGCGAACGAGCGAACCGCGCTCATTCGTCACCCACCCCCTCGGCGAGACCGCCGAAGCGCACGGCGACGAGCATGAACAGCCCGACGAAGGCGATAGCGACGATCAAGATCGCGGCCGACAGCCCGAACTGGTTGAACGTGATCGCCTCGCGGTAGCCGTACACGATGATCAGCTCGTTCTGCCGGTTCGGACCGCCCTGATTGAACACCCACGGGATCAGGAACTGCTGGAACGAGGTCGCGGCCGTGAGGATCGACGCGAACAGCACCGGCCCCTTGATCGCGGGCAGCGTGACGGTGCGGAACCGCTGGAGCGCGCCCGCGCCGTCGACCATCGCGGCCTCGTGGAGCGACCGCGGCACGTCCTGTAGCGCGCTCACGATGATGATGACCATGAACGGGTACGCCAGCCACACCTCCGCGGTGACGTACGCGAAGAAGGCCTCCCAGCGACCGCTCAGGAACCCGATCGGCACGTCGAGCAAGAGCGCCTGCGGGGCCGAAAGCGACGCCATGACGTCGTTGTATCGGCCCAAGATCGTGTTGAACACGCCGAACCGGGCGTCGCTGAACATCCCGCGCCAGACGGTGATCGTGAAGATGCCGGGGAACCCCAGCGGGACGATCACCGCCGCGCGCAGGTACCGTCTCCCGGCGACCCGGACGTGGTTCAATAAGAGGGCGATCCCCACCGCCAAGAACACCTTGACAACGAGCGAGACGGCGACGAACAGCCACGTCGTCGTCATCGAGGTCCAGAACTGCGAGTCGTTGATTAGCTGAGCGTAGTTCGCCAGCCCGATCAGCTCGGCACCGCCCCCGATGACCGACCCGGCGAACGTCGCGTCGGTGAGCGAGATGTAGAACAGATAGAAGATGGGGTACAGCATGAAACTCGAAAAGAGGAGCACGCCGGGCGCGACGAGCAGCAGCCCCCAGTCGCGACTGGAGAAGGGCAGCGCCGATCGGAGGCTCGCAAGTCTGCTCGGGGCGGTTCCGGGTTGCGAGGAGGCCATGGCTCCGGGTGGGAGTTACAGCGCCTCCCGGATCTCGGAGGCGGCCTGATCGAGTGCGGCGTCGCTGTCCTGCTCGTCGTTGAAGACGCGTTCGAGCGCCTCCGTCAGCGGCGTCCAGACGCTGTCCATGTCGGGGTGCGTCGGGATCGGGACGCCGTGGTCGACCTGCTCGGCGAACGCCCGAACCTCGCTAGAGAGGTCGTCGTTGCCCACCACGCTCGACAGCACGGGGATGTACCCCTGCTCTTCGGCGTTGGTCTGGATGACGTCCTCGTTCGTGGTGTACCACTCGGCGAGACCGGTGGCGGCGTCAACCGTCGACCGGTCCGCGTCCGCGAGCATCGAACTGAAGTAGAACAGCTGGATCCCAGAGTACGTCCGCGGGTTGCTCCCGTCGACGGTCGGCAGCGTCGTGATGCCGAGGTTGTCGATCGAGTCGCTGAGGTTTCCGAGTTCCCACGGCCCGTTGATTGCGAACGGCGCGAGGCCGTCGGCGAACGCGACGATCTGCGACTCGTAGCCGGGGTCGGCCGGGACGTACTGCGACAGGGTTTCGAGGGCGTCCATCCCGCGCTTACACGCGTCGCTGTCGACGCCGACTTCGAGGCTCCCCTCGTCGAAGATGTCGCCGCCGTACGACTGGATGAACCCGCTGACGAAGTACGGGCTCGTGACGGGGTACGAGAGCCCGTACTGCCCGTTGCTCGGGTCGTGGTACTCGTCCATGATCGAGACCATCTCCTCGACGGTCTCCGGCGGCTCGTCGACCATGTCCTCGTTGTAGAACAGCGCGACGGTCTCGGAGGCGAACGGGAGCCCGTAGAGACCGCCGTCGAACTGGGCGGCCTGCCGTGCGGTCTCGGTGTAGCTGTCGAGCGAGACGTCGACGTCGTCGCTCGCGTCGTAGAGGAACGGGGGTTCCTCGCGGACCGCGAACCGGCCGACCCAGTCGTGTGCCCAGATCCATGAGTTCGGCCCGTCACCGGCCGGGATCGCCGTTTCGAGCTGCTGGTCGAGTTCGCCGCCGGGTGCCTCTTTGTCGATGGTGTCGCCCGTCTGCGCTTCGTACTGACTGATGTACTCGGAGAGCGCCTCGTCCTCGGCATCTGCGAGGTCGACCCACAGGCGTGCGGAGCCCCCGCTCCCGCCGTCGCCGTCGTCGCCGCCGCCGTCATCTCCGTCACCGCCGGTGCTGATACAGCCCGCGAGCCCCGCGAGCGCAGTCGATCCCCCCATCGCCTTGAGCAGCGTTCTACGTTTATCGTTCATCTATCTAGAACAAATGAGGAATTATATTTTCATACATTTAGTGTTTGGGATCGTTCCGGATCGTTGTAGATCGTTCCCGAACGATGCGGGCCGGCGCACTCCCGATCGGCGCGGACCGGGCGGCGCTGCGCGTTGCTCCCTCGGTCGCGCGCGGAACGAGGAGATCTGAGAAGAGATTGTTCACCATATATGAAGAAAACAGCAAAGAACTCATATGCCAGCGGACCGGTCTTCAGGGAAATGGCACGCGTCACGCTCGATACGCTCCGGAAGGAGTTCGACCGAGGGACCATCGTCGCCGTCGACGACCTCGACTTGGAGATCGACGACGGCGAGTTCGTGACCGTGGTCGGGCCGTCGGGGTGCGGCAAGACGACCACCCTCCGGATGGTCGCCGGCCTTGAGGAGCCGACCTCGGGAACGGTCAGCTTCGACGACGAGGACGTCACCGACATCCACGCGAAGGAGCGCCCCGTCGCGATGGTGTTCCAGAACTACGCGCTGTACCCGCACAAGACGGTCCGGCAGAACATGGCGTTCGGGCTCAAGATGAGCACCGAGATGACGAAAGAGGAGCGCTACGAGCGGGTCCGCGAGATGGCGGCGATGATGGGCATCGAGGACCTCCTCGAGGACAAGCCCGACGAGCTCTCCGGCGGGCAGAAACAGCGGGTCGCCCTCGGCCGGGCCATCGCGCGCGAGCCGGAGGTGTTCCTCTTCGACGAGCCGCTCAGCAACCTCGACGCGAAGCTCCGCACGGAGATGCGCGCGGAGATCCAGAAGCTCCAGAAGGAGTTCGGCGTCACCGCGATGTACGTCACCCACGACCAGGAGGAGGCGATGACGATGGGCGACCGCCTCGCCATCCTGAACGACGGCGAAATCCAGCAGGTCGGCGAGCCGACCGAGGTGTACCAGAACCCGGTGAACGAGTTCGTCGCCGGCTTCATCGGCTCCCCGTCGATGAACTTCCTCGACATCGACGTGGAGACGGACGGGACGACGGCGACGATCCGGGACGAGTCGTCGGGGCTCGCGCTCACGCTCAGCCGCAAGTACGTCGCGGGCCGCGAGTTCGGGAGCGGCCCGTACACGCTCGGTATCCGCCCCGAGAACATCGACATCGTCGAGGAGCCGACCGGGGAGGAGACCCTCGCCGCGACCGTCGAGGTCGTCGAACCGATCGGCTCCGACAACTACGTCCACCTCGACGTGAACGAGGACTTCCTCGCCCGGGCACCGCCGGACGTCCAGCCGGAGGCCGGCGACGGGATCGGCGTCGTCTTCGACGAGGCGGACCTCCACCTGTTCGACGCCGAGACCGGCGAGGACGTGTTCCTCACCGACGAGGAGATCGCGGCCGCGGTCGCTTAACTACAGCCGATTTTCAGGTTGGCCCGTCGACCGTGAACCGATCGTTCGTGCTTTCTTTCCGTGCCGAGGTCGAACGCCATCGGCACCCAGCAGATCTGCCCGGAAACTGCTGTCGCCGCGGTGGCTGCTTCCGATGTCTCGGCCGCTCGTTTATAAGTGTTTGACACCGGGTCGGCGGCGAACGACTCCAAAGTCTTAGTCGTTCGGCTATGCGCTACGGTCGTCGGTGTTTATAAATCGTTGCTCGACACAAACACCGCCGAAGCCCCAGCCGCTCGGCTATATGCGGTCGTTCTTATTTATAAATCGCCGGTCGACACGGCGGCGAACACCACCGAAGCCTCAGCCTCGCGTCTCGCAGCCTGTCGGCCGCTCGCAGGCACGCACCACCGCGTTTCGTTTATAAGCGTACGTTCCGGGAACTGGACTCCTCGCGTCGCCGCCGGCGACAACGGCTTCAAGTGCGCGCTCGTCCGACAGAGCGTACGAATGGAACCGCCAGACATCGAGCGGTTGGACGAACGGACCGTCCAGCGGATCGCGGCCGGCGAGGTGGTCGAGCGACCCGCGAGCGTCGTGAAGGAGCTGGTCGAAAACAGCCTCGACGCGGGCGCGAGCCGCGTCGCCGTCTCGGTCGAGGCCGGCGGCACCGAGGGGATCCGCGTCCGCGACGACGGCGTGGGCATCCCGGCGGACCAGCTGGAGGCCGCCGTCGCCGAACACGCCACCTCGAAGATCGGCGACATCGAGGACCTCGACCGCGGCGTCGGGACGCTGGGCTTCCGCGGCGAGGCGCTGTACACCGTCGGCGCGGTCTCGCGGCTCACCGTCCGGTCGCGGCCCCCGGACGCCGACGCGGGCGCTGAGATCGCCGTCGAGGGCGGAGAAGTCGGCGAAGTCCGACCCGCGGGCTGTCCCGCGGGGACGACCGTCGAGGTCGACGACCTATTTTATAATACCCCCGCCCGCGAGAAGTTCCTCAAGCGGACCGCCACGGAGTTCGACCACGTCAACACGGTCGTGACCGGCTACGCGCTGGCGAACCCCGACGTCGCCGTCTCGCTTGAACACGACGGCCGCGAGACGTTCGCGACCGAGGGAAACGGCGACCTCCGCTCGGCCGTCCTCGCCGTCTACGGCCGCGAGGTCGCCGAGTCGATGATCGACGTCGACTGGACGCCCGATGGCAGGGCCGACGGGGACGGTTCGGCGGACGGAGCCGAGATGGCGGACAGTCCGCCGGTTGAGCGCATGACTGGACTCGTCTCGCACCCGGAGACGGCCCGCTCGACCCGCGACTACCTCGCCACGTACGTCAACGGGCGGTACGTCACCGCGAGCGCGCTCCGCGAGGCGACCCTCGACGCCTACGGCGGCCAGTTGGCCCCCGACCGCTACCCGTTCGCCGTCCTCTTCGTCGAGGTCCCGGCCGGCGACGTCGACGTAAACGTCCACCCCCGAAAGCTGGAGGTCCGGTTCGACGAGGAGCCGGCGGTCCGGTCGGCGGTCGAGGCGGCCGTCGAGGACGCACTGCTCGACCACGGGCTGATCCGGTCGACAGCGCCCCGCGGGCGGTCGGCCCCCGACGAGACCGCCGTCAGCCCGGAGACGCCGACCGACGAGGCCGTGGGCGGCGCGGACACGGACCACGAGCGCGCCGCGCGCGACGAACGCGACCCGCCGAGGGCGTCCGAGTCGGCGACGCCGGCCGAGTCGGCAATACCGTCCGATTCGACCGATTCGGACCGAACGTCCGAGGGGAGATCGGAGGCCGACGAGGGGTCGACGGAGGACCCTGCGAGTCCGACAGAACTCGCCCCCGACGACGAGGCGGCGTGGGCGGTCGACGACCTCGGCGGGGGCGCGAACGAGGACGCCGGCGATGGGACGAGCGAGGGCGTGAACGCCGGAGCGAGCGAGAACCCGGCCCCCGGAGCGAGCGAGAACCCGGCCCCTGGAACGAGCGACGGCGCTCGACCCTCCCCGCGGAGCTGGCAGGACGAGTCGGCGGGGACCGGCGCGGGACCGGACCGAAGCGAGGCGTCGGTCGGCGGGGAGACCTCGGCCGCCGGATCCCCGGCGGCCGACGACGCGGGAACCGTGGACGCGGAGTCCGACGACGCGACGGCGGACGGCGAGAAGAAAGAAGCACACGTCGTCGCGGAAGCGCCGGACGGCCTCGTGTTGATCGACCAGCACGCCGCCGACGAGCGGGTGAACTACGAGCGGCTCACCGCCGTCTTCGCGGACGGCGCGGACGCGCAGGCGCTCGCCAAGCCGGTCCGCATCGAGCTGACCGCCCGGGAGGCGGCGCTGTTCGAGGAGTTCGTCGACGACCTGGTCGAAATCGGGTTCCGCGCCGAGCGGGCGGGCGACCGTGAGGTCGCGGTCACGGCGGTCCCGGCCGTCTTCGACGCCGCACTCGACCCCGACCTCCTGCGGGACGCCCTGTCGGCGCTGGTCGACGACGCCGCGGGCGAGGACCCGGTCACGGACGCCGTCGACGAACTGCTCGCCGACCTCGCGTGTTACCCCTCGGTGACGGGCAACACCTCGCTGACCGAGGGGCGGGTCGTCGACCTCCTCGACCGCCTCGACGACTGCGAGAACCCGTACGCCTGCCCGCACGGGCGGCCGGTCGTGATCCGACTCGACCGCGAGGAGATCGGGTCTCGCTTCGAGCGCGACTACCCGGGCCACGGCGGCCGGCGCGCCGAGTGAGACTCTCGCGGTCGGTCCCCGACGACCCAATGTAGCGGGGGCTGTTCAGCCTGCTCAGAAACCACATTGGGCTGCTCTGGCTGGCGTATCCCTTCGTCTGGCTGATGGGTCCGGAGGGCATCGCGTTCGTCGGCGCGGTCGGGATCAGCTTCCTACGTCTGCCTCGACGTGTTGGCGAAGGTGCCGTACGCCTACTCCTTTTATTCCCGCCGGCAGGCGTTCATCGACGTGGCGGCGTCGTCGGTCCCGGCCGGCGGTGACGACCGCGCCGTTGGCGACGACGCGTCCCCCGCGGCCGACTGAACGGCGATCGGTCGCCGCGGCCGCAGAGAGGTACGTTTTAGGCGACCGCGGTGGACCCACGCGTATGGAACGCGTAGCGATCGTCGGCGCGTCGATGACCCCGTTCGGGCAGCGCGACGCCTGGGTGCGGGAGCTGCTGGCGGAGGCGGGCGCGGCCGCGCTCAACGACGCCGGCGTCGACGGCGACGACCTCGATCACCTGTACGTCTCGAACATGGCCAGCGGCGAGTTCGAGGGCCAGACCGGCGTCCCGAACGCGCTCGCCCACGATCTGGCGGCGACGCCGGCGTACACCGCCCGGATCGACCAGACCTCCTCGTCGGGCGGCGCGGGCGTGTACGCCGCGTGGCAGTCGGTCGCCTCGGGCGCGAGCGATCTCACGATGCTCGTCGGCGGCGAGAAGATGACCCACCGGACGACCTCGGAGGCGACCGACGTGATCGCGTCGCTCACCCATCCCGTCGAGTACAAACACGGCGTGACGCTCCCCTCGTTCGCGGGCCTCACCGCGCGTCTCTACCTCGACGAGTACGACGCGCCCCGCGAGAGCCTCGGCAAGGTCGCGGTGAAGAACCACCGGAACGGCGTGGACAACCCCCACGCCCAGTTCCGGAAGACGGTCGACCTCGACACGGTGCTGGAGTCGCCGGTCGTCGCCGACCCGCTCCGGCTGTACGACTTCTGTCCGATCACGGACGGCTCCGCGGCGCTCGTGTTCTGCCCCGAGTCCGTCGCCGAGGAGTACGCGCCGAACGGGAACTACGCCGTAATCAGCGGCATCGGCGGCGCGACCGACACCCACGTCGTCCACGAGCGCGCCGACCCGACGACGATGGGCGGCGTCGTCGACTCCGCCGACATCGCCTACGAGATGGCCGGGATCGGGCCGGACGACGTCGACGTGGCGGAGCTCCACGACATGTTCACCATCTTGGAGTTCCTCCAGAGCGAGGACCTCGGCTTCTTCGAGAAGGGCGAGGGGTGGAAGGCGGTCGAGGAGGGCGTCACCGACCGCGACGGCGACCTCCCGATCAACACCTCGGGCGGGCTCAAGTCGAAGGGCCACCCGCTCGGGGCCAGCGGCGTCGCACAGGTGTACGAGATATTCGAGCAGGTCACCGGGAACGCCGGGCCGCGACAGGTCGAGGCCGACACGGGCCTCGCCTGTAACGTCGGCGGATTCGGGAACTGCGTGACGACGACGATCCTGGAGGGCGGCCAATGAGCGACCACGAGACGACCGACACCGACGCGGACGAGCAGGGGGACAGCGCCGAACCGACCTTCGAGGCCGCCGAGTACGCGGACGGCACCGTTGCGTACCCGCCCCACACCGTGGGCCCAAACGGCGCTGAGCGAGTCGGAACGATCGACCTCCGCGAGCGCGAGGCCCGGGTCGTCACGTGGACGACCTCGACCGCGACGCCGCCGGGCGTCCGCGAGCCGAACACCCTCGCGATCGTCGAGTTCGAGCTGGGCGACGGCCACGACGAACCCCCGGTCCGCGCGCTCGGACAGATCGCGACGCGCGACGGGGGTACGAGCGCCGAGACCGAGGACGCAGAGCAGTTCGACGTGGAGATCGGCGACCGCGTCGAGCCTGCCTACGCCGATGAACTTCGAGAGCCGGGCGCGGGGATTCGCGAGCCGGAGAGCCAAGACTGGGACGGGTTCCGGTTCCGCCCGGTCGAAGAGGAGCCGCGGGCGGCCGTCGCGACCGAGGTCTCACACCCGCCGGTAGTCGCCGAGCCGCGTCCCGTTCAACAGATACGCGTCGCCAGCGGGCAGCGCCGCGGGGAGGAACGGCGCGAGGAACGACTGCCCTTCGACGTTGACCCACGTGCCGCCGGAGCGCTCGTTGAACGCGGGAAAGATGACGAGTTCTGGCGGCGCGTCGACCACCGCGTCCGGACCGGCGTCTTCGGCGAACGCCGCCGGATCGACTCGCCCACGAAGCCACGTGCGCTCCACCCGAGAGCCGCCGACCGCGTCCTCCAGCCGGACCTGCGGGTGTTCGTGGCCCATACAGATCACGTCGGCGTCGAGGAGGTCGGGGTCGGGCCACGTGTGGCCGTGGCAGACGGCGACGCCGGGCGCGGGACCGCCGCCGAGCAGTCCGCCGCCGGGGTCGATCACGTCGAGGTCGTCGGCGAACGCCTCGGCGACGCCCGCGTCGTGGTTCCCCTCGACGAGCGTCATCGGCGCGCGGTCGGTGACCGCGCGGATCAGCGTCTCCAGCTCCTCCCGTTCGTCGCCCTCAGGGGCGGCGATCCGGTGTGCAAGATCGCCGAGGACGACGAGCCGGTCGGCGTCGGTCTCGACGAGGAGGTCACAGAGCCGCTCCCGGCGCGCGTCCGCCCGGGAGTCCAGTTCGACGCCACGCTCGTAGCGCAGGCCGACCTCGATTCCGGCGTGGAGGTCGGCGACGAGCAGCGCCCGCTCGGACCCGAGGTCGGCCACGGCCGCCGGCTCGCCGACCACCGGCTCTACGGCGGGCGACGCGGTGGACCCCATCAGATCGGCTTCAGCAGGCCGTCGCCCGGCTCGTAACACTGCCCGCTCATCAGCGCGTCCTGAATGGCGTCTTCGACCGCGCCCGGCTCGACGCCGTGGTCGTCGGCGACGCGCTCGACGACCGCCTCGCGGGGCGCGCCGTCGCCGTCATCGAGGTCGTCCATCGCCGCGACCGCCGCGGCTTCGAGGTCGACCTCGCCGTCCTCGTCGTCGCCGTCGAGGTCGGCCGCCGCGTCGGCGTCCGTCGCCGCGTCGACGCCCGTCGCCGCGCCGTCGTCGGTCCCCGTATCGTCGGCCGTCGACTCGGCGGCATCGACCCCGTCGCTCTCGGGAACGGCCGCGTCGTCCGCGGTCGCTTCGGCTCCGTCGGCCGGCTCCTCGGCGAGGTCTTCCGGGTCGGGCACGTCGATGTCGGCCTCGCCCGGTTCGTCGACTTCGGTCCCCGTCGAGAAGTCCGTGCCGAACTCGGACTCGATCTCCTCGCGCTCCTCGTCGTCGAGTTGGTACATGTCGTCGGCGTCCGCGCCGGGGTCGAGATCCGCGGTCGCGTCCGTGCGGTCGTCCGCCGCCGCGTCCGTGCCGTCGTCCGCCGTCGCGCCCGCATCGGCCTGCGCGGTCGACCCGTCGTCTCCACCCGCGTCGAAGTCGCCGAGTCCGCCGTCATCGGTGGCGGCGTCGGTCGCGGCGGCTCCGTCGGTCGCGGCGGCTCCGTCGGCTGCGCCGGCCGTCGGGTCCGAATCGGCGGTCGGTTCGTCGAGCGACTCGTCGGTCGATCCCGCGGCGTCCGCGGTCGAGTCCGCTTCCGTAGTCGAGTCCGGATCCGCCGCCGAGTCCGCCTCCGTAGTCGATCCGAGATCGGTCGATTCGGTTGCGCCGGCGGTCGGCTCGGGGCTCCCCTCGTCGGAGGCGGTTCCGTCGTCTGCCGCCGCTGCCGGCGGTTCCGCGATCGTCACGTCCGTCTCGGGGAGGGGGCCGACCTCGGCGTCGCCGCCCTCCTCGGGGAGCAGTTCGAGGGCGCGGACCTCGTCGCGGTCGCCGGCGATCAGTTCGAGGGCGTCGACCGCGACTCGTCGGACCGCCTCGGCGTAGGCCGCGGTCGTCCCGTAGTGGTCGAGCGCCTTCGGGATCCCGGCCGCCAGCGGGGCCGGCGCGCCGCCCGCCTCCAGCGCCGCGCGGAGGTCGTCGCCGCGCAGGTCGGCGTCGAGCGCCTTCGCGAACACCGCGAGGCGGTCGAGCGTCGCCTCCGCCGCGGAGACGACCCACCGGTCGCGGGTGTCGGCGTCGACCTCGTTGAGGCTCTCCGGGCGGACGGAGGTGAACACGCGGTCCGAGTCCTCCGGCTCGAAGGTGCGCGCCTTGCCCGTGAGCGCGACGAACGCCGGCGGCTCGGCGCGCTCCAAGGAGGTCTGCGCCTCCGGCTGGTACTGGCCGGCGTAGGTGACGAACGCGCCGGAGGGGTCGACGACGCGCCCGCGGCGCGTCTCGTCGTTCACGCGCTCGACCTCGGTGAGCACGCCCGCGACGAACAGCCGGTTCACGCGGGCTCCCGTGGGGGTCACCACGTAGTTCGGCGCGCGCTCCTCGTCGCTCTCCGAGTACGACAGCGAGGCGTCGTCGAACTCGGCGGCGAACGCCCGGTAGGCGACCTCACGTGCGCCGGGCCCGTCGTCGCTCATCCGCCCACCTCCGCGAGCGCGGCGCGGGCGGCGTCCGCCGAGTCGTCGTCCGCGAGCGCGAACTCGTCCGCGTCGAGGTTCGCGCCGTAGTCGTCGACCGAGAGGTTGCCACGGACGCGGTAGGCGCGCCCGACGAGCGCGTCGGCGATGTCGTCGGCGACCACCTCCTTGTCCATCGCGTCCTTCGCGGCGGCGAGCGCGTCGTCGAGGTCGCCCCCGTACACCTCGGCGGTGAGTTCGTCGTCCAAGACGACGGTGACGGTGTCGGTGCCGTCGTCGAGGATTGCCTTCACGCGCAGGTCGTCCTCGCCGTCAACGTCGCCGTGGCTCCGGCACTGGCCGTTCTGGACGACCCGGCCGCACTCGGGGCAGCGCTCGATGAGTCCGGAGCCGTCCCGAACTTCGAGGACGTTGCCGACGACCTCGACGTCGAACATCCCGCCGGAGGCGACCGCGTCGGCG
Source organism: Halobacteriales archaeon SW_8_68_21 (assembly GCA_003023405.1). Classification (GTDB taxonomy): domain Archaea; phylum Halobacteriota; class Halobacteria; order Halobacteriales; family Haloferacaceae; genus Halorubrum. The sequence goes on from PXST01000046.1 coordinate 32,425, forward strand.
ACCGAGAGCCGGGGGGCGTCCTCCGCGACCTCGACGGCGTCGGGCAGCGGCGTCACCGTCGAGAACTCGGTGAGGTTGAGCGAGGGGACGCCGCGGAACTCCCGGACATACACGTCCTCGATCCGGAGGTCTGCGCCCGGTTCCAGCTCCGAGCGCGGCTGCCAGTCCGTGAAGGGGAGCTTCGCGGTTTCGTCGCCGACGACGCCCTCCAAGATCTCCGTCTCGCCGTCGCGCCCGGAGATGGTCTTCTCGTCGACCTCCAGCACGCGGACCTCGACGTTGCGTCCCCGGTCGCCCGCGGCGATGTCGACGAGGCTGCGGTCGCCGCCGACCTCGTGGTCGACTTCGACTGCCTCGTCGGCGATGGCGACCGTGGTCGAGTCGTTGAGGTTGAGCTCCGGCGCGCCCTCCCACTCGCGGACGCCGGCGTTGCCGATCGTCAGCGAGTCGCCCGGCTCAAACCCGAAGTCCTGCCACGCGGTGTAGGAGATGACGCCCGTCCCGTCGGCGATCTCCCCCTCGCGGATCGTGAGGTCGTCGCCCTGGTACCGGATCGTGCGCGTCCCCTGCGTGAGGACGCGGACGGTGACCGTCACGCCGTCGTTGTCGGTGGTGATCTCGCCAACGTCGACGGCGTCCGGCGTGGGGGCCGAGCCGCCGCCACCCCCGCCGTGTTTCCGGCGGACGCTCTGTTTCGCCTCGTCGATCGGGACGCTGTACTCTAACAGGTTCTGTATGTCGGCTTTGACCTCCTCTTTGTCGACGCCGAGGTCGGAGGCGAGCTCCTCGGCATGACTGTTGATGTCCATCGAGGCGAGGTTCGGCGCGGCCGCACAAAAGGATTCACCACCGACGGAGCCGACTGCCCGCGCGCCTTCGGTCGCGGCCGTCACCGGACCGTGTTCGATCAGGGCGTCCTCCGCCGCGTTCGGTCGGACCAGCGCCACACCGCGTTCAGTCGGACCAGCGCCACACCGCGTTCAGTCAGACCAGCGCCACACCGCGCTCGGTCGGACCAGCGCCACACCGCGTTCGACCGAGCCGTCGGCTCCGCTCGTCGGCATAGCTAAACCCCTCCCGTCCGCACAGGGAACCATGGACGACACCGACATCGAGGTCGACGCGCGGGTGACGGAGGACCGCACCGTCATCGACGTGACGGGGACGCGGGATGTCGCCGTTGTCGTGCGGTCCGCCGGCGGCGAGCGGATCTACCTCCCGCCGGAGGGGTTCGACGAGCCGACCGCCGGGTCGCCGTACACCTCGCCGTATCAGGGAAGCGGGGCCGGCGGCGAGGAGAGCCCCTACGGCGGCGGGAGCGGCAGCACGCGCGGCGTGATGGACACCGCCGACGGCTTCCGCGTCACCCATCCGGAGCCGGTGACCGAGTTCGACGTGTACCGGGGCGCGGAGAACTGAGCGGCGGGCGGAGGAGGCTAGACGACAGAGCCAGAGAAGCGATCGACGGCCGCCGAGAAACGGGGAGCGAAGCCGATTAAACGACGTCCTCGTACACGGCGAGCGTGTCCTCGGCGACCGCGGACCACTCGCGGCGCTCGTACGCCGGCGGCTCCTCGCGGGCGAGCGCCTCGATCATCCCGTTGACGATCGACTCGGAGTCCGTCTCGACCTCCACGAGGCAGTCGTCGGGCAGGACCTCGGCGACGCCCGAGCGGGTCGCGACGACCTGCGTCCCCGCCTCCAGCGCCTCCGTGATGGTGATGCCGAACGGCTCCGCGTACGACGGCGAGACGAACGCGTCCGACGCGGCGTAGTAGTCGCCCAGCTCGGCCTCGGGGACGTAGCCGGCGAACTCGACGCGGTCCTCGATGCCGACCAGCTTGACGAACCGCTTCAGCTGGTCGGTCTGGTGACCCGACCCGCCGACGACGAGGGTCGCGTCGCGGCCGCGGAGCTTCTTCATCGCGTACAGGAGGTGCGAGATCCCCTTCTGGTCGGTGTGGCGGCCGACGAAAAACAGCATCTCTCCGTCGATACCGAGATCGGAGCGGACGTCCTTCCCGGAGAACTGCGGCGTCGAGAAGCCGTTGTACACGACCCGGGAGTCCGCGTCGTACAGCTCCCTGATGTCCTCGCGGACGATCTCGCTGACCGCGACGTTCGTGTCGGCGGCGGTCGTGAGCCGGCGCTCGGTCTCGACCTCGCGGCTCGGCGGGTCGATGTTGCGGTCGCTCGCCAGCGAGTGGAACGACGAGACCCAGGTGGCGTTCGACTCCCGGGCGGCGGCGCGGCCGGGTCCGTACCCGAACCAGTCGTGGGTGTGGATCACGTCGTGGTCGGGCGCGAGCTCGGCGAACCGGTCGGAGAGCTGACCCACGCGCGCGGCCACGTCGCCCTCGCCGGTCTCGACCGGTTCAAGCCCCGGCTCGTCGTCGGGTGCGAACTCCGCGGGCAACACCAGCGTGACGTCGACGCCGAGGTCGTCGCGCAGTCCGGTGAACAGTTCCCCGACGTGGACGTCGAGTCCGCCGGTGATGTTCGGCGGGAACCCCCATCCCAGCATGAGTACGCTCGGCGGCATACCCCCCGTTTCGGGAGTCGGCACTTAGGTATGCCCCTCACGGGGGCGACCGCGCGGAGAGGAAGGCCGCCGCTCGGAGCAGGAAGACGACGCCGGGCGTTCGACGCGAGAAAGCGGAGAGCGTCAGGCCGCGCGGACCGCGTCGCGGAGCGCGTCCGTGCGCTCGGTGATCGACTCGGTGGCGTCCGCGAGCACGTCAAGCGGGTCGCCCTCCTCGGCCTTGACCGTGAGGACCGGCTCCGTCTGGCCGCCCGACTGCTCGGGGTTTACGTCGTAGGTCGCGGCCGCGACATCCTCGGACTCCAGCAGCGCGCCCTTCAGCACGTTCATGAACGTGTGGTCCTCGCCCGCGATCTCGATGTCGAGCTCCGTGTCGGTCTTCTCGATGACCCGCAGTTCCATACCCGACAGGTCGGGCGAGCGGAGTTTCAAGCTTTCGTCTCCCGGATTATCGGCGGGTTCGGACGGGTCGTGCGTCCGCCCCTGCGTCGACATCGACCGAGGCCTCCTCTTCGGCGGCGACCTCGCGCGGGCGTGCTTCGAGGGTCAGCTTCTGGACCTCGACGCGGCGCAGCGGGTAGATCTCTTTCGCGTCGCCGTAGATGGCCGACGAGAGGTTCCCGTCGACGATCGCGTCGACGAACGCCTCGAAGGTCCGCTCCTCGGCGGCGGCGTGGACCTTGTCGATCATGACGCGGCGGATCGCCTTTTCCTGTGACCGGTCCGCCTTCTTTGTCGTCAGCGCGACCGGCTGGACGCGGATGCGGTAGTCGTCGGTCGTCAGCACCGTGATCGACGCCTCGACCTTCGACGCGCCGCGGCGGACGAGCGAGCGCAGGTAGTCGCGCGTCAGCTCGTACTTGATGAACTCGGTGTACGCCGAGTCGCTGCCGACGTCGGTGATCTTGAACGTCAGCTTCGTGTTGTTCGCGTTGGAGTCGCCCGTCAGCTGATCGAGCGTCGTCGTGATCGTGCGCCCGACGACCTGCTGGGGCTCCTCGGCGAGGGTCTCGCCGAGCTCCTGCCGGTCGAACTGTTCGGGCGCTAACACGGTGTACCAGCGCTTCTGTTCTCTGCTCTTGGATACGGATCGTTCGCTCATGTGTCGGTTGGTGTGTCGGTGTCGGTCGTCTGCGGTTCGTCTGCGGAGTCGGAGTGCGGTTCCGTCGAGGTGTGCGCTCGGCCCCGTTCGATGACGCGGTCGGCGACGCGCAGGTTCACGAGGTGGTCGTCCAGCGTCGACTGGATTCCGCCCGCCGTTGGCCGCGTGACGGTACACGCGACGGCGTCGCCGTCGACGCGCGTGCGGATCGAGTCGGTCTCGTCCGGCCCGAGCGCGGCCGCGACCGTCGCGGCGTCGGCGTGCGTCGTCCGGACCGTCGCGGTCCGGTCGGCGTCGCCGTCGGCCGGTGCGGCGTCGTCCGGGGACGAGGCGTCGTCGACCATCTCAGATCGCCTCCCTGAGCGCGGCCAGCGCCGCGGTGAGTCCGTCTCCCTCCGCGTCGTCGACGGCGATCCCGCCGCGCGCGGCGGTCCCCCAGCCGTCGCCGCCGACCTCGCTGGCGGCGGTCCGGCAGGCGTCGCCGAGCGCGACCGGCTCGGCGGCCGCGTCGTCGGCCGTGCGCCCGCAACCGGTCGCCGCGTCGCCAACTGCGCGGCGTCC
>PXST01000047.1:0-7531 GCA_003023405.1 Halobacteriales archaeon SW_8_68_21
CTCGCTTCGCGAGGCCGGACTCGGCGACGCGCCGGTCCGGGAGGCGAGCCCACACGAACTCGTGAGCTGTCTGTTGATACTCGACCGCTTCGGCGACGCGCTGCGGTCGCTGTCGGTCGACCCGGAGGAGGTGTGTGCGTACGTCCTGGGCTACAGCCTGCTGTACGAGCGCGGCGGCCCGTGGCAGCACGGGCTCGGTGCCCAACTGCTTCACTCGCCGATCGACGTCGACCGTCTCGATTACATCTCTCGGGACAACTGGATGACGGGCGCGAACGTGTTGAACTTCGACACCGACCGCATGGTCGACGCCTACACGGCTCATCCCGACGAGGGACTCGCGCTCTCTGAGAAGGCGCTTTCGACGCTCGGCAACTACCTCGAAGGTCGGATCGCGCTGTACATGTGGGTGACACAACACCACAAGTCGGTGTACGCGAACGCGCTCCTCCGCGATCTCACCGAGCGCGCGGCCGAGCTGACCGGGGATCCCCCCGTGACGGTCGACGGTATCCTCGACGGGGAAATCGACGACAGCACGGTCGCGGAGCGGCTGCGCCGACTCGCGCGCGACCGGCCCGAGACCACGTTCGCAACGCTGTACGACCGGTATCGCGCGCGACGGTTCCCGACGACCTGCTGGAAACACCGGATCGCCTACGCGGACCGAGTCGACATCGACCGCGAGGCGTTCGGCGAGTGGCTCGTCTCCGGCGACGACCGCCTCGAACGCGAGCTGGCCGACGAACTGGATGTCCCGGCCCACGACGTGTGGATCGAACGGTCGTACGTTCCCGAGTACGAGCCTTCCGAGCTGGCCGACATCCCGATAGCCTACGGTGGGACGACGCGCTCGGCCGGCGACTGGGGACTGTACGGCCAGCGCGCGTTCGACAGCCCGATCCCGTTCGTCTACGTGCCGGACGGGGACCGCAAGCGCACGACGCGGTGGCTCGTCGATCGGTTCCGCGCGGAGTACGGCGGCTGAGCGCGCGAACCGGTCGGAGCCGATGACACCGGTCACGGTCCCGTCCCGCTCGTTTTTATACGGCTCGGCCGCCTCTCGACTGGTATGAGCGACGGGAACCCGGCTCCGGTCACATCGGAGCGCTCGGACACACCGGTCCACACCAGCGGTACCGACCGCTCCCCGTCGGCTCACGCCAGCCAGTCGTCGGGTTTCGTGTCGTAGTCGACTTCGTCGGCCGCGATTCGCGCCTCGATGTCGTCGTTGAGGTCGTGTTCGGTCACCTCGCCGCCGTCGTACTGGAAGCGCACGCCGACCTCGGTGCCCTCCGGCTCCTCCCCGCGCCGCTTCGCGCGCCGGACGGCACCGTCGCCGTACTCGACGCGGATCGTCGCGAGGTTGACCGGACGACCCCACAGCTCGAACGCGCGTTTCAGCGTCGCCGTCGCCCGCTCCTCGTCGAGCGCGACCCCGTTGTACCGGTGGCCGAGGAGCAGTTCGCCTCGGTTCCGGAAGTTACCGTCCAGCACGACGGCCGTCGGCTTCCCGAAGTTCGTGAACCGGAGGAGCAGCTTCTTGCGGACGTCCTCGGCGTCGACGCTGGCGACGCGGTACTCCCCGGCTGCCCGGCTGTACTCGTAGGTGAAGTAGTTCCCCTCGCGGACGAACTCGTCGGTGAGGAACGCGTCGATAAACGTCACGTCGTTGTGGCTCTCGCGCACGTCGACCATGCGGTCCCAGCCGGCAGCGCGGTCAACATCGCCGATCGCTTCCTCGACCGTCTCGTAACGGTCGACGTCGAACAGGTACCGCGCCCGCTCCGCCAGCGCGTCCCGAGAGATGTTCCGGAGCGCGCCGCGGTGTTCGGGCCGCGAGAGGACGTAGTGTCGCTCGGCGAGCCCCTCGCGCGTGAGCAGCTTCCACGGGTAGCGCTCGATATCCGGGGCGTCTTCGTCGTCCGGATCCGGATCGGCGTTCGGGTCGCCGCCCCGGGCGGACAGCGCCCGGTCGACTGCCTCGGCGTCGACCCGCAGGTCGCCCTCCGTGGCGAGGGCGGCTAATTCGTCGAGCGTCGCCGGCCCGGCACCGGCGACGGCCGGGTGCGGTTCGAGCAGCGCCGCGACCCGGTCGAGATCGACCCGCGAGTGGAAGTTCTCGGGCGTCACCCCCTCGACGCGGAGCAGCTTGTCGGTCACGTCTCGGCGCGCCGCCCGGCGCTCGACGTGCGTCCACAGCTCGAACCCGAGCTTGTAGGGGTTGAGTCCGGGTGAGCCGAGCACCCGCGACATGTGGTCGGCGTACGTGAGGAACTCGTCGGTGCCGGCGAACCCCTCGCCGCCCATCATCACGGATTCCCAGTACGTCGCCCACCCCTCGTTCATCACCTTCGTCTGTTTTTGTCCCGCGAAGTAGTACGCCTCCTCGCGGATCGCGTCGATGACGGTCGTCTCCCACGGCTCGCGGTCGACCGCCTTGCCGCTCTCGGGGTCGTACCGCTTCCCGTGGTCGCGCAGGAACGCGAGCACGTCGGGCCGCGGGTCCTCCGGTTCGACGCCCTCGCCCCGCGCTTCGAGCCACTCGTCGTCGAACACGTCGCGGCGCACCTCCTCGGAGAGGTCGAGACCGTCAATCCGGTCTTCGATCGCCGCCAGCGGGTCGGCGTCTCCGCCGTTCACGTCCGCGGCGACGCCCGGCTCCTCGACCGACCGGGCGGCGTCGACCGGGCTGTGCTGGTCTATCGTGTCCTCCAGCGCGCTCACGGCGTCGATCAGCCGTTCCACCTCGTCGCGGTCGACGTCCGCCCGCGACGCAATCGACGCGATCCGGTCGGCGTTGCGCCCCAGCCGCGCCGCGGCGTTCGGGCCGTCTTCGCCGCGGTCCGCGTACAGCCCGAACCACTCGTTGTTCGCGAAGAAGTCCGCGTGCGCCTCGACGTGGGTGATAACGGCCTTCTGGTCGGCGGCCGCGTTCGACTCCTGGAGGAACGCGTGGGCCGGGTCGTCGTTGTTGACAATCTCGAACGCCTTCCCGAGCCCGTGGCGGTCCTTTTTCCGCTGCCGTTCGTAGTTCATCCCCCACCGCCAGTGCGGGTAGCGGCGCTGGAACCCGCCGTAGGCGATCAGCTCGTTCATCTGGTCGTGGTCGACCACCCAGTACCGCACCGGGTACGGCTCCAGCCCCAGCCGCTCGGCCAGCTCGCGGGCCTCGCGGGCCGGCTCGTCGAGTTCGTCGGCCTCGCGTTTCGCCTCGATCCGGTCGTCTCTCATCGGCGGTCACCCCCGTCGGTCCGCCCGCGGGCGGCCTCGCCGGCGTCGTCTACGGCCGACTCCGTGTTGAGGATCTCGTAGATGGCGTCCGTCACGTCGTCGGGTTCCGAGACGCGCGCGACGGCCACGCCGTCCCCGTCGTCGAACGCGGCGTCGACCTCGTCGGCGTGGCGGGCGTTCGCCGCGCCGTCGCCGGGCTGCGTCTCGACGTACGCATGGAGATTGGCGTCGATCGACTCCATCAGTGGGATCACCGACTCGGTCGTGTCGCTGCCGGCGTTCTCGGAGTCGCCCGCGGCGAACACGTACCGGTTCCACTCGGCGTACGGATACTCCTCTAGGATCTCCGCGACGAGTTCGTACGCGCTGGAGATCCGGGTCCCGCCGCCGGACTGGATTCCGAAGAACTCCTCGCGGTCCACCTCCCACGCCTCGGCATCGTGGACGACGTACCGGAACTCGGCGGCGTCGTACTTCCCGGTCAGGTACCAGTCCATCGGGGTGAACACCCGCTCGACCAGTTCCCGTTTCGTCTCGCGCATCGAGCCGGAGGCGTCGCGGACGTTGATCACGACGACGTTGCGCTCGCGCTTTTCGATTACCTCCGGGTGGCGGAACCGCTCGTCTTCGCGCCGGAACGGGACGCTGTCGAGGCCTTCCTCTCGGATCCGGCGCGTGACGGAGTCGCGCTCGACCCCGTCGTCGAGGGCGTCGAAGCTCTCCCAGCGGTCGAGCGCGGCCACCGGCTCGCCCTGCTCGGCTTCGATCGTCGCGGCCGCGTCCGCGATCCACGCCCAGGAGACGGGGGTCCCGTTGCTGCGCGCCCACGCGAAGACATCGTCGGCGTCGGCACCGTCGACGAACAGCCCTTCCCGGACGTACGCCTCGTCGAAGTCCGTCGCGAGGTGTCGCTTCAGCCCGCGCTTGAAGAACTCGTCGACGTCGAGGGTGCCGCGCGGCCCCGAGCGGGCGGTGTCGGTGAAGTCACCCTCCACCTCCTCGACCACTCGCTTCCCCTTCGGTTCGAGGTCGAGACCCAGTGCCTCGTCCAACTCCGCGGCGAACTCTTCGGGGTCCATCTCGTAGTACTCGTGGTCGTCGCCCTCCTCACCGGGGTCCCCCTCTTCGTCGCCGTCCCCTGGTTCGGGGTCGACGGGCTGGCCGGGCTGCGGCTGCCCGTCGCCGCCCTGCCCCACGCCGCCCGCGGAGCGTTGATCGTACTCGAACGCGGGGAGGTCGACCAGCTTGACCGGGATCCGGATCCGGTCGGCGTCGGAGCCGCCGAGGTCGCCGTGGCTGATGAACTCGGCGAGGTCCTCGCGGCGCGTCTCGCCGACCTCCTGGAACCGCTCGCGGTCCTCGGTCAGTCCCACGGGCTCTCACCTCCCTTCGGACCGCCGCCATCGCCCGCCACGTCGCCGACCTCTGCCCACTCCTCGCGGACCTCCTCCATCACGGCGCGACTCGTCAGCTCCGCGGACGCGCGGCTGTAGCCGCGCTCACACAGGCGGTCCATCGTCTCGGCCTTCACCCGCGCCGTCTCGGTGTCGTCGGGCGGGTCCGGCCACGCCGCCGGGTCGAGGTCCGGGAACCGGTGTTTCACGTCGGCGAGGTCGTTGGCGTCGATCACCGACTCCAGTTCGGGCACCTCCCCGAGGTCCACCTCGTCGACGCTGAACGTGTCGTCGCGGTTGCGCCACGCGTACCGCGTGAGTCCGCGGATGACGCGCTCGCGCCGGAAGCGCTCGACGGCTCGGCCCGGCTCGGTCCCGCGGTAGTCGTCTTCGTCGAACCGCCCGAGCGTCTCCGTCTCGAACACCTTCATGACGAGCGGGTCTGGCGGCTCGTCGTCGCGGCCGCGCGCCGTTGGGTCCGCGTCGTCCCACGCGTACACGTGTTCGACGTACTCGGCGACCGTCTCGGCGGGGACGGTCTCCTCCGCGAGGATCGCGTCGATCACGTCCTCGCGCTGTCGCTCGCGGATCCGCGACGCGACCGGCCCGCGCCGCCCCTCGAACTCCGCGGCCTCCGCCCGCGAGAAGACGGGGGCGTCGGCGAGCCCGTCGGCAAGCGCAGAGAGCACGTCCGTCGAGGTGATCACACGCTCGACGGGGAGGTCGGGGTGGCTCCGGTCGGCGGTCGTCGCGAGCAGGTCGGCGATCGCGTCGCGTGCGTAGGTGACGGGGATCCCGTTGCGGCCGTCCCCCGCCGCGAGGTCGATGTCCGCGACGGTGACCGCGTCGTCGCCCCGCCGCACCTCACCGGTCTCGTACAGCGTCGCGGTCTCGATCAGGTCGAGGTCGCCGGGCAGGTCGTCGGCGTCGAGCCGCGTGACGACCGCGTACAGCGCCGCTGCCCCGATCGCGTGGGGCGCGATCTCGCGCTCGACGACCGTCCCGTCGGGCTCCCGGACCTCGATCGTCAGCGGGGCCGCGCCCGGGTCGTCGCCGTCGGGGTCCGGGTCGCCTACACCGGCGCGGTCGCCGATCTCTTCGTCGACCGCCCCGCCGACCGCCGTCGCGCCGGCGATCTCGCGGCGGAGCAGCCGCGCCTCCAGTCGGCGGTTCGTGAGGTACCGGAACTCGTGTTTCGAGAGCCGGCGCTTCAGCGCCTTCAGCGGGTCGGCGTCGCCGCGCTCGGCGTGCCGGTCCAGCTCCGCGTCGAGGTCGGGATTCGAGATGACGATCAGCTGGGTGTCGAGGTCCATCCCGATCCCCTTGTCCAGCTTCACGCGCCGCTCGTCCGGCACGTTGAGCAGCCGCTGGAGGAGATCCGCATGCTGGCTCGCGTCCTCGACGACGGTGGCGACGCCGTTCCCCTGCGAGAGCACGCCGTCGTAGCTGAACGCCTGCGGGTTCTTCCGGCCGCGCGAGTCGAGTTCGCGCAGCATGCCGCCCATCCACGAGCCGACGAGCCGCTCTTTCGCCGTCCCGTCGTCTTCGGCGTGGAGGACGCCGATCCCGCGTCCCACGTCCACGACGTAGCTCGTCACGCGCAGGTGGTCGCGGTCGGTGATCGCCGAAAAGAGGTCGCGGCGCTCCCGCTCTCGGTAGCCGGATTCGAGGTGGTCGTACGCCTCGCGGCTGAACGGGTCCAGATCCACGTCGGCGGCGATCGGGTAGGCGTCGTCGACCGCGTCGGCGATCGACTCCCGGACCGCATCGGGGAACACCGAGAGCGGATGCGTCTGGACCGGACTGCGGTACCACTCGCCCGCGTCGCCGCCGTCGCCGTACGACAGCGACGCCGCGCCCGTGCCGCCCGCGCCGCCGCCGCTCCCGACTCCGCCCCCTGCGCCCGCGACGTTCCACTCGACGGTGTACCGCCGCCCGGCGTCGGTCTTCGAGAACGCGCGGAGCCCGTTGACCAGACACCGCTTGAACTCCGATTTGCCCGTCGCGGTTGGGCCGTCGATCCAGACTATCGTCTCGTCGTTCCCCCGCCCGGCGGCGGCCGCGCGGAGGTCGTCGACGAACGCGTTGAGCGCGCGGGTGTTGCCCAACACGGCGTGTTCGCCGTCGTTCGCCGGGTCGTCGAAGAAGCGGTAGCGGTCGAGCGTCTCGCCGCGCTCGCGGACCTCCCGCGTGCCGTACGCCTCGATCGCCGCGAGGACGTACCCCGCGCCCGAGGCGGCCGCGGTCGGGCGTTCCAACACGCGATCGACGTACGATTCGAGGCTCATGGGCGGGTCGTACGCCCCGCGGAGCCGCTCGTCGGCCGCCGCGACGAACCCCTCGCCGTCGGATCGGGTGCGGTCGCTCATCTCAGTCCCCGCCGTCCTCGATCTCCGAGCGCGCGACCGCCGCACCCGCGTACTCCAGCACTTCCGCCGCACCGTCCTCGGAGTAGCCGCGGTCGACTAAGGCGTCGACCCACGCGCTCCGGTCTTCGTCGTCGAGGTCGGTCGCGGACACCAGCGCGGAGAAGTTGATGTTGTGTTTCTTGTCCTCCCAGAGCTTCCGTTCGAGGGCGCGGCGGAGCCGGTCGTTCTCCTGTGGGTCGAAGCCGCGCCCCTCGCGGGCGCGCCGGGAGACCCAGTTCGACACCTCCTGTCTGAAGTCGTCCTTCCGGTCGGAGGGGACATCGAGCTGTTCCTCGACCGCGCGCAGGAACGTCTCGTCAGGCTCGCTTTCTCTCCCGGTCAGCTCGTCGTCGACGGTGTCGTCGTCGATGTACGCCATTACGTGGTCCATGTACTTCTCGCCCTGCCGCCGGAGTTCGTCGACGTCGTACGCCAGCGCGTGGCGCACGTCCTCGATGGCGCGCTCGCGGTACTCCTCGCGGACCCGGTCGAGCA
>PXST01000047.1:7588-29189 GCA_003023405.1 Halobacteriales archaeon SW_8_68_21
CGGTTCGTCGGCGACGAGATCGCCGAGGCGATCATGGACGCCACCCACCGCGACCGGGGCTACCTCTCGCCGTTGTCCGTCTTCGACCACTTCGAGGCGGGTGAGCACGCCGAAGAGACCGGCCATCTCCAAGGCGTGCGGCTCGACGTGGACGTTCGGCACGTCGGCGTTGGCGAGCATCTTCTCGTAGATACTCGCCTCCGACCCGTACTCCAACACGTACGGGTAGTCGATCCGCTTGGTGCGGTCGTTGAACGCCTCCATCTTCTCGTCGCCGGTCTTCTCGCGGTACTCCGGCATGTTCGTCCGGCCGACGATCACCTGGTCGATGTCGATCCGGGGGTTGTTCTTCGGCTTGATCGTCGACTCCTGTGAGGCGTGGAGAAAGTCGTAAAGGAACTCCCGCTGGAGTTTCAGCAGCTCCTCGCCGGAGAACAGCCCGCGGTTGGCGTTACAGAACGCGCCGGCGTAGTCGAACGCCCGCGGGTCCGACTCGCCGTAGACGGCAAGTTTGGCGTAGTTGACGTCGCCGGTCAGCTCCGTCTCGTCCTGGTTCTTCTTGTCTTTCGGCTCGAACGTCTCGATACACTCCCGGCGGTTCTCGTCGGCGACGAGCCGGACGACCTCGACGTGTTCGTCGAGGACGCGTTCGAGGTCGTCGTCGTACCGTGCGAGCAGTTCGTTCAGGTAGAACTCCGAGGCCGGGTCCGGTTGCTGGTCGTTCCGCAGCGTGTAGGGGGCGTCGAGCCGCTCGTTGAGGTCGTCGATGACGGCCTGTCGCTGCGGCTTCGGGAGGAGCACGAGCGGGTCCTGATTCATCGGCGACCGGACCGCGTCGTCGTCCGGGTCCTGGTCGTCGATCACCGAACAGAGGTCGACCCAACGGAAGGTGTACATCCGGCCGTCGTCCTCGTGGGTGTACGCCTCGAAGTAGCGGCGCACGAGGTAATCGAAGTGGGACTTCCCGGAGCCGACCGGACCGAGCAGGAGCTTGATCCGCTTTTCGGGACCGAGCCCGCGAGCGCCGGATTTCACCTTGTTGACGAACTCGTGGATCGCCTCGTGGACCTCGCGGCCGTAGAAGACGTTCTCGCCGTCGTGGAGCGGGTCATCAGCGGCGAGCGCGTACTCGACGACGCCGCGCTCCTCGTCGTAGTGGGTCCCGTAGTAGTCGAACATGTCCGCGACCCGCTGGTGGGCGTTCCGGGCGATCCGCGGGTCCTCGTACAACGCGTCAAGGTACCAGTCGAACGATCGGGTCGCCCTGAGGTCGTCGGGGACCTCCGTCCGGTACTCCTCGCTGAGCCGTTCGAGCGTGTGTCGTTCCGCGGTGGTGTCTGCCATCGTATCACGTTCGCTCGGAGGTCCGGGCGGCGTCGTCGACCGACGCGGCCGACAGAGTAGTCGTTCTTCGTACGCATGTCAACGTCTCGTCGAGCCGTGAGCAGCGTGTCGTCGTCGTCTGCGTCGGTCCCGTGGTCGCTTCGCCCGTATCCGAGGCTATATATATGAGAGAGATTGACAGTAATAAGCATGTCGCCAGTTGACATCCGACACGAGCCGATCGCCGCCGTCGCCGTCGCCGGATCCGCCCCGATCGGTGACGGTCCGTCGGCCGGGTTTATGTGAGGTACGTGAGATCGACGGTCGGGGTGGCCGCCCGCCCCGCCGAAACGGCTCGCGCGCGCCTCGCTCCACGACGCGTCCTCGGACCGGGCGACGGTCGGACCGCCGTTCTGGAACCGGAACCATCGGCCCCGGAGCCCACTCTTTTGCGGCCCGCCGCCGCAGTACGGGTGTGACGTTCAGCATCTGCGTTCGCGAGCGGTACACCGACGGGGACGGCGACGACCAGACCCGGTTCGGCGTGGCGGTGACCACCCGGCTGCCGGGCGTGGGCACGCTCTGCCCGTTCGCGTCCGCCGACGGGGCGGTGGCGACCCAGTCGCTCGTCAACGTCGAACTGGGGCGGAAGGGGATCGAGTACCTCGACGACGGACTCGCGGTCGAAGACGCCCTACGGGCACTGTTGAACGTCGACGAGGGGAGCGCCGAGCGTCAGCTTCACGGTGTCGACGCCGACGGGACGTTCGCCTTCTCCGGCGACGAGTGTAACGACTGGTACGGTCACCTAGAGGGGGAAAACTACACCGTGGCGGGCAACCTCCTGACCGGCGAGGACGTGATCGAGGACACCGCCGCCGCCTACGAGTCAGACGCGCACGGCGACGCGCCGCTCGCCGAGCGGCTGGTCGACGCCCTTGCCGCGGGCCACGCGGCGGGCGGCGACAAGCGTGAGGACCTCGAAGTCCAGTCCGCGGCGCTGCTCGTCCGGAACACCGAGACGGAGGCCGACGACCCGTACTACGACGACCTCCGCGTCGACGCGAGCGAGACGCCTGTGGCCGACCTCCGCGAGACGTACGAGACGGCCAAGCGCGGCTACGAGACGATCCTAGAGAAGTACGCCGAGGAGGACGACGAGGAGTGATCGGCGGCACGGAGCGACGGACGGCGGCACGGAGCGACGGACGGCGGCACGGAGTAGCCTACAGCGACAGCCGTGCGAGGATCGGCAGGTGGTCCGAAGGGTATCGCCCCCGGTCGTCGCGGTCCGCGAGCGTGGCGAACGCCTCGGCCGAGATCGCCGGCGAGACGAGCGCGTGGTCGATCCGCTGTCCGTCGATCAGTCGGGCGAAGTCGGTGAGGCTCGTCTCCGGGCCGTGACGGAGGTCGGCGGCGACCGCCGCGTCGCGGAGGGCGAGACCGTCGCAGTCGGCCGGTTCCGTGTTGTTTTCGTCGTCACGGTCGGCGTCTTCGCCGACGAGGATCCGATGCGGCTCGGAGCCGGGCGTACAGTTGAAGTCCCCGACGAGGACGGTCGGGATCGGTCCGTCGGCGTCGTCGCCCGCCGCCGCCGCTATCTCCGGTATCCGCTCGCGGAGCAGCCGCGCGGACTCGCGCCGCGAGCGGGCGCTCACGTGATCGAAGTGCGTGTTGACGACGAGGAGCGCGTCGCCGCCGTCGGCGGCGCGGACCCGCGCCCACGTCGCGATCCGCGGGTGGGACGCGTCCCAGTCGGTCGAGGGCTCTCCGGGGGTCTCGGAGAGCCAGAGCGTGTCGTGGTCGACGACCTCCCAGCGATCGCTCTGAACCGCGATCGGACAGCCCTCGCCCTCGCCGTCAGCCCCCCGGCCGCGCCCGACGAACTCGTACTCCGGGAGGCGCTCGCGCAGGTCCTCGCGCTGCTCGGGGAGCGGCTCCTGAAAGGCGGCGACCTCGGGCCGGTGGAAGCGGACGAGTCGCCCGACCGCGTCGCGGCGATCGTGCCAGGCGTCGTGGTGGTCGCCGCGGTTGGCGTAGCGGACGTTGTAGCTCAGCACCCGGATCCCGGTCATTACGTCGAGGCTCGCGGGCGAGGCGATTAAAAGACGCGGAGCGCGCGAACTTGCTGTCGATGTCTCGGTCGCTCGGCTGTACGATGGTTTTCTTGTTTATAAATCGCCGATCGACACGGACACTCCTGAAGCCCAAGTCGCTCGGCTGTACGTGGTTGTTTATAAATCGCTGATCGACGCAGACACTTCCGAAGCCCCAGTCGCGAGGCGGGCGCACGCTCGGGGCGCTCCTCACTCGGTCGCTTCGCTCCCTCGTTGCGGTGCTACCGTCGCCTGCGCCCGCCTCGCGACTGCCCCTTCGAGTCCCGCCCCGCCCCGCACAGCACCTCACACCTCCCCAGCCTCGTCGGCCGCGTCCGTCGGGCTCCCTTCGGTCGCCCTCGTCGCGGCCGACTCCCTCGCGGGCTGACTCGCGGTCCGTAGAGATCGTCGCCGACGTGGTGGATCGACTCGACGACCTTGCCGCCGTCGCCGATCATCTCGTCGCCGTCGACCCGCGCGCGGCCGACGGCCAACGCCTTCCCGTGGGTCTCCTCGGCGACGACGACTAGATCGGCCTCGCAGATCTCCGGGTCGGCCTCGACGATGCCCGGACGCATCACGTCCGCGCCGTCGGAGACGAACGAGATAGCGCCCGCGTCGACGGTGACGACGCCCGTCTCCGGGTCGAAGTCGTTCGCGCCGCGGACGGTGAGGAACGGCTCATCGTCGACGTAGAAGACAGCGGGGTCGCCGTCGACCAAGACGAGTTCGTAGTCGGCGTCGACGAACTCGACGGACTCGAACGTGTCGCCGTCGATGTCGGCCCCGAGGTGGTCGGCGACCGCCTCGCGGATCGCCGTGATCTCGTCGCTCCGGAGGTGATGCCGGGATTTCACTTCCATGCGCGTTTCGTCGACCGCTCGGCCGATAAATGGACCGCTCCGCGGCGTAACCGTCCGGCGGCGGTCGGCCGCTCCGTCCCCCGCTCCGGTCTCGGCCTGTTGGACCGATCAAAACGGCCTTAAACCACCTCTCCCTATCAGTTCGTATGCTTGGCCCACTGGCGGTCGTGGCGATCACGACGGTCGCGAATCCCCCCGCGATCGCGCTCGCGGCGGTCGCGACGCTGCTCGTCGTCCTCCTCACCTCGGTGAAGGGGACGGAGTGGGAACCCACGACCGACATCTCCGAGGAAGTGCTCGAACACCGCGCGTCCGCGGTCCCGGAGACGGAGTTCCCGGAACCGGGCAACCGCGCGGTCGGCGGCGGCGGTGGCGGCGCGGGCGCGATCCCGGCCGGTGCCGACGGCGAGGAGGGTGAACTCGAGGAGGGTGGCACCGTCAGCTCCGGTCCGGGCGACATCCCCGAAGACGAGGTGGAGTACTTCGAGATCGAGTTCGTCAAACAGGGCGAAACAGTCGAGCTCTCGAACGACCAGCCCATCCTCGAACAGGGCGAAGACGAGGGGTGGGACCTCCCGTACGCCTGCCGACAGGGTCAGTGCGTCTCCTGTGCCGGTCGGATCGCGGACGGTCCCTCTGAGGACTTCGTCGAACACGACGACCAACAGATGCTCGAGGAGGCCGAGATCGACGACGGCTACACGCTCACCTGCGTCGCATACCCCCGCGACTCCTTCAGCATCGAGACTGGCGAAGCGCCGTAACCCCGTCGCGGTCCGTCGTCCCGCTGCGTTCCCCCGTCTCGCTGCGTTCCCCGTCTCGCCGCGGTGGCCCCCGCCGCGTCCGCTCGCGACACCCTTTTTCGCGTCTCGCCCCAACTGATCACATGTCCCTCACTACGGCGCTCGTCGCCGGCGGCGGCGGTGCCGTCGTCGCGCTGATCGCCGCGGCCGTCTACCGCGACGCCGTCCGCGTCGGCGTCGACCTCGGGACCCCGGCGCTGTGGGCCGCGCTCGTCGTCTTCACCGGCGGCGCGAGCGTCGTCACCACGATCCTCGTCCCCGACGCGCCCCTGCCGGGCGTCCTCGTGTTGACCGCGCTCGGCCCGCTCCTGTACCTGCTCGAACGCGACGACTCGATGCGCGGCGGCGACGCCGCCGACCCCACGCGGCTCCCGAGCCAGTCGGAGGAGTCGCCCGACGGGAGCGACGAGCGGGACCGATAGCTGCCTTCACGATGTCGGACAGACGGCCCGTCTCGTGACCTCGTTCCGTCTCATCGACGATGACACAGTTCCTTTCTCCCTCGCTCGCGGCTCCTAAACCGCAACTTTCCATATCGTCGGGGGAGAAGGGAAGCCAATGAGCGACGAGAGCGACGAGAGCCTCGCGGACCGGGTCGAGCGGTGGATGGTCGGACAGATGCCGATCATCCAGATGCACGGCGGCACGAGCGTCGTGCGCGAGGCGGACCCCGACACCGGCGAGGTCGTCGTCGAACTCGGCGGTACCTGCTCCGGCTGCGGCATCTCGAACATCACCGCCGACAACATCCGCCGCGACCTAATCTTGGACTTCGACGAGGTCGACGATGTGACGGTGCGGACCGCCTCCTCCGGTGACAACGGCGCGTCCACCGTCGAGGGGGGCCGCGGCGGCGAACTCAAACACGAGACCGAGTCCGCGAACCACTTCTGAGCGCGGCGGGCCAACCTCGCCCTACCCCCGCTTCTCGATCTTCTCTCCTACAGCGGCGTGAACGGCAGCGACGCGAGACTGTCGGCGTCGTAGTCGAGTGCGTCCGCCTGCGAGACGCCCTCGGGCGTGATCAAATCGAGGACGCGCGGTGCGTTGTCGGCCGCGCCTTCGCGGGCACCGCCGAAGACGAAGCCGCCGGCGTCGACCTGGACATCGCGGAAGGCCCCGAAATCCTCCGATCCGACGACCGGGAGGACCTCCCAGTCGGCGAGGTCGGCACCGCCAAGCGCGCTCTTCTGGACCGAAACGATCGCGACGCCAGACTCGAAGTCGGCGACCCGCTCCGGCGACCCGAGCCCGTTGCCCTCGGCGTCGAC
Source organism: Halobacteriales archaeon SW_8_68_21 (assembly GCA_003023405.1). Taxonomy (GTDB): domain Archaea; phylum Halobacteriota; class Halobacteria; order Halobacteriales; family Haloferacaceae; genus Halorubrum. Next base: position 13,945 of record PXST01000047.1, read on the forward strand.
GACGCTTCCGTCGAACCCGCTCGCGGCGACTCGGTACTGCCAGTCGTCGTCGAACTCGGCCGTGACGGAGAGGTCGCCGAGTTCGGTCGACCGTCCGCCGTCGCCGTCCGGATCGCGGAGATAGACGACGAAGTAGTGCGGCGAAAACGTCCCGCCGAACGCCGCGTAGAGGTTCTCGACCTCGAACGCGAACAGATACTTCGTCTCGTTCTCCAGGACGCGGAACGAGCGCAGGTCGAAGGCGTCCTCCTCGAACGCCCCGTCCGTCGGGTAGACGTACTCGCCGGGTCCGTCGTCGTCGCCCGCGGGGTCGGTCAGCGTGGCGACGACGTCGCCCGGCGCGACCGTCACCGTCTCGGCCGCGAGCGTTTCGCCCGTCTCGGCGTCGCGGACGACGACGTCGAACTCGTCGATGGCAGAGATCCGATAGCCCAGCGTGACCGTCTCGTCGATCGCGTTCGGCGGGAGTCGCACGTTGGCGACCGCGTCCACCTCGCCGTCGACGACGACCTCGACGTTCGTGCCGCCGACGAAGCCGATGTCGTTCGAGCCGGTTGCGGTGATGAACGGCTCGTCGAGGTCAGCCTCGTCGGCGACATCGATCGATATCTCTTGCTCCGGTCGCTCGTACTCGGGAAGCGTCTTGATCTCGCGGCTCCGCGCCGGACGCAGTCTGACCGCGGTCCCCCCGCTCGGGGCCAGCGACGCCAACAGGGTCGAACTCGGCGTGACGACCGCCTCGTCGATGCGGACGCCGGTCGGGTCGGCGTCGACGCCAGCGCCGACCGCGTCCGAGTGGATCTCGGCGACGTACTTGGGGCCGTTTCGCCCGCTGCTGTTGCCGTTGCCGTTTCCGCGTCCGTTGCCGTTGCCGTTTCCGCGTCCGTTTCCATTGCCGCGTCCGTTCCCGTTCCCTCGCCCCGGTGTGCCCCCGGAACCGCCGGGCGCGTCGCCCGAGTTCCCGGGCGCGAGGAAGTCAAGCGGCACGTCGACCGCCCGCCCGTCGCCGTTGGTCATGACGCCGAGGTACCACTCGTCGCCGTGCCGCCGGGCGATCGCGAGGTACTCGCTGATCGCGGAGCCGACCACGCGGGTCTCGTCCCAGCCGGCGGCCGGGACCGACTCGATGAACCCGAACTCCGGTTCGGCGTCGAAGTTCTCCGCGTCGGGCGTGTACCCCTCGTACTCGGCCGGGATCGGCGACGGCTCGCCGGACTCGGTGACGGCGACCGCGTTGAGGTTGAACCCGCCCACGTCGCCGCTGAAGTCGCTGTCGCCGTCGTCGTAGTCCAGTTCGACCGCGACCTCGTTGTCGCCGGCCGCCAGTTCGACCTCGGTCGTGAACACCTGCCAGTCGTCCCAGTAGTCCGTGAACGGCGGCTCGATCGTCCGCGTCTCGCCGTTGACGCGCAGAGTCGCCCGCGGCGTGCCGGCGTCTTTCACCCGCTGTGCGTTCTCCTCGGCGTCGCTCGCGTACCGGAGGTGGAGGTCGTAGCTCCCGGCCGCGGGGACATCGCGGACCCTGAAGATGACTGAGGACCCGCTCGGGGCGCGGTTGGGGTCGACGGCGACGAAGTTGGTCCCGAACGCGTTCCGCCATGAGTCGTCGGTGACCAGCCCGTCGCGGTCGCCGGCGGCGGCCTGAAGCGCCTCGCCCACCTCGAACGTCTCGTCGACGTACCCCTCGATCCGGTCGGCAGCCATCTGGAGGCCGCTGAGGTACGTCGGGTACATCGCGAGCTGTTTCGCCCGCGTGGTCTGGATCTGGTCGCCGCGGTCGTCGCCGAAGGTGATGTCGAAGATGCCCGGCTGGAAGCTCACTGGGCCGGCGAGGTTCCGCGTGAACGGGAGCGTGACGTGGTGGTCGCGGCCGACGTTCGACCCGAGCTGGCCGAACCCGTCGTACTCCTGTGCTTTGACGACCTCGCGGTTCGCCACGTTCGGGTAGGTGCGGATCTCGCCGGTCGGCTTGATCCCCTCGTGGATCTCCAGCAGCTGACGGTTCGCGGCGGCCTCCCGGATCACCAGCCGGTGGTGGTTCACCGCGAGCTGGTTGTGCTGGTTGTGACTCGGCTCCGCGCCGTCGCCGTCGATGCCGAGCCCCGGATCCGAGACGTAGCCGTTCTTGATCGAGTTGATCCCCGTCTCGTCGTAGCCCGCGAACACGTCCTCGTCGAGGATCGCGGACTCGTACCCGGGTAGATTCCCCGCGGTCTCGTTGTGGATCGTCATCTCCACGGGGTCGGCGAGCCCGGAACCGAAGTCCGTCACCTCGCGCACGTCGAAGTCCGGGTACGAGTCGTCGACGCCGAAGCCGAACCCGGTCCCGTCGCCGGGGTAGGTGTCCCACCCCTCGTTCCACCCCTCGACGAGGACGCCGTCGATCCCGTTCTCGCTCGCGAAGCGCATGTACCGCTTCATCCGCTCGGTGCGGGCCCCGTGGACGTAGGCGGCCGGGTCTCCCCCGTCGCCCGCGATCACGTCGTCGGACCGGTACTCCCAGTTCGCCTGCCCCGCGATCATCGTCCACCAGATCCCGACGTACTTGTGCGGCTCGATCCAGTCGGTGTCGGGTTCGCCGCCCGCCCCCGCCGGTAGTGCCTCCTCGTCGAGCGGGTCGGAGAGCAGGGGGACCAACTGCGACTCGATCAACTCGCCCGGACGGTCGACGACCTGAATCGTCCGCCACGGCGTCGCCGCCGGCAGTTCCAGCGAGGCCTTGCTCCCCTCCGGCAGTGGCGTGAGTTCGGTCGCGAACGCGGTCCCCCCGCCGTCGTCCCGCGGCGCGAGCGTCGCGGCCGCGTAGTCATCGAGGCTCGCCTCGTGGACGCTGAGGTACGCGTCGCCGGCGTCCACGGTGAGCGGCGTGTGCGCGCCCAGCCGCATCGGCGTGTCCGTCGGCCGTCGATCCTCGTTCCCGGCGGGGATCGCCGATAGCGGCGTCTCGCTGTACTCCTGTTCGAACCGCGGGTTCGTCACACTGTTTTCGATCCACCACGCGGTGTAATCGTCCGCGAAGTCGACGCCGGTGTTCTCCGAGACGACCACCGCCCGCTCCTGATTGCTCGCGAACCCCTCGCCGAGGACGACTCTAAACCCGACCCCGTCGTCGAAGACGCGGACCTGAAGCGTCGCCGTCCGGTCGCCGTCCCCGCTGTCGGACGGAGCGTCCGTGAGACCGACGCTGAGGGCGTTGTACTCGGCCGACACCTCGTCGTACGCGCCCCACACCGGCTTCCACGCCTCGGTCGCGGACTCGCGCTCCGTCCCCGTCACCGCCACGGGACCGGCCTCGCCGCCGGCGCTCGCCCCGAACGCCGACTGGTTCCGGAAGTTGAACCCGAGCGTCGACGGCCCGACGTACGTCGTCCCGTTGCGCGCGACCTCGTAGGTCGGGACGCCGTCGCTGGCGTCGACGGTGACCGCGATCGACCCGTCGGGCGACGCCACCGTCTGTACGGGATCGTCCGCGTCGTTGGCTATCCCCGCGGCGTCGTCGGCCGCCACGGTCCCCGAGTAGCCCGCCGCGGCCACCAGCGCCCCCACGCTCCCTAGGAAGCCCCGCCGCGTCGCTCCGTCGAATGATTGCTGTGATCGTTTCTCACACATTCCGTCTACACCGTGTATGCGATGAACAATAATGCTATTGTAACGAAACGAAGTGATTGTATTTCGAAACGACCGAGTCGACCGGTCGGCGCGGCCCGGCGTTTTCTCGCCGCGGGTCGACAGCCCGCCGCCGCGGGGCGACAGCTCTCCGCCGCGGATCGACAGCCCTCCGCCGCGGGTCGACAGCCCTCCGCCGCGACCCTACAACGCGTTCTCCAGCGCCGACGCGACGCTCCGCGCCTTCTCGGCCAGCGGCTCGGGGGTGTGACGTTTCACCACGTCCACGTGGAGGTCCACGTAGCGGGCCGCGTCCGGGAACACCTCCACCGGCGTACAGACGTTGACGTAGGTCCCGCGGACGGTCCCGTCGCGGCCGCGGTACGTCGTCGGGTACCACCAGCGGCCGTCCTTCAGACTCGTCTCGGCGACGTCGCCCGCCTCGCGGTCGACGCCGAGGCCGTCGTAGGTCCCGCCGCCGGTCATCTCTCGCTCGACGGTCACGGTCCCGTCGGCGTCGATGTCGGTGACCGTCCCCTCGCCGAGGGTGATCAGCCGGCCGTCGGGCTTCCCGTGGTCGATCCGGAGCGCGTCGCCCTCGCGCGGGCCGAACGCGTCGGTCACGACCCCGAACGGGAACGCGGCGTCGGGGTCGGGGTCACAGAGCGCCTCCGCGAGGTCGACGCCGGCCGAGGCGTCCAACGACCCCGCCTTCACGCGGTGGTGTCCCGGCATCGTCGCGGTCGCGGTTCGGCGCGCGTCGTCGAGCCCGAACCGGCTCTCGCGGCCGAACCAGACCCAGACGCCGGCGTTCGGCGCTGCGGGCGACGCGTCGCGGAGGCGGCTCCGGTCGTCGAGGACACCGAGCGCGGACGCGTCTCCGGGGCCGTCCGCGTCGCCGTCGTCGATCCCCCCGCTCTCCCCGTCGTCATCGGTCGCCTCGCGCAGCGCCTCGGCCGCGTCGACCGCGCTGTCGAGTCCGGCGGTCAGCGCCTCCGTGTCGGCGTCGACGGCCGACGGCCGCCACACCGCCCGCCAGCCGTCAGGCGGTTCGAGACCGAGCAGGTCGAGCATCCCCGACAGCTCTCGGGCAGCCTCGTCGTTCCGTACGTCTACCCGCGTCCCCGACCCCGGTTCGAGCGCGACGAGGTCGCCGCCGACCCGCAGTTTCCCCGACAGCTCGGGACGGCGGTCGGTCCACGGAGCGGCCGACGCGCGCACCTGAACGCGCACCGGATCGCCCGTCTCGACGCGGGCGTCCACGTCGCCGTACGGAAGGTAGCCCTCGGGGGTCCCCGCGGGCGCGCCCGCCTCCTCGGCCCCGTCGCCGACGCGGAGCCGGACCACCGCGCCGCCACCGAGCGTCTCCGTCACCTCGCCGTCGAGGACGGTCCCGGGCGGAGTCGGGTCCGGCCACGCGAGCGCGTCGCGGCCCGCATCGGTCAGCAGGTCCCGGACCGCCTCGACCGCGTCCGGGTCGCCGCTCGCGCCGACGCCCTGACGGTTCGCGCTCGTTCCGATCCGGACGTCCGGCGGGTCGGTCCCGAACGCGGCGTCGAACCGCCGGCGGATCGGCGGCGAGGCGTCGACCACCTCGTGGCCCGCGTCGAGCAGGCGCGCCGTGAGCGCCGTGGCGTAAATGCCGCGGACGCGAACCCGCGACATCGTCACAGCGCCTCGCGCTCTCGCGTAAACCGGACTCGGTCGTTCACCGTGTCGCCGAGCGTCAGTTCCACGACGACGGGCGCGGCGTCGGCCGACTCGTCTCCCGTCTCGGCCTCTCGGAGGATCCGACCGCCCTCGACCGGGACCCCCCAGCCGTCGAGCGAGAGGTAGCCGCGGAGGTCGCCCCCGTGGGTGAACAGGTCGACCTCGGCTGTCGGGTGTTCCTGAATCGTCGCCGCGCTGTGGGCCATCTCCATGTCCGAGTAGTACGGGCCGTCGGTCGCGAAGAAGTCGGTCAGGCTCTCGGCGTCCGCCGCGACCAACTCCACGACGCGGTCCGAGGCCGCCGCGATCTCGTCGGTCTCTAGCCCGGCTTCGCGGAGCGCGCGCTGGATCCGCTGATCGAAGTACATACTCGGCGTTCGGGTGCCGCGGTTTCAACTCTGTCGGCTCCGCTGAAACCCCCGTCTCGGACACGATACCTTGTGAAACGGCGGGTCGGTGGGGACCGCGTGCGGGCAGCGGTCGTCGTCGACCGGACCACAGTAGTTTATACTATTCCGTCGTCCGACGCGGTATCGGCGTTCGTACCGCCGAAAATCGCGGTTTCGTTCACGATCGAGAGGCCCGCCCGCCGTCGAGTCGCATCGTCCCCGATCACTCGCAGCCGCCTCCGCCACCGACACCGATGACAGTGGACCCCCACGCGAATTCGTCGCCGACCGGACTCGAACCGATCACCGATCCCGACTCCATCCGCGGCCGGGAGGGGATCGAGTTTCACGACGACAGCGATGTCGTCCCGGCAGAAGCCGTCGAGCGACTGACCGACGCCGACGACATGGCCATCGTCGGCGTCGAGAACAACGACGGAGCGGTGCTCCTCCGCAGACTCACTGACACCTGCTCGTGGAAGCTCCCCGTCATCACCGTCGGCGACGCGGAGGAGTTCGCGACGGCGATCCGCGACCACGTCACCGAGACGATCGATGCGCTCGAACTGAGCGGAATCGAGGGGGTCTGGCGCGTCGCCGTCGAATCGGAAGACGGCGAGCGAACGGCCGCACGGGCCTTCGTCGTCTTCAGCGGCACGCTCGAAAGCGACGACCTCTCCGTCCCCGAGGACGGCGTGACCGACGCGGGCTGGTTCGACGAGATACCCGAAAACGGAAGCTCGCTCCCCGGAACGGACCTGTTCGTCGACTGAGAGTCCCGGTTTGCCCCCGTCTCGAACGAGCGTTCAGCCGCCAATCGATTAAGTCACCGGAGGCCGAACCGGCACCCATGCCAGCAGACAAGGACCCAATCGCGTCCCGGGCCGACGACGACCGCGACCTCTACGACGTCGCGACGTGGGAGGAGCGGACCTCTCTCGACGGGCTCTCGGTCGCGCTCCACTGGTTTCTCACCCGCTCGGCGAAGGCCGCGGTCGTCCTCGTCGCGCTCGCCGGGCTGCTCGCGATCCTCGGCTCGTTCGGGATCGGGCTGCTGTTCGACCCCGCGATCGCGGTCCTCCTCGGGCTCTCCGTGATCCCCGCGCTCGGCCTGGCCGCGTACGTGTACGTCTCCGATGTCACGACGGCGGAGCCGCTGTCGCTGCTCGTCGCCACGTTCCTGCTGTCGGTCCTGACCGCGACGTTCGCCGCAATCCTCAACAGCGAGCTACAGCCCCTCTTCCGGCCGCTCGGCTTCCCGGGGCTCGTCCTCTTCTTTTTCTTGATCGTCGGGCCGGTCGAGGAGTCGGTGAAGCTGCTCGCGGTGCGGCTGTACGCGTACACCGACGCCCGGTTCGACGCCGTCATCGACGGGGCCGTCTACGGTGCCATCGCCGGCCTCGGGTTCGTCGTCATCGAGAACCTCGTGTACATCGCCCAGAACGTCGACATCGGGGAGCTGACGGTCGGGATCGCCGCGCTCGGCGCAGGCGACGGTATCGCCGCGCTCCGAGCGCTCGCGGGGCCGGGCCACGTGATCTACTCGGCGTTCGCGGGCTACTACCTCGGGTTAGCGAAGTTCAACCCCGGAAACCGCGGTCCCATCGTCGTGAAGGGGCTCGTCCTCGCGGCCGCGATCCACGCGCTGTACAACACCCTTGTCGGCCCGGTGACGGGGATCGCCTCGGGCCTGTTCGGCGTCCCGCAGGTGCTCGCGCTGTTCGGGTTCGTCCTCGTCTTCCAGGGCGCGTTCGGCTACGTGCTCCTCCGGAAGATCCGGCGCTACCGCGACACCTTCCTCGAGACGCGCGACGCGGTCGACCCCGACGTCGAGCCGGAGCTGACCGAGTTCGAACAGTAGTCGGCCATCGCCGCCTCCGGCTCCCCCGTCAGGGGGGACTCTCGACCCGCGACCGGTCCCCGGTCCCGCCCGTGAGCGCGCTCGCGAGGGCTCCCCTCACGACCACCTCGTCGCCGAGGTCGGTGAGCCGCACCTCGGGCACGTTGATGAACACCATCTCCGGGAGCTTCTCGCGGATCGGATCGAGGACCCGCTCGGGGTTGTTCAGCGCCACCGCGCCGCCGACGCTCACGACGAGCGGCGCGTACGCGTGGATGACGTTGGCAATGCCCATGGCGTTCCAGTGGGCGACCTGATCTATCACGTGGTCGGCGAAGGTGTCCTCGCCCGCCGCCGCGAACACGTCGACCGCGGAGAAGTCAGGGTCCTCAACCGGGAGACTCGTCTCGATCGGGTCCTCCTCGTACAGTTCGCGGGCGTACTCCGGGATGTTGTTGCCCGAGCAGTACCCCTCCCAGTGCCCGTCCAGCCCGCAGCCGCAGGTCATGAACCCGTGCGGGTCGACGGTCATGTGACCGACCTCGCCGGCGTTGCCGTCCCACCCCGAGAGCACGTTGCCGTCGACGGCGACCCCCGCGCCGATCCCCGAGGAGATGGTGAGATACACCATGTCGTCCGGGTTGCGCTCGGAGTGGAACCGCTCGCCGATGACGCCCGCGATGGTGTCGTTGTGGAGATACACCTCGTCGGTGTCGAGCAGTCGGCCGACCGGACCGACGAGCGGGATGCGCTTGACGGTGTCCGGGAGGTTCGCGGGCCCCTGGATGACCCCCTCCGCGAGGTCGAGCGGGCCGATCGAGCCGACGCCAGCCGCGACCGCCTCGCTCGGCGCGATCCCCGCCTCCGCACAGGCCTCTCGGGCCGTCTCCAAGACCGCCTCCGTAACGGCGATGCCGTTCGGCCCCCGCGGGGTGCCCCGCGACGCGGAACCGAGGATCGCCGCGGTCTCGTCGCCGACGACCGCCCGGACGTTCGTCGCCCCGAGATCGACGCCCACGTAGTACATCGGGTGTAAGCGCGGACCCGTCTCACTTAAGCGGGGCGCTTCGGACGGTCGAGCGGGGGGAAAAAAGCGGGACGTTCCGACAAAATCGCCTTATGAGGCGGTCTCGTGGACGAACGTCACCGGGCACGGGGCCGACAGCATGACCTCCTGTGCGACGCTGCCGAAGACCGCCTTCCCGGTCGGGGAGCGCCGTCGACCGCCGACGACGACGCGGTCGGCTCCGAGGCTGTCTGCGGTCTCGACGACCTCGTCCGCGAGGTCGCCGACCGCGCCCCGGACCGAGCTCCGCGACGGCGTCGGGCGTCGAGCCCTCGGTCCCCCGTTCGACACCCAGTTTCTCCCGGATCCCGTCGAATTCCGACTCGTCGAACACGTGGGTCAACACGACCTCGGCGTCCGCCGGCTCCGCGACCGCGATTATTTCGTTTGCGAGCCGTTCCGCGCGTTTTTCGTCTTCGGTACCGACCGCCACCACGACCGTTTCGATGCTCATACATGTCTTTCGTCTCCGCGTTACTTAAAATTGTCGGAAATTTAACTCAAATCTGAGTAAAACTCTGTCTTGATGGTCGGCGACGAGCGTGACCGCTGAAACCGTCCAGCAACGGGGCGTTGCGGGCCGTTCAGTAGTCGGGCGCGTCGTCCTCGACTTCGCGCTTCAGCGAGTCGCGGCGAGACTTCGCGTCGCGACCGGTCGCCTCCAGCAGGAACTCGTTTTTTGCGTCGACGGCGTCCGCGGCGGCGTCGGCGTTTCCGTCGGCGATGACCTCCTCGGCGGGCCGCTCCTCGAAGTGGACCGCCAGCTTGTCTTTCTTGCTCCCGTACTCGGCCGCCCCCGCGACGATCCGCTCGAACACCGGATTGTCGGGGTCCTCGACGACGAACAGCTCGTGGCCGTCGTACTCCTCGGTGCCGGTGACCTCGCCGAAGTACTCCTCGATGGACCCCTTCAGGTCCGGCATTCGGTCGTCCAGATGCTCGCCGCGGCGCATCTTGTACTGCTTCATGCCGCGACCGTTCGACAGGCCGGCGTAAACCAGTTTCGTCACGGCCGCTCGGCGGGTTCGGCCGCCGACGCGCCCTCTTTATTTCGACCGTCGCCGTCGTCGCCCGATGCCCACCGTCGTCACTCGACCGTCGCCGTCGTCGCCGCTCGACTACCGCGGGCGCTCGTCGACGTACCCGCGCTTACACTCCGGGCAGATGTCGCCCGCGCGCATGGAGCTCCCGTCCGCGGCCCGGACCATGCCGCACTCCGGGCAGTAGTACTCCGTCGGCCCGTCGCCGCCGGCGGTCTCCAGATCGGGGCGCTCGCTGCGAGTGATCCCGGTTCCGCCCTCGCCGCCGGCGTCGAACGAGACCGGCTCCGCGTCGTCGGGAGACTCGACGTACTCCGTCTCCGCCGACTTCGCCGTCTCCGCCGACTCCGCGTCCCCCTCCGCCGCCTCCGGCGTGAGTCCGCCGCCGAACTCGACATCGGCCTCGCTGCCCTCGCCGACCTCCGCGCTGAACCCCTCGTCTTCGCCCCCGTGGTCCGGCCAGGCGGTCCGGTCGTCGCCCTCTGCGTCCTCCTCGTCGACCGACGGCCACGCGCCCCGTTCCCGATCGTCCGGCGACTCCTCCTCGTCGTCGTCGAGGATCACGCCGTCGTCGGTCTCCGCGTCCGGATCGTCGGTCGACCCGGACTCCGGACCGGCGTCGACCGCGGCCGGGCCGCCGGATTCCGACCCGGAGTCCGCGTCCAGAAGCTCCGCCTCGTTTTCCGCCCGCTCCGGTCCCTGCGACGGGTCCGACTCGTCCGCGGCGTCCGACCGGTCGGGCGCGCCCGCCGGGGCGTTGACGGCTCCCGGGTCCGCTCCGGTCCCGGCCGATTCGGCCTCTCCGTCGTCGGACGGTCCCTCGCCGAGGATCACCGCGTCGTCGCTTCCGGCCCCCGGCTCCTCGTCGAGCGCGATCCCGTCGTCGCTCGCGCCGCTCGCGTCGACCGCCGGGGCGTCGCTTCCGGCCGGCGTCCCCGACGGTCCGTCCGCGGTCCCGGGGTCGGCTCCGCCCGTCGGGTCGACTCTGCCGGCCGCGTTCGCGGCGGCCTCGTCGGCCAACTGCTCCATCGTCGTCACCTCGGTATTCTCGCTGACGATCTGCGCCTCGCCGCAGCGAGCGCAGGTCTTCACCTCCTTGACGGTCGTGACGACCTCGTCGCCGTCCTCCTCGCGTTCCCGCTGGAGTTCGGGTTCGCCGAAGTCGTGTCCGAGCAGACACCTGAGTCCCATTGTGCCATCCTGCGGTGCCGAGGGTAAAAAACGCCCTGTCGGCGTCCGACGCTCGGCACACGACGGTTTCGGAGCGACGTGGACCGTTCTGGAGCGACGCGGGCCGTCCTGAGGCGACGCGGACCGTCCCGGCGGTTCGATCGCTGCGCCCTCGGGACACAGGCTCTTTTGTGGATCGCCGCTGTACCGTGGCCTACATGCCTACCGTATCATATCAGGGCGAGGAGATCGAGTGTGAAAAAGGGGCAGTCCTGCGCGACGTACTCAAGGAGGCCGGTCTCTCGGTTTACAACGGCAAGATGGAGCAGCTCAACTGTCGTGGTGCCGGGTCATGCGGCTCCTGTGCGGTCCAAGTCGAGGGCGAGGTCAGCGAGCCGGGTAGAAAGGAGCGCGCCCGCCTCTGGCTCCCGCCGCACCACCCGAACCACGACGTTCGCCTCGCGTGTCAGACCAAAGTCGAGGGCGATGTCGAGGTGACGAAGGGGCGCGGCCTCTTCGGCCAGCACATCTGAGCGCGGAGCGACCGCCCGACGGGCTTTCGATCCGTCAGCGAGGACGCTTTTCCGTCACGAACGGGGCACGCGCGACGAGCGACGCACTGGTCGAGAATAAAATACGGCCGCGGCGGACGTGAGCCCGCGACGCGGACGAAAACGCTTGGTACCGTGTGTCAGAGTCGCGTTCGGCGTCAGCCGGACCGACCCACCTTCTCGGATCGGCTTACTGCCGAACGACGTTGGTCGCGCGGGGGCCCTTCTCGGAGGACTCGATGTCGAACTCGAGCTCCTGACCCTCTTCGAGGTCCGGGCCGCCGACGTCTTCCATGTGGAAGAACACGTCGTCGTCCGCGTCGTCAGTCTCAATAAATCCGTAGCCGCCAGTGTCGTTGAAGAAATCAACCTTTCCGGTCGCCATTGCGGATGAAGAGAGGCCCCCTTCGGACATAAGGATTGCGAGTGTACAGTTACCACGTCGCTCTGCGGACGTTCGTATCGGACAAAAATTGAAAAGGCGAAAGAAAACTGACCGCACACCGGATTACCGGAATCCTCCCGGCAGATATCCCGACATTCCCACCGAATCTTCCGACGCCGAGGTTTATGATTCCGGCCGCGAAAGCGTCGCGCGTGTCTCACGCACGCAGCGCCGACGGTCCCGCGCTCACGCTCCGCGAGAACGGTCCCGCCCTGCTGGTCCCCGCGGCGTGGGGCGTCGCCGCGGGAGCGGTCCTCGGCGTCGTCTCCCCGCACGCGCTGTTCGTCGCGCACGTCGTCATGAGCGCCCTGCTCGTCGCCTTCGTCGCCGCCTCGTGGCGCGACATGGTGACCGGCGTCCTCCGCGCGTGGAAGCTGGTGATCCTCGCCGGGACGCCGGTCACGCTCGCGGGCGTCGCCGGGTTCCTCGCCCGCGACGGAACCGTCCCGGCGCTCGCGGCCGCCCTTCCGTCGGACGCGGCGCTCGCCGTCGCCTTCTACGGCTGGATGCTGCTGCCGGCCCCCGCGTTCGTCTACACGGGTCTCCGCGACTCGGCGGTCCCGCGCTCGACGGTCCACCACGTCGCGGCCGCGTGTTCCCTCGCCGGGGTCGGCGTCGCCGCGCTCGCGCCCTCAGCGACCGACACCGTCGCCGGGATCGCGCTCGTCGGCGTCGGCCAGACCGCGGGGATCCTCGCGGCGACCATGCTGTACTGACGGGGATCTCCCGAACGCTCCGCTCGGATATCCCCGTACCGATGCCTCACCCTCCCGTTTCGCCGAGCGCCCGCCGGAGCGCGTGCCGGTGGAACGCGACCGCCGCGTCCCGGTCGACCGGCGGATACCGCGGGTTCGTCACCGCGCCCTCGCCGTCGACGGCGGCGCTCACGACGGCCGCCGCGCGGTACGCGCGCCCGACCGGCGGCAGCCGGGCGACCGACTCGTAGCCGTCGCGGAACGCCCGCCGCAGCGGGCCGGTCCCGGCCGCCGGCACGTACCAGTCGACCAACAAGTGTTCCGCCTTGGCGACCGAGAGACCCGGCGGCGCGGAGAGCGGTGTCTCCCAGTCGAGGACGGCCGTCACCGCGCCGTCCGCGACGAGCGCGTTCCCGGGCCGGAAGTCCCACGGGAAGAGTCGCGGCGCGGCGTCGGTCCCGGTCGGCTCCCGGAGGACGTCGCCGAGCGCGTCGCGGAGGTCGTCGAACTCCGCCGGGAGCCGCTCCGCGTGTCGCTCGCCGAACCGCCGGAGCCACTCCGCGGCGTCGGCCGGATCCCGGATTGTCAGCGAGGAGTCGCGCCCCCGCGCCGCCTCTGCCTCCGTATTCGCCTTGGCGCGCCCCGCGACCGCGAGCCGCCCGCAGCCGGAGAACTGGAACGCCTCGTGGACCTCCGCGAGGTACCGGCCGAATGCCCGTGTTATCTCCCGTCGTTCCCCCGGACCGAGTTCGACGAACGCCTCGTGGAGGTCCCGCCCCTCGGCCAGCGGCGTGACCGTCCACCCCGTGTCGTCGACGACGCCGCCCCCCAGCGGGCGGGGGACGGGGACGCTCGTCCGCTCGCCGACCGCCGTCAGCAGCGCCGCCTCGGTCCGCGTCGCCTCCGGCGTCGACGAGTACTGAACCACGACCGGGTCGGCCGCGTCGAACCGCACCGCCTCCGTCCGCTTCCGATTCCCCCGGCCCAGCGGCTCGACGCTCGTCGGCGTCGCTTCCGGTCGCGTCTCGGCGAGGGCCCGCTCGCGGACCGCGTCGCTCACGCGTCGTCCTCCGGTTCGGGTCCGGCGTCGCACGTCAGCACCGACGCGAATCCGTCCAGCGAGTCGAGGACGTAGTCCGGTCGGTACGGGGCCGCCGCCTCGTCGGAGTCGCCCCGCAGCCAGGCCGACCGGAGGCCGGCGTTGTGCGCACCGGCGACGTCGTACGAGAGCGAGTTCCCGACGTACAGCGTCTCCCCCGGCTCGACCGACAGGGCGGCGGTCAGGCGGTCGAACGGCTCGACGTGGGGTTTCCGGCGCGGCAGGTCGCCCGCGTACACGATCGCGTCGACCCGGTCGGCGAGACCGAGCGCCTCGACCTTCGCCCGCTGCCGCCGCTCGGGACCGTTCGTGAGAATCCCCACGGGACCCGCCGCCGCCGCGGCCGACAGCGCGTCGACCGCGCCCGGGAGGTACGCGACCTGCGAGTCGTCCGCGACCGCCTCGAACGCTTCGGCGAGCGCGATCGGATCAACGTCGCGACCGTTCCGGGCCGCCAGCCGCGCGAACCCCGCGCCGAGGTAGCCGACGCGGTCGTCCGGGTCCGGCGCTCCGTCGAGGAGCGGCCACAGCTCGTCCGGTCCGCCGAACGGCTCGACGCCGGCCGCCTCAAACGCCCGGCGGTACAGGTCGTTCACGTCGCGGTCATGGCGGCACAGCGTGTCGTCGAGGTCGAACGCGACCGCCGCGAACCGGCTCATACGGAATCGAACGCGCCGCGCGGCGAAGTCCGTTTCGGCGACGCGCACGTATCCCCGGCGATGCCCGACCCCGAGGACACTCACGACTGCGAGACCTGCGGCGCGACCGTCACCGCCGTGGATGCCCACCGCTCCGAGCCGTTCGGCGACCTCGATCCCGAGACGTGGCAGACGCTGAACTGCCCCCGCTGCGGCGATCGGCTCGCGACCGTCTTCGTCGGCGACGAGTGACTGCGACCCTCGCTTCCCGGCTCCGCCCGCTCACCGTCTAACACCCACGTTACCACCCCACAATATCTACGGCTTCGGCCCGTATCCGCCGCATGGTCGACCTCGGAACGGTCTACCTGATCGCGACCGGCGCGGCGCTGCTGTTCGCGCTCGGCGTGGGCCTCCGGGTCCTCGTCGGAATCGTCCGGGACGGCCGCGAGCGTAGCCGCAAGCGGCGGGAAGGGGAGATCGACCGGTACACCGAAGACCCCGTCTACGACCGCGATCCGCCGGACCCGGACGCGGACGGAGAGACACGGCCGATCTGTCCGCAGTGCGGCGCGGAGAACGCGTCCGAGTTCGTGTACTGCCGCGAGTGCGCGGCACCGCTCGGCCCGAACTGGTGACCGGAACGGAGCCGAACTAAACCCGCTCGCGGGAAACCGCGTCCCGTGACGCTCGGTACCGCCGCGTTCCCTGTGATCGCCCTCGCGACCCACGCCCTCGTCAGACACGTCCCGCGGGCGCGACGGTCGCCGTCGCGTACTGCTCGCACCTCCTCATCGACGTGACTACTCCGAAGAGGATTCCCCCTATCGCCGTTCTCGCAGCGGGTCGTTCACGTCGCGCTCGCCGTCGCCCACCGTCTCGAAATGTGCCGTCGCCGAGACGGTCGACCTCGCTCCGCTCGGTCACTGTGACTCGCCTGCTCAAATCGGGTCGGCGTCGTTTCTGCGACCGCTCGCTGCTCACGGCTTCGCCGTT
>PXST01000047.1:29327-48646 GCA_003023405.1 Halobacteriales archaeon SW_8_68_21
GACCGCTCGCTGCTCACGGCTTCGCCGTTCGCCGTCGAGGGCTCCCTCCAGTCGCCCTCGCACCGCTCGCGGTCTTAGAATATGCCGCCTCCCCGATTTGAACGGGGGACAGCTCGATCTTCAGTCGAGTGCTCTCCCAGTCTGAGCTAAGGCGGCTCGCACACGAAGCAACGCCGATTCGAGACAAAAGGATTTCGAAAGGTCGCTGGCGGATCGGTCTCTCTGGTACCGCCGCCCGACGGCCCTCTTCTGTCGATGGGCAACGCTCGTCGAAACCGGGCGATTTCACCGCTACTCGCAGGCGACGGAGACGAATCGGGGTAGCGCAACCGACCTCTCTCCGGCCGACGTGTCGGGCATCGATGTCTGATCACGACCCTGTCGCCCTGCCGACCGAGGTGGGACGTTTTTATACGCCCGCGGCGAACCCGGTCACGAATGGACCGAGCACCTGCGCCCGTACTCGACCGAGGTGATGTCGGTGGGCGCTGACGGCGATTCAGCTGCCGCGTCAGACGCTGCGAGCGACGACGCTGGCGCGCCGGTCGTCGCCGGTTTCTTCTCTGGCTGTGGCGGTCTCGACTTGGGCTTCGAGCGGGCCGGCTTCGATGTCGCGCTCGGGAGCGACCAGTGGGAGCCGGCCGCCGAGACCTATCGCCGGAACTTCTCGGACGTGGAGTTCGTCGAGAAGGACGTGCGCGAACTCGACGCCGCGGTGATCCGCCGGTCCGTCGAGCGCGCCGGCTACGACCCCGACGGCGTCGATGTGGTGATCGGCGGCCCGCCGTGTCAGGGGTTCAGCCGACTCAACAACGAGCAGATCGAACTCGACGAGATGGAGAAGGACCGCCGGAACACGCTGTTCGAGGAGTTCCTCCGCGTCGTCTCCGTCCTCGAACCCCGGCTCGTCCTGATGGAGAACGTCCGCGACCTGATCAACCGCCAGACCAGCGACGACCGGTACGTGAAAGACCTCATCGTCGACGAGTTTGCGGCCCACGGCTACAAGTGCGAGTACCGGGTGTTGGAGGCCGAACAGTACGGCGTCCCCCAGAAGCGCCGCCGGATCTTCTTCGTCGGCACCGACCGCGACGTACCGATCCGCTTCCCGGAGCCGACGACGCCGGAAGGAAGCTGGAACACCGCCGGCGAGGCGCTCACGGACGCGAGCGACGACCTCCCGAACATGACGTACGCGGACACCGGCGAGAAGACGCTCGAACGCATCCGCCACGTCCCGTCGGGCGGCTACTACCGCGACCTTCCCGACCGCCTGAAGACGAAGAAGTACCGCTGTGACTGCGAGGACACCGACGCCTGTCCCCACGAGCCGGAGATCGTCAAGCGGTACGGCACGTACCTCCGCCGGCTTCACCCCGAGGAGCCGTCGCTGACCGTGAGCACCAACGTCTTCATCCACCCGAGCGAGGACCGCTACCTCACGCCCCGCGAGATGGCGCGGCTCCAGACGTTCCCCGACGAGTTCGCCTTCGAGGGGACGAAGACCGACGTGCTGAAACAGATCGGCAACGCCGTTCCCGTCCGGCTGGGCGAGGAACTGGCCCACCAGATACGGGAGTACTTCCCCGCGGTCCGGGACGCGCCCCCCGCCGACCCCGACGTGTACGAACAGCAGTCGCTGACGGACCTGGCCTGAGGGCATTTCCGAAAAGCGATTGCCGGTGTGGTGACGGATTTCACAGCCCCCGCGCCACCGCCCGTCTGTTTATCTGGCTGAACAGGCGCTAAGACCTCACCCTCAGCGAGCGACCGCAGGGAGCGAGCAGGGGGGGGGTACAGCGCCGTCATCGGTGGATTTAGGGACGTACAGCCCGTCTGTGATACCAGCCGAGGCGGTCCATCCGCCCGATGTAATGAGACAGTATCGGGAGTTCCACTCGGTCGGTCGGCGGTACCCCCGCCGATTCGCCCGCTGTGGATACCGTCAGAAAACAAGTCAGGTACTCCCGAATCCTCATGAGAGGATAGGGATAACGGGGGCGTGGCACTCCCTGTATCACGACGGGATACGAACCCGAGGTTCCCAATTCAGCGAAGCCCAGCTTCGTGGGAAGCCCCACCCGTTCTGACGCCGTCGCTCACGAGGTGTTCGCGACAGCGATGGGACCGCCCGGATTCGAACCGGGGTCACGAGCACCCAAGGCTCGGAGTATACCACTAACCTACGGTCCCGTGTCCTCTCTTTCCTCCAAGAGCCGCTAAAGGGTTTCGTTGCGCGCCGTCACTCCTCGTCGTCGCGCCGTTCGAGGTCGGCGACGATGTCGTACGGGTCCGTTCCCTTCCGGACCGAGTCGAGGATGAAGAACGCCTCGTCGGGCGCGAGGAAGTGTCTGGTGACGCCGCGACCCAGCGGCGTCGGCTCGAAGCCGTCGATGAAGTTCCACTCCAGCAGCTTGCCGAGCGCGTGTTTTGTCGGGACCTCGCCGATCATCCGGTCGTTGAGCCGCTTGGCCTTCTTGCCCCCGACGACGACGTTCGCGAGCGTCTCCTCGGCGGCCGCGGTCTCGTCGTAGTGGGTCGCCACGTCCTCCATCTCGCCTTTCAGGAGGGTGAAGGCGACCTCGTCTTCCGTCCGGTCCATCGAACCGTGGTAGATGCCGTCGGGCTCGACGAGGAGGTAGACGCGGCCGCGGTCGTGGTAGTCCGGGCGGCCGGCGCGGCCGAGCATCTGGGAGAACTCCTGGACGGAGAGCCACTCGATCCCCATCGCCAGCGAGTCGAAGATTACCTGCGAGGCGGGGAAGTCAACCCCAGCCGCCAGCGCCGCGGTGGTGACCACCGCCGAGAGGTCCTGGTTCCCGAACTGGCGTTCGACCTTCTTCCGGCGGCCGTAGTCCAGTCCAGCGTGGTACGGCGCGGAGTCGTACCGGAGCTTGCGGCTGATCTCGTGACAGCGTCGCCGCGAGTTCGTGAAGACGATCGTCTGCCCGCGGTACCCCTTCGACGACTTCGTGTCGAACTCGCGTTTCACCAACTTGTCGGCGATCTGCGCCTTCTCGCGGCTGTCAGCGAAGGTGACGTGACGCTCGATGGGGACGGGCCGCTCCTCGTACTCGATGAGCGTCGCCCGGAGTTGCTCCGCGAGCCACTCGGGGTTCCCGACGGTCGCCGAGAGGTAGACGAACTGCGTGCCGTCGTAGCTCGAATGCGTCTCCATCCGGTCCTCGCCGTAGTACTTCAGCCGCGAGATGAGCCCGTCGAGCCGATGGCCGCGCTCGCCCTCCTTCAGGGTGTGGACCTCGTCGATGACGACCGTCCCCACGTCGCCCAGATCCTTCCCGGTCCGGAGCGCGTGGTCGATCCCCTCGTAGGTGCCGACGATCACGTCGGCGTGTGGATCGAAGCGGTTGCCGTCGTCGTTCACCCGCGAGGAGCCGACGCGGATGGAAACGTCGAGGAGGTCGCCGTAGCGGTCCTCGAAGTCCTCGTGTTTCTGGTTGGCGAGCGCGACAAGCGGGACCAAAAAGAGGAGCTTCCCGTCTCCCTTCAGCGCCCGGTCGATCCCGGTCAGCTCCCCGACGAGAGTCTTTCCCGTCGCGGTCGCCGACACGACCAGCTGGCCGTCGCCGTCGAGTAGGCCGTTCCGCACCGAGAGGCTCTGGACGGGGAGTAGCTCCTCGAACCGCCCCTGAAGGTGTGCGGACAGGTCCGGGTGGAGGTCCAGATCCTCGGTTCGCACGGGGCTCACGTCGTCGACGTTCGCGGAGACCTCGTCGTACTTCGTGAGGTCGGGGTCGAGTCCGCCCTGAAGGAGGCTCACGATCCGGTCGAGGTCCCCTGACTCGTACAGCAGCTCTTCGAGGCGTTCCTCGGCCGCGCCCGTGAACTCGCCTTTGTACGACAGCTCCCGTTCCAACTCCCGCCGGGCGCAGTCCCGGCAGATCAGCTCGCCGTTGTGTTCGATCGCGTCCTCGCTCGTGATCGGGCCGTACCGTCCGTCGCTCGCGCACCGCCGACAGGTCCGTACGGCCAGCGACTCCAGCTGGTAGCCGTCGAGCATCGCCTCCAGTCGCTGCCGGTTCTCGGGGACGGTCTGCTCGGAGACCCGGATGCGGTCGGCCGCCCGCGCGAGGTCGACGAACTCGTCCGGCTGGCGGGGGTGGTCCTCGCCGTCGCGGATCACCCGGAACTTCCCCGGACGCGGGCCCGCCGAGGTCTCCTTGAGTTCCAGCCGCCCGCGCAGCACGCGCTTTCCGTCGCGGTTCGCGACGACGGTGTAGTCGCTCCGCGACTCGTGGAGGAACAGCGTCTCGACCTCGGCCAACTGCTGTGACACTGCCGTTCGGTACGCGAGCGAGGTATTTCAGGAGTTCGGCTCGGGGGACGGAACCATACCGTACGCGCGGTGCTGCGGCTACGCGAAACGGTCGCACGGAAAAGAACCCGCCTCACGGACGGGAAGCGCGGTCCTACGAGACGAGCAGTTTCTCGCCGCGTTCGACCGTGATCCGGCACGGCGGGGAGAGCTTGTTGTACGCGCGGCGGAACGCCTCCTTCACGACGGACGCCTGCTCGACGTCGCAGTACGCGGTGAAGACCACGTCGTCTTTGTTGAGCCGGGCTGCGGTGCCGACCGGCTTGCCGAATGCCTGCCGCATCCCGTCGGAGACGCGGTCCGCGCCGGCACCGGTCGCCTGCTTGTTCTCCCGGATGACCTGATGGGGGAACTTGCGGAGGGTCATCCTGTAGTTGCCCTCGCCGAGCTCCTTGATCAGGTGGCGGTTCGCCGAGAGGCGCGCGCTCTCTAAGGAGCCGTGTCGCACCTGAAGCTCCTCTTCGACGCGGAGGCTGATCTGGACGGGGTAGTCGTCCGGCTCGGCGGAGAGGTCGCCCATGTTGTGCTGCGCGATCTTCGAGCCGGGGATGCCCGTGATGTACTCGCGACGGGTGTACGACGGCTTGTCGATCGTCCGATACATAGAGGCGGGTTTGTCAGACATGGCTACTTGTCCGATGTAGCCGCCGCTGCGGCGATAAAGCCTTCGATAGCGAGGCGCTCCCGTCGCCCCGTTCGGCGTCACTGGAGCCGCTCGCCCCGGTCGCGGTGCGCGTTGACGCGCCGGTCGGATCACTCCCCTGCCGTCGGTTCGAGCGCGACGTGGTCGAAGCCGCGGTCCGCGAGGCGCTCCGCGGCCCGGTCAGTAACCGACGGCGCGACGAGGATCCCGCGGACCGCGGTGACGCCGTCGTCTCCGTTTCCAGAACGCTTCTCGTCGTTCTCGTCGTCAGCGTTGCCCTCGCCCGCCGCGTCGGACCTTCCGAGACCCAGCTCCTCCTCCATCGCCCGCACGTACCGCGCGAGCTGGCCGACCGCGTCCGGCCCGACCCGACGACGCTTCAGCTCGACGACGACCGGCGTCCCGTCGTCGTCGACCCCGAAAACGTCCATCGGACCGGCACTGGAGGGTCGTTCCGTCTCCCTCGGCTCGAACCCCTCCTCGACGAGAGCCGGGCGTTCCAGAATTCGGGTTCGGAGGTCCTCCTCGCTGCCGTGGAGATCGAGGTCGCGGCCTCCCGTGACGGCGATCGCGGAGAGCTGGTGGATGTCGGAGAAGCGAACCGTGAGCGTCTCGTCGGGGTTCGACCGCGTCGAGACCACGCGGAGTCGCCCGTCGCGGACCGCGGCGCGGTGTTCGGAGCCGGGTGGCTGCCAGTTGACCGGCTCGCGGCCCTCGTCGGTGTGGACGAGAACACGCTTATCAAGTCGCCGCGCTCGAAGGCGTCCTCCAGCTCCCACAGCGCCTCGCGGTGGCTCGGGTCGTGGACGCTCGTGACTGTCACTCCCGGTGGTACGCGTCGAGGCGACAAAAGCCACGCGTCCGGCCGGCGAGCGTGACGCGAAGCGGTCGACGGCTATTTGTCTCACCGCATGGGTACAGTGAGCACGATGACGGAGGACACGCAAGCCGAGATCGCGGACGTCGACGGGACACAACTCCTTCGTCGGCTCCACGACCGCGCCGAAGGGAGAGTGTTCGCGGTCGCCGAGTACGACGCCGAGCGACTCAACCTCCTGTACGTCGACGCCGCCGCACGAGAGATGTACCCTTCAGAAGCGGTGATGTACGACCACTTTGAGACGATTCACTCGTACGTCCACGTCGACTTCGCCGAGAGCGAGCTGTTCACTGACGAGCTGTTCCCGCCGGCGGAGACGGTGGAGTACGTCGTCACTGCGATGGACTTCCTAACGATAATTCGGGTGTACCGCGGCGACGTCGGAATCTTCCTGTCCGTCTCTCCGGACGAGCCGATCGTCCCCCTCGTGGCGGTCGTGCGAGCGGCGCTGGACAGCGAGTGAGTCGCGCCGGGACCGATCGCGCCGCCGGATCGAGGGTCAGTTCCGGTGCGGGGATTAGGTTCCGTGTTCCCAGCTGTCCATGTACTCGCGCTGTTCGTCGGTCAGGTCGTCGTACTCGACGCCCTCCGCGGCGAGCTTGATGTCCGCGACCTCGCGGTCGAGCTCGTCCGGCACGTCGTGGACGCCGGCCTCGTACTCCTCGCCGCTCTCCGCGAGTTCGCGGACGACGACCGCTTGTACGCCGAAGCTCTGGTCCATCACCTCGACCGGGTGGCCCAGCGCGATGGGCGCGGCGAGGTTGACGAGCCGCCCCTCGGCGACGACGTTCAGGACGCGGCCGTCCGCCATCTCGAACCCCTCGACGCCGTCGCGGACCTCGTAGCGGTCGACCGCGAGGTCGTCGAGGTGATCGAGGTTCACCTCCACGTCGAAGTGACCGGCGTTCGCGAGCAACACGCCGTCGCTCATCGCCTCGAAGTGCTCGCGGGTGATAACGTCGCGGTTGCCGGTCGTCGTAACGAACACGTCGCCCTTCTCCGCGGCCTCGGCCATCGGCAGCACCTCGTACCCCTCCATGTGGGCTTCGAGCGCCTTGCGGGGATCGACCTCGCAGACGACGACGTTCGCGTTCTGGCCCGCCGCCTTCTTGGCGACGCCCTTCCCGCACTGGCCGAACCCGCCGACGACGACGTTCTTCCCGGCCCACGAGAGGTTCGTCGTCATCGCGATTGTCGCGAGCGACGACTCGCCCGTACCGTGGACGTTGTCGAACAACTGCTTCATCGGCGTGTCGTTCACGGCGAAGACAGGGTAGTGTAACTCGCCGTCGGCGTCCATGGCGCGCAGGCGGTCGACGCCAGTCGTCGTCTCCTCTGCCCCGCCGACGATGGAGTCGATCAGGCCGGGGTACTCCTCGTGGACCAGCTTCACCATGTCCATCCCGTCGTCGACGGTGATGGTCGGCCCGTGGGCGATACACGCGTGCATCGCGTCGTAGTACGCCCCGTCGTCGACGCCGCGGACCGCGTAGGAGGTGATCGACTCGTGGGCGTCGAGCGCGGCCGACACGTCGTCGTGCGTCGAGAGGGGGTTACAGCCGGTGATCGCGACCTCGGCTCCGCCCTCGGCGAGCAGCTCGACGAGGTTCGCGGTCTTCGCCTCGACGTGCATCGCCATCGCGACCGTCTCGCCCGCGAGCGGCTGCTCGTCGGCGAACTCCTCGCGGAGCGCGTTCAAGATCGGCATGTGCTGGAGCGCCCAGTCCATCTTCCGGCGTCCCTCCTCTCGGGCCGCCTCGACATCCGAGAGGTGCTGTGACACCGGCGGATACGCGGTTTGGCTCATGCCTCTTGCTTCGCCCACGGCGCACTAAACCCTGCCGACACCGGACCACGATTATAAAAGACCGCCGTCAGTCGTCGCCCACGCGATGGCGCGGGCGGTCGCGTCGTCAGTTATCGCCTGGGCCGCCGGCGCGGTCCGGCGGGCCGCTCTTGCCGTCGTCATCGTCGTCTTCCTCTGCGTCGTCATCTTCATTGTCGTCCTCGTCGTCTTCGTCCGATTCCGACGTCCTCTTCTTCCGTGTCGTCTGCCTCCGTCTCGTCGTCCTCGGCGTCGTCGCCGTCGGGGCCGGCGTGGTCCGGCGGGCCGCGCTCGCCGTCGTCGCTGGCGTTGCCGACGCCCTCGGGGGCGTTGCCGGGTGCGTCGCTGGCGTTGCCGTCGTCATCGTTGCCGCCGCCGGCGTCGTCCGAGGCGTTACCGGGATTGTTCTCCGTCGCGAAGTCGGAGACGACCGCGCCGATGCCGCCCTCGCGGTCGCCGATGTTCTCGATAAAATCGCGCATCAGCTGACCGAACGGCGTCCCCTCGGCTGTATCGTCTTCTTCCTCGTCTTCCTCCTCGTCGGCCGTCAGCTCGACGGTCGTCGAGACGGTCCGCTCGTCGTCGCTCGCGGTCACGTCGACGGTGACGTCCTCCTCGGGGGCGGGGAGGTCGACGATGCCGTTCGCGTCCGTCTGATACTTGCCCGATCCCGCGTACGATTCGTTCTCCGCGTTGACGACGCTCACGACGACCGTGGCGTTCTCGACTGCGGTGTCGTTCTGTGTCACCGTGACGGTCGGTTCGTCGTCGGCGTCCTCAACGGCCACTTCGAGGTGGCCGTCGGCGGCCGCGACTCCGGTCATCGTGCCGAGCGCGACGACCGCGATCAGCAGTAGGCTGGTGATGCGTTCGCTCATGTCCACTCGGGTCCACTCCCCTTATCCGTATAAAAAGAGAAGTCGCTTAACACGGTTTAAACCGGTTTGTTCTCGGGTTAACGGCGCTGAGGCCTCTGTTTTGATAGATCGGGGATTCGGGGGCGTTCCGGCCGCGATCGGTGCCGGGTTTGACCCCGATGTCGGGTCCATCGTCGCTCGCGCGCGGTGCGTCCACGCAGTCGTCTCTGGAGTTGCTCCCGCGGTGACCGCGGTCAGGCCTCAGCCGCTCGTTTATAAACAACTGACCGCAGAACGACCGACGACACCGCCGAAACCCCAGTCACTCGGCCGTGCGAGGGCGGATTTGTTGATAAGTCCGCGATCGATGCGGAGACCGCCGAAGCCCCAGTCGCGAGGCGGGCAGAGGCGATNNNNCCAGGGAATCTTCGATTCTCGCCGGAGCCGCGGCAGTTTAAAAGCGGCCGCGACTCCAGCGAGAATTGAAGATTCCCTGGCGGCGAGGAACACGGCCCCTCGGACAGCCGGGCTTCGCCCGGTGACAGCCGGCGGTGACCGCTCGCAGGCACGCGCCACCGCCAGTTCGTTTATAAGCAATTCGGGAAAACGTCTTTACCTTTAAAAACGGCCGCCGCGGTCCGGCTCTGTGCTCTCCGCTTCGGTCGTGCGTGCGCCGCGCGCTACGCCGACTCGACGCGGTCGACGAGGTCGGCGGCGGCCTCGGCGGCGCGTCTCTGGACCGCCGCGGCGTCGAGCGTCAGCACCTCGCGGTCGCGCATGAGAACTCGACCGTCACACACCGTGTGGCGCACGTCGCTCCCGTGGGCCGCGTACGCGAGGTGCGAGACGGGGTCGTGGACGGGCGTCAGATGCGGCGCGTCGAGGTTGACGACCGCGAGGTCCGCGGCCGCGCCTTCCTCGATCCGGCCGCCGGGCAGGTTCAGGGCGTCCGCGCCGCTCGCCGTCGCCATCTCCACGACCGCCTCCGCCGGGACCGCCGCGGCGTTGTCCGCGGCCAGCTTCCCGAGCATGGCGGCGTTGCGCATCTCGTCGAACACGTCGAGGTCGTTGTTCGAGGCCGCGCCGTCGGTGCCGAGCGCGACCGTCACGCCCGCCTCGCGCAGGCGCTGGACCGAGGCCATCCCGCTCGCAAGCTTCATGTTCGAGGCCGGACAGTGGACCACCGCGGTCTCTGCCCGGGCGAGCCGGTCGATCTCGCCCCCGTCGAGGTGGACCCCGTGCGCGAAGAAGTCGTTCGGGCCGAGCGCGTTGAGCGACTCGGCGTACGTGATCGGTCGCTCGTCGCGCTCGTCGACGATGGGATCCACCTCGTCGGTCGTCTCGTTCGCGTGGAGGTGGACCGGAATCCCCGCCTCGCGCGCCTCCGCGACGCCCTCGCGGAGGTACTCCTCGCCGACCGTCGTCAGCGAGTGCGGCATGAACGCCGTGCGGATCCGGCCGTCCGCGGCCCCGTCGAGGTCGCGGGCGACCGCGAGACCCTCCGCGATGTCCGCGCGAGCGTCCGCGTCGTCCTTGCCCATGGTGACGACGCCGTGACCGAGCCGTGCGCGCAGCCCCGCGCGGTCGACGGCGTCCGCCACCCGGTCCATCCCGAAGTACATGTCCGCGAACGCGGTCGTCCCCGATCGGATCATCTCGACCGCGCCGAGTTCCGCGCCCGCCTCAACGTCGTCGGGCGTCAGCTTGGCCTCCGCCGGCCAGATGTCCTCGCGGAGCCACGGGTCGAGCGGCTTGTCGTCGGCGTACCCGCGCAGCAGCGTCATGGCGACGTGCGCGTGCGCGTTAACGAGGCCGGGGATCACGAGCGAGTCGGACGCGTTGAGCGTCTCGTCGGCGGTCCCGCCGACGGCGTCGTCGACTTCGTCCGGCGGCCCGACGGCTCGGATCGTTCCCTCGTCGCGGTCGACCGCGACGTCAGCCCGTTCGACCCGGCCGTCGGGCCGGAGCACTCGCCCGCCCGTGACGCGGAGGTAGTCCATGTCCGCCCGTTCCCTCCGCCGCACCAAACGCCTTCGGTTCCAGCCGTGCGGCGACGACGCCGTTCTCCCGTCCCGCCGCCTCCCACGGCTCGCCGCTCCCCGAACGACACGTCTTTACACCGCGCTCGAAACGCACTGATATGACACCGAGCGGCGTGTTCTCTGCGCTGACCGCGGGAAAGCTTCGGATGGCGCTCGTCGGGCTGGCGGTCGTCGCCGCTGCGGTCGGCGGCGCGTTCGCGCTCGGCGCGTTCGGCGTCCCGAGCGTCGCCGGCGTGAACAACTCCTTCGGCGACGTGACGAACGAGACGACGGTCGTCGAGACCGACTTGGTCGTCTCGAACCCGAACCCGGTCGGGATCGATCTCGACGGCGTCTCGGTCGACTACGCCGTCTCGATGAACGAGGTCCGCGTGGCCAACGGCACGCGCGACGGGATCGCCGTCGCGTCCGGCAACTCGACGCTCGCGTTCGAGAGCCGGGTCAGGAACGACGCGATCCCGCCGTGGTGGGTCAGCCACGTCGAGAACGACGAGCAGACCACGGTCGGCATCGATGCGACGATCACCTCGGACCTGCTCGGCCGAAGCACGGAGCTCACCCAGACGCGAGAGATCGAGACGGACCTGATCGGCGCGTTCGACTCCGAGGAGACTCGCCCCGTGAACGCCGACAGCCCCCTCGTCGACGACCCGGTCCTCTACGTCAACGAGACGCGCGGACAGTGGGGGACGGTGAGCGACGAGGAGACCCCGATCGAGATGGCGTTCGACGTGTACAACCCCAACCTCGAACCGTACGTGATCACGGAGATCGGCTACGACATCACGATGAACGGCGTCGAGATGGGGTCTGGCTCGACCGAGGAGGAGTACGTGATTCCCTCGTACGGCACCGAGACGGTCGAACTCACGGCCGCGCTCCGCAACGAGCGTCTCGACGACTGGTGGGTGACGCACCTCGACGAGTCGGTCAACGGCCATCAGGTGAGCGACCTCCGCATCGAGTTCTACGCTGTGGTCGAGTTCCCCAGCGGCGAGCGGGTCACGGTCCCGCTTGACGCGCTGACCTACGAGGAGACGGTCGAGACCGACATCTTCGGCGAGGGAGTCCACGAGAACGGGACCGACGCGGGCGACGCCGACGGATCGGACGGCTCCGGCGACAACGGCGACACGAGTGGTGACGACACGACGGAAGACGGGAACACCACGGACGACGGCAACGACACGAGCGACGACGGGAACACGACCGACGACGGCAACGCGAGCGACGGCGGTTCCGGCGACGGCGACGATGGATCACTCCCGCTGACCGTCGACTGACCCGGCCGGCGACACCGGTTTCTCCGCCCTCGTCGGCACTGATTCCCTCGCGCTCGTCGGTCAAAGCCGTTACTCGCGGGTCGCTTCCGCCGGTTCGCCGTCAGAACCTTCTTGCCCGCCCGCGGCCGCGTTCCCACATGGCAAGCGACGCCCAGCAGGCGTGTTTCGAGGCCGGGATCAAGTTCGGCTCGCTGTACCACCAGTTCGCCGGGACGCCCGTCAGCCCGTCGAGTACGCGGGGCATAGAGGCCGCGATGGCGGAGTCGATCGAGAACCAGCCGTACTGCGAGGCGGTCGATGTCACCGTCCACGACGACCGTGTCGCCGCCGACATCGACCACGAGAACGGCTACACCGAACTCACCGGCTCGCTGATGGACGTCGAGATGCGGATCGACTACGAGGGCGTCGCGGTCCGCACGCGGATGGAGATGGAGGACGGCTACCCGCTGATGAAGCTGGTCGCGGTCGGCGACGACGCCGACCCGAACGCTTAGTACCGCGACCCGCCTACAGCGAGCGGAATCGCCGATTTTGATTTCAGGAACAAATGGTCGACAGACGCCACGACGGTTCGACGGACCGCACCGGTTTCGACGAGACGAAGAACTACCTCTCGAACGCCCTCGGACGCGTCGTGCCGCGCTCCGTGGCGCGCCGGGCGGTCGAGGTTACCGTCAGCACCGACGCCGCCGAGTACGGGCCCGACGAGCCGGTCGCGATCACCGTCGCCGTCCGGAACCGCCTGCCGGTTCCCATCGAGGTCCCCACGTCCACCCGTCGCCCGTGGGGCTGGGCAGTCGACGGCCTCACGGAGGCCACCGACGAGCGCCGCTACGTGCGCGACGAGGAGTCCGCGCTGTCGCTCCGGGCCGGCGAGACGAAGCGCGCGACGGCCACGTGGAACGGTCGCTTCCGCCGCACCGACGGCGACGGTCTCGACCGCTCCGTCCGGGCCGAGCGCGGGACCCACACGATAACCGCGTTCGTCCCGGTCCCCGACGCCGACGACCGCCACGAGGCCACCACGGAAGTTCGGATCCGGTAGCCGCAAACGCTCCCTCCACCGCGGTCGCTCCCCCGGTTTGTACGGTCGGCTCCCTACCGAACTGGATCGAAAGAGCGAGCGCCCTCAGTCGTCCGCCTTCGGTCTGTCGGGCCGCGCCGCGTCGTCGAACGCGGCCTCGTCCACGGCCGCGGCGACCGCGTCGTCACGCCGCAGGTGACACGCCGCGTAGTGGCGGTCGTCGCCGAGCTCTGACCCCACCTCATAGGCGGGGTTCGACGTCGCACAGACGCTCCGGTCGGTGAACCGCTCGACGAGAAGCCGCTCGGCCTCGTCCCACTCGTCGCGCTCGATGTGACCGAGCGCCTCGTCCAGTAGCGTGCCGGCGTCGCCGCTCGGGACCGCGTCGTCGAAGTACCGGTCGCGGAGCGCGTTCGGGTCGGTCTCCTCGAACGCCCGACGCTCGACCGCCCGCTGGAACGTAACGACGTTCCGCCACGCCGCCTCGGTCATGTCGTACTCGTCCGGCTGGATCACTTCCGGACACCGCGTCCGGAACCGACAGCCGGAGGGCGGGTCGATCGGCGACGGCACGTCGCCGGACAAAAGCGCCGTCCGTCCGCCGCTCCTCGGGTCCGGGACCGGGATTGCGTCGAGCAGCGCCCGCGTGTACGGGTGTTTCGGGTTCTCGAACAGTTCTTCTTTGTCGGCCAGTTCGACGATCTCGCCGAGGTACATCACCGCGACGCGGTCCGAGATGTGCCGGATGACGCTCAGGTCGTGGGCGATGAACAGGTACGTCAGGTCGAACTCCTCTTGTAGCCCCTCCATCGTGTTGAGCACCTGGGCTTGGATCGACACGTCGAGGGCGCTCACCGGCTCGTCACAGACGATGAAGTCGGGGTTCACCGACAGCTCCGACCTTCTTTAACAGCTCCTTTGCGCGCGCCTCTCGGCCCTCCTCGTCGAGCATGCTGTGCGCCTTCATCGGCTCCTCGACGATCGGCCCGACCTTCATCCGCGGGTCGAGCGACGACTGCGGGTCCTGAAAGATCATCTGCATGTCCTTCCGCATCCGCCGCAGCGGCTCGCCGGACAGCGACGCGAGGTCTTGGCCTTGGAAGTAGACGCTCCCGCTCGTGGGTTCCAGCAGCCGGAGGACGGTGCGTGCCAGCGTCGACTTCCCGCAGCCGGACTCGCCGACCAGCCCCAGCGTCTCCCCCTCCTTGATGTCGAAACTCACGCCGTCGACCGCGCGGACGTCGGAGGTGGACCGGCTGACGTACGGGAACTCGTCGTCGAGTTCGACGCCGGCGAAGAGTCCGCTCTCGTTGTCGAAGTATTTGCACAGGTCGCGGACCTGAAGGAGTGCCTCGGGGTCCGACTCGGGCGGTCCGACCTCGCTCATTCCGCGTCACCCCCGGTCTCGGTGAGACCGGCGGAGAAGCCGCCCCCGGCCTGCGTGTCGATCGGCTGGCTCTCGTCGTAGCCCACGTCGAACGCGTCGTGTTTCACGCACGCGGCCGCATGGATCGCTTCACTCTCTTCGCTCAGGTCCCGCGGTTCCGGGTGGACCTCGCGGCACACCTTCCGGGCCTCGGGGCACCGGGAGTGGAACCGACAGCCGGCGGGCGGGTCGATCGCCTCCGGCATCACCCCCTCGATCGGCCTGAGTTCGTCGACCGTCCGGTCAGGGCGGGGCATCGAGTCGAGCAGCGCCGTCGTGTACGGGTGTTTCGTGTCGTAAAACAGGTCGTTGACCTCGGCCTGCTCGATGATCTCGCCGAGGTACATCACGTTCACTCGGTCGCAGATCTCCGCGACGACGCTCATGTCGTGGGTGACCCAGACGAAGGAGGTGTCGTACCGTTCCTGTAGGTCGGTCACCATCTCCAAGATTTCGCCCTCGACCGTGACGTCGAGCGCGGTCGTCGGCTCGTCGGCGATGATCAGGTCCGGCTGGCAGGCGAGCGCCATCGCGATCAACACGCGCTGTCGCATCCCGCCGGAGAACTGGTGCGGGTATTCGTCGTACCGCGACTCGGGCGCGGGGATCCCGACCTCCCGGAGCATGTCGATCGCCTCTTTTTTCGCCTCGTCGGAGTCGAGGTCGCGGTTGATCTCGATGAACTCCCGGAGCTGTCCCCCGACCGTGAACACGGGGTTCAACGACTCCATCGGGTCCTGAAAGATGATCGCGATCTCGCGGCCGCGGATCTGCTCGCGCATCTCCTGTTCCGTGAGCATCTCGTCGCGCGGCCGCAACTCGCCGTCGTCGCCCGTTTCGAGTCCGAAGATCGTCTCGCCTTTGAACTCGATCTCGCCGCCGACGATCTCCCCGGGGCTGTCGACGAGCCGGAGGATACTGGAGGTCGCAACGGACTTCCCGGCACCCGACTCGCCGACGAGTCCGACGATCTCCCCCTCGTGGACGTCGAAAGAGATGCCGTCGACGGCGCGGACCGTTCCGTCCTCGGTGAAGAACTGTGTCTTGAGATCGCGTACGCTGAGTAGTGGTTCGCTCATGTCAGTTGTTTATCCGCGGATCGAGGGCGTCCTGTAGACCGTCGCCGAGAATATTGAAGCCGATGACGGTGATCAGAATGGCGATGCCGGGGAAGATGCTGAACGTCGGCGCGGGGAGCATGTAGTTCCGAGACGCCGAGAGCATCTGTCCCCACGACGGCGTCGGCGGCTGCGCGCCGAACCCGAGGAACGAGAGCCCCGCGACGATGAGAATGCTCACGCCGATCTGGAGCGTCGCCTGTACGAGCACCGGGGCGAAACTGTTCGGAATGACGTGCCGGAAGATGATGTTCCGGTCTTTCACCCCGGCCGCGCGGGCGGCCTCGATGTAGTCCTCTTCGCGGACGGAGACGACCCGAGACCGGATCAGCCGGTTGAACACCGGGACAGACGTGATCCCCACGCCGACCATCGCGAAGGTGAGGTTCCGCCCGAACGCCGTCATGAAGGCGATGACCAAGACGAGGAACGGGATCGCGTAGATGGTCTCGGTAAAGCGCTGGAGCACGTCGTCGATCCAGCCGCCGTAGTAGCCCGAGATAGCCCCGATCAGCGTGCCGCCGATGAGGCCGATCGCCGTGGCCATGAACCCGACGGTGATGGCGATCCGGGTGCCGTAGAACAGCCGCCCGAGGATGTCACGCCCTCGGTGGTCGGTCCCCATCGGATGTTCGAGCGTGCCCTGCCCGAACTGATTCTCCATCCCCACCGGCGGGAGGAGCCGCTCAACCTGCTCGGGGTCCTGTACCGGACTGTACCAGATCGCCTCCGCGACCCCGTAGCCGAACACGTAGTGGTCGATCGACGCGAGCACCGCAACGACCGTGATGAACCCGATGGTGTAGATGCCGATGCGCGCCGTCGTGTCGCGTCTCACCTGTCGCAGGGTGTACCGGAGGCCGACGCGGGCCTCGATCTCGCCGGCACCGGTCCCCTCGGTGTTCGCCGGGGTGTCAGTCGGCGTGTCGGTTTCGGTAGCCATTATGTCTCCTCACCGTAAGCGACGCGGGGATCGATGTAGGCGTACGCGATGTCGGTGACGATGACGCCGACGACGAACGCCACGCCGAACATGAACGTCGTTCCCATGATCAGCTCGTAGTCCTGATTGTTGATCGCCGTGATGATCAGTCGTCCCATCCCGGGTATCTCGAAGACGGTCTCGGTCAACACCGCGCCGCCGAGGGCCGTCGAGAGCCCGAGACCGATGATTGTGATCACGGGAAGCTGTGCGACCTGAAAGGCGTGTTTACGCGCGATCTTCGACTCGGAGACGCCGTAGGCGCGGGCGAGCTTGACGTACTCGCCCTGGAGCGACTCCACCATCGACGACCGCTCGATCCGGGTGATCTGCGCCATCTGGAGCGTTCCGAGCGCCACCATCGGCATCGCGAGGTGGTGTAACGACGTCCACACGACTTGGAGTTGGGTCTCTGCCCCGCGGATGTCGGCCGGCGACGCCCACGGGAGCGGCAGTCCGCGGGCGGGGAACCAGCCGAGATGGAACGCGAAGACGATGATGAGCATGAGGCCGATCCAGAACGACGGCGTCGAGACCCCGATGAGCGAGACGATCCGCGAGACGTGGTCGGCGGGCTTGTTCCGCCGCTTCGCCGAGATGACGCCGAGCGGGATCGCGGTCACGATCGCGAACAGGAACGCCGACACGGTGAGGTACAGCGTCACCGGGAGCCGGAGCAGGATCATCTCGAGGACCGGCCGGTCGTAGTAGATGCTCCGCCCGAGGTCACCGGTCACTACGCCCGAGAGGTACGTCAGGAACCGCTCGTACGCGGGACGATCGAGGCCGTACCGCGCCCGGATCGCCTCCACTTGCCCCTGTGCGGGACTGGGTCCCAGCATGATCTCGACCGGATCGCCGGGGATCTGGTTGGCGAGGAAGAACGTGATCGTAATAATTCCGACGAGTACCGGGATTGCCTGTGCGACCCGCCAAAGTGTGTACCGTAAGAGTCCCATTTATCCGTTTGTTACTGTCGATGATCGTGGACGGTTTTTAGTTATCCGTTTTCCACCACGCCCGTGTCGTTGGGTCTCCGAGTGTTCGAGACGGTCCCGGCAGACGGGACCCGGTCTGAGACCAGGGGTCGCGGAACGGTTCGCGCGGCGAACCGTTACTCCACCGAGACGTTGTTGCGGCCGGTGAAGAGCTGGATCTCGCTCGAGATGGCGTGCGAGCTGAAGTCCGAGACCCTGTCGTGGATCCCGTAGGTGTTCTTGAGGTTGTACGCGGGGATGTGGGTCCGCCCCTCAAGCAGCTCCGTGGTCGCGTCGATGTAGAGCTGTCGGCGCTCATCGAAGTCCGCGCTCTCGCGGGCCTGTGTCAGCATCTCGGAGGCCTCGTCGTACTCGTGGAACGTCCCGTTCGTCGATCCCTCGACTTCCTGGCTCAGCAGCTGGTACGCGAACGCGTCCGGATCGGGCGAGCCGGACCAGCCGAGCGTGTACATGTTGTACCGCTCCGGGTCCCCGGTGGTGTAGGCGTCGAGGAACGTCCCCCAGTCCAGCCGCTGGACCTCGACGTTGTCGAAGCCGGCGTTCTGGAGCCCGTCGCCAATCGAGACGCCGATCTGTTCGCGCTTGTCGTCCGGCGGGACGATGATACGCCAGTCGTAGTCCATGTCGACTCCTGCCTCGTCGAACAGGGCTTGCGCCTCGTCGAGGTCGCGGTCGTGGGAGATGTCGCCCCACTCGTCGAGCGGGAAATCCCACTCGTCGGCCATCGTCTTCGGGTACGGACTCACCTGCCGCACGCCCGCAGGTTCGATGAAGTTTGAGACCGCCTGATCCATCGAGAAGCAGTAGTCGACCGCCTCGCGAACGAGGGGGTCGGCCGTCGGCCCCTCGGCACAGTTGAACGCGAGGTAGAAGTACCCGATACCGGGCGTCTCGTCGATCGACGCGTTCTCGTTGTTCCGAACCGTCTCGTACAGCTGCGGCGGGATGCTCTCGATGACGTCGACGTTGCCCGTCTCCAGCTCCGTCACGCGAGTCGTCTGCTCTTCGATCGGGTCGAACTCGACGGTTGCCAGGTTCGGCAGTCCGTCGGCGTCGCCCCAGTAGTCGTCCCAGCGTTCGAGCGTCGCGGAACTCTCTGGCTCCCACTCGGTGAGTTTGAACGGCCCCGAGCTGACGGGGTCGGTGTTGTACGCCTCTTTGTCGCTGGTCCGGACCTCCTTGTTGACGACGCTCCGCACCAGTGCGGTCTCGAACGCACCGTAGGGGAACGCCAGGTCGAACTGGACCGTCGTCTCGTCGATGGCCTCCCCGGAGTCGACCATGCTAACCTCTGAGGCGTTCTCCGTCTCCTCCTCGGCGGGCGCGAGGACCGTGTGTATCACGTCCTCCGCCGTCACCGGGTCGCCGTTCTGGAACATGGCGTCGTCGCGGATGGGGACGATGAACCGCGTGCCCTCGCGCTCGACGGTCGGCATCTCCGACGCGATGCCCGGCACGAGCCCGACGCCCTCGTCATACTCGTAGATGCCGTCGAAGATCCGTCCCGCGATCTGGGCGGACGGGACGTCGTTGATGATGATCGGGTCCATGTCGAGCGGGCCCTTCACCTGCGCGAAGAACAGCTCTTGGTTCGGGAGGTCGCCGCCGCCGCCGCCGCCGTCGCCGCCACCGGTACACCCGGCGAGCAGGAGGGAGCCACCGGCTGCTCCGCCGGCGAGGAGTTTCCGTCGTGAAACGCGTTGTGTGTGTTCTCGTCGCATACAACTGAACTCTTGTCTATATATAATAAATATTTTGGATTACCGTGTCCGTACGGTCATCTCCTCCCGCTGTGGCGTCCTTCTGTATATCCCGGCTCCCCGAACGTCGTTTAAACAGTCAGTATATCGACAGGATCGGCGGTCGAGGCCCACGTGCGGACGAAAGTCGCTACGTCCGGCT
>PXST01000048.1:0-31993 GCA_003023405.1 Halobacteriales archaeon SW_8_68_21
CCGAAGCCTGTTCGCCGCCTTCGGCCTCACGGCGCTGTTTTTAGCGCTGTCGTACGCGTACCTCGAAGGGAAGGCGGTGTACGGGCTGTTGAACCTCGTTCCCGTCCTCGTCACGGTCGGGCTGCTCGTCGGCGGCGCGGCCGGCGGCGCGTACGGCACCGGCGTGAACACGGAGTTTTCCGAGGAGGCGTTCTTCCCCGACCAGGACCGGTTGGAGACGTACGCTGACCTACCGGAGCCGTTCGCGCCGACCGAGTACACGTTCCTCGACGTGTTGACGCTGTTCGAGGAGGATTTCGAACGGAACTTCGACGGGTCCGTGACGCTGTACGTCGACCAGTCGGTCAGAGACGACGACGCCTTGGAGCTGATCGACCGAACCACGCGGAACCCGCCGGACGCCTTCGAGACGACCGACGAGCGTCGCGCGGCCGCGACGAGCGTCGTCACCGTGATCGACGACCGGGCCGCACAGGACCCCGATTTCGCCGCGGTCGTCGAGCGCAACGATCGCCTCGGCAACGGCGTGCCGGACCGGAACGTCGACGAGGTGTACGACGCGCTCCTCGACTCCCCGGCCGAGACGCAGGCTCGCGGCTACGTGGCCGCCGACCGCGGCAGCGCGCGGATCGACTACACGATCCGGCCCGGCGTCGACAACTCCGAGGCGGTCGCGGACGTGCGCGCACTCGCCGAGCGCACCCCGCTTGAAGCCGTCCCGACGGGCTCCCTCGTCGTCAACGAGGCGGTGATCGACCTGTTGACGGAGTCCGCGATCCGAAGCCTGTTCGCCGCCTTCGGCCTCACGGCGCTGTTTTTAGCGCTGTCGTACGCGTACCTCGAAGGGAAGGCGGTGTACGGGCTGTTGAACCTCGTCCCCGTCCTCGTCACGATCGGGCTGCTCGTCGGGTCGATGCGGCTGTTTTCGATCCCGTTGACGCCGATCAACGCGCCGATCCTCTCCGTCTCTATCGGGCTCGGCGTCGACTACACCGTCCACTTCGTTCACCGGTTCGTCGACGAGTACAAGTCTGGGCGTCCGGTCGACGAGGCGCTCGACGTCACCATCGCCGGGACCGGTGGGGCGCTCACCGGCAGCATGCTCACCACCGTCTCCGGACTGGGCGTCCTGTGGCTCGCGGTGATCCCACTGCTGCGCGACTTCGGGGTCCTGCTCGCGCTGGGCGTGTTCTACGCGTACCTCTGTTCGATCCTGCTTGTCCCGTCGCTCGTCGTCGTATGGGACCGGTACGGGGGCGTCGTCGGACTGGGTCTCGACAGCGGACTTCGGGAGTCGGGTGCCGACGAGCGCTGACGGGGGCCGTTCTCGGAGTTCGATCGCCGTCGATGAAACGGTTCGACGGGCCGGTCAGCCAACGACGCCGACGACCAGCTGGACGGTGACGAGGACGAGGAATGCCGCGCCGGTGGCGAGGGTCCCGGCGGCGACGCCGTGCGCGTTTCCGAGTCCACGGCTCCGGGTCGCGAAGTAGGCACCGAGGAAGACGAAGCCGACGAGCAGCAGCGCGACGAGCAGGTACGCGACGGTCACCAGCGTGCCGGCGAGCCCCTCCGGGATGCCGAAGCTCCCGACGCCGAGGAGGATGCTCCCGCCGACGAGGACGGTGACGCCGACGAACGAGACCGCCCACACGACCGGCGTCCGAACGAACTCGCCGAGCGCCGCGACAACGGCCTCGTAGCGCCCGCCGCTCTCGTCGCGGCTAGGAGCGGACCGCTTCCCTCCGATCTCGGCGACTGCGACGAACGTGGCGACGACGAGCAGGCCCATCAGGCCCGTACTCAAGAGGGTGAGTGATGTCATAGGTGTCCGTTATTGAGACCTCCGTTCGCGCGTACAAATACCCTTCGACGCGTCGTTTCCCCCCGTCGTTCCGGCGTCTTCGTCCCTGTCGACCGGCGCGCGTCTCGTCGTCTCCCGACGGCCCACACCCCGGCTCCGACGGACGGCTCCGGGGGGCCGACTCGGGCGCGAAACCGGCTCCTCCACCGCCGATCGTCCGCCCCGCTACACAAGAGATAAGTGTGCCATCGCTAAGGGAGAGACAAGAGCAGATAGACGAACATGATAAATCCAGTTATCCTACAACAGGGGAGCGACTGGCGCGCACAGGCGGAGGTCTTCGACGAGATCTTCTTCGTCTTCCTCGCGCTCGGCACTCTCGTCGGCACCATCGTCGTGTCGTACACGCTGTGGAATGTGTACAAGTACCGCGACGACGGGAACCGGTCGGACGAGAAAT
Organism: Halobacteriales archaeon SW_8_68_21; assembly: GCA_003023405.1. Classification (GTDB taxonomy): domain Archaea; phylum Halobacteriota; class Halobacteria; order Halobacteriales; family Haloferacaceae; genus Halorubrum. Next base: position 2,265 of record PXST01000048.1, read on the forward strand.
TCGACGCGCCGACTGTCGGCGAGCTCCCGACGGGACAGGGCGGTCCGAAAGCGAAGAAGCTCTTCCTCTCGTTCGGGTTGAGCGCCATCGTCGTCATCAGCCTCGTCGTGTACGCGTACGGACTCCTCCTCTACGTCGAGGACGGACCGAGCGTCCAAGAGGAGGGAGACATCCAGATCATGGTCGAGGGCTACCAGTACGGCTGGGCGTACGAGTACCCGAACGGCCACACCGAACGGGGTGAACTGGTCGTGCCGGCCGACCAGCGGGTCGATCTCAACATCACGTCGAGGGACGTGTGGCACAACTTCGGCTCATCGGACTTACGGATAAAGTCCGACGCCATCCCCGGAGACTACAGCGAGACGTGGTTCGCGGTGAGCTCCGAGGATGTCGAGGCACAAGGCGGGGAGGCAACGTACGCCGTCCAGTGCTTCGAGCTGTGCGGTCCGGGTCACTCCCAGATGAAGAGCCAGATCACCGTCCTCCCGCAAGACGAGTGGGAAGAGTGGTACGCCGGCACCGGTAACAGCTCCGCAAGCGCTGGTAACAGCTCTAACATTGGAGCGGCAGGCGTCGCCGCGCCCGGCGGGGTGAGCGCATGAGCGGACTCCCGCCGACGACCTCCGTGAAGCGCTGGTTCGTCACGACCAACCACAAGGACGTCGGCATCCTCTACACCATCACCGCGCTGTTCTTCCTGCTGTTCGGCGGCGTGATGGCGCTTTTAATTCGCCTCCAGCTGTGGGACCCGACGAGTCAGATCCTCTCCGGGCTGGCGTACAACGAGGCCGTCACCGCTCACGGGCTGATCATGGTGTTCTGGTTCCTCTCGCCGTTCGCGTTCGGCTTCGCGAACTACTTCGTGCCGCTTCAGATCGGCGCGGACGACCTCGCGTTCCCGCGGCTCAACGCGCTGTCGTACTGGCTGTACCTGGGCTCGGGCGTCCTGCTCGCGATCAGCTTCTTCCAGGGCGGAACGCTCTCTGCCGGGTGGACCATATACGCGCCGCTCAACGTGCCGATGTACACGCCGAGCATCGGGTCGACCGGCGCGGTGCTCGCGCTCGCGATGTTCGTCACCGGCACGACGGCGTCGACGGTGAACTTCCTCACGTCCATCCATCACTCCCGCGCGGAGGGAATGGGGATCATGGACATGCCGATGTTCACTTGGTCGATGCTCGCGACCGTGTGGATGATGCTGTTCGCGTTCGCCGCGCTGCTCGCGGTCGGGCTGCTCCTCGCGGCCGACCGCGTCCTCGGTAGCGTCTACTTCTCGGCGACCGAAGGCGGGTCCCTGCTGTGGGGCCACCTGTTCTGGTTCTTCGGTCACCCGGAGGTGTACATCGTCTTCTTCCCGGCGCTCGGCGTCATGTTGGAGCTGTTCCAGACGTTCTCCGGGCGCCGCCTCGTCGGTCGGAAGTGGGTGATTATCTCCATCTGCCTGATCGCCGTCCAGTCGTTCCTCGTGTGGATGCACCACATGTTCCTGACGACGATCAACCTGGAGATCAAGACGCTGATGATGGCGACGACCATCGGCATCTCGCTCCCGTTCGACTTGGTGGTCTTCGCGCTGATCTACACGCTGATCAAGGGGCGGATCCAGTTCACCACGCCGTTCCTGTTCGCGTTCGGCGCGCTCCTGTTGTTCATCCTCGGCGGCATCACGGGGGTGTTCCTCGGTGCCATCGTGCTCGACTACGAGTTCCGCGGCACCTACTGGGTGGTTGCGCACTTCCATTACGTGATGTTCGGCGGCGCGACGGCGCTGTTCGGTGGGGCCTACTACTGGTTCCCGAAGATAACCGGGAAAATGTACGACGAGTTCCTCGGGAAGCTCCACTTCGTGGTGTTCTTCCTCGGGTTCAACGCCGTTTACTTCTCGATGTTCCTCGGCTGGGAGACCCCTCGCCGGGTGTTCGAGTACAACCCCGAGTTCCAGATCTATCACCAGTTCGGGACCATCGGGGCGTTCGTGCTCGGACTGTCCTTTTTCATCATGTTCTACAACTTCGCGAAGTCGTACGTCTCCGGCGAGCCGGCCGGCGACAACCCGTGGGACTACTCGCGGACGGCTGAGTGGGCCGTCTCTTCGCCCCCGCCGCTGGAGAACTGGTCGAACCGCCCGTCATACGCCTCCGGGAAACTGGAGTTCGTGAAGGATTTCGTGCCGGACGGCGGTCCCGCGATGAAGACCGACGACGACGGCGACGTCGCCACGGACGGCGGCGACAGCCACTCGGCGCACATCTCGAAGTACCCCTACTGGGACGAGCACCCGAGCCACGCGAGCATCTGGCCGTTCGCGCTCGCTGTCTCGCTCGGCGTCACGCTGTTCGGGTTCTCCGGGTTCGCGGAGGCGGTCACCGTCGTGCTGGGTGAGACCGCTATGCAGAGCGATATCAATATCTCGAACGCGCTCTACCCGATCGCCATCGTGGCCGGGATCGTCGGCCTCCTCTACACCGGCGTGAAGTGGGGCCTCGAGGACTTCTACGCGCCCCCGTCCGAGTTCGCCGAGCGATGGCCGTTCAACGGCGTCGAGAAGGTGAAGCTGGGGATGTGGTTCTTCCTAGCCTCCGACGTGATCGTCTTCGGCGCGTTCATCTCGGCGGCCGTCTTCATCCGCTACAACGCGGGCTGGATGACGTGGGAGCCGCTGACGGAGTCGCTGCCGGGACTGATCAACACGTTCGTCCTGATCACGTCCTCGTTCACCGTCATCCTCGCGCTGGTCGCGGCCCGCCGGAAGAGCCGGCAGGGGCTGCTGGCGACGCTCGGCACGACCATCCTGCTCGGATTCACCTTCATGACGATCAAGCTGTGGGAGTGGAACCACGAGATATTTGACCGCGGCGTCACCATTGCCGCGAACGCCCACGGCGACCCGATCCAGGCGTCGATCTACTACGTCACAACCGGGCTTCACGGGATCCACGTGCTGCTCGGCCTGGTGATCGCCATCTTCCTGTTCGTCAGGGTGTACCAGGGGCACTACCTCGACGACGAGCGGCCGATCGAGTACTTCGGCCTCTACTGGCACTTCGTCGACATCGTCTGGGTGTTCATCTTCCCGCTGTTCTACCTCTTCTGAGGCGGGTAGACCACGTTTCTCCGTCTTCGGCTTCCCACTATCGCGCTTTTTCACCTCACGAGGCGTCTCCTCCCCTCAGTGGCTCCGCACACCACTGGCAGAAGTCGACCGTCGGGTCCGTTTCCTTCTCGCACTCCGGGCAGCGAACGGCTCCGTCGGCGTCGACCGCTTCGGCCGCGTCCGCCGACATCTCGTCGGGGTCGACATCGACGCCGACGGACGCCGCCTGAGTGCCGGTCACGCGGGCCGCGTCGCGCTCCCGCTCGTACTCCCGGTTGTTTCTGCGGGCTACGACGTACGCGTCGATGACGCTGGCCCCGACGACCGCCGCGGCGGGCGCGAGGTCGCGGACCGGTGGCGGGTCCCCGGAGAACGCGGCGGTGACCGCGCCCTCGGGGACGAACAGGAAGACGGCCGCGGCGACCGCCAGATACCAGCCGAGCGCGCGGGCCCACCGGCGGAGGTACGCGTGGCCGAGTCCGGAGACGAAGAGCGCGAGCAGGGCGGCGAGCCAGGGTCGCCGCAGCGAGCGGTCGGACATGCGCGGTCGTACGGGCTCGCGCCCCGAGAAGCTACCCCCTCTCTCGGCGCGTCGTCGCCACTCCCCTCGGAGCGTTTATGTCGCAGACGCGCCGAACGTAGATATGTTCGGTCTGCCGCCCGGCGAGTTCCTCGGCGGAATCGCGATCGCGGTGTTCGGCGTCGGGACCTGGGCGATCGGTCTCGGCGTCGCGTACTTCCTGTACCGTCGGTGGCGCGGCGACGGCCCCCGGATCGAGGAATAGGCCAGCCCGTCGCCTTGGCGGCGGGCGACCCGGCGTCCGATTCGGCCACGCTTTTTACTTCGCTCGTCCGATCTCGGGTATGACGGACACTGCGCTCGTCGTCGGCGGGACCCGGTTCATCGGTCGTCACACGGTCGACGAACTGTTGGCACACGACTACGAGGTCGCGATATTCAACCGAGGCAACCACGAGAACCCCTTCGCGGAGAACGACCGCGTGACCCACGTTGAGGGCGACCGAAAAGACGAGACCGCGCTGCGCGCCGCGAAGCTGTCGGTGGAACCGGATGTCGTGATCGACTGCGTCGCATACCAGCCGGCCGACGTGGAGACCGCCACGGAGATCTTCGCCGACGTCGACGGCTACGTGTACATCTCCTCGGGTTCCAGCTACGCCGCCGAGGAGATCCCCAAGCGGGAGGGCGAGACGCCGCTGGAGCCGTGTACCGACGAGCAAGCGGTAGACGACTCGCACGAAACGTACGGCAACCGGAAGGCCGAGGGCGACCGCGCGGTGTTCGCGGCCGCCGGGGAGGGCGTCGCGGCCACCGCCGTCCGCCCGTGTATCGTCTACGGGCCGCACGACTACACGGAGCGGCTCGACTACTGGGTCGACCGCGTACTCACGCACGACCGTCTGGTGATCCCCGGCGACGGACAGAACCTCTGGCATCGCGCGTACGTTGAGGACGTCGCGAGCGCGCTCCGGATCGTCGCCGAGCGCGGGGAGCCCGGCGCGGCGTACAACGTCGGCGACCGCCGCGCGCTCACGCTGCGCGAGACGGTGGAGAGGATCGCCGACGTCGCCGGGGAGGATGTCGAGGTCGTCCCAGCGAGCGACGACGCGCTCGCGGCCGGCGGACTCGACCCCGACGACTTCACTCTCTATCGCGAGTACCCGCACCTGCTCGACACCTGTGCGCTCGCGGACCTCGGCTGGGAGTCGACGCCGGTCGACGAGGCGATGGAACGGACCGTTACAGAACACCGCGAGTCGGACCGCGACGGGAGCGAGTGGGACCCCGGCCGCGGGGTCGAGGAGCGGGTCCTCGGCGTCATGGACACGCTCTGAGACGACGAGGGCGTCCCGGCGGACGCGACGACGTCAGTACGCCGCGTCCCAGCGCGCCGGTTTCCGCCGGTTCCCGCAGTCGCGACACTCCATCCGGTCCATGGTGTCGATCGCGACGTCAGCCCCCTCGCAGTTGCCACAAAGGTAGCCGTACCGCCGCTCGTGGTCTGGGTCGGTGTACGCGACGTAGAAGGGCGCTTTCGACCCACGGTCGCTCTCGTCGAACGCGACGTGGACGGTGTCCCCCGCCTCAGTCTCGTAGACGGCCTCGGAGATGCCGGTGAGGCGGCCGACCTGCTTCCGGTACTCCCGCTCCGCGAACGTCTCCCCACCGATGTTTACGTCGCGTTCGCCCGCGAGTTCGTACCCCTCGCGCTCGTAGAACTCCGTGCCCGCCTCGTTGTCGACGAGGACGCGCGCCTCGATCCGGTCGGCCTCCGACCTGCGGAGGGCGGACTCGACGCGTTCGAGCAGCGCGGAGCCGATCCCCGACCCTCTGTGGTCGGGGTGGACGTGGAGCCAGTCGATCTCGCCGACGCGCTCGCGGCGGCCGACGACGTAACTCTCCGCGAAGCCGACGACGACCCCGTCCGCGACGGCGACGGGGAACACCGCGTCGTCGTCGTTGACATCGTCGCCGAGGTCGCCGGCGTCGTACCACTCTTCGACGGCCTCGTCCAGCAGTTCCTCGTCGACGGCGTGCCCGTACGACGCCACGAGCGATCCGTGGGCGACCGATCGGACCGCGTCGATGTCGGTGGCGGTTGCGGCGCGCAGATCCATACGGATAGGTCTCGCTCCGAGTACAAAAAACTCGGCTGGGCTTCCGCGCTACGACGCGTGCCGGCACGGGACAGCCGTGGCCCGGCACCCTTGGAGTACCAGCGGGCCGCGGTGTCCGATCGGTTCGCCGTGGGGGCGTCCCTGGACCGCGACCGTGCGCAGCGAGTTCTCGCTGGGAACGTCGACCGTCGCGGCCCCCGTCACGGGAAACACGTCGCCGTCGGCGATCGCCGCGCAGTCGACCGTTCCCGGACCGTCCACGGCGTAGAGAAAACAGTTCGTTCCGCCTGCCCCACCTCAGACGGACCACCCCTCTTGACTGTAACACATCTCCCAGAACGCGTGTTCGAGCCGGGCGCTCCGCAGGAACGCCGCACGCATGGCGTCGCGCTCGCCGGGGTGTTCCTCGCCGTACCGGTCGACGAGATCGCGCATCCACGCCACCGTCTCGCGGAACTCCGCTCCCGTGTACTTCTCGATGAACGGGGTGTACCGGTGTTCTTCGGTCGCGAGGGCGGCCATGTGGTCGGCCACGTCGAGGTAGCCCTGTCCGCACGGGTAGACGGCGGCCGCGATCTCGGCGATCGATCCCTCGTGAGCCGTCCGCACGAGGAAGTCGGTGTACGCGGCGCAGGTCGGTGCCTTCTCGACGGCTTCGAGGTCCGCCGGCGAGAGCCCGTAGTCGGCCGCGAACGAACGGTGGAGTTCCAGCTCGTCCGCGAGGGTGGCGTGCGCGGTCCCCGTCAGCCGCAGCATTGTCTCCTCGTCGTCTGCCGCCGCCCCCGCGAGTGCGAAGACCCGGGCGTAATCGAGCAGGTACCGGTAGTCCTGTTTTACCCAGTAGCGGAACGCGGCCTCGTCGAGGCTGCCGTCCGCGAGTTCGACGACGAACGGGTGTTCCTTCTGTGCGTCCCAGATCTCCGATCCCGCGTCGAGGAGTCGGTCGCTGAACCCCATTGACGGCTCACGATTGTGAGGCAACCGTAATATAACTAACTACTACCACCAACTAATACGCCGCGGTGTAGGAGAATCATACGCGTCGGGAGCGGCTCCGAAACCGGGGCGGAACGACGGTGGCGCGTCCGTCGACCGGAGCAAGAAGGTCCGCCTACGAAATGGAGTACGTCGCGGCCGCCATCAGCAGCATGGTGAGCGCGAGCGCCATCCCCATCAGGTAGGTCAGCGAGCGGTTCTCCCACCGGAGGTGCTGGAAGTACGCGACGATGAGCAGCGTCTTGACCGTCGCGATCACCAACGTGCCACCGAGCGCCTGCGCGTACGTGAACTCGACGAAGGTCGACTCGAAGAGAAGGAAGTTCAGCGTCGCCGCCACGAGAAGGGCGACGTATATCGCCGAGTACAGTTTCACGGAGTCGTGCGCCATCTTGCCTCCCTCTTCGTCCCCGTGGTTAAAGAAGTAACCATCCGGGGGTCCCCCGCGTCGACCGAGCGGGCGCGGCTCCGGAGTCGCGGTCACGGATCCCGAAACGCCTATGACCGCGACGGTTGGAACTCCGAGCGGTCGCAGTACACGACCAGTATCCCGCCGTGACTCCGCTCGAACCGACGGACGATCTGCTCGAATCGCTGTACGTCGTCAACAAGGTCGCAAAGCAGTTCGCCGACGAGGCGACCGCCGCATACGAGCGCGGCGACGTCACCGAGAGCAACGTCCGCTCGGCACGAAAGGACGCGCTCTACCGGCTCAAGACGGCTGTCCTCTCCCGAATCGTCGCGTACGATGCGGAGCGGGTCACCGGCGAGTACCACGTCATCAACGGCGACGTGTGGTTGTTCCTCACTGTCGGCGACTGGCACTTCCACCAGCCGCCGCACGCGATCGGCGGCGACCTCACCGACGCGATCGAGGTCTCGAACTCCCGGGCGAACCCGCTCGACGCCCCCTACGTGCGCGACGCCAGCGTGGAGCGCTCGGACCGCACGCTCGACGAGGCGCTCGCCCGCTTGGCGGACGCCGGCGTCAACGCCAACGACCACCTCGCGCGGCCGACGGTCACGAGCGAGCACGACCGGATCGTCGACGTCCGCTGGTCGTTCCTCTCGTAAGCTTCTCACGTCGTCGAAAAAATCGCGTTCGCGTCTCGAACCGGTCCGCGGCGAGTGGCTCAGGCTTCGACGACCTCGATCGCGCCGAGCATCCCGTTCGCCGAGTGTGGGGAACACTCGTAGAGCTGGATGCCGGCGTTGTCGAACGACTGTTCGAAGGTGTACCCTTCCTCGTCAGCGATCTCTCCGTTGTCGAAGTCGGATTCGGAGCTCTCTACCGAGGCCACGTTGTGCCCGCCGCCGTTCCCGGTCCACTCCCAGACGACGGTCGTGCTGGAGTCGATCCGGATCGCCGCCGGCGAGAAGGCGAAGCCGGTGTCGCCGGCCCCGACCTCTACGGTGACCTCGTCCTGCCCGGTGAGGTCATCGATGGACCCGTCGTACTGGTTCGCGTCGGCGAGGTGGTCGTCGATCTCGCTCGGCACGTCGCCGCCGTCGCCGCCGTCCATCCCGTCGTCGCCGTCCGAGCTGTCGGACCCGTCGCCGCCGTCGCCGCCGCCGGAACAGCCGGCGAGCGTCCCGATGGTCAACGCGGCTCCGGTTCCAGCGAGGTACCGCCGTCTGGACAGTTTGTCAGACATCGCCGAAGGTAGAGGTCGGGGCCATACAAACCCCGTGATGGCTCCCGGTTTGTGGGAACGCGCCGTGCCGCGCGGAGCGACGCGGCCCGCCGGTAGCGCGGTCGGTCGCGCGCCGCCGAGAGCCGGGTTTATCGCCCTCCGTCCCGTCCTGAGATCCATGCGCGAGGACGCGCTGGCGACCCGGCTCGTCGAACACTACGAGGCGACGGTCGACGACCCGACGATCCGTCTCGAAGAGCCGTACGACGCCGACGGACGTGAGGGGGTGGTGGACCTCCTCATCCGGACGCGGACGCCCGAGCCGGTCGACCGCGTGGTCGAACTCAAGGCCGACGCCGCGGTCCGCCGCGCCACCGGCGCGAACGAACTCCTCCGACAGTACCGTCGGATGGAGCGGTACTTCCACGCCGACGACCGCCACGCCCTCCGGCCGAAGCTGGGCCGCAACGAGCCGGGCGCTCGCTACCTGTTGTGTTTCGCGCCGACGCCGACCTGCGTCCACCACGTCGCGGTCAACCCCACCCTGTACGGCTCCGTCGACCCCGACGCGCGGGCCGGTGACGTACACGCGGTCCGTACCGTCGCGTTCCTCACCGGACTCGACGGCGACCCCGCGGACCTCGGTCTGGTGTCGGTCAACGGCGAGGTCCGGTTCGGGTCGGAGCCGTTCCTCCGAGCGGTGCCCGAGGGATCGCGGCTCGCGGAGAGCCTGCGCGGCGTCGACGACGACCTCGTGAAGTTGCCGTGACGGCCGGTGTAGCGAGGCGACGCCGACGATCGCGCGGACCGCTCAGAGACCGAGTTCGCGCCCGATGACGACGTGTTGGATCTCGCTCGTCCCCTCGCCGATCTCCATCAGCTTGGCGTCGCGGTAGAAGCGTTGCGGGGCGAAGTCGGTCGTGTAGCCGTAGCCGCCGAGCGTCTGGACCGCCTCCTCTGCGACCTCGCGGGCCGCCTCGCTGGCGTCGAGTTTCGCCAGCGCCGACTTCCGGGTGACTGACTCGCCCGAGTCGTACTCCGTCGCCGCCTTATGCGTGAGCAGCCGTGCCCGCTCGATCTGGCGGTACATGTGAACGATCTTGTTGCGGATCGCGTCGAACTTCGCGATCGGCTTCCCGAACTGCTCGCGCTCGCCCGCGTACGCCTCGGCCGCCTCGTAGGCCCCCTGCGCCAGCCCGACGGAGAGCGCGGCGATAGAGATCCGGCCGCCGTCGAGCGTCTTCATCGTCTGTTTCCACCCCTCGCCCTCTTTGCCGAGCAGCCGGCCTTCCGGGAGCCGCACGTCGTCGAAGGCGATCTCGCAGGTCGGCGAGCTGTTGAGTCCCATCTTGTCCCAGACGGTCGTCACCTCGAACCCGTCGTCGTTCTCCGGGTCGACGATGAACGTCGAGATGCCGTCGTAGCCCGCCTCGGAGTCGGTAACGGCCTTGACGAGTACCGAGTTTGCGACGTTCGCGTTCGTGATGAATTGCTTGGTGCCGTTCAGCACGTACTCGCCCGCGCTGGCGTCGTACTCGGCGGTGGTGTCCATCTCGGAGGCGTCGGAGCCGCTGCCCGGCTCGGTGAGCGCCCACGCCCCGATCCCCTCGCCCTCGGCGAGCGGACGGAGCCACTCCTCCTTCTGTTCGTGCGTGCCGAACAGGTCGATCGGCTTCGCGCCCAGCGAGGTGTGGGCGGCGTACGAGAGTCCGATCCCGCCGGAGACGCGGCCGATCTCCTCCGTGATCAGGGCGTACATCAGCTGGTCGCCGCCGAGTCCGCCGTACTCCTCGGAGACCGGGACGCCCATCACGTCGAGGTCGGCGAGGGAGTCGAACACCTCCTCGGGGAACCGGTGTTCGTCTTCGATCTCCTGTGCGATGGGAGCGATTTCCTCCTCGCAGAACTCCCGGACGGTGTCGCGCATCATCCGGTGTTCGGCGGGTACCTCGAAGTCCATGGACGAGAATTGCGACCCGCGAACATAAACGATGCGAACGACCGTGATAGACCGCGCCGCGTTCCGCCCGGCTCGGCCCGCGAGCCGACGACTTATGACGCGTCGCCGCGTTCCGCTCGTATGGAGTTCCAGCAGCTCGTCCGCGGTCGCGTTGACTGGCCCGACATCGAGCGGGTCGCGCGCGAGCTGTCGAACCGGTACGACCGCGACGGGATGCGGGTCAGATTTCTCGACGCCGACAACTGGCTGTCGACCCCGATGGTCGTCGACGACGACCTCTTCGTGAAGGTGATCACTCGACAGAACACGCTCGTCCACGCGCTTTTCACCACCGGGCGGAACCTCGGGGCCGTCTCGGCCGGCACGGAGGGGTTCTTCGAGCGCCACGAGACCCCCTACGAGATGGCGCGCCACGAGCTGGAGGCGACCCGGCGGGTCCGCGAGCTCGGGATCAACGCCCCGGAGCCGATCGAGGCGCTCGAGGTCGGCGACCTCGGCGTCCTCGTGTTGGAGTACCTCCCTGAGTTCCGCACCTTCGGCGAGCTGGACCGCGAGGCGGTCACCCGGCTCGCGCCCGAACTGTTCGCAACGCTGCGGACGGTCCACGACGCCGGCCTCGCGCACGGCGACCTGCGCGCCGAGAACGTCCTCGTCGCCGACGGCGACCTGTACGTCATCGACGCGACCCGCGTGAGCGGCGACGGCCGGGAGTCCGCGCGGGCGTACGACCTCGCGAGCGCGCTCGCGGCACTAGAGCCGCTGATCGGCGCGGGCGAGGCGGTCGACGCCGCGCACGGGAGCTACGCGGTCGACGACCTCCTCGCCGCCGAGCGGTTCCTCGACTTCGTCGCGATCCGCCCCGACCACGAGTTCGACGCCGCGGAGCTGAAAGGCGAGTTGGACAAGCGAGCTGTGTAAGGGTCTCGACCGGCGGGCGACCGGTTTCGGGACGGACGTCCGCGACGCGTCCGCGGTCAGTCGGTGACCGCCTCGATTGACCCTTCCGCCGGCACCGCGCGCTCGCGGCTGACGATCCAGATCTATCCGCCGTCAGCGCTCCGCCGAGTAGGACTCCGAGCCCGAGCGACTCGCCGGGCGGGGCCGCGCCGAGCGCCGCTCCGACCGCTGGCTGCGCGAAAAGACGGCGACCGTGCCCGTGGACACGTGTTCTCAGCCCTTACTCCGAGGTACCACGCCGCCGCAGTAACACCGGCCCGAGACGTAGTACGGCGGCCGCGAGGGGAGGACGCGTCCCGGCCGACCGCGGTCTCACCCCCCGAGGTACAGCCGCGAGACCTCTTCGTCGCCGAGGAGCTCCTCCGCCGTCCCTTCGAACCGCACCGCCCCTTGGTCTAACACGTAGCCGCGGTCAGAGATGCCGAGCCCCTTCGTCACGTTCTGTTCGACCATCAGGACCGCCGTGTCCATGTCGTTGACCTCCCGGACGTCTTCGAACACGTCGTCGGCGGTGTTCGGAGCGAGCCCCGCGGACGGCTCGTCGATGAGCAGCACGTCCGGCTCCATCACCAGGGCTCGAGCGAACGCCAGCACTTGCCTCTGACCGCCCGAGAGCGTCTTCGCCTTCGCGGTGCGCTTTCGATCGATGATCGGGAACCGATCGTACAGCCGCTCTATCACCTCTTCGAGACCGCTGTCGCGGGCGACGCCGCCCATCCGGAGGTTCTCGTCGATCGTCAGCGAGCCGAACACGTTGTCGGTCTGCGGGACGTAGCCGATCCCCCCGCGAACGATCTCTTCGGGCGCCATCCCGCCGATGTCGCGGCCGTGGTACTCGACGGTGCCCTCCCACGGGGTCAACATCCCGAACGCGGTCTTGAGGACTGTCGACTTTCCAGCGCCGTTCGGACCGACGAGACAGACGATCTCGCCGGGGTCGAGCCGGACCGAGCAGTCGTCGAGCACCTGTACCTCCCCGTAGCCGCTGTCGACGCCCGACAGCGACAGGACGGGGTCGGTTCCGCCGTGAGGCCCGTCTGCGGCCCCGGTTGCGTCGTCCGTCATATCGTCGCTCATGCGCCGCCTCCGAGGTACGCGTCGATGACGCGGTCGTCGTTGCGGACCCCCTTCGGCGTCCCCTCGGTCAGGACGTGTCCCTGGTCCAAGACGACGATCGGGTCCGCCAAGTCCATCACGAACTCCATGTCGTGTTCGATGAGCAAGAACGTCGTCCCCTGCCCGTTGAGCCGCCGGATCTGGTCCTTGAGCTTCTTCGCGAGTGTCGGGTTCACCCCGGCGACTGGCTCGTCCAACAGGAGCACCTCCGGCTCGGCGAGCATCGCCCGCGCGAGTTCGACGAGCTTCATCTGTCCGCCGGAGATGTCGGTCGCGGGCTGGGTCGCGAGGTGGTCGATCTCGAAGTCCGCTAAGATCTGCTCCACCTCCGCGAGGTTCGCAGACTCGCTCTCGGCGACGGTCCCCGGAGAGGACAACAGCGTGAGGAACGACTCGCCGGGCTGGTTCCGAGAACCGACCAACATGGCCTCGCGGACGGTCATCCCCTCCAGCTTGCGAGGGGTCTGGAACGTCCGGATGAGCCCGTGGTCGGCCACCTCGTACGGCTCCATGCCGGTCACGTCGGTCCCGTTCACCTCTACGGTCCCGCCGTCCGGCGTGTAGAAGCCGGTAATGAGGTTGAACAGCGTCGACTTCCCGGCGCCGTTCGGCCCGATGAGCCCGGTGATGGTACCGCGCTCAACCGCGAACGTCGCGTGGTCGGTCGCGGCGAGCCCGCCGAACGACTTCTGGAGGTCGTCGACGCGGAGGACGGCGTCGTCTTTGGGAAGCGCGCCCTCACTCATTGTCACCACCTCCCTTCCGTTCGCGGACGCCGCTGTCGGGTGTTTCCGGGGTCCCGCCCCCGTCGACCGCACTCGGCCAGATCAGCTCTCGCTGTGGCGGTAAGATTCCTTGTGGTCGGTAGCGCATGACAGCGACGATCACGACCCCGATCAACAGCAGCCGAAGCGGCGCGGGGTCGATCGGGAGCGCCACGTCGTTGAGGAAGCGCGTCCCCTCGCGGATCGTGACGATGACGACGCCGCCGAACAGCGCCCCGCGGTTGGAACCGCTGCCGCCGAGGATTACGGCGACCCACGCGTAGAACGTCGTGATCGGGTCTAGATCGCCCGGCCCGACGTAGAGGTTGAGGTGCGCGTAGAACACGCCCGCGAGCGCCATGATCAAGCTCCCGAGAACGAACGACTGCATCTTGAACGAGTACGTGTCCTTCCCCAGCGCCCGGGCGAGGTCCTCGTCCGAGCGGATCGTCCGCAGCACGCGCCCCCACGGCGACCGGTGTGCGCGCCTGAGGACAAAGTACGTGACGCCCGCGAACGCGAGCACGAGCAGGACGTTCAGCGACGCCTGCCAGAACGCCGTCTTGAGGGTCACCGGCGATCCGGGGATCACCTCCAGACGGAGTCCAGGCATGGCCTCCGGGAACGTCGAGAGCACCGGCCAGCCGTGGAAGAAGCCTGGAATGCCGCGAAGCCCCGCGCTACCGTTCGTCAGCCAGCGCTCGTTGAGCACGATCAGCCTGACGACCTCCGCGAGCCCGAGCGATGCGATTGCGAGGTAGTCGGCGCGGAGCCGGAGGGTCGGAATCCCGATGAGCAGCGCGAGCGCGAGCGCGACGACGAGCGCGACGACGAGGCCGACGAGCGGGTTGAGTCCCCCCGCGATCGGCGAGCCGCTCGCGGTCATCAGCGCGGTGCCGTACGCGCCGATACCGAAGAACGCGGCGACGCTGAAGTTGATCAGTCCGGTGAACCCCCACTGAGCGTTGAGCCCGAAGGAGAGCAGCGCGTACATCCCCGCCAGCCCGACGAGGAACAGGAAGTACGTCGGACCGAGCGCGCCGGTGAGCATCGCGACGAGCAGGAACAGCAGGAACGCGACGCTGACGCCGAGTACCCACCCCTCCGGGCGGGTCAGCTCCGACAGCGCTCCGCGCGGACCGTCGAAGAGACTCACGTCGCCCCCTCCCCGGCGATCCCGTTGGGGCGGACCAACAGCACGACGACCATGATCACGAACGCGATCGCGTTCGCGTACTCGATGCTGATCAGGCCCTCGAGGACGGTATTAAGTACCCCCGGCCATATCGGGAGCGCCTCGACCACGTTGGAGAAAAACGGCGTTAACTGGTTTATCATACCGATGAGGAAGCCGCCCGCCATCGCGCCGTAGACGGAGCCGATCCCGCCTAAGATCACGGCCGCGAAGATCACCAACAGAAGGTTGAAGCCCATCCGCGGCGCGAGCTGATTAAAGAGCCCGAGGAACACGCCGCCCGCGCCCGCGAGCCCGGCGCCGATGACCCACGTCCACAGCTTGACCCGCTTCGTCCGGATTCCGCTGACCCGCGCGAGGTCGGGGTTGTCCGCCATCGCGCGCATCTTTCGACCGAGGTCGGTGTACTGTAACAGGATGTGGAGCCCGACGACGAGCACTACAGCGGAGGCGACGATCGCGATGTCGTGGAGCGTTATCCGGACGCCGTACGGCACCAGCGACTCGATCGGTCGCAGCGACCGGATACCGAACCGGGTAAAATCGGAGCCGAACCGGATCTGGATCACCGCGCGGTAGATGAACGCGATCCCGATCGACGTGATCAGCAGGCCGATCGAATCGGCGTCGAGCGGCTCGTAGACGAGCTTCTCCGTGGCGACCGCCACGACCGCGGCGGCGGCGATCCCGACGACCAACGCGAAAAAAAAGCCGTACGGCAGTCCGAGTACGGCCCCTCCAAGTCCCCCGATGACGCCGAAGGTCACGAGCGCCGTGTACGCGCCGATCGTCATCGTGTCGCCGTGCGCGAAGTTCGCGAAGTCGGCAATGCTGTACACCAGCGACAGCCCGATGCTGCCGAGGACGATGATGCTGCCGAACACCAGCCCGTTGGTCAGGTATCCGAGAACGGTCATCGGTCGGGATTACCCTTCGACGAAGTCGATCCCTTCGTACTCGTGGTCTTGGACCTCCAAGACCTGAAGGAAGCCGACCGGATCCCCGTTCTCGTCGAAGTCGACGGGACCGCTGACCCCTTGGTAGTCGACATCGTCGGGGTCGCCCCCATCTGCGAGGATCTCGCTCGCGGCCTCAAAGGAGGTCACCGTCTCGCCCTCGGGGCCGGAGACGCGTCGGACGGTCTCTTGAAGCGCCGCGCTGGTGAACTCGTCGGCGGCCTGGATCGCAAGCGCGGCGTTGATCACGCAGTCGTAGGCGTACGCCGCCCACGAGGTCGGCCGCCGGTCGTACTCCGACTCGAAGGCCTCCGCGAACGACTGATAGTTCTCCTCCTCGATCGGCGCGGAGGGGACCACGATCTTCATTCCATCGATGCTTCCCTCGGGGGTGTTCTCGAGGACGTTGTCACCGGAGACGGAGTCGGCGCCGTAGAACTGCGCCTCGTAGCCCGACGAGAATACCTCGTTGACCATCGTGGCGAACTCCGCTTGGTAGGTGATGAACAGCCACGCGTCCGCGCCCGAACTGTTCATCTCGGAGATGACTCCCGAGTAAGACTGCTGGTCCTGGTCGTGGGGCGTGTTGTAAACGACCTCGCCGTCGTACGCGTCAACGAACGCGTCGGTGAGACTCTGTCCGTAGTCGTTGTTGACGTATGTGATCGCCACTTCGTCGTAGCCGTCGTCGGCGATGATGTTCGACAGCGCGAGCGACTGGCTGCGGCCGGACGGCGACATCCGGAGCAGTCCCGGGAACTCCGTGAGGTTGAGGCCCGTGGAGTTCTGGCTCAGCTGGACGACGTCGGAGCCCTCGACGACGCTCTCGTAGATCGCGAGCGAGACGCCGGAGCCGACCGCGCCGATGAGGAACGGGACGCCGTTCTGGTTGACGAGCTTCTGGGCGGCGGCGATCCCGCCCTGGTTCTCGCTTTCGGAGTCCTCGACGACGATGTCGAGCTCCCGCCCGTCGATTCCGACGTCGTTGACGCGGTTCAACGCGAGGTTGACGCCGCGCTGGTTCCGCTCGCCGAACGCCGACAGCGACCCCGTCTGCGAGTCGACCATGCCGATCTCGTACGCCTCGGTCGAGTCCTCGCCGTCACCGCCGCCGTTTCCGTCGCTCCCGTCGTCGCTGTCGCCCCCGTCGCTTCCGTCGCCGTCGTCGTCCGTCGTGCTGAGACAGCCCGACAGGGCGACGAGTCCCGCACCGCCGGTCAGTTTCAGAAGCGTTCGCCGGTCCGTGGCGTCCGTGGTATTTCGTGACATATTGGTGCGATAGTCACGAGCGCATCAGGGCATCTTAAGCCCGGCCCGTCCATGGTCGGTTCGGCGGCCACGAACCGACGACTCCGTCCGCGTCCGTGTTTTATACGAACACAATATCATGCGGAATAATTGGTCGGGTGACAATATATACCGGTCGGCCCGTGACCTATTCGTATGATACCGCCTATCGCGAGCAACTTCGTCGCCGGAGAGGCCCCAGAGGCGGCGCTCGCGCACGTCGAGGCGCTCAACGACCGCAGTGTGGCTGGCATCATGAACCTCCTCGGCGAACACTACGAGGAACGGCCCCCGGCCGACGCGGACGCGGACGCCTACGTCGACCTCGTTGAGGCGATCGCGGACCGGGACGTCGACGCCTGCGTCTCGGTGAAGTCGAGCCAGATCGGGCTCGACATCGGCGACGACATCTTCGAAGAGAACCTCGCGCGCATCGTCGAGGCGGCCAACGGGCCGGCGGCGACCGGCCCGGACGGGACCGGGACCTTCGTCTGGATCGACATGGAGGATCATGAAACCACGGACGTGACGCTCGACGCATTCGAGCGGCACGCGGTCGAGACGGACGGTAACGTCGGGGTCTGCGTTCAGGCGAACCTGAAACGGACCCGCGAGGACCTCGAGCGGCTCGCCGAGCTGCCCGGCAAGGTCAGACTCGTCAAGGGCGCGTACGACGAGCCGCCCGAGCTCTCGTACAAGGAGAAGACGCGCGTGGACGAGTCGTATCGAGACTGCCTCGCGTACATGTTCGAGGCGTTCGACGACGGGATCGCCGTCGGGAGCCACGACCCCGCCATGATCGACCACGCGAAGGAGCTGTACGCCGAACACGGGACGCCCTACGAGGTTCAGATGCTGACCGGCGTCCGCGAGTCGGCGCAGTTCGAACTCGCGGCCACGGACGACGTGACCGTCTACCAGTACATCCCGTACGGCTCCAAGTGGTTCTCGTACTTCTACCGCCGGATCCGGGAGCGCAAGTCGAACGCCTTGTTCGCGCTGCGGGCGATCGTCGGTAACTGACAAGCGGCCCAGGTCACGGGTCCAGCAGCTTCGACTCGGCCTTCCGAAGGTGTTCGAGCAGCGTCGTCTTCGAGACGTCCATGTCATCGGCGAGCGCGCGCGTCGATGTCTCCCGAGGCCACTCGTAGTACCCCGCCTCGCGGGCGTGCTCGAACACCTCCCGCTGGGTCGTGGTGAGCGTGTCGAGACGCCGCTCGCGGGGACTCCGCCCCGCGTGGCCCGACGACGACATCGACTCGACGGACACCTCAGCACCGGACGCCTCCTGAACCGCGTCTATCGACTCCCGGATCTCGGTCCGCTCGCCGACGAAACACACCTGCCACTCCTCGCGGCCGTTCTCGATCTTGACCGGCGCGCTGTGGACGAACCCGTGTTCCAGCAGCGTCGGACACACCATATCCGCCGGGTCGTACTCCAAGAAGAACTCGCGAACGACGTTCCCCGGCGCGTCCCTCGCGCGCCCGAACCGCTCCTGTAACTCCAAGAGGTTCCCCGCGCGGTCGGACTCTCGGATCGCGTCGAGCAGGGCCTCGACCTCCTCGTTCGTGTCCCCGAACGCCGTGAAGAGCCCGTTCACCGAGTTCGGCGCTTTGGGCTCTGTTCTCGGAGAGTTGTATATCGCGTGTGCGAGTACGCCACCCTCCGTTCTGCCCGTCGCCTCGATCGCCCAGCAGTTCGGGTGCCACAGATCGAGCGTGAGCCGGGTCCCCAGCCACTCGTCCGCCCCTTCCGCGTCGGTCGTTGCCATACGATCGCCTCTGGTACCGCATTACAAAGACTCTGCCGACCATGGTCGGGTGGGATATTTGTACGGGCCAACCACAAGCAGCGCTTATGCCGCAGCCGTACCAGCACTACATCGACGGCGAGTGGGTCGACGGCGACGGGTCCGAGACGTTCGAGAGCGAGAACCCCGCGACGGGCGAGTCGCTCGGGGAGTTCCACCGCGGGACCCCCGACGACGTCGACCGCGCGGTCGACGCCGCGGACGCGGCGTTCGAGGAGTGGCGGGAGCTCTCCCGAGTCGAGCGGGCGGAGTACCTCTGGGACGTGTACCACGAGCTGCGCGAGCGCACGGACGAACTCGGTGCGATCGTCTCGAAGGAGTGCGGCAAGGAGATCTCGGAGGGCAAAGCCGACGTGGTCGAGGCCGCGCACATGGTCGAGTGGGCCGCGGGCGACGCCCGGCATCCGAAGGGGGACATCGTCCCCTCGGAGATCCCCTCGAAGGACGCGTACATGCGGCGGAAGCCCCGCGGCGTCACCGGCTGTATCACGCCGTGGAACTTCCCGGTCGCGATCCCCTACTGGCACATGGCCATCGCGCTGGTCGAGGGGAACACCGTCGTGTTCAAGCCGGCCGAACAGACTCCGCGGTGCGCGCAGATCGTCGCGGAGATGTTCGACGACGCGGGGATCCCGGACGGCGTGTTCAACATGGTTCAGGGGTTCGGCGACGCGGGCAACGCGATCGTCGAGAACGACGACGTCCCGACCGTCATCTTCACCGGCTCCGCCAAGGTCGGCCACCACATTCAAGCCAAGCTCGGCGGCGTCCCCGGCAGGCGGGCCGCCTGCGAGATGGGCGGGAAGAACGCCGTCGTCGTCACCGACGCGGCCGACCTCGATGTCGCGGTCCACTCCGCGGTGATGTCCTCGTTCAAGACGACCGGCCAGCGCTGCGTCTCCGCTGAGCGCCTGATCGTCCACAGCGACGTGTACGACGAGTTCAAGCGACGGTTCGTCGAGGCCGCGGAATCGGTCGCAGTCGGCGACCCGCTCGACGAGGACACGTTCATGGGACCGCTCGTCGAGGCGGACCACCACGAGAAGGTCAGCGAGTACAACGAGCTGGCCCGCGAGGAGGGCGTGAACGTCCTCGTCGACCGGACGGAACTCGACCCCGACGAGATCCCGGACGGCCACGGGGACGGTCACTGGGTCGGCCCGTTCGTCTACGAGGCGGACCCGGACGCCGACCTGCGGTGTACCCACGAGGAAGTGTTCGGGCCTCACGTCGCGCTGCTCGAGTACGAGGGCGACATCGAGCGCGCCGTCGAGATCCAAAACGACGTCAACTACGGGCTGGCGGGCGCGATCATCTCGGAAGACTACCGGCAGATCAACTACTACCGCGACCGGGCCGAACTGGGGCTGGCGTACGGGAACCTCCCGTGTATCGGCGCTGAGGTCCAGCTCCCCTTCGGCGGCGTGAAGAAATCCGGCAACGGCTACCCCTCGGCCCGCGAGGCGATCGAGGCCGTCACCGACCGCACCGCGTGGACCCTGAACAACTCGAAGGAGATAGAGATGGCACAGGGGCTCTCGGCCGACATCAAGACGAACGACGACTGACGCCGCGGTCCCGTCGACTTCTCCGCGTCAGTCCGCTACGTCTATCACCGCCGTGACAGTCTCTTCCGGCGTCTCGGCCGACGCCAGCGCGCCGCGAGCGACGAGCCGCGTCCGGGGTCGACCCACCGGTTGCGGCTCCGGCTCCGTGTCGATCAGTCCGGCCTCCCGCAGGAGCCGTTTTATCCGCGTAAACGTCGAGGGACTCCCCAGTTCCGCGTCCTCGCAGGCCCGCCGAAGGGTCCGGTCGAGGACCGCCTCGCGGGCTCCGACCGCGTAGGCTCGGATCCGGGTCTCCTCCGGGGTCGGGCCGACGGTTCCGGCGGCGTTCGGGTCGGCCGACGCGTCGAGCGCGCGGAGTACCGCGGCCGCGACCGCCTCGTCGCATCGCGACGCGAACCCATCGTACACTCGCCGTCTGCTCGGGGTTCGGAGGTGGTACGGCCCTGCGTTCGCGAGCCGCGGCGCGTAGCGTCCGCGGAGGGAGGCGTCGTCGCCGGCGCGGTGCCACCGGCGGTCCCGGTCGGTCGCGTCGTCAGCGTCCGCGCTGTCGCTGTCGCTCGCGGGCGCACCGTCGCTCTCGTCTTCGATCAGCGCGAAGCCCGTCTCGTCGCTCGCCAGTATCGAGTTGGGCTGTGGCGCGTCGAGGACGCGGAGGTCGACCGCGCCGGCGTCGAGGAGCGCCGCGAGCCGGCTCGCCGACCGGAACCCCGCGGTCGCGGCGTCGACCGCCGACTCGCCCGCGAGTACCTTCAGCGTCGGGAGGTCTCCGGCGGGGAGAATCTCCTCGCCCTCCGTACTCTCCACGCTCGCGAGGTCCGCGACGGTCGGATCGACGAGCGTCGGCGCGGCCTCCCGGTACGTCTCGACGACGGCGCGGAGCAGCCGCGTCCCGGGGTCGACGAGAAGCGGGTCGGAGAGATCCCGAAGCGAGAGCGGCTCCGGGAGCAGGGGAAGCGCAGGACCGGTGGCCATCGGGCGATCCTACGGGGGCGACGTGTTAAGTATGCTGGAGGCGCGCCCGGCGTACCGGCTCGCGCGCCTTTTTTACCTCGCGTCCGGAAGCTGAAGGCGTGCCACCGCTCGACCTCCCAATCGGACTCGGAACGTCCGGGCTCGACGACCCCGAGACCTGTACCGACACCGTCGTCGCGGCGTTGGAGGCCGGCTACCGCCACGTCGACACCGCGCAGATGTACGACAACGAGGCCGCCGTCGGCGAGGGGATCGCCGAAAGCGACGTCGACCGCGACGAGGTCGTCGTCGCCACGAAGATCCATCCCGAAAACCTCGCGCCCGAGGACGTCCGCGAGACGGCCCGCGAGAGCCTCGGCCGGCTCGGACTCGACCGCGTGGACCTCCTGTACGTCCACTGGCCGATCCGCGCGTACGACGCGGCGGCGACGCTGCCGGCCTTCGACGACCTCCGCGACGCGGGAGTTACTGACCACGTCGGCGTCTCGAATTTCACGCCCGACCTCCTGCGGGAGGCGGACGCGATCCTCGACGCGCCGATCGCGGCCCATCAGGTCGAGTGTCACCCGCGCTTCCAGCAGCCGGAACTTCGCGCCCTCGCGGACGAGTTCGACCACGACCTCGTCGGCTACTCCCCGCTCGGCTGCGGCGAGATCCTCGACGATCTGGGGATCGCCGCGATCGCGGACCGAAACGATCGCTCGCCCGCCGTCGTCGCGCTCGCGTGGGCGCTCGACTGCGGGACCGTCCCCATCCCGAAGGCGCGCGGCGACCACGTCCGGGAGAACCTGCGCGCGGTCGATGTCGACCTCCCAGAGGCCGCCCTCGACGCCGTCGACGCGCTCGAACCCGGCGACCGACAGATCGACCCCGACGACGCGGCGTGGAACCGGTGAGGCGACGCCGTTCGACGGGTCCGGTGGCTCCGTCCTCGCCTCGGCTCTGCCCTGATCCGCCCCCGCGCTCAGACCGCGTCGAGCCGCGCTTGTAGCTCTCTGTCCGCCCGCTCGACCAACTCGTCGACCGGTTCGTCGAGGTACGTCGCCCACTGGTCGACGAAGCCCGAGCGCCCGAGCATCCTGACCGCCTCGTAGACGGGCCGCCGGCGCTCGAACCCCGCCGGAAGCCCGCCGGCTCGTTCGCGGTACCCCTCTCGAAGCGCAGCGGGGAACCGGTCCGGCCCGGTCGAGTCGAAGCTGTTGAGCAGTTGGTCCTCCGCGCGCACCAGATCCCGCGCCGGGTCGCCGACGTGGGACAACTCCCAGTCGATCGGTGCGATCCCTGGGTCGCGCGTGCCGGCCGCCTCGTCCGTCCCCGTTCGGTTCGCGTCGCTCCCGTCCGTCGTCACGAAGAGGTTCGGCTTGGTGACGTCGCCGTGGAGCAGCGCTGCCGGCGCGCCGGAGAGCAGGTCTCGGTTCGCGCGGACGCAGTCGGCGACCGCATCGTAGTGGCCGGCGAGCCGTTCGGAGGTACCGATCTCGCGGGTTCGCTCGATCGTCGCGAGGAGGCCGTCCGGCCACGGCGCGAACTCGACCGAGAGCCCGGTCGCCGAGTCGCGTCTCTCGGCGAGGTCGCTCTCGACTGCTCCCTCCTCGACCGTGCTGCCCCCCGCCACGTCGCCTCCTGCCACGTCGCTCTGTGCCGCTGTCCCGGTCTCGGTTCCCACCCCAACGATCTCGCCGTGCCGGCCGAACCGGTCGGCGTGGAGCGCGGCGAGTACACCCCCAACGCGGCGGAGAAGGCGCTCGCGGTCCCCGTCGCTCGCGGCCTCGTAGACGCCAAGCAGCTCTCGGCCGCGCGCCGGTGCCGTCGCGAGGTACGCCGGATCGCCGTCGGGGTCGGCAGCTAGCACCTCGGGGACCGGGACCGGGCGGTGCGCGTCGACGTACCGGAGCACGGCGCGTTCGCGGGCGATACGACGGCTCTCGTCCGTGAGCGCGATCTTGAGGAACGCCCGGTCGCCGTCCGCGAAGGTCACGCCGACCGTCTCGTTCGCACCGTTCCACGAGGGACCGACGCCCGTCAGCCGTTCGACGGAGCGGTCGGGAAACGCCGCGTCGAGGGCCATCGATATCGGCTTCGAGTCGGCGACCACCATGCGCTTTTGTCCGTCTCGATCGATGTTAAGACTGCTGTCATCGCTCCCCCTCGTGTCACGTGAAACTCCGCGACACGCGTCGGTTTTTCGAACGGCGACGGCAGGCATCGGGGGACGTGGACGCCCCGACCGCGACCCGCCCGCCCGAGGCTCTCAGACGATGGTCGGATGGGAGAGCCCGAATACCCCACGGGAAGCCTCGGGGTCGTACGGAAATCTTCGATCTCCGTGCTGACGAGACGCTCCGCGTCTCGAACCACCTGACTCCGAGGCGGAGGAACTGACCCTGTTCCGCGGCAGCGATCTGGAGTGACGAGACACGTCGGCAGACCGGCCGAGCGCCGGTCGCGGCCTCACTCCTGATACGCGACGCGGACCTGCTCCCACTTGCCGACCTCCTCCAAGTGCGCCTGTAGTTCGTCGGCGTACTCCTGTACCAGCCGCTCCGCGGCCTCCAGTTCTTCGTCCGAGGCCCCTCCGCCGCCACCGCCGCCGAGACCGAGCGCGCCCTTGATCGAGTCGACGAGGCCGCCGCCCGAGTCGCCGCCCTCCGCGCCCCCAGGGGCACCGCCCATCCCCGCCATCTGCGAGCGGAGGTTCTCCAGTTCGGGCATGATCGCTGGGAGACTCGACGTGTCCGCCACGACGCGGGCGTCTTCCGGGTCGCCGGCGCTTTCGATTTCGAAGTCGGTCGCGGTCATGATGAGCCCCCACTCCTGACTGGAGAAGCGGGACGCCGCGACGCGCTCGTTGAACTGGTTGTCGACGGTCATCCGCTCGCCGACGATGGCGTCGGTCCACTCGCTCATGCGCCTCCGTTCGACGGTCGCGGTAAAAAGTCCGTCCCCCCACGGTTACCCGCCGGTCTCGGGCCGATTCCTGCGCCGAGAGAGGACGCGGAGGAGTTTAGACGCCGGACGCCCTCCGATCGGATATGAGAAACAGCAGCCGTCGCGCCCTCCTCACCGCCGCGGGAACCGCGGGCGCGACCGCCCTCGCGGGCTGTGCCGGTGCGCTCCTCCCCGGTTCCGAAAGCGACGCCGCCGGAGCGTCGGCCGACGACCCGGTCGACCGCACCGGAGAGGCGACCGTCGAAGTCGCCGTCGGCGCGGACGGCGGGTTCGCGTACGCGCCAGCACACGTCCGAATCGACGCCGGGACGACCGTCACGTGGGAGTGGACCGGGAACGGCGGCGGCCACAACGTGTACGCGGTCGACGGCTCGTTCGAGTCCGAACTCGTCGTCGATGAGGGACACACCTTCGAGCGCGCGTTCGACACGCCGGGAACCTACGAGTACGTCTGTACGCCCCACCAGACCCGCGGAATGCGCGGCAGCGTCGAGGTCGTCTCGGCCGGCGACGACTGACCCGACCCCTCGTCACCTCGGTTAGCCGATCGCTCGGCCGAGGGCGGCGGCCGCGACCGCTACGAACGCCGCAGTTCGTCGAACGCGCCGCCCGCGAGCCCCGGACCGGACGGGACCAGTATCCGCCCGTCCGCGACGGGACAGGGGTCCGGTGACAGATCCTCGTCGAGCAGCGACCCGGTCGCGAGTCCGCATGGCGACACGTCCGGGACCGCGGCCGCGACGTGGACGGCGGCGGTGCGCGCGACCACCGCGTCGATCGTGGTGGTGACGACCGGGTCGACCCCGGTCGACCGCACCCGAAGCGCCGCCGCCAGCGCCTGGTCCGGCCCGCCGAGCGCCATCGGCTTGAGGACCGCCACGTCGGCGGCGTCGGCGTCCAAGACGGCGTCGAGTCCGCGGGCCCCGACCGACTCGTCGACCGCGATCGGGACCCTCGATCCCCGACCGGTCTCGCGAAGCGTCGCCAGCCCTTCGAGGTCGTCCGCCGGAAGCGGCTGCTCGGCGTACGCGAGGTCGAACGCGGCCAGCCCGTCGAGCGCGCGGCGCGCCGTCTCCCGGTCCCACGCCCCGTTCGCGTCGACGCGGAGCGCGATTCGGTCGCCGACCGCCTCGCGGACGGCGCGGACGCGCTCGATGTCGGCGTCAACGCTTCGGGCACCGACCTTCAGTTTGAGGCAGTCGAACCCCTCGCTCACGGCTCGCTCCGCCTCGGCGGCGGTCTCGGCCGGGTCGCCGTCGCCGACGGTCGCCGGCGTCGGCGAGCGCGAGCGAGACGCCGTGTCGGGCGGCCGGTGCCGCCTCGGCGTCGAGGGCGTCGAGCGGGTCGCGTTCCCCCCCGTCGCCGTCGTGGTCCGATAGTCGGTCCAGCGCCGTCGCGCAGGCCTCGCGCGACTCCGTCCATCCCGGAAGCGGAGTCGCCTCGCCGAGGCCGACCGCGGTCGCACCGTCGCGCTCGCGTTCGACGGCGACCACGAACCCCTCTCGCCCCCGAATATCGCCGTTGGCGGTGCCGAGCGGGCGTGTCAGGTCGAGCGCGAACGGGCGATGCCGTACCGAGAGGGCGGGGTCCGTCTCGGTGGAGCGGTCGTCGGTCACACCGCCAGCCCGACCGCGAACGCGACGGCGTACGCCGCGAGCAGTTTGCCGGTCGATTCGAGCGCGGGATTGAGTGCCTCGCCGCCGGTCTCGGTCAGCACCGTCCGAGCGACGGCCGCCGCCAGCGGCAGGGTGAGGAGGGGAAAAAGCGGTGCGAACCCGTCGCCGCGCGCGACGAACCAGAGCGGGGCGAGGTACGCTACCGCGAGCATCGCGAGGTACTCCGCTCGGCTGAACCGGTAGCCGAACCGGACGGCGAGCGTGCGCTTGCCGGTCGAGGCGTCCTCCTCGCGGTCGCGGAGGTTGTTGACGACGAGGAGGTTCGTCGAGAGCGCGGCGATCGGGAGGCTGGCGACGACCGCCGCGAGCGCGACCGTTCCGTCCGGGATCC
This sequence comes from Halobacteriales archaeon SW_8_68_21, assembly GCA_003023405.1. Lineage (GTDB taxonomy): Archaea > Halobacteriota > Halobacteria > Halobacteriales > Haloferacaceae > Halorubrum. Next base: position 28,179 of record PXST01000048.1, read on the forward strand.
CGACGGGGAACGGCTCGGAGAGGAGCGCGGCGGCCTGAACGTAGTAGGTCCCGGTCACCGCGACAACGCCGAAGAAGACGAACACGAAGAGGTCGCCGAGCCCGTGGTAGCCGAGCGGGTAGGGGCCGCCGGTGTAGGCAATTCCGGCCGCGACGGAGGCGAGTCCGATCACGACGATCGGGACGCCGCCGACCGCGACGAGGTATGTGCCCACGCCGATCGCGGCCGCGAAGGTGAGCCACATCGCGCGTTTCACCTCGGCCGGCTCGATGAGGCCGCTGGCGACCACGCGGGTGAACCCCTCGCGGTCGTCGGTGTCGGCCCCCTGGATCGCGTCGTAGTAGTCGTTCGCGAAGTTCGTGCCGACCTGGATCAGCGCCGCTCCGACGAGCGCCGCGAGTGCGGGCAGTGGGGCGAACACCCCCGCGTCGAGCGCCAGGCCGACCCCGACGATCACCGGCGCGGCCGCGGCGGGAAGCGTCTGCGGCCGAGCGGCGATCACCCACGCCCGACGCCGGGTCACCTCGGTACTCATTGTCTCCAATTGGTGCGTGTCGTCCCTTAACCTTGCCATCGCGAACGGGTGCGAGACCGGATCGATCGGGTCCGGCGTCGGCGAGGCGACCGACAGATTCGACAGGGGGCGGCCCATATGGAACGTATGACCGACACGGAGTCTGCGTCGGCGAACGGGGTCGCGGCGCGGTACGAGGAGACCGACGGCGAGCGCCGGCTCACCTTCTCGCGGGACGGTCGCGAGGCAACCGTCGCACAGAACGTCGAGGGGTACGCCATGCTGAAAGTCCGACCCGGTCCCGACGGCGACGAACTGGAGCGGTACTACGGGTTCGACATGGCGCTCGACCACGCAGCGGAGCTGCTCGGCGTCGCCGTCCCAGACCTCCCGGTGCCGGACGCTGCCGCCGACATGGGGATGTAGCCGCGGCGTCGGGCTGGCGTGGATGTTCGTCGTCGCCGCCGAGCTGATCGCGGCGAGTCAGGGAATCGGCTTCCTGCCGAGCGACGGGCGCACCCTCGCGCGGCCCGACATCATCGTCGGCTCGATCCTGCTTTTCGCCTTCCTCGGGAGCTGCTCCGACCTCGCGGTAAAGGAGGTGAGAGACCGTGTCGTCGGGCGCTGACCTCGACGCCGCGTCGGCGACGGCGAGTTCGTCGCGGTCGTCGGTCCCTCTGGCTGCGGGAAGTCGACGCTGCTCCGCGTGCTCTCGGGGCTCGAAGCGGCGTTCGACGGTCGGGTCGCGGTCGACGGGACCGATGTCTCGCCCCGTCTACTCGGCCGCTTCCGGAGTCGGAATCAGACCTCCGCGCGGATCAGGAGATCCCCACGTGGACCGGGAGACATCCACGTGGACCGGGATCTCATGCCCGTGCGTGTGGCTGACTCGCCGCGCGCGAACCTCGAGTCGCCCCCGATCCGAACGAAACGAACGTCGACACCACTTATTAACTGACTTCCGAATCGGAATACCGACGGGTTCTCCGGTGTGTGTATTACCTCCTTAAGTTGTATTTATATTACTGCCGTCATGCGATCTCTCGCCCCCGAGATGTGCCGCTCTCGACTGCCGGTCGACTCCGATTTTGCGATCGTCCAAACCGTTAAGTACCCGACCACCTTGGCGTGAATCGATGACAGACATCACGGAGGCTTCGTCGGACACCCCGGCGGATCGAGTTCTTCCAGGGCACGATAGCTTCTAACGTCGAAATCGGTCCTGTCAGGATCTTCGACACGACCCTGCGAGACGGAGAACAATCACCACGTACCTCGTTCAGCTACGACGAGAAACGCCGCATAGCGGCGACACTGGACGACATGAACACCCACGTCATCGAGGCGGGGTTCCCGGTCAACTCGGACGCGGAGTTCGAGGCCGTCAGCGACATCGCCGCCGCGACGGACACCACCGTCTGCGGACTGGCCCGCGTCGTCGACGGGGACATCGAGGCCGCCATCGACTCCGGCGTCGAGATGGTCCACGTGTTCGTCTCCACCAGCGACGTTCAGCTGGAGGACTCGATGCACGCGACCCGCGAGGAGGCGAAGGGCCGCGCGGTCGACGCCGTCGAGACGGTGAAAGACGCCGGCGTCGAGTGTATGTTCTCGCCGATGGACGCCACCCGGACGGACCCCGACTACCTGATCGACATCGTCGAGGCAGCAAGCGACGCGGGCACCGACTGGATCAACATCCCCGACACCTGCGGCGTCGGGATGCCGACCAGCTTCGGGCAGACCGTGGAGGCCGTCGTCGAGGCGACTGACGCCCGCGTCGACGTCCACACCCACGACGACTTCGGGATGGCCGCAGCCAACGCCGTCACGGGCTTCGAGAACGGCGCGGAGCAGGCGCAGGTGTCGGTCAACGGGATCGGTGAGCGCGCCGGCAACGCCGCCTACGAGGAGGTGGTGATGGCCGTCGAGTCGGTGTACGGCGTCGACACCGGCATCGACACGACCCAGATCACCAAGCTGGCCCGGATCGTCGAGGAGGCCTCGGACATCCCGGTGCCGGCGAACAAACCCGTCACCGGACGGAACGCGTTCGCCCACGAGTCCGGCATCCACGCCGCCGGCGTCATCGAGAACAGCGACACGTTCGAAACCGGCGTGATGACCCCGGAGATGGTCGGGGCTGAACGCGAGTTCGTGTTAGGCAAACACACCGGTACCCACAGCGTGCGCAAACACCTGGTGGAGGCCGGCTTCGACCCGACGGACGGCGAGGTCCGGACGATCACAAAGCGGGTCAAGGAGTACGGTGCCGGCCAGCGGCAGGTGACGGCCGGCGACGTCGAGCGGTTCGCCGAGGAGGCGGACGTGACGCGCGAGGAGGAGGTCCGGGTCTGATGGCCGCCACCACGACCGGAACGCCCCCCGAGAGACCCGAAGGGCGACCGCCGTCGGTGGCGGGTCGCGCTCCCCGACAGGGATTTATACCCCGGTCGCGTTGTTTTGGGCGAGATGCGACGGCACACCACAGTCGCGGAGCGAGCGGACGTTCCCGCAGCCGTCGCGCCGATCATCGTAGGGGTCTGATCCCCTACACAATCCCTTCCTCACCGACACGACGCACCGCCGAACGCCGGCGACCGGGCCGTCTCCGACGCACGCAGCCGCGCTCCCGACAGACGCGGCGCGGCCCCGTCCGTCCCGCGTTCGCAGCGACCGACGCGACAACCCGCCAGATGCCACACCAAACACCACCACGACAATGAGCGACACAGCAGCACAGCCGCGCTCCGACGGAGAGGAGTCCGACGGTTCGTCCGGCGACGCACGCCCCGAGGCCGCGGCCGACGACCCGACAGATCCGGGGGACGAACAGCTCACGGGACCCGTCTCGACCGGCGCTGAGTCGGTCGTCGCCGCCCTCGAAGCCGCGGGCGCGAAGACCGCCTTCGGCGTCCAGGGCGGCGCGATCATGCCCGTCTACGACGCCCTGTACGACTCGTCGATCCGACACGTGACGATGGCCCACGAGCAGGGGGCGGCCCACGCCGCCGACGCGTACGGCGTCGTCGCCGGCGAACCCGGCCTCTGTATGGCCACCTCCGGCCCGGGCGCGACGAACCTCGTCACCGGCATCGCCGACGCCGACATGGATTCGGACGCGATGTTGGCGCTGACCGGACAGGTGCCGACCGAGTTCGTCGGGAACGACGCCTTCCAAGAGACGGACACTGTCGGGGTCACCCGACCGATCACCAAGCACAACTACTTCGCCGGCGAGGCAGACACCGTCGGCGACACCGTCGGCGAAGCGTTCGAACTGTCGCGGGCCGGCCGGCCC
>PXST01000048.1:32005-57438 GCA_003023405.1 Halobacteriales archaeon SW_8_68_21
CGCCGCGGTCCGCGAGGCCCCGGACGCCGAGGCGGCCGCGCGCGCCATCGAGTCGGCCGAGCGCCCCGTCTGCCTGTTCGGCGGCGGCGTCATCAAGGGCGACGCGAGCGATGAGGCGCGGACGTTCGCCCGGAGCTACGGGATTCCCGTGACGACGACGATGCCGGGCATCGGCTCGTTCCCGGAGGACGACGACCTGTCGCTCTCGTGGGCGGGGATGCACGGCACCGGCTACGCGAACCTCGCGATCACCCACACCGACTGCCTGATCGCGGTCGGCACGCGGTTCGACGACCGGCTCACGGGCGGAATCGACACGTTCGCGCCCGAGGCCGAGGTGATCCACGTTGACATCGACCCGGCCGAGATATCGAAGAACGTCCACGCCGACTACCCGCTTATCGGCGACGCCGGACGCGTCTTGGACCAGTTGACCGCCGCGGTCCGCGAGGCCCCGGACGCCGAGGCGTGGCGCGAGCGCTGCGCGGAGTGGCAGGACGACACGGTCGTCACGACGGGCGTCGGTCAACACCAGATGTGGGCCTCCCAGTTCTGGTCGTACTCGGAGCCGCGGACGTGGGTCTCCTCACACGGGCTGGGAACGATGGGCTACGGCGTTCCCGCCGCGGTCGGCGCGCGCGTCGCCGCCGATACGATGGGCGAGCCCGACCGCGACGTGGTGTGTTTCGACGGCGACGGCTCCTTTCTGATGACGATGCAGGAGCTGTCGGTGGCGGTCCGCGAGGAGTTAGACATCACGATCGCCGTGCTCAACAACGAGTACATCGGGATGGTCCGCCAGTGGCAGGACGCGTTCTACGAGGGCCGCCACATGGCTTCCGAGTACAGCTGGATGCCCGAGTTCGACAAGCTGGCCGAGGCGTTCGGCGCGCTCGGGCTGCGCGTCGACGACTACGACGAGGTCGCCCCCGCCGTCGAGGAGGCACTCGACTACGACGGACCGGCCGTGGTCGATTTCCACGTCGACCCCGAGGAGAACGGCAATCCGCCCGACGGTCGAGCGGACGAGGACGCGACCGATTCCCGACCAGTGACCGACGGCGGCTCCGCCGCTGACGACGGCCCGGAAAGCGACTCCCGGCCCGTGCCGAGCGAGCAGCCAGGGCCTGAGGAGCGGGACCACCCGAAGGGGCGTCGGAACCTCGAAGGGATCCGGATCGACCCCGTCGTCGAGGCCGAACACGAGCCGCAGCGCGCGGTCATCTCCGCGCTCGTCGAGGACGAGCCCGGCGTGCTCGCGCGCGTCTCCGGGCTCGTCTCCCGGCGGCAGTTCAACATCGAGAGCCTCACTGTCGGGCCGACGACCGTCGACGGCCACTCGCGGATCACGATGGTCGTCGAGGAGACGGACCCCGGCATCGACCAGATCGAGAAACAGATGGCGAAGCTGAAGCCGGTGATCTCGGTCGGCGAAGTCGCGGGCGACGCCGTCACCTCGGAGCTGGTCCTGTTGAAGATCGAGGCCGACGACCCGGCCGCGGTCCACGCAGCCTCCGAGATGTACGACGGCGAGACGGTCGACGCCGGCCCGGAGACGATCACCGTCGAACTCACCGGCGACAAGACCGACGTCGACAGCGCGATCGGCGCGTTCGAGCGGTTCGGAATCGTCGAAATCGCGCGGACGGGACCGACCGCCCTCGCGCGGGGTAACACCCCGACAGCGCCAGGAGAGAAACCCGGAACGGCCGGCGAACCGACGACGCACGACGACTGACACGCGATCACATCCACCACGAGACACATGACCGACGACGACACCCAGACGTTCGACTCGACAGTATACTACGACGACGACGCGGACGAGGAGGCCATCGCCCACAAGACCGTGGCCGTCCTCGGCTACGGCTCGCAGGGCCACGCCCACGCGCAGAATCTCGCCGACAGCGGGGTCGACGTGATCGTCGGCCTCCGAGAGGGGAGTTCCTCGCGCGCTGCCGCGGAGAGCGACGGACTCCGCGTGGAGACCCCCGCGGACGCGGCCGCCGAGGCCGACATCGTGAGCGTCCTCGTCCCCGACACCGTCCAGCCGGACGTGTACGAGTCGGCGGTCGAGCCGAACCTCGACGCGGGCGACACGCTCCAGTTCGCGCACGGCTTTAACATCCACTACAACCAGATCCAGCCGCCCGAGAATGTCGACGTGACGATGGTCGCGCCGAAGTCGCCGGGCCACCTCGTCCGCCGCAACTACGAGAACGATCAGGGAACTCCCGGCCTGCTCGCGGTGTACCGGGACGCGACCAGCGACGCCCACGACGAGGGGCTGGCGTACGCGGCCGCGATCGGCTGTACGCGCGCCGGCGTCGTCGAGACGACGTTCCGCGAGGAGACCGAGACCGACCTGTTCGGCGAACAGGCCGTCCTCTGTGGCGGCGTCACCTCGCTCGTGAAACAGGGGTACGAGACGCTCGTCGACGCCGGCTACTCCCCCGAGATGGCGTACTTCGAGTGTCTCAACGAACTCAAGCTCATCGTCGACCTGATGTACGAGGGCGGGCTCGGCGAGATGTGGGACTCGGTGTCGGACACAGCCGAGTACGGCGGGCTCACGCAGGGCGATGTGGTCGTCGATGAGCACGCCCGCGAGAACATGGAGGCGGTCTTAGAGAGGGTCCAGAACGGCCAGTTCGCCCGCGAGTGGATCGCGGAGAATCAGGCGGGACGCCCCTCCTACACGCAGCTCCGGACCGCCGAGAAGAACCACGAGATCGAGGCCGTCGGCGAGGAGCTCCGTGGCCTGTTCTCGTGGGAGGAGTCGGCGGAAGACGAGGAGGAGTCTGCCGAGGTGACCGCCTGATGAGCGTACGCGGCGACGCGAACCGCTCCTGCGAGACCACGTGGTCGACGAACCCCGCGAACCGCTCGGGTGATCCCCGATGAGCGAAGGGACGCTGTACGACAAGGTGTGGGACCGACACAGGGTGACGCAGCTGCCGACCGGACAGGACCAGCTGTTCGTCGGGCTTCACCTCGTCCACGAGGTCACCAGCCCGCAGGCGTTCGGGATGCTGAAGGAGCGTGGACAGGAGATCGCGTTCCCGGAACGCACGCACGCGACGGTCGACCACATCGTCCCGACCGGGAACCGAGACCGCCCCTACCGCGACGAGGCCGCAGAGAGCATGATGGCGGAGCTGGAGGCGAACGTCCGCGGCTCGGGCATCGACTTCTCCGACCCGGACTCCGGCGATCAGGGGATCGTCCACGTCATCGGGCCGGAGCAGGGGCTCACCCAGCCGGGGATGACGATCGTCTGTGGCGACTCCCACACGTCGACGCACGGCGCGTTCGGCGCGCTGGCGTTCGGCATCGGCACCTCGCAGATCCGCGACGTGCTGGCGACCGGCTGCGTCGCGATGGAGAAACAGAAGGTCCGCAAGATCGAGGTGACGGGCGAACTCGGTGAGGGCGTCACCGCGAAGGACGTCATCCTGACGATCATCGGGGAGCTCGGGACCGACGGCGGCGTCGGCTACGTGTACGAGTACGCCGGCGAGGCCATCGAGGACCTCGGGATGGAGGGCCGGATGTCGATCTGTAACATGTCGATCGAGGGCGGCGCTCGCGCGGGGTACGTCAACCCCGACGAGACCACCTACGAGTGGCTGAGGTGGACGGACGCCTTCGAGGACGATTCGGAAGGGTTCGAGCGGCTGAAACCCTACTGGGAGTCGATCCGAACGGACGACGACGCCGAGTACGACGACGTGGTCACCATCGACGGCTCGGCGATCGAACCGACCGTGACGTGGGGGACGACCCCCGGGCAGACGGCCGGGATCACCGGGCCGATCCCGGACCCCGAAGACCTCCCCGAGGAGGACCGGGACACGGCGTGGCGCGCGCAGAAGCATATGCGCGTCGAGCCGGGCGACACGATGGAGGGGTACGACATCGACGTGGCGTTCCTCGGCTCGTGTACCAACGCGCGGCTGAAGGACCTCCGCGAGGCCGCGGCGTTCGTCGAGGGCCGCAAGGTCGACGACGACGTGCGCGCGATGGTCGTCCCCGGCAGCCAGCGCGTCCGCGACGCCGCCGAGGCCGAGGGGCTTGACGCGGTGTTCAAAGAGGCCGGCTTCGACTGGCGCGAGCCGGGCTGTTCGATGTGTCTCGGCATGAACGACGACCAGTTGGAGGGCGACGAGGCGAGCGCTTCCTCGTCCAATCGGAACTTCGTCGGCCGGCAGGGCTCGAAGAACGGGCGCACCGTGCTGATGAGTCCGATCATGGTCGCGGCCGCGGCGGTGACCGGTGAGGTCACCGACGTCCGCGAGATGGAGGAGGTGGCGACCGTATGAGTTCGCCCGAGTTCAGCGATGGCGAGGCTCCGGCGGAAAAGGTCACCGAGGTCTCCGGCACCGGGATCCCGGTCCGGGGCAATGACATCGACACCGACCAGATCATCCCGGCGCGGTTCATGAAGGTCGTCACCTTCGACGGGTTGGGTCAGTTCTCCTTTTTCGACCAGCGGTTTGACGACGAGGACAACGAGAAGGACCACCCGTTCAACGACGGGAAGTACCGGGGTGCGAACGTCTTGGTCGTCAACGCCAACTTCGGCTGCGGCTCCTCCCGTGAACACGCCCCGCAGGCGCTGATGCGCTGGGGGATCGACGCGGTCGTCGGCGAGTCGTTCGCAGAGATCTTCGCGGGCAACTGCCTCGCGCTCGGCGTCCCGACGGTCACGGCGGATCAGGACGACATCGAGGCGCTACAGGACCACGTCGAGGCCAATCCCGACGCCGAGATCGACATCGACGTGGCCGCGGAGACGATCATCTACGACGACGCCGTGATCGACGCGACGGTCCACGACGCTCAGCGGAAGGCCCTTGTCGAGGGCGTCTGGGACACCACGGCGCTGATGGGCGCGAACGAGGGCGCGGTCCGCGAGACCGCCCGGTCGCTGCCGTACGTTCCGGCCGAGCACATCCCGGGGGACGAGGCGTGAGCCACGAGGTCGTCGTCATCGAGGGCGACGGGATCGGCCGCGAGGTCGTCCCGGCCGCCGTCGAGGTACTGGAGGCGCTCCCCGTCGACTTCGAGTTCGTCGCGGCCGAGGCGGGCGACGAGACGAGGGAGGCGACCGGGGAGGCGCTCCCGGACGCGACCTACGACCTCGCTGCCGACGCGGACGCGACGCTGTTCGGCGCGGCCGGCGAGACGGCGGCCGATGTCATCCTCCCGCTGCGCGAGGCGGTAGACTCGTTCGTCAACGTCAGGCCCGCCAAAGCGTACCCCGGCGTCGACGCGCTCCGGCCGGGGACGGACGTCGTCTTCCTCCGCGAGAACACCGAGGGCGTCTACGCGGGCCACGAGGACCGGCTCTCCGAGGGCCTCTCGACGCTGACGCGCGTGGTGACCTCGTCGGCGTCTCGTGAGCTGGCGGAGTACGCCTGCGAGTTCGTCACGGACGGTCGCGGTCCCGCCGGCGACCCCGAGGAGGGGTTCACGGTCGCGCACAAGGCGAACGTGATGCGCGAGACGGACGGGCGCTTCCGCGAAGCGGTGCTGGCGGTCGCCGAGGAGCGCGGCGTCGACGCCGACGAGGAGCTGATGGACGCGTTCGCGACGAAGCTCCCGCTCGACCCCTCCCAGTACGGCGTGATCGTCTGCCCGAACCTCGCGGGCGACGTACTCTCGGATCTGGCCGCCGGGCTGGTCGGAGGGCTCGGACTGCTCCCCTCGGCGAACGTCGGCCACGACAACGCGCTGTTCGAACCGGTCCACGGGACCGCGCCCGACATCGCCGGCGAGGGCGTCGCGAACCCGACCGCGGCGATCCTCTCTGCGGCCATGCTCGTCGAGTACCTCGGCCACGTCCCGGAGGGACAGCAGGTGCGTAACGCGGTCGAGGGCGTCCTTTCCGACGGGCCGCGCACCGGCGACCTCGGTGGGTCGGCGACGACCGATGAGGTCACCGCGGCGGTCGTCGACCGGCTGTAAGGCGTCGCTGCGGGCGATCTGGGCCTTCGATCAGACTGCGCGAGAACCGCAAGACAAGAAACCCTGCGGCCCGTCCGGCCGAGTATGAGTAACTACGAGGTCGCGATGGAAGCCGCTTGGTTGGTCCGAGATGTCGAGGAGACCGACGACGCCATCGGCGTCGCGGTCAGCGAAGCCGGCAAGCGACTCAACGAGACGGACAAGCAGTACGTCGAGGTCGAACCCGGTGTCACCGGCTGTCCGGCCTGCGGCGAGCCGTTCGACGCCGCGTTCCTCGCGGCGAACACGGCGCTCGTGGGGCTTCTCTTGGAGATCGACGTGTTCAACGCCGACAGCGAGGAGCACGCCGAGCGGATCGCAAAAAGCGAGGTCGGCGGCGCGCTCCGCGACGTCCCGCTCGAAGTCATCGACGTCTTCGAGGCCGAGGTCGACGACGAGGACGGGGAGCCGGAACGATAGTCCGCCACGTCGCCGACCGCTTCCCGTTGATGACCTTCTTCCCCGTCGACGATCCGACGACCCCAGCGCGAGTTCGGTCGGTGTCGAAAGCTTTTCTAATAACCCAAGGTAATTAGCTGGCATGGAACTGCCGACGCCACAGGACCTCCGCGAGCGCCGGACGGCGCTGGAGCTGACCCAGAGCGAACTCGCCGACGCCGCGGATGTCTCTCAGCCGCTCATCGCGCGGATCGAGGGCGGCGACGTCGACCCCCGGCTCTCGACGCTCCGCCGCATCGTCAACGCCCTTCAGGAGGCGGAAGGCGAAGTCGTCCGCGCGGCTGACCTGATGAACGAGACCGTGATCAGCGTCGCGCCCGACGACGCCGTGAGCGGGGCCGTCGAGCTGATGGAGGCAGAGGCGTACTCTCAACTCCCTGTCCTCCAGAACGGCGTGCCGGTCGGCTCGATCAGCCAAGGCGATGTCGTCCACGCCGGGGAAAACGTCGGCGATCATCCCGTGAGCGAAGTGATGAGCGAGTCGTTCCCGACGGTCGCGCCGTCGGCGACCGTCGACGAGGTCAGGAACCTGTTGGACCACTACAAGGCCGTGATGGCCACCGACGGCGGCGAGACGGTCGGGATCATCACCGAAGCAGACATCGCGGCACAGCTGTCGTAGGGCCGCAGCCTCACTCTCCCCGACGCTCGGAGAGCCGCTCCCAGATCCCCGTACAGCCCGTCCCGTCATCGACATCGCCGAGGTGGTCGGCCCCGTCGCGTTCTGCGTCCGCTTCGGTCGACTCCGTTTCCCGTTCCGCGTCGCCGTTCCACCTCCCGTCGTCCCGCTTCGCGTCGCCGTTCCACCTCCCGTCGTCCCGCTTCGTGCCGTCCGGCTCTGTGCCATCGTCCCGCCTCACGTCGTCTGGCTCTGTGCCGTCGTCCCGCTTCGCGCCGTCCGCCTCCGTCTCGTCTCTGTCCGCGGAGCCGACGCCGTCGGTCGCGTCGCCTCCGGCGCTCGAACGTCCCGAGTCCGTCATCGATCGGAGGTCGTCTGTGGACATAAGATGTGGCCCGATCGCACGCGTCTCCGGCTCTCCCCGACGGACGCGAGCCGCTCCGGCGTCTCGGACGCGTCACAGCTCCAGTCCGCGGACCGCGACGGATCCCCCCTTTTGATCTCTCTCGTCTCGCTCTTCCACGCGCCCGATCACGCGCCCGTCCGTCTCCGCCGCCAGCTTCTCGGCCGCCTCGGGGTCCAGCGCGGCCACGAATCCGGTCCCCATGTTGAACGTGCGGTACATCTCCTCGTCGGAGACGCTCCCTTGCGACTGTACGAACTCAAACACCGGCTGCGGGTCGAACGCGTCGTCGATCACGTACCGGTTCTCGCCGAGTCGTTCGAGGTTCGTCCAGCCGCCGCCGGTGACGTGGGCCGCGCCGCGCACGCCGTGGCCGCGCATCGGGTCGAGCAGGTCGGCGTAGATCGCGGTCGGTTCGAGCAGCGCCGCGCCGAGCGTCTCGTAGCCACCGAACGGAGCGGCGTCGGTGTACTCGTGGTTCCGCGTGACGGCCTCCCGCGCCAGCGTCAGCCCGTTCGAGTGGATCCCGGAGGAACGCCAGCCGACCAGAGCGTCGCCCGGCTCAGCCCGACCGTCGAACACGCCGTCTTTCGCGGCGAGACCGACGCAGGCACCTGCGAGGTCGAGTCCCCGAATCACGTCGGGCATCACCGCGGTCTCGCCGCCGACGAGTTCGACGCCCGCCAGTTCGGCACCCTCGGAGAGCCCCTCGCCAACCTGTTCGGCGAACCGCTCGTCCGGCTCGTCGACCGCGAGGTAGTCCACGAACCCGACCGGGCGGACGCCCGCCGCGACGAGGTCGTTGACGTTCATCGCGATACAGTCGATCCCCACCGTCGAGTAGTCGCCGAGCGCCTCGGCGACGAGCAGCTTCGTCCCCACCCCGTCAGTCGCGAGCGCGAGGTAGCGGTCGCCGATGTCGAGCAGTCCGGCGTAGTCGCTCTCCGAATCGCTCGCGTCGGGGTCGGACCCGACCGCGCCGATCAGCGCCGCGGTCGCGGCCTCGCTCGCGTCGATGTCGACGCCCGCGTCTGCGTAGGTGAGTTCGTCGCCCTCGGTCGCCCCGCCCGGTCCCCCGTCGTCGTCGCCCTCGGACATGCGTGTGACACCACGCCCGCGGCGCAAAAACGCACCGTTCCGGCGGGGCGGGAGTGCCCCCCGGAACCGCCGCCGCGATGTCGACCGTCAGAACGGCCCGCCGAACCCGAGTCTGAGGACGAACACCAACCCGACCGCGAGCAGCGCGGAGGGCACGAAGACGGCCGCCCATACCGGTTTGCTCCACCCGACAACCGTCTTCCCGTCGAGGGGACCGTACGGGATCAGGTTGAACGCCGCGAGGAACGCGTTGATCGCGATCCCGCGGGAGCCGAGGACCGTCACGAGGTCGCTCCCGACGAGTCCGCCGAGCGCGAAGAGGGGGACGAACGCGACCGTCAGCCCGAGGTTCACGGCTGGGCCGGCGAGCGCGATGTGGCCGTGTTCGCGCGGCGTGAGTCGCCCGCGGTGGTGGACCGCGCCCGGCGCGGCGAAGATGAACCCGAGGAGCGAGCTCATCACGGCCAGAAACAGCATGCTGTTGTCTGCGCGGAACTCGGCGACCTGATCGTAGTGGACCGCGACCACCTTGTGGGCGACCTCGTGGAGGAGGAAGGCGACCCCGGCGGTCGCAAGCGCGACGAACAGCGGCGGGAACACCCCCGCGGCGAGGATCCGACCGATCCCGCCCGAGCCGCCGACGAAGAACAGAGTGAACGCCACGCCCAGCGCGAGCCACGCGACGAGGAGGTCCCTGATCTCGGTCCCGCTGAAGTAGAGCCCCGCGATCCGCCGGCCCGAGAGGGTCGAGTCGGCGCTCATGCGATCCCCCCGACAGCGCTGCGAACGAGGTCGGCACCGTTGACCGCGCCGTCGACGAGCAGTCGACCGACATCCTCGACGCCGCCCACCTCAGCGCCAAACATCGCGGGGATGACGTACGCCGCGAAGAGGAAGCTCGCGACGATGCTCCCGACGTTCGTCATCGCAACGACCACGATGAGCCGGAACAGCGGCACGTCCAGCATCGCGGAGAGCAGGTCGGTCATCGACCGGCTCTCGTCGCCGAGCAGTTCGTTGAGCGCCCCGATGTCGGCGACGTTCACCGTCAGGCTTCTGAGTTCGACGTAGCCGGTGAACCAGCCGGGCGCGAGCAGCGGGTTGATCGAGGTCATCCACGCGACTGCGCCGCCGACGCCCGCCGAGAGCCAGCGCGCGCCGGCGACCTTCGCGAACGCGAACGCGAACACGCCGTTGATCAGGAACCACGCGCCAAACAGTCGGATCAGGAACGCGTTCCCGGCCCCGCCCAGCGCCAGCAGGACGAAGAACCCGACGAAGCCGACCGTGATCGCGTAGCCGATCACCTTCTTCCACGGGAGGCCCCGACCGGACTCCTCGCCGACCAGGTCCGCCATCGGTGGGAGCGTCGCGGGGTCGGCGAGGTAGCCCTCGATCCCCGCCCGATGCCCAGCCCCGACGACGGCGACCACGTCGTACCCGGCGTCGCGGAGCGTCCGTGTCAGTGAGGTCGGCGGCGTCTAACTCCTCGATTCCACCGGCCTCGACGTCGCCTTCGCCCCCGGCGAACGCCTCCATGGCGACCGCGAGGACACCGCCGACGACCAGCCCGAGTCCGATACCGATCCCGAAGCCACCGATGGCGGTCACCGCGAAGCCGCCGAGGTACGTCGAGACGAGCCCGTCCGCGACCCCCGTTGCCCCGGCAGCGACGCCGGAGACGAGTCCCGCGCCGACAGCGGCGTAGAGCCGCCGATCCGGCGAGAGCGCGAGGGATCCGACCCGATCGACCACGACGCCGACGGCGACGGCGACGAGGACGCCCGCAGCGACGCTCGTCAGCACGCCGCTCGTGATCCCGACCGCGCCGCCGAAGAGACCGATCGCCGGGCCAGCGAGGATCCCCACGATCAGCCCGCCGACCACGCCGGCGACCCGGGGGTCGCTGACGCCGAACGCGAGCCCGCCCACGAGGCGGAGCTTCTCCGTAAGCGTCATGCGCGCCCAGAACCGCTGGATCGTGGTCTGGATGTCCCGGTCGACAAGGGCGACGTCGATCCCGAGCGACTCGGCGATGTCGACGGCGGCTTTCATGTCCGCGCCCGGCTCGATATCGAACCGCTCGCCGAGCTGGGTCTGGACGTACGAGAGCATCCAGTACGCGAGAAACTGGAACACGGTGTTCCCCTTGAGCAGGTCGCCCGTGTCGAGGTCGTCCGGGGTCTCCCCGTTGAGCTGGCGGTACCGCCCCTCGTCGAGTTCTACCGCGACGATGTCGGGACGCTCCCGCTCGATCGTCTCTTCGACCTCGTCGACGGAGCGCTCGGAGACGTGAGCGGTCCCGACGACCGTGACGCTCCCCTCGCCGTCGGGACCACGGTGCGTCTCCCCGTCGAGACCGGCACCGTCGGTCCGCGGAGGTCCGTCGGTCGACGGGGGCGTATCCTCGCTCCCCCGTGACGTCTCTGTCATCATCCCTCGTACTCGGTCACCGCGTTTAGGGTTTGTGAGTCGGTCTCGGAATTCGTTTCGCGGTTCGAGGTCGGCGCGTCCCCGTCGGTTCGACGACCCTCTCCACCTCGCCGACGAGCGTCCCCGCTGATCCAACAAGTTTGTATCATCACGCGCCTCACGACAACATATGTCCCGGCTGCTGCCCTCCCTGCCGGACGTGACGCCCGAGGAGCGCGAACCTCGGGTCGTCGGCGTCGACGACGACGAGGCCGACGACCTCATCGCCGCCCTCGGCTCCGAGACCGCCAGAGCGATCCTCTCGACGCTCCACGACCGCCCGGCGACAAAGTCCGAGCTTGCCGACGAGGTCGACACGTCCCTCCAGAACGTCCAGTATCACCTCTCGCGGCTCGACGACGCCGACCTCGTCGACATCGTCGACACCGCCTACTCCGAGAAGGGACGCGAGATGGACGTGTACGCCGCCGCGGACGAGCCGCTCGTCCTGTTCGCCGGCGGCTCCGAGGAGTCGACCGGGATCAAGACCGCGTTGATGCGCCTGCTCGGCGGTTACGGGCTGATCGGTCTCGCGGCGGTCGCGGCCCAGCGGCTCCTCGCCGTCGGATCGCTCGGCGGCGAGTATCTCGCGGGCGGGGACGCGGGTGCCGCCGGGGGCGACGACGCCGGGACGGCCACCACCGACGGCGCGGACGGTGCCGCGGCCGACGGCCCGACGGCAGAGAACGCGCCGGAGCCGGAGACGTGGGCCGACGCGACCGACGGCGCGATCGAACTCGTCGGCGACCCGCTCGCGGAGTACGCGGTCTCGCTCGTCGAGCCGGGGGTCGTCTTCTTCGTCGCCGCCGCGCTCGTGTTCACGCTCGCGTGGGCGTACTGGTACCGCGCGTCGAACTGACTGCGTGCGCTCGCCTCGGCGGCGAGCTGGGGTGGCGCGTGGGACAGCTATTCAAGCCGCCGCCACCACGTTCCGGTATGGAACACGAGGCCGAGGTCGTCGGGGTCGGTGCGGGGTCAGCACCGAGCGGGGACGTCCCGGCGGTGATCCTCTCCGCGCGCGGCGAGTACGTCCCGATCTTCGTCAGCGGCGACCAGGCGCAGTCGATCGGAATGGCGCTGGAGGGCGAACCGTTCGACCGGCCGCTCACCCACGACCTCCTCGTCGAGGTCCTCACGGAGTTCGGCGGCGCTATCGACCGCGTCCGCGTCGACGACCTCCGCGACGGCACCTTCTACGCGAAGGTCGACGCCGAGCGCTACGACGACGGCGAACCGGAGCGGTTCGTCTTCGACGCGCGCCCCTCCGACGCGCTCGCGCTCGCCGTGCGCGTCGACTGCCCAATCGTCGCGACCGACGAGGTGATAGACGAGGCGGGCCGTCCGCCGGACTCGATACGCTTCGACGGCGACTCCTCCGAGGAGCGCTGAACTGACCGTCGCGCCCGCCTATCGGACATTTCCCGTAAATTCACGCCCCGGAACGCGAAGCCGGCCGTTCAAGTCGCCGGCTCTCCCACGACGGGCATGGACGAGACGGCCACCCTCGCCTCCTCGCACACCGAGATGACGGAGATGCTGCTGCCGAACGACACGAACAACCTCGGTCGCGCGCTCGGGGGGACGGTGTTACACTGGATGGACATCTGCGGTGCCATCGCCGGCATGCGGTTCGCGAACCGGCAGGTGGTCACCGCCTCGATGGACCACGTCGACTTCATCGCACCCATCGAGATGGGCGAGGTCGCCATCATCGAGGGGTACGTGTTCAACACCGGCCGGACCAGCGTCGACGCGAAAGTCGACGTGCGCGCCGAGAACCCTCGCACCGACGAAACGCGCCGGACGACCACCTCCTACTTCACCTTCGTCGCGCTCGACGACGACGGACGGCCGACGCCGGTCCCGGGGTTGGAGTGCCCGTCCGAGGACGAACGCGTCCTCCGCGACGACGCCATGGAGGGGCGCGAGGAACAGCTCCGGCAGGTCGTCGATCGATACGATCTCTGACCGGATTCCGACCCGGACCTCACTCCGCCGAGCCGACGACGACGTCGACGGTCGCGTCCGGGTCGTCGGTCTCCGCGACCGTCGCCTCGTGTGCCGCCACCGCGTGCGCCGCGAGGGCGTCGAGGCCGTCGCCGTCGGCGAGGTCTGACTCCGTCTCGTCCGCGTCACCGCCAGCCAAGTGACTCGGACAGCCGCAGTCGGAGGCCCCGAACCCGTCGATCGGTCCCTCCGGGAGCCGGCGCGCGACTTCGCACTCGACGTCGACGCCGCGGCTCCGGACGACGCGGTCAATCCGTGCCGCCGGGTGGCCGAGCAGGTAGTCGACGTGCCAGTGGCGCACGTCGTGGTCACCGCGCACGGTCCGGCGGTGTCTGTCGACCCGCGAGAAGCCGCCGGAGCCGAGCGCGCTGCCGGTGTAGGCGTACGCGCCCGCCGGAAGGCGACATTCGCCGAGTGCGCCCGCGGACAGCGTCACGTCCGCGTCGAGGTCGACGACGAGCGTGTAGCTGCCGCCGTCGGCGTCGCTCATCGGTCTCTCACCGCCGAGATATCGCTCACTGACGGAACCGTCGCCGGAACTGCCGTCGCCGCCATCACGACAGCGCGGCCGGGGCCTCGTCCGCGGCCGCCCGGAGCGTCGGCGATGCGGTCGTAGTTGTCGCGGACGAGTCCCCCGACGATCCCGGGGGTGCCGGCGCGGTCAGCCAGCTCCTCGGCGGCCGACCGGCCGGCGTACACCCGTCGATCGACGGGATCGACGAACACCATCGCGAACGGGCGCGAGCCGAACTGGGCGTCGAGGAACGGCCCGACCGGGTCGCCCTCCCACGGGACCGCGACGACCCCGTCGAGCCGGCGGAGCGCGACCGCCGCGACCGAGCAGTACGGACAGTCGCCGTCGAATATCAACACCGGAGCGTCCGCGCCGTCCGGGTCAGCGAGCATATCGAACGGTAGCGGCTCCACCGGTTTAAGCGGCCGGTCCAAGAGAAAAATCGACCGTCGGGACGCGTCGGACCCGCTCAGTGCGAGTGACCGAGCGCCTCTTCGAGGGGCTGTCCGAAGCGCTCCTCGAACAGCTCCGCGGCCGTCTCGTTCATCTCCGCGATGTCCTCCGGCACGTCGCCCTCGCTGTGATGGACGATGACGTGTGCCTGCTGGGCCATCGCCTGAACGACCACGTCGGAGACGACCGCGGTCGCCGGCTCGCCCTGCTCGCTGAGTACGTCGACGAGGCCGGCGGGCAGTTCGAACGACTCTTCGTCACCGTCGGGACCGGTCACCGTGTAGGTCTCGGTTTCTCCCATACACGTGGGTCACGGCGGCGACATAAGGGTCTGTGGAAACTGGACGGGGGGCGAGTGAGGCCGTTTCCCGGCCGCGGCGCGTGGCCGCCAGCTCACCCGTGCGACGAGATGGCCCTCACCGAGAAGCCGGACCCGACGACGGTGGCGAGGTACACCGCGATGGCCGTGACCACGATCGATCCCCCGGAAGGAAGCCCGAGTCCGATCGAGACGGCGAAGCCGCCCGCGACCGACAGCTGGCCGAATATCACCGCGAGGTACACCGTCTCCCGGAAGCTTCGGGCGACCTGCGAGGCGGCCGCGACGGGGACGACTAACATTGCGGCGACGAGGATGACGCCCAACACCTGCATCGCGCCGACGACGACGACCGCGGTCAACACCACGAGCAGGGTGTTGTAACCGGTGACGTTCAGCTGTGCGACCCGAGCGGCCTGCTCGTCGAAGGTGATAAAGAGGAGCTGTTTGTACGTCAGCGCCACGCCCGCGACGACGAGCAGCGAGAGCGCGCCCATCAGGCGCGCCCCCTCCGGCGTGACGACCGCGAGGTTCCCGAACAGGTACCCCTGAACGTTGACGCCAGTGAGTCCGTCGCCGTAGCTGACGATCAGGGTGCCGACCGCGAAGCTCCCGCTGAGCATGATCGCGATGGGCACGTCGCCGTAGGCGTCGGTGCGCTCGGTGAGCCACTGGACGGCGAGCGCACCGAGGACGCCGACGACGAGCGCGACGAGCAGCAGCGAGCCGTTCCAGCCGGTCGAGGCGGTGACGAGGATCCCGATCGCCACCCCGGCGAAGGCGGTGTGCGCGAGCGTCTCGCCGATCAGTGCCATCTCGCGGTGAACGAGGAAGGAGCCGACCAGCGGGGCGACGACCCCGACGAGCACGCCGACCGCCATCGACTGCCACATGATCGGGTGACGGAACACGTTCGTCCCGAACGCGGCGTCCATCCCCCGGCCAAACGACCGGAACGCGGCGTACAGGTCGCTCGCTACCGGGAGGTCCCGCGCCCAGTAGAGCAGAACGAACCCGAGCATGGCGGCCGCGACGACCGCGGTGACCCCGAGCCCGACGAGTTCCGCGGTCCGGCGGAGTCCGCGGTCGGGGCGGGAGATGTCTCGGTTGCGTCGAGACCGGTCACCGTCCGTCTGCGATTCTCCGCTCATCAGTGGTGGTGGTGGACGACCTGCCCTGTCGTACCGTACGCCTCCACGAGGGCGTCGCTCTCGACGAACGACTCCGTGTCCCCGTGGTGGTACAGCTTGGTATTGACGCAGGCGATGCGGTTCGCGCGGTCGGTGACCACGCCGATGTCGTGTTCGATGAGGATGACGGTGATCCCCTCGTCGTTCAGCTCGTCGAGGAGGGCGTAGAAGGCGTCGCGCGACTCGGCGTCGACGCCGACGGTCGGCTCGTCGAGCGCGAGGAGGTCCGCGTCGCTGGCGAGGGCGCGCGCGATGTACGCCCGTTGCCTCTGGCCGCCCGACAGCTCGGAGACGAGGTCCGCCGTCGAGAGCCGCCCGCGACCGGTGTGCGCGAACCGCCCCATGGTGACACACTCCCGGACGGTGACCGGCATCGCGCCGCCTCGGCTCGTCGCCTTCTGTGAGACGTAGCCGATCCGACCGCCGTCGTCGAACTCCTCGACGGGCCGACCGAACAGCTCCACGGACCCCGCGTCCGGCTCGTGGAGACCGAGCATGAGGTGAAGCAGGGTCGTCTTCCCGGAACCGTTCGGACCGACGAGTCCGAGGAATTCCCCCTCCTCGACTGTGAGAGAGACGTCGCTCACGGCGACGGTGTCGCCGTAGGCGAACGTCACGTCATCGAGGTCGACGATTTCGCTCACTACGTATGCCCAATCTGGATCGGCCGCACGTTTAGCTCTTTTACTCCACCGCCGTGTCGTCGCGTCGGGACCTCGATCGCCGGCCCGTCGTCGGTGCCGCTCACTGTGCGCCGAACGCCCGCTCGAAGGCGGGGACGTTGATCTCGGTCATCTGTTCGAGGTAGCCGTAGCCGGCGTCGTTCCACTCCCGGGTCGTCCCGCCGGCGGGCGTGACGGGGACCGCCTCCGTCGCGTCGCTGTTCTCGACGATCGACTCGGCGAGCCGGGGCGACTGGAACCGGTCGTACAGCACGACATCCATTCCCTCGGCGTCGACGAGGTCGATCGTGTCGGCGATCTCGGTCTGGGTCGGCTCGTTCTGCGGGGAAACGCCGACCGGCGAGTGGAGCCGGAACCCGTACCGCTCCTCTAGGTACTGGAAGGAGTTGTGGCCCGCCGCACCGAGTTCGTCGGCGTAGGCGGCGGCGTTGTCGGCGTAGGCGTCCGCGTTGTTCGGGTCGGCCTCGCCGAGTCCCGTCGCAATTGTCTCGACCATGTCGGCCGCGAGGACCGGGTCGACCCAGACGTGCGGGTCGTATCGCCGCTCGTCGTGGCCGCCCTCCTCGCCGTCGTGACTCCCCTCGCCGTCGTGGCCTCCCTTCTCGCCGTCGTGACCCCCCTCCTCGCCCTCGTGACTCTCCTCGCCGTCGTGGTCGTCGTGGTCGTCTTCGCCCTCGTGCGAGTGGTTCCAGTCGAGCAGGTCGCCCTCCACCCGATCGAGCGCGTCGATCACGGCGACGGAGTCGTAGTCGGCCTCCAGCGTCGCTGCGAGGTCCTGTGCCCACGAGAACTCCGGGCTGTCGAGGTAGACAAACGCGTCCGTCGCGGCGACATCCGCGGCCAGGGTCCCGTCCGGCGTCCAGCCGTGACCGAGCCGTCCGACATCGACCGGGTCCTCGAAGGTCGCGGCGTCGCCCGCGATCCGGTTCGCCCAGTCGTTGAGCGTGAAGAAGGCGGCGTAGCCGGCGTCGAACCCCTCGGATCCGCCGTCCGTTCCGTCGGTACATCCCGCGAGCGACGCCGCCGCTCCCGCGACCGCGAGTCCCGCACCACGCCGAAGCACCGACCGCCGTGAGTGAGTCATACCGATCGGTAACGCCGATTAACAGAAAAAGGTTATTATTTGATAAACCATATTTAATAAACAGGCGGTCGAGAGCGCTGCCGATTAACAACTCGCGGCGAGCGCTCGGCCGTGGCCGCCCTTCACTCCGCGAGGTCGACGACCGCGGCGTCGGCGAGGTCGGCGAGCGTCGCCGGCTCCATCGGGAACACCGCGCTCGGCGTCCCCGCCGCGCCGTAGACGGTGTCGTACTCCGTGAGCGTCGGATCGAAGACGGTCGGCAGCACGGCGTCGTGACAGAGGGGCGGGACGCCGCCGATGCTCCAGCCGACCGTCTCGCGGATCTGGTCGGGGTCGCCCATCGCGGCGGCGTCGGCCCCGAAGTGGTCGGCGACCGCGTCGAGGTCCAGTCGGTTCGCGCCGCTCGTGATCGCGGCCACGAGGTTGTTCGGCGGGCCTCGGTCACCGCCGGAGAGCGACACGACGATGGTCGAGGCTATCGCGCCCGTCTCGCAGCCGACGGCGTCGGCCGCGGCGGCCGCCGTCTCCGTCCCCGCCTCGTACTCCAGCACGTCGAGGTCGACTCCGTGGCGTTCCCGCGCCCGTTCCGCGAACTCCGCCGCGCGTGGGTACATGTGATCGGAGACCGCGTCCCGCCGGTATCAAGCCCCCGGAGGCGGTGAAACTGCGCCCACTCGCGGTCGAATCGGGTGGCAGAACAGTTTGTCCGACGGCGCTACCGGGTCCGTATCTCGTCTTTGTCCTTGACCACGCGGGCGTCGCCCTCCCCGGAGGTGACCTCGTTGACGAGGTCATAGAGGTCGTTCTGGAGGCCCGCGGGGAAGGTGAGCACGCCGACCCACGAGCCGTCGTTCTGCCACTCCTCACGTTCGAGGTCGCCGAACTCCCGAATCTGCGCCTGCCCGGACCCCGCGTAGTCGGCCGGGAGCTGGACCGCCATCGTCACCTCCTCGAACCGGATCGGGATCACCGGTCGCAGCGCGTCGAGCGCGTCGTCGACCTGATTTTCTACCGGCTCCATCGGGTCGATCTGGAACCCGGCCTCCTCCAAGGCGCGCTCGATCCGCTCGGGCGGGTGCGGCGAGTCGTCCATCTGCGGGTTCACGGCGTTGCGCGTGATGGTGGTGACGAGCTGGTTGTGCTTCCGTTCTTGCATCTCGGCGCGCTGCTCGGCGGTGATCTGGATCTCTCCCCGCTCGACGACTTCGGGGATGATCTCGAGCGGATCGGTGGTGTCGAAGACGGCTTCCAGGTCCCCTTCCGCCGGTCTGTCGCCCCGTGAGGCGTTCTCGAAGATGTCCTCCGCCGCGATGACCTCCTCTAAGTCGCCCTCGAATTCGCCGCGTTTGATCGCGAGCGCGGCGTCGGGGTCGATCAGGGCCTCGAAGCGCTCCCCGTGTGACTCCAGTCGGGCCGTCACGGCCTCGTCGAGCGATATCATACAGAATGATACCACCCCGGCGGGCAAAAAGCCTCCCGCTGCCAGCGGTCGACGCGTCGAACCCCGGTTCGACCCTACCTCACCCGTCCGCTGACGGGCGCTCGTCGTCCCACGCCGCGCGACACGCCGCCGAGCAGAACCGTCGATGGACGGCGTCTCCGCCCTCGACCCACGTCACCGTTCGCCGACCGACGCCCAGCGCCGGCTCGCCGCACGCCGCGCAGCGCGGCGCGGACTCCTCGTCGACATCCTCCTCGAGTTCCGAGGTCGGATCTACCATGCCGTCTCGTGTGCCCCCCGGACACTTGAACCCGCGAAGGGCGGCAGTTCTGGCCACGGTCGGAGCGGTCCCGTCGGCCGAGTCGTCCGAGCGCCGCGGTCGGCGGTCGCCCGCTACCGCGTCGTCCGAGCGCCGCGGTCGGCGGTCGTCAGCGACGACGGGTGTTTGACCGTGATCTCCCGGTCTGCGCTGGGTCCGACGACCGTCCGCTCGCGCCCGTCCGGCCACCGCACGTCCACGCGCAGCGGCTCCGCGCCCGCGAGCCCGAAGTGGGCGACCGGCTCCGTCTGGCAGAGACAGCCCCCGCCCGCGTCGACGGTCCGGCGCTGAACCCCCCCGGCGGTCTCCAGCGTGACGACGGCCCCGCGCGCCGGCGCGCCATGACGGGTCGTCGGCCGCACGCGGAGCCACCCGGCGTCCGGCGCGTCCGGGTCGCCGTAGGCCGTCACCGGCTGTGTGGCGACCTCGCCGTGGACGACGAGGAGTTCGAGCGCGCCGTCCCCGTCGAGGTCGGCGGCCACCGCGCCGGTGCCGAACCCGTCCGGCTCCGCGGCGGCCCCGAGGTCGACGGACTCCCAGCGCGACGGCTCGTCGGGACCGTCGACCCGCTCGAACAGCTGGTTATCGCCCCCGCAGACGTTGAAGAACAGTTCTTCGCGCCCGTCGTTGTCAAAGTCCGCGGCGACGACGGTCCGGACCGCGCCAGCGTCGCGAAGCGCGGGCGGGGCCACGTCCTCGTACTTGCCGTCGGGCGCGCAGCGCAGGAGCCGGCTCGGTGCCGACTCGTTGCCGACCGCGAGTGCGAACGTCCCGCCCTCGTCGACGATCGCCGCGCCGCGCGTGTCCCCGCCGGGGTCGGAGAGGACCGCTCCGCCGTCGGTCCGGGCGTAGTGGCCGTCGCGGTTGCTGAACAGCCGGTTCGGTCCCCCTTCGACGCCCGCGAACAGGTCCCCCTCGCCAGAGCGGTACGGGACCGCGAGCAGCGACCGACAGCCCCCCTTGACCTCCAGCCCGACCGTCTCGGCCATGTCGGTGACCTCGCCGTCGTCGCCGAGTTCGTAGAACGCGAGCGGCGCGGCGTACCCGGAGACGGCGACCCCGTAGCGACCTGTCCCCAACCGGTCGAGCGCGGCGACCGACCGCCCAGCGCGGACGTCGAGGCGGTCGGCGTTCACCCCGCTGGCGAACACGTCGGTCCAGCGGTAGCGGTCGGACTCCAGTCGGCTGAGGAGGAGGTCGGGGTCGCCGCCGTCGACGCCGCGCGCGCAGTTGTGGACGTACACCTCCTCGCAGCCGTCGGCGTCGAGGTCGGCCGCGCATACGCCCATCCCGTGGCGCGTCCCGTCGGCGACGATGCCGCAGGCGGTGTCGGAAAAGCGGTCGCCCTCGCGGGCGTACAGCCGGTTCGGTTCGCCGTACCCGGCGACGAGGACGAGCGGCCCGTCGCGGCCGGGCGTCACCGCGACGCCGTACCCGCGCATCGATCGTCCGTCGTCGACGAGGGCGGGCCGCTCCGTGAACATGGCCGCCCTCACCGCTCCGAGGATATGAACGCACGGGTTGGATACGTCGAGATCCGACCGGGACGAAAGCGACGACCGTGCTAAAGATTCCGTTCGATGTACCGGTTCACCCGAGAGGCCCGGTCCGCCTCGAACGTCCAGAGGCCGCGCTAGACCCGAGACTCCGTCTCGACCGCGAGGAGCGCGACGCCCCCTTCGATTCCCCGCTTGAGGTCGCTTTTCGGGTCGCTTTCGGCCGGGTGCGGTCCCTCCGGCGGTCGGTACACGACGAACCAGCTGTCGCTGAAGTCGGGGTCGTCGCCGGCCATCCACGCCGCCCGCTCGACGAACCGCGAGACGGTGCTGAGGAGGAGCTTCTGCCGGTTGGACTCCGGGTACCCGCGGAGAGTGAACGTCGCGTCGTTGAGGCCGCTTATCACCGAGGGGAGGTCCACGTCGCTCAGCGACCGGCTGCCCGCGGTGTACAGGTCGGAGTTGACGAAAAGCACCGCGTCGCCCAGCTCGCTGAGCGTCGAGCCGGCGACCACCTCCTCGCCTTACATCAACGGCACGAGATTCTCGATGTCGTCGGGGGTGCCGCCGTCGAACGGGATGTCGTCGCGGCGGCGGAGCACCTCGACATCGCGCGCGAGGTACGGCTCGCGCCGCCGCGCCTCCTTACCGTCGATCACCTCGACGGGGATGTTACACGCGCGACACCCCTCCAACTTCTCTTGGAAGTATTCCTCCGAGTCCTCGGGCCGCTTGACGAACAGCCCGTCGGTCTCCTCGACGCAGTGGACTGCGATGTCCCGGAGGACGCGGTTCTCTTCGATACACTCCTCCGCGCTCTTCCGGTCCGAGACCGCGTACCGACCCCTGCTGTGGAGGAGGCCGTGTATCCGTCTGGTCGTTCCGTGCGTCAGGTTCCTCTTTTCGACGAGAACCGTGTCGAGTCCCCGTCGCGCCAGGTCCCTGACGACGTCGCACCCCGTGGACCCCCCACCGACGACGACGACATCCACTTGTCCGTCCATGCGAGGCCGTTGGACCACGGACGGTTTACTTTACCTTTCAAAGCGCTCTGTCCATAACTATCAAAAACATTTAAAAAGTGTGTACCCCGCTACTGACGGTGTTTTTACCCACCTCGCTTTTTCACTCGGGGGCAAGTTCGGATTTTACAGGAAGATTATTATGATAGTACGTTATGTTCACGAACGGCGTGGTAGCTTCCGTGAAAATATATCGCGGCGGGTTCGATACGCCTCGCGGCCGTCTCGGGTCGGCTCCGGACGGGCCTGACCCGGCGGGCGCGCGGCGTGGCAGCGAACGCGGCACTCGGACCGTCCTCGACGGCGAGTGCGACCCGGTCACCGCCGCGCGCGGACCAGCGCCACAGGAGGGATCCACAACATGACACAGTACGTCGGTGCGATAGACCAAGGGACGACCGGCACCCGATTCATGGTGTTCGACCACGAGGGCCAGGTCGTCGCAAACGCTTACGAACAGCACGAACAGATCTACCCGAACCCGGGCTGGGTCGAACACGACCCGATAGAGATCTGGGAGAACACGCAACAGGTGGTCCTCGACGGGCTCGCCGACGCGGGGCTCGACGCCGATCAGCTCGAAGCGATCGGGATCACCAACCAGCGCGAGACGACGATCGTCTGGGACGAAGATTCCGGTCGCCCGGTCCACAACGCCTTGGTGTGGCAGGACCGTCGAACGACCGACCGCGTCGAGGAGCTTCAGGAGGCCGGGAAGGTCGAGGAGATCCGCGAGAAGACCGGCCTCGAGGCCGACGCGTACTTCTCCGCGACCAAGACCGAGTGGATCCTCGACAACGCCGAGCCGCTCAAGCTACAGAGCTCGCGCGGCGGCGACCTCCGCGACCGCGCTCGCGCGGGCGAACTCGTGATGGGCACCATCGACGCGTGGCTCATCCACAACCTGACGGGCAACCACATCACGGACGTCACCAACGCCTCCCGGACGATGCTGTACAACATCCGGGAGATGGAGTGGGACGACGAGCTGCTCAACGAGTTCGACGTGCCAAAAGAGATGGTCCCCGAGGTGCGCCCCTCCTCCGATGAGGGCTACTACGGCCACACCGACGCCGACGGCTTCCTTGGTGAGGAGGTCCCGGTCGCGGGCGCGCTCGGCGACCAGCAGGCCGCCCTGTTCGGGCAGACCTGCTTCGACGCGGGTGACGCGAAAAACACCTACGGCACCGGCTCGTTCTACCTGATGAACACCGGTAACGAGGCCGTCGAGTCCGACCACGGCCTGCTGACGACGATCGGGTTCCAGATGTCCGGCGAGCCGGTCCAGTACGCGCTTGAGGGCTCCATCTTCATCACCGGTGCCGCCATCGAGTGGCTCGAAGATGTCGACCTGATCAACAACGCGGCCCAGACCGCGGAGCTGGCGCGGTCGGTCGAGTCGACCGACGGCGTCTACATGGTCCCGGCGTTCACGGGGCTCGGCGCGCCGCACTGGGACGGTCGTGCCCGCGGGACCATCGTCGGGATGACCCGCGGCACGAGCAAAGAGCACATGGTCCGCGCGACGCTCGAATCGATCGCGTACCAGACCCGCGACATCGCCGAGGCCATGGAGGCCGACTCCGGTGTGGAGACGACGACGCTCCGCGTCGACGGCGGCGCGGTCAAGAACAACTTCCTCTGTCAGCTCCAGTCCGACATCATCCAGACGGACATCGCGCGCCCGGAGGTCGACGAGACCACCGCGCTCGGTAGCGCCTACGCCGCCGGCCTCGCCGTCGGCTACTGGGACACCGTCGACGAGCTGCGCGACAACTGGCAGGTCGACCGCGAGTTCTCCCCGGAGAAGGATCAGACCGAGGTCGACAAGCTGTACAGCCGCTGGGACGACGCCGTCGAGCGGTCGAAAGACTGGGCGGTCGACGAGGAGAGCGAGTAGATGTACGACCTCCTGCTTCAGGTCCCGGTGATCGGGATCGAGGTCAAGCCGTTCCTGCTGCTTGTCATCACCGCCCTCGCGGGCGGCGCATTCGGGGCCGCGATCGGCGCGCTCCCGGCGTTCATCTTCACGGGCTTCGTCGTCTTCCTCGGCGAAGGGATCGGCGTCCTCCAGCGCCAGCTCGGCTCCGTCGAGGTGGTCCCGGCCGGCGAGCTCGCCGCCGGGATCACCGGCGTCATCGGTTTCGGTGCGATCACGGGTCCGCATATCGCGTTCGCGGGCGGCGTGGCCGCGTCGGCGTACGCCGGCAAAAAGTACCCCGAGATGGAGCCCGCCGGCTGGGACTACCACTTCGGGAAGAACATCCTGTACGCGTTCGGCACAAAGCCGGACATCCTTGCGGTCGGCGCGATCTTCGGCGTTGTCGGGATGCTGATCACGCGGGTCGCCAACGGCGTCTTCATCAACGTCTTGGGGATGACGCCGCCGACCGACTTCATCGCGGTGTCGGTGTTTGCGACTGCGTTCCTCGTTCGCCCCGTCTTCGGGTACCCGATCGTCGGGAAGCCGAACGGCAAGGGACTGTTCGACATGTCACCGTTCGAGCGCGAGGACCCACATCCGATGGCCGACGGCGGCGCGAGCGAACACGCCGGCCGCCTCGCCACCGAACCGTGGCTCCCTCACCAGTACAAGTGGGCGGGCGTCACCACGATCGGACTCGTCGGCGGGGTTCTCGGCGGCTACATCTACCTCCAGACCGGGAGCATCTTCATGGGCTACGGGATCTCCGCGATCAGCCTGCTGTTTCTAAACCTCGGCGTCGAGAAGATTCCGGTGACCCACCATATCACCCTGCTCGGATCGACCGGTGCCGTCGTCGCGGTGGGCGCGTACGGTGATGTCAGTGCGGTGACGCCGCTCGCTTCCCTCGGCACGACCGGGGCGCTCGTCGCCATCGTCGCTGCCGCCGTCTTCGGTGCCGCGAGCGGTCTCCTCGGTGAGGTCACCCAGCGGCTGTTCTACTCGCACTCGGGGACCCACGTGGACCCGCCGGCGATGGCCATTGCGATCACGATGCTCCTCGTCGGGATCCTCGCGATCCTCGGCGTCCTGCCGAACGCCGGGTACCTCTAAGCCCGTACGCGGGAGCTGACGCCGCGTCGGCCCCCGTCGCGTTCGAGGACGCTTCTCACGCGAAGACGGCCTCCTGACCAACCGCCGAATTTCAATGAGACCAGACCGAACACGCGACCGACGCCCCGCTCGCGCCGCAAGCGACAGCCGTCGCCGGGGTGCCGTCGCGCGCGTCCCCGACGACCGCCGGCAGCGTACCGACTCCGCTCCGTGCCAGTTTTGTTCGGCTATCCCAGAGGAGCAAACGTGAACATCGACGACCGGATCGAGCGACGGCTCGGCTACGACGCCGGCCTGAGCGTTCTGGCGGAGTTCGAGGCCGTCTCGCCCGTCGCACACGCCGAGTCCCCGGTCGGCCGCGGACCGGCGATCGAGCGCCTGCTCGACGTGTTCGCGCCCGCGTTCTCCGGATCGCTCCCGCCGAGTCTCTACGTATACGGCCCGAAGGGGAGCGGGAAGTCGGCGGTCGTCTCTGCGCTTTTCGACCACCTCGCGACCCACAGCGGCCCGCGGCAGGCGATCCAGACGACGACCAGAGCGGTCGAGCCGACGATCCCCGGGTTCGTCTACGTCGACGCTCGTCACGCGTCGACCCGGTTCCGGCTCTACCACGCGATGCTGGCCGCGATGAGCGACGAGCCGGTCCCGGACCACGGGATCGGCACCGAGGAACTGGCCGGGTCGCTGCGCAACGTGATGCGCGCCGGGCCGGACCTTGTCGTCGCCGTCGACCACACCGACGAGGTCGAGACGCCGACGGCGACGACGCTGATCGGCTGGCTCGACGACGTCGGCGGGCGGCTCGTGC
>PXST01000048.1:57560-99396 GCA_003023405.1 Halobacteriales archaeon SW_8_68_21
TCGACGGTCGGCGTGGCCACGGAGACGATCGCGGCCCGCCCCGGCGTCGACCTCTCGGCGTCGACGGTGCGCCGCGTCCTCTACGAACTCGCTGACGCCGGCCTGCTCGAACGCGTCACCGTCCACCGGAGCGACGGCAAGGGACGCCCGCCGAGCCGGCTCGTGCCGCTCTTCCCGACCGTCGTCTTCCGCGAGCTGTTCGACCGCCGTACCCAGACCGGATAGCGTCGGTCGGGATCGACTCGATCAACGCACTCGGCCCGGACCGGCCGACTCGGCGCATTTCTTCGAGCACGCGGCGGACCGGTTCTCACTCTCCTATCGAACGGAAGACAGTTGCCGACGAAGCGTCGACTCCCGGTATGGTTCCGCCCCTCGCGCTCGACATCGACGGCACGCTGACGACGCCGACCGGCCGGATCGACCCGCGGGCGTTCGAGCTGTTGCCCAGGTGGGAGGCCCCGGTCGTGTTCGCCACCGGAAAGGCGTTCCCGTACCCGGTCGCGCTGGCGCACTTCCTCGGCCGCGAGGAGACGGTGATCGCGGAGAACGGCGGCGTCGCGTACGTCGACGGCGAGGCGACGACGGTCGGCGACCCGGACGCGGCGCGGGCCGTCGTCGAGGCGTTCCGCGAGCACGGCGGCGAGGTCGGGTGGGACGACGGCGACGCGGTGAACCGCTGGCGCGAGACGGAGGTCGCGCTGTCGCCGGACGCCGACGAGGCGCTCTTACGCGAGGTCGCCGCGGCCGCGGGCGGCGACGTGGAAGTCGTCGACACCGGCTACGCCTACCACGTCAAGTCGGTCGACGTGAGCAAGGGCCGGGCGCTCGAAGCCGTCGCCGACGCGCTCGGACTCGACCCCGCCGCGTTCGTCGCGGTCGGCGACAGCGAGAACGACATCTCGACGTTCGGCGTCGCCGGCGAGTCGTACGCCGTCGCCAACGCGGACGACGCCGCCTGCGAGGCGGCGAACGATGTGTTAGACGAGGGGTACATGGACGGGACGGTCTCCGTCCTCGCGAAACTGCGCGAGCGCGCAGAGTAGCGGGACCGACTCCTCCCGTCACTGCCCATCGTACGGATACCGCGCCGTCGAGCCGCACTCCAGACACCGGACGACCACGCGGCCGGACCGCGTCCGCACGCGGCTCGTCTTCCCGGGACGGAGGTAGACGGCGCAGCCGTCGCAGGCGTGTCTGGAGAGTTCCGACGGGACCCCACAGCGGTTCCGTTCGGCGATCCGGCGCGCGCGGGCGACGTACCGGCGGGCGCGGTCGTACTCGTCGTCGACGACCGCCTCGCGGGCGAGCGCGAACAGCCGCTCGATCCGCTCCGTCGGGACGCCCATGTGACGTGAGCCGAGACGCGCCCCAAAAGACGTTGCTATCCGCCGTCCGTCCCGCGACCCAGCGGGCCACTCTCACCTCGGACCGCGATCCGTCCGTACTCCCCCTCTCCGACCGCGATCCGTCCGTACCTCCCCCTCCGACCGCGACCCGCACGCTTTTTTATCGGCCCAATCCAACCAGGCGGTATGGAAGAATCCCTGATGGACGTGATCTGCTGCCCGCTCGACAAGGCGGCCCTCGACCTCGACGTCGACGACGAGGACGACGAGGAGGTCCTCGCCGGTACGCTCACCTGTACGGAGTGTAGCGAGACCTATCCGATCGAAGACGGGATCCCGAACCTCCTCCCGCCGGACATGCGCGAGGAGGCGGCGGCGTAGCGGCCGGTTCGGGCGGTCGCCGCCGGGACGATTCCGTCTGCGTCGCCGGCGGGAACCCCTCGCCCGTGTGAATCTTTTTCTAATACGGGGTCGTGGTCTCCACCGTGCCGACACTCGACGTCGAACTGAACGGGGAGGCGGTCCACGACATCGACGCGCCGGACGCGTTCGCGACGGACGGACCGTTTCCGGTCGTGCTCGACAACAGCGGACGCTCGACGCACGTTCACCTCCACTTCGACGACGAACTCGACCGGGTGACCGCGGTCGACGAGGTCAACCACTTCGTCCCCGACGAGGGAACCCGTCACGTCCACGTCTCCATCGCCGACGTCGACGAGTCGGTCCGCGGCAAGCTGAAGCTCGTCACCGGATACGGCTCGAACACGAGCTACGTCGACGTGCGGATCGAACCGTCGGCCGAGACTCCCGAGAAGCCGGTCGCCGTCGACGAGACGCTTTCTGCGCCCCCGGAGCGCAGTCCCGACCCCCCGCCCGCGCAGCGCGTGGTGAACGCGCTCGACCGCCTCGTCCAGCGTGGCGGTATCGCCGGCGCGGTCCTCGGATTTCTTGCGGTCGCCGCCGGCGTCGCGCTCGCGCTCGCCGTCGACAGCGTCGTCGTCTGGTTCGCGGTAGGACTCGCGCTGACGGTCGCGTTCGGCGCGGTGCTGATCGCGGTGGCGTGAGCCGATGTTTCTCCCGTCTGCTCCGCGAGCGTCGATCCGGATCCGCGCGCTTTTAAGCGTCCCGGCGGAACGGCAGGTCATGAGCTTCGAGAAGGAAGACGAGGTCGTGTTCCACGACAAACACAGCGAGTACGACGGCGAGTCGGGCACGATCACGCAGGTGATGGAGACGATGTTCGGCGACGCGACGTACACGGTCAGCTTCGAGGACGGTCAGGAGACGGGCGTCCCGGAGGACGCGCTCGACGCCGTCGAGAGCGAGGAGTAACGCCGCCCACCCGTTTTCGCATGCCGAAAGTCCCTTTCCACTACGTCGACCTCCGCGCGTTCTCGTACGCCACCGAGGACGAAAAACGCGTCGAGCAGGCGCTTTACACCCTCCTCCCGGAGGACGTCGAGCTCGACCGCGCCGAGAACGTAGGCCATCACGGGGACCGGATCGTCGTGTTCTCGGCGCGCGTCGAGACCGCGGACGAGATGCGACACGTACTCGACCGGCTCTCCGAACTGGAGGACCTCGACCGCGTCCTCGATGAGCTCGACGAGCGGGTCGACGACAACTGCGCGCTCTTCCTCCGCCTCGACAAGCAGGCGGCGTTCCGCGGGAACGTCCGGCTCGGTCCCGGACTCACCGTCCGCACGAAAGTCGAGGCGTACCCCGCAAAAAAGGAGACGGCCGTCGCCAACGCCCGCGAGACGCTCTCGCGACTGGCCGACGGCGAAGGCGACTGAACGGCGACGGCGTCGCGTTCGAACCCCACCCGCGGCGTGACTTTTTCACCCGGCCCGCCGATGAGCAGCTATGACCGATCCGTTCGTGGTCGTCGGCGCTGACGCGGCGGGGTTGAGTGCGGCCAGCAAGTTCCGCCGCGAGGCTTCCGACCGCGAGGTCGTCGTCTTCGAGAAGGGGCGGTGGATCTCATACGCCTACTGCGGGATGCCCTACTTCGTCGCCGGCTACGTCGACCGCATGTCGGACCTGTTGTCGCTGTCGCCGGGCGAGGTCGACGAGCGCGGAATCGACCTCCGGCGCGGCCGCGAGGTCGTCGCCGTCGACCCCGACGCGAAGCGCGTCACCGTTGAGACCGCCGCCGGCGACCGCTCCGAACAGCCGTACGACGACCTGCTCGTCGCTACCGGCGCGCGGGCGACCACCGGTCCCTTCGACGTGCGCGGCGTCGACGGCGCGTTCACCCTCCACGACATGGACGCGGCGGCCGCCATCGACGCGTACGTGGCCGACCCGGAGGCGTACGACCCCGAACGCGCCGACGTGAGCGCGGTCGACCGTGAGCGCGCCGACCGCAACGCGACGATGTCCGCGCCCGAGACCGCCGCGGTCGTCGGCGGGGGGTACGTCGGCGTCGAGGTCGCCGAGGCGCTCGCGGAGCGCGGCCTCGACGTCCGCGTGTTTCACCGCTCCGGGCACCTCCTCTCGCCGTTCGGCGAGACGGTCGGGACCCGCGTCGAGGAGGCGCTCGAAGCGGAGGGCGTCACCGTCCACACCGACACCCCGGTAGAGGCGCTCGTCGGCGACGACCGGATCGAGGCGGTCGAGGTCGGCGGCGAGACCGACGGCGCGTCCCCGGAGCGCATCCCCGTCGACATGGCGGTCGTCGGCGTCGGCATCCGGCCGAACGCGGACCTCCTCGACGGCACCGGCGTCGACCTCGGGCCGGGCGGGGCGATCCGGGTCGACGACCACGGCCGGACGAGCCTCCCGGACGTGTACGCCGCGGGCGACTGCGCGACCGCGCGCCACGCCGTGACCGGCGAACCGGACTGGACCCCGCTCGGACTCACCGCGAACCGCGCCGGACGCGCGATCGGCGCGACGGTCGGGGGCGACCCGACGCCCGTCGGCGACATCGCGGGCACCGCGGCCGTGAAGGCGTTCGACACGGAGGCCGCTCGCGTCGGCCTGCTCGACCCCGAGGCGGCGGTAGAGGCTGGGTTCGCTCCGGTCAGCGAGACGGTGACCGCCGGGTCGCGCTCCGGCTACTACCCGGGCGCGGCCGAGACCGACGTGACGCTCGTCGCCGACCGCGACACGGGGCGACTCCTCGGCGGGAGCGTGGCCGGCACCGACCGCGCCGCGGTCCGGATCGACACGCTCGCGACCGCGATCGAGGCGGACATGACCGTCGCCGAGGTCGAGCGGCTGGACCTCGCGTACGCGCCGCCGTTCAGCCCGGTGTGGGACCCGATACTCGTCGCCGCGAAGGTGCTGAACGGAACGCTCGACGGCTGATCGAGCTGGTGCCTGTCGCGGTCGGGTCAGTCGGACGACCGACCCATTACGTGGCCGATCACCGCGGCCGCGACGCCGAGCGCGAACGCGGCGGCGACCGCGACGCCGAGCGGTTCGGCGACCGCGAGGAGGGCGGGGCCGCCGGTCGCGAACGGCGAGGCGTACGGCGTCGGTCCGGCCGCCCGGAGCAGGGTCCCAGTCAGGGGACCGTAGGCGAGCAGCACCGTCGCGAGGACGCCGCCGCCGGTCGCGGCGAACCCGAACGCGCCGACCGCCGTCACCGCTGCGAGGACGCCGGCGGTCGTCGACGCGCCGACGCCGGTCGCGGCGGTCGCGTCGAAGGCGACGTACGACAGCGCGAACCCGACCGCACTCCACACCGTCGCGCGCTCGAAGCCGCGCTCGTCGTCTCGCCGCCCGTCATTCCGGCCGAGTCGCGCCCCGCCCCTCGCGGTCGGGCGTGAGGTTGCCGTGTTCGTCGATCTCGCCCGCGGCGATCCGCGTCGAGGAAATCCGCTCGCCGTCCTCGGCCGCGACGTGGTCGACGATCACCAGTTCGAGGGGGTCGCGGCCGCGCTCGGCACGGATCTCGTTTATTCGCTCGCCGCCGCCGCGCGTCTCCGGGGAGACGACGAGCGCATCGAACTCCGGCTCGACCGCGATGCCGGTCGGTTCGGTCAGCTTTCGGATCTCGTACTCGCGGTCGTACTCCTCGGCCCGCGGGGCCAGCTCCGCTTTTAGGTCGCGCTCGCGCTGCTCGTAGGGGCGCACGTACCGCTCGACGCGTCGGGTGTCCGGCGCGAGGTCGTCGGCGGTGAGTCCGACGGTGACGTCACCCAGCTCGAACGCCCGTTCGAACAGCTTACGGTGGCCGTCGTGAACGGGGTCGAACGTACCACCCAGCGCGACGTTCATGCCTCTCCGTTGCGGGGGTCGGACTTAAAACGTCCCGAACCGTGGTCGGGACGACGCGAGACCGGACCGGTGGGCCCGACTCAGTTCTCGGAGTCGTCCGCGTCACCGCCTTCGTCGTCGTCGGCCGCGCCGTCCTCGTCGGCGTCGACTCTGTTCTCACCCGTCTCGTCGTCTCCGCCGTCGACGGAGATCTGGACCGGTTCCGCGTCGCCGTCCGGCGACTCGCCACCGAGCCGCCGGTCGAGGTTGAAGACGGCGTTCAGCTCCGCCTGAACGTCGCCGACGACGCCGCGGACCAGGTCGCTCGGCGCGATGGCCTCGTACTCGTATGGGTTGTTGCCCGCGCCCTCGGCCTTCCGCTTGCCGCGCTCGACGGTGCCCTCGTCGTGGAGTTCGGCGAGCGCCTCGCGGACGGTGCTGGGGTAGAGTCCGGTGCCGTCGGCGACCTCGTCGCTCGTACTTTTCGGGTTGTCCCGGAGGTAGACGTAGATGCGCGCTCGGGTCTCCGTGTCGAGGACCCAAGCGAGCAGGTCGACGACGTTGTCGTCAAACCCCTTCACTGCCCTGTCGGCCCCCTCGCCGAGCCGCTCTTTGGTCTTCCGCAGCTCCTCGCGGGTCCGTTCCGTCGGCGACTCCTCGGCGTCGTCTTCGGGGTCCGCAGGTGAATCGTCCGTGGTCATGTCGGAAACTGGAGCCACGCGGGCAAAAGGGTTTCTCGTCGCTTTCGTTCCGACGAAACGCGTCTGGGGGCGGGTCGACCGCGCTGACCGCGCAATCCACGCCGATCACGCCATCCGCGCCGATCACGCCATCCACGCCGATCACGCCATCCACGCCGATCACGCCATCCACGCCGACCGCGTCATCCACGCCGACCATGCCATCCGCGCCCTCTCTGGCGCTCCTGACCATCCGGCGTCAGGTCTCCACCAGAAGATCCGCGCACAGCGCGTCGACGCCCGACGCCTCGCGGATCCGGCGCTGACGCGCGGCACCGCTCTCCGACTCGTACACCTCGCGGATCCCGTCGATTCCGAGCCGGTCGCACTCCGCGTCGACGATCTCCCCGAGCGGGGTCGTCCCCTCGCCGTCCCGGTCGACGAACGCGGCGTCGTGGCCGTTCCGGATCGCGCGCCACTTGTTCTGGTCGAGGAGCTCGCGGCGCAGCGCTGGCGGCGACTCGCCGTCCTCGTACCGCTCGGCGTAGTCGACGACCAAGGCGTGAACGTACTCGGCCAGCGCGAGGCTGACCTCGGGGTCGCGCTGCGCGTCGGGCGCGCGCACCTCCACGGTGCCGTGGCCGGTGTGCGGGCGCACGTCGAACCACAGCTCCCCGCGGTCCGCGATGGAGTCCGTCTCGACCATCCGGCGCTCGAAGGCGTGGAACGCGTCGAAGTCGTCGAACGCCGACGGAACGCCGGTGTTCGGGAGGTTCTCGAAGATCTTCGCCCGAGCCGAAGCGAGCCCCGTGTCGAACCCGTTCCAGAACGGGGAGTTGGCCGATACGGCGAGCAGGACGGGGCAGTGCCATCGGAGGCGGTTCGCGATCCACACGGCCTTGTCCGCGTCGTCGACGCCGACGTGGACGTGGAGTCCGGCGGTCGTGTTCCGGTGTTGCGGGTACTGAATTCGGTCCAGCTGGGCCTGATACCGCGGCTTCCGAACGTGATCGAGTTCGCGCCACTTCGCGACCGGGTGGAGGCCCGCCGAGCGCCTCTCGGACCGTCGCGAGCGCGTCCCCCGCGTTCGCCGGATCCTCGATGGTCTCCGTCTGTACCTCGATGGTACATTCGAACAGCTCGTGGTCGAACCCCTCCGGCACCGCCGCGGGCGGGTCGCGGCCGTAGACGAGGTCGTCGGTCCCGGAGGTCGGGCGGCCCTCGGCGTCGACAATGTAGAACTCCTCCTCGATGCCGAGCGTCCCCATCCGGGAGAACGCCTCTCGCGAGCCCAGTTCCATTACCGTCTCGTACCGGTCGCTCGGTCTTATAAGAATTGGAAGCCGGAAGGCGCTGAGATGACGGTGGTTCGTTCGGCCTCAAGCCGCACTCTCGGCCGCGTTTCGCCACAAAGCGTTTGTCACGGCGTCCGGTATCGACGGCCATGGATCGACGACGGTTCGCCGTTGGCGTGCTCTCCGCCGGCGCGGTCGCACTGGCTGGCTGTGGTAGCAACGGGGAGTGGGATCCGTCGGTCGACGGCGACGCGCCCACGCTCTCTCCCGGGAAAGAAGCCACCGTCACGGTCCGCGCGACCGACGTCGGCGGCTTCGCGTTCCGTCCGTCGCCCGACGGGATCAGTATCGGGTGGACCGCCTCGGAGCGGAGCGTCTCCCCGTCGCCGGACTTCGGGGCGGACTCCGCCCCGCCACGATGGTTCTGGTCGCGACGCACCGACGTGACCGTCGAGGTGCCGATCGGCGTCGCAGAGACCGCGGACCCGGGTGAGTACCAGTACGGTGTCACAGTCTTTCTGGACGAGGATTCCGAACGGCGCGTCCGGGAGTCGTTCGCGATCACGGTCACCGACGACTGACGCGACGCCCGCGTTCGGTCTCGGAGAACGATACAGCGAGACCATAGAACAGCGTCATCTGTATCGCGCCGCCGAGCGCGGCCAAGCGGACGAACGCCCCCGCGATGAGTACGGCCCCGATGAGCAGCTGCGTCGCGGGCACGAACACGTGGACGACCTCCACCAGCGCTGCGTTTCGGGCCAATGCGGCGTACAGCCCGCTGACCGGACTCGCGGCGTCGACTCACCACGCTTCGCCGCTCGCTAGGTCGACCGCCGAGTCGCCCTGCTCCGAGGGGCAGACGTCCGCGAGCGCGCAGTCGGCGCAGTCGGGGTTGATCGCGGTACACGTCGCGCGGCCATGGTCGATCATGAGGTGCGTGAACTGCTGCCAGTCGCTCTCGGGGACGATGTCCAGCAGGTCCTGTTCTATCGCCTCCGGTCGCTCTTCCTCCGTGATTCCCAGCCGGCGCGTGATCCGCTGGACGTGCGTGTCGACGACGATGCCCTCGACCACGTCGTGGCCGTGCTGGAGGACGACGTTCGCGGTCTTGCGGCCCACGCCCGCCAGCTCCGTCAGCTCCGACATCGTGTCGGGCACCTCGCCGTCGTGTTGCTCCGCGATGTCCCCGCACGCCGAGCGGATGTACTCCGCCTTGTTGTTGTAGTAGGTGATCGAATTGATCGCCTCCGCCATCTCCTCCTGTGGCGCGTTCGCGTACTCTTCGGGCGTCTCGTACGTCTCGAACAGATCGGCGCACACCTTGTTCACGCGCTCGTCGGTACACTGCGCGGAGAGGATCACCGCGATGAGCAGCTCCAAGCGGTTCGAGTAGTTGAGCGAGATGGTCGAGTCGGGGTACTCCTCGTACAGTCGGTCGAGGACTTCGGCGACCTGCTCTTCGCGCGGGTCGAGTGGCGTTCCCATACGACGTTCTCCGTCCGGGCGACATTGAACGATCCGACTGTGCGCGTCCTCTCCCCCGACCGAAAGTCGCGCGCCCCCGTCCGAGTAGTAAGACAGTTACCACGTGCCGCGTTGGAAGGCGTATGGACGTACTCGACGTCGCGGCGCGCGCGACCAACACCGGCCCGGTGTGTTCCGCCTGCCTCGGCCGGCTCGTCGCCGACCGGAGCTTCGGGCTGTCGAACGCCGACCGCGGCTCGGCGCTCCGGGTGTCGCTCGCGCTGCGCGACGACGAGGACCACGAGCCGGTCGAAACGGAGGAGTGTTGGGTCTGTGAGGGGCGCTGTACCGAGTTCGACGAGTGGGCCGAGCGCGCCGCCGAGGCGGTCGAGGGCGTCGAGTTCGCCACGTACAACGTCGGTACGCGCCCGCCGCCGTTGATCAAGGAGAACGAGGCGCTGTTGCGCGCGGACGCCGGTCTCGACGAGGACGCGGGCGAGCCGTTCAATTCGGAGTTCAACCGCGAGGTCGGCAAGCGGGTCGGCCGGCTCACCGACGCTGAAGTCTCGTTCGACCGTCCCGACGTTCAGTTCACGATCGACCTCGCGGAAGACGAGATCGACGCGAAGGTGAACTCGACGTTCGTCTACGGCCGGTACCGGAAGCTGGAACGCGACATCCCGCAGACGGAGTGGCCCTGCCGGGAGTGTAAGGGGTCGGGGCGACAGGGGGCGGACCCCTGCGACCACTGCGGCGGCTCCGGCTACCTCTACGACGACAGCGTCGAGGAGTACACCGCGCCGGTCGTCGAGGACGTGATGGACGGGACGGAGGCGACGTTCCACGGGGCGGGCCGCGAGGATGTCGACGCCCTCATGCTCGGCACCGGGCGGCCATTCGTGGTCGAGGTCGAGGAGCCGCGCCGGCGGCGGGTCGACACCGACCGCCTCCAGTCCGACATCAACGCGTTCGCCGATGGCGCGGTCGAGGTCGAGGGCCTCCGGCTCGCGACCTACGACACCGTCGAGCGCGTGAAGGAACACGACGCGGCCAAGCGCTACCGCGCCACGGTGACCTTCGACGCCGGCGTCGACGCCGACGCCCTCGCGGACGCAGTCGGTGAGCTGGAGGAGGGGACCGTCGAGCAGTACACGCCGAACCGGGTGGACCACCGTCGCGCGAGCATGACGCGCGAGCGCGACGTGTACGAGGCGACCGCGGAACTGGAAGACGGCGATCCGCGCCGCGCCGCAGTCGAGATCCACGGGGAGGGGGGCCTCTACATCAAGGAGCTGATCTCCGGCGACGAGGGACGGACGGAGCCGAGCCTCGCGGGCCTCCTCGGCGTCGGCGCGGCGGTGACCGCGCTCGACGTTCTCGCGGTCGAGGGCGAAGACGAGCCGTTCGAGCGCGAGGAGTTCTTCCGGGAGTGACGCCCCGAAACCCCCGGATGACGCCCCGAACTCCCCGTATCGGTGACGCAGGGAGTCTGCGCTCGCTCGGAACGCGCGCTGAACCAACGGGATTTATCTGACGAGCGTCAGACGTTTGGGTATGGACGGGAGCGACGCCGACGGTGGGAACACCCGAGAGGGCGGAACCCGGAACGGCGGTGTTCGTGGGGGATCGAGCGACTCGACGGCGAGCGGCGGTTCCGCAGCTGCCGCCGATTCGCCTGCGATGGGCGAGCCCGTGATCCGGCCCGCGGTCGACGACGCGAGCGAGATCGCGACCGCGGCCGACGTGACGCTGAACGGCGCGGACCGAGCGGAGCGGCCCGACCGCGTCTCCTCGGTCCTCGTCGCCGTCGGTCCCGGTCCCCACTCCGGCGCGACCGTCGATGTCGCGAAGGAGATCGCGGCCGCGACGGGCGCGTGGCTCGAACTGTTCCACGTCGTCCCCTCCGACGCGGCGCTCGCCGACGCCGGTCCCGGCGACGACGCCACCGGGACCGCCGCGGACGCCCCGGACGACGCCGGGGACGCTGACTACGCCGCGGCCGGCGAGCGGCTCCTCGACGCGGCCGAGTCGCGGCTCGGCGGCTTCGACCGCGTCGACCGGTGGCTCGTCGAGGACCGCACCGCGGCGGGCGCGGTCGTCGAGCAGTCCCCCTACTACGACCTGGTCGTCGTCGGCGCGCCCACGACCGGGACGG
The DNA here is from genome assembly GCA_003023405.1 of Halobacteriales archaeon SW_8_68_21. Classification (GTDB taxonomy): domain Archaea; phylum Halobacteriota; class Halobacteria; order Halobacteriales; family Haloferacaceae; genus Halorubrum. Next base: position 68,719 of record PXST01000048.1, read on the forward strand.
TCGGTCGGTTCGTCTTCGGATCCACGACCGACACGGTCGTCGGCGACGCCGAGGTCCCGGTCGTCGTCGTCGAGGCCGACGGGTCGGCCGCGCTCGACGCGGCGTAACGGCGCGACGGCGTTCTCCCGACGAGTCGCGCGCTCGGTCTACCCACCTTCCTTCTTTTTCCGCCCCCATCGTCTCCGTCCGTTTTTCTCCCCGTGATATCGGTTCCCGCGTCGGCGACAGCGTTAAATCGGTGTACATACTTGTACATCACAACGCGGAATACTACATCGATGGGCACAATGAATCTCAACGACACGGTCGAGCGAGTGACGGACGGGACGGACCTGACCCTCGAAGAGGCGCGCGAGGCCGCGCGGCTCGTCTTCGAAGAGGCGACGGAGGCGCAGATCGGCGCGCTGCTCGCCGCGCTTCGAACGAAGGGCGAGACCGAGGCGGAGATCGCCGGCTTCGCGCGGGGGATGCGCGACGCCGCCCGGACGATCGAGCCGGACCGGGAGCCGCTCGTCGACACCTGCGGGACCGGCGGCGACGACTACGACACGATCAACGTGTCGACGACCGCGGCGATCGTCGCCGCGGGTGCCCGCGTGCCGATCGCCAAGCACGGCAACTACTCGGTCTCTTCTTCCTCGGGGAGTGCCGACGTGCTGGAGGTCGCGGGGGCCGACATCGAGGCCGAACCCCCGGCCGTCGAGGAGGCGATCGAGTTGGACGGGATCGGCTTCATGCTCGCGCCCGTGTTCCACCCGGCGATGAAGGCCGTCATCGGCCCGCGCAAGGAACTGGGGATGCGGACGATATTCAACGTCCTCGGGCCGCTCACCAACCCCGCTGGGGCCGACGCGCAGGTGCTCGGCGTGTACGACCCGGACCTCGTGCCGGTCATCGCGCGGTCGCTCGCGCGCATGCCGGTCGAGCGGGCTCTGGTGGTCCACGGCGCGGGGGTAGACGAGATCGGGATCCACGCGGAGACGGTCGCCGCCGAGGTCGACGGCGACGAGGTCACGGAGTTCACGATCGCGCCGGAGGACCTCGGACTCGACCGCGCGCCGATCGAGGCGGTCGCGGGCGGGACTCCCGAGGAGAACGCCGACGACCTGCGCGGGATCGTCGATGGCTCCGTCACCGGCCCCAAACGCGACCTCATCCTCGCGAACGCGGGCGCTGCCATCTACGTCGCCGGCGAGGCCGAGTCGCTGGCAGCGGGCGTCGAGCGCGCCGCGGAGGCGATCGACTCCGGCGCGGCGGCGGCCAAGTTCGCGGCGTTGTGTGGCGACGGCGAGCTGGCCGAGGGGGGCTCCGGCGTGACCGCGGAGGACGACGACTGATGGCGCGGGTGAAGATCTGCGGAATCGCCCGCGAGGCCGACCTCCGCGCTGCGGTCGAGGCCGGCGCGGACGCGGTCGGCGTCATCACCGAGGTCCCGGTCGACTCGCCGCGCGAGGTCGACCCGGCGACGGCCGCCGAGCTGCTCGCCGACATCCCGCCGTTCGTCACCGCGACGCTCGTGACGATGCCCGAGTCGGCCGAGCACGCGGTCGAACTCGCCCGGACGGTCGCCCCGGACGCGATCCAGCTCCACGGCGAGTGGACCGTCGACGAACTGCGGTACGTCCGCGCCGAGACGGAGCGCAAGGTGCTGCTCACGATCGACGCCGACGACCCGACCCGCGCGGAGGAGTTCGACGGCGTGGTCGACGCGTTGGTGGTCGACTCCACCGACGACTCGGGCGCGGGCGGCACGGGCGAGACGCACGACTGGCGCGCGACCGGCGAGCTGGCCGCCCGGCTCACCACGCCCGTCGTGCTGGCGGGCGGGCTCACGGCCGACACGGTCGCCGAAGCCGTGCGCGTCGCCGACCCCTTCGCGGTCGACGTCGCCTCCGGCGTCGAGATCGAGGAGGGCCGGAAGGACCACAACGCGGTGGCCCGCTTCGTCGCCAACGCGGGTCGGGAGATGGAGCTGGCATGAGCGATCGCGACGCTTCCGACGGCTCGATCCCCTCCCTCGGCCGCTCGAAGGCCGAGTTCGTCGACCTCGCCGCAGACGCCGACAGGCCGGTCGTGGTCCGCGCGTCGGCCTCGCTCGACGCCGACGTTACGCCGCTCGCGGCGTACGCGACCCTCGTCGGCGAGGGGCCGTACGGGTTCTTGCTTGAGTCCGGCGAGAAGGTCGCCTCCAGCGACCCCGACGGCGCGTTCACCTCGGACGGAAAGGCGGACCGACACGCCCGCTACTCGTTCGTCGGCTACGACCCGGAAGCGGTCGTCTCGGTCCACCCGGATCGCACGGAAGTGACGGAACTCGGTCCGGCCGCCGAGTTCATCGGAGACGTTGACGACGAGGGAGAGCGACGCGGGGGCCTCGGTCCCGACGCCGGCGACGCGGTCGATCGGATCCGGGCCGCCTTCCCGGCCGTGAGCCTCCGCGGGTTCCCCGACACCGACCGGCAGATCCTCTCGGGCGGCTTCGTCGGGTTCCTCGCGTACGAAGCGGTGTACGACCTCTGGCTGGAGGAGGTCGGCGTCGAGCGGCCCGAGACCGAGTTCCCGGACGCGGAGTTCGCCCTCACCACACGGACCGTCGTCTTCGACGAGAAGGAGGACAGCGTCGAACTCGTGTTCACGCCGGTGATCGGCGTCGACGACGACCCGGCCGCAGTGTACGACGACCTGATCGATGAAGCCGAGCGCGTCGCGGCCGAACTGCGGGAGGCCGCGTCGCCGGACCCGGACGGCGTCCGGGTGCGCGAGGAGACGACGGACCCCCGCGAGGAGTACGAGGACGCCGTTCGAACCGCGAAGCGGCACGTCCTCGACGGCGACATCTATCAGGGCGTGATCTCGCGGAGTCGCGAACTCCGCGGTGAGGCGGACTCGCTCGGGCTGTACGCGGCCCTCCGCGACGTGAACCCCTCGCCGTACATGTACATCCTGCGCCACGACGACCGGACTGTCGTCGGTGCCAGCCCGGAGACGCTCGTGTCGGTGAAGGGCGACCGGATCGTCTCGAACCCGATCGCGGGGACCTGTCCGCGCGGGACCAGCCCCGTCGAGGACCGCCGGCTCGCGGGCGAGATGCTCGCCGACGGGAAGGAGCGCGCCGAACACACGATGTTAGTCGACCTCGCGCGCAACGACGTGCGGCGGGTGTCCGAGCCGGGGTCCATCCGCGTCGAGGAGTTCATGAACGTCGTAAAATACAGCCACGTCCAGCATATCGAGTCGACCGTCACGGGGACGCTCGCGGGCGACGCCGACGCGTTCGACGCGACGCGCGCGACGTTCCCCGCGGGGACGCTCACCGGCGCGCCGAAGGTGCGAGCGATGGAGATCATCGACGACCTCGAAACGACGCCGCGGGAGGCGTACGGCGGCGGCGTCGGCTACTACGCGTGGACCGGCGACGCCGACTTCGCAATCGTGATCCGGACGGCGACGCTCGACGAGTCGCCCGCAGACGCGAGCGCGTCGGGCGAGACCGCCGTCACCGTCCGCGCCGGGGCCGGCCTCGTCGCCGACTCCGATCCGACCGCCGAGTACGAGGAGACCGAACAGAAGATGGACGGCGTGTCGACCGCGATCGACCGGATCCGTGAGGAGGGCGGAGGAGCAACCGACGCTGAGGCGACCGACGGCGACGCGACCGACGGCGAGGCAGCCGACCCGCTCGCCACCGGCCCGGAGAGCGAGCGATGAAGATCGTCGTCGTCGACAACTTCGACTCGTTCACCTACAACCTCGTGGAGTACGTCTCCGACCAGCGGATCGACGGCGAGTCGGTCGCCGTCGAGGTGTTCAAAAACACCGCGTCGCTCGACGCCATCGAGGGGACCAACCCCGACGCGATGATCATCAGCCCTGGACCGGGGCACCCGAAGAACGACCGCGACGTCGGCGTGACGATGCCGGCGTTGCGCGACCTCTCGCCGCGGGTGCCGACGCTCGGCGTCTGTCTCGGACTGGAGGCCGCCGTCTATGAATACGGCGGGACCGTCGGCCACGCTCCCGAGCCGGTCCACGGGAAGGCGTTCGCCGTCGACCACGACGGCGAGGGCGTATTCCACGGGTTAGGTCAGGGGTTCCGCGCCGGCCGCTACCACTCGCTGGCGGCGACCGAGGTGCCGGACGCGTTCGCGGTGTCGGCCACCACTGACCACGACGGCGAGTCGATCGTGATGGGGATCCGGCACCGTGACCACCCGATCGAGGCGGTCCAGTTCCACCCGGAGAGCGTGTTGACCGGCTCCGGCCACGACCTGGTTCGAAACTTCCTCACCGGGGTCTAAGCCCCTCGCGTCCGGTCTCCGCTATGATCCGTCGCTCGGTTCCGCGTCGCCGTCGGCGGTCGCGTCGTTGTCGCTCGGTTCCGCGTCGACGTCGGCGGTCGCGTCGCCCTCGGCGTCTTCCGTCTCGTCGTGGATTCCCCGCCCGGCGAGTCCAACGAGGTGGCCGACCTCGGGGAGGATCACCTCGTCGACGCCGAGCCGGACCGCGTTCTCGGAGCCAGGGAGACAGAACACCGGCGTCGCGGAGACGACCCCGGCGGTCGCGCGCGAGCCGACCGTCCGCGTCCCGATTTCCTCGTAGGAGAGCCGGCGGAACAGTTCGCTAAAGCCCGGGAGTCGTTTCGCGAACAGCCCGTGGACCGCCTCCGGCGTCACGTCGTCTGGTGTGACGCCCGTACCCCCGGTTGTCACTACCGCGTCCGTGTCCGTCCGTTGAGCGAGCCTGTCGACGGTCCCCTGAACGCTGTCGTAGTCGTCCGGTATCAGTTCGCGGACCGCGACCTCGTGGCCAGCCTCCTCGAAGGCGACCGCGACGTAGTCGCCTGCCGGGTCCTCGTCCGCGCTCCGCGAGGACGACACGGTGACGACCGCGACCGCGACCGAGTCGATGTCGTGGTGATGGTGGCCGTGATCCTCGCCGTCGCCGTGGTCGTGGCCGTCGCCGTGACCGCCGTGATCGTGGCCGTCGCTGCGACTGCCGTGATCGTGGTGATCGCCTCCCTCACCGTGGCCGTGGCTATTGCCGTGGTCGTGGCTGTTGTCGTGGTCGTGGCTGTTGTCGTGGTCGTGACGCTCGCCGTGGTCAGTCATGACTCCGCGTTCGTCGCCCTCGCCAAAACACCTCCCGGTCGCCGGCGGGGTGTCCGGGCTGCCGGCCTCCACGCGACGGTACCGCGACCGCGGTCAGGGCCAGTCGTCGCGGGGCTGCTCCTCGGCTGACTCGTCCGTGGTCTCGCCGGTCGCGAGCGTCCAGCCGGCCGCCTCGGCGGCGTCCTCAACGTGGAGGAACTCCCAGTCGGTCGCCTCGGCGACGGCCTCGTCCTTGTCGTCGACCCCGACGAAGACGTGTCGCTCCGTGTCGAACTGCCCGCTGATGTTCTTCAAGCTCTCCTCGACGCCGCGCGGCCCGGAGAAGAAGTCCTGCCGCACGCGGTGTTTCCGCGTGAAGTTCGTGACGACGTAGGTCGGCTTCTCGCTGACGACGCCGACGTACTCGGTCCACTGTCGGGCGTTGCTGAACACCGCGTTGGGGTCCGCGAGCGCTTTCAGCGCCTCCAGTTCGAACGCCAGCGTCATGTCGGTGGATCCGCCGCTGTCCATACCTTTCAATTTCTCCCCGCCGGCGAAAACAACTTCGCTTCCGCGCGGACGACCGGCCGAACGTTCGCCTGGACTCGAACGCTCGCCGGGACTCGAACACCCGCCCAGACCCGAGCGCTCACCGCGAGCGAACGAGGTAGTAGTCCGTGAACTTCACCACGTCGCCGTCCTCCAGCGTATCCGTCTCCGGGGCCGTCCGCGGTCGGCCGGCGAGTTCGGCGACGAGCTGTTTCTCGTCGTCGCTCAGCTCGTCGAAGTGTCGGACTCGCGCGTCGGACGGCATGCGACCGGTGCGCCGAAGTCGGAGCTGTCGGTTCGACTCGCGAATTGACATGTGGTAACGTATACCACGATTAATCATAAACGTTTCGTAGCGCCACAATCGCGCCAGTTAGTCCGTGAACGAGGAGAGTCGGTACGACGCAGCCGCGGCGGCGGCCGTTACTGCTCGGGCGAGGCCGGCAGGTCGTCGACGGCGAAACCGGGCTCCATGAGGTGGTCCGCGTGGTCGCTGATGTCGCGGCCCTCGCGCATCAGCTGTTTGAACGCGGACTGCGGCGAGAGGTCGCCGATGAGTACCCCACCGACCACCTTGCCGTCCTTCAGCGCGACCCGACGCCACTCGCCGTCGGCGGTGGTCGCCTCCACCGAGTCGTCGCCGAGGGTCGGGTGGCCGAAGGAGAGGAACGGGAAGTCGAAGTGAGTGATCGAGTACGAGGAGACCCACCTGAACTCCTCGCTGCCGTAGTCGATCATGTTCCGGGCGGCGACTGTCCCCTGCTCTTTGGCCGACCCCCACGAGCCGTTCTTTGCCTGCTCGCCGAGGACGAGGTCGTTGAACGCCGTGATGTCGCCCGCGGCGTACACGTTGTCGACGTTTGTCCGCATGAACTCGTCGACGACGACGCCGTCGTCGGTCTCCAGCGGCGTGTCCTCGATCAGCTCGGTGTTGAAGTTCAACCCGATGGCGACGCCCGCGAAGTCGCACTCGTAGCGCTCGCCGTTCGGGTCGACCGCGGCCTCGACGTGGCCGTCGTCGTCGACCTCGAAGCGGTCGACGCCGGAGCCGAACACCGGCTCGATGCCGCGCTCGCGCATCGCCTCGTGCATCATCTCCGCGCCCTCCTCCGAGAGCGCGTACCGCCACCAGTTGTCGCCGCGCATGAGGTACTTCGCCTCGACGTCCTGTGCGCCGCAAATGGCCGCGAAGTCGATGCCGAGCAGGCCCGCGCCGACGATGACGGCCTGCTCGGCGTCCTCGACGCTCTCTTTGATCCGCCGGGCGTCTTGGAACGTCCAGAAGTGGTGGATCCCGTCGGCTTCGGCGTTCTCGACCGGGAGCTGCTGGGGCGTGCCGCCGATCGCGAGCAGGAGGTTGTCGTACTCGAACGTCTCGCCCTCGTGCGTGTGGACCGCGTCCTCGTCGACGTCGATGTCGACGACGACCGTGTTGAGTCGGAGGTCGACGTCGTGGTCGTCGTACCAGTCTTCCTGATGGATCGATATCGGGGCCTCGGGGAGTTTCCCCTTCGCGTACTCCTTGATCAGAATCCGGTTGTAGAGGGACTCACCCTCGTCCGTGAGAACCGTGACCTCGGCGTCGGGCGCTTCCTCGCGGAGCGTCTCGGCCGCGGACGCGCCCGCGATACCGTCACCGATGATCACGTACGAATCGCTCATGTCTCGGCGTTCGGATTCATGCCTAATGTGGGTTGTCATCCGCGTCCGTACCCGTGCGAACAGGGCGCATGACCGACGAGACACGCGTGCTGAAGACCTCTCTCCAGCCGAGTGCGCGTCGGCGCGCTCCGCCGCGCCGCCCGTGAGTACCGTCGCCGAGCGTCGGTAACCCGTATCGCAGATTAGTGGTCCGCCCCGGCCGGCTCCCCGGGGAAGTCCTTCTCGCCGGCCCGGATCGGGACGCCAAGCCAGTTCTCACCCGGCACGAGCGGGCACTCGTAGGCGTGGTTGTACGCGCACGTGGGGTTGTACGCGACGCTGAGGTCCACCAACCCACTCGCCGTCGACCGCGAACCGGAACTCGCCCCACCGGCGGTACGTCTACTCGCCGTCCGCCGTCGTCTCGACGGTCACCGTCTCCGACTCGTCGTGTTCGTGAAGTGGGAGGACGAACCGGTACGCGGGGTCGGTCTCGTAGTAGCCGAGACCGGGGAACGCGCCGCCCCACATCGACACCGGTAACGGCGACTGCGGCGAGTCGCGGAAGTGTTCGCGCTTCGCCCGCCGTTGCGCCTCGACATGTGCCGCCCAGTCGTCGTCCCGTTCGCTCGCCTCCGTCAAATAACCGACTCTTCTCCCAGAAGACACTTATCTCGACCGGAGAAAAGACTGCCTATGAACAGGCGAACGGCCCTCTCCGCCCTCGTGACGGGCGGGTTCGCCGGAGTTGCCGGTTGTCTCGGCAACGCTCCCCTTGGCGGAACGGACGCGGAATCGGAGACCGACCGACCGACGCCCGAGGTCAACCGGGAAGTCGACGTGAACGGCGTCGAAGACGGGTCCCGCTCGCAGTTCCAGTGGGGACCGGCCCACGCGGGGCGACGAGACGGAGCCGGACCGACCGACGACGTCGAGGTGCTCTGGCGCCGGACGCCGCATCGATACGATCATTCGCAGCCCGTTGTCGCCGGCCAGCGGGGGTACGTCTGCTTCAACGGTATTCTGTTCCGTCTCGACCTTGCGACGGGCGAGGTGCGGTGGTCGACGGATATCGGTCACGATGGGTCGTCGACGCCGGCGGTCCGCGACGGCACCGCGTACGTCACGGTGTGGAACGGCGGGGTGGAGACCGACCGCGGGCTGGCGGCCGTCGACGCCGAGACCGGGGAAGTGGCCTGGCGACGGCTGACCGACACGGACGTGACGACCTCACCGGTCGTGACCGACGACAGGGTGTTCGTGGGAGGCGGCTACCGGCGGTCGCCGACGGGGCGGTCGTCTACGGCGCGGGCGACCCGCGCGTCGTCGCCTACGACGCCGCCTCGGGCGACGAGCTGTGGACGGCCGCGGTCGACGGCGACGCGACTGCGCCGCCGACCGTCGCGGACGGTCGCGTCCTGATCGGTACGCGGGCCGGGACGCTGTATGCGCTCGACCTCAACGATGGTACCGAGGCCTGGACCGCCGACCTCCCCGGTCCGGTCCGTCGGTCGGTCGCAGTCGCGGAGGATCGGGCGATCGCGCCGACCGAGACCGGGATCGCAGCCGTCGGCGACGGCGGTGCCGCGCTGTGGAGCGACGACGGGATCGCGGGCGCGACCGCGCCGGTGATCGCGGGCGACACCGCGTACCTCGGAGACGGGCGGACCGTCCGGGCGATCGCGGTCGACGACGGGACGGAACGGTGGTCGTTCCGGACCCGCGAGCGCTCCTACACCGACGTCTTCCTCCAGGGCGTCCGAGCCGCTCCGACCGTCGTCGACGACATCGTCCTCGCGGCGACCCACGCGGGGGACGTGTACGCGCTGGGTGACGCGTGAATTCGGGAGAGGCCTCGGTCCGCGAGAGACCCGGGGCGGGCAGGTGCTCGCCCGCGTCTCGGATGCGTCCCGGACGCCACAGATTCAAGAGCGTCCGCGCCCAATCAAGAGTATGAAAATACGGCAGAACATCCGCCACTGGGCCGCGAAGAAGGCGCTGACCACGCCGGTCGTCGGCGACGTCGCCAACGACAAGCTCGTCGACCTCCACACGAGCATCTTTCTCAACAAGGCCGACGAACAGCGCCGCGAGGAGCGCCGCGACCACCTCGATAGCTTCTTCGACGCGACAATGGACACGTACGTCGCCGCGCTGGAGGCGGGCTTCGCGGAGGCCGAGGCCCGCGAGATCACCCACGTTCAGGCGAACTTCGACTTCTTCAACCACGGCTGGACGGAGATGATGGAGATCCCGAGCGACGAGCTCGAGGCCCACTACCGTCGGTACGAGGGGTTCTTCTCCGATCACGCGATCACGATCGACGACCCGCTGGGCGAGTTCCGCCCGGCCGAGGGCGTCGTTGAGGCACCCGAGACGCCCGAGCGGCTCGACGAACCCGAGTACGAGAACGCGCTGGCCGGCTTCGCGGACGACGTGTACGTCCAGACCGACGAGGGCGAGACCGTCGTCGGCGGCAACACGGAGGAGCCGGACGAGGTCGACGCCGCGACCGCGCCCGGACTCGACGAGGACGAGGCGAACGCCTGACTCGACCGACCCCGCGCGTTTCCACTGCGACTTCCCGGCTCCCGGACCGACGCGACGCCCTCTTCATTGCCGCCGCGGCGATGACCGCCTTCGACCGGTCGACCGACGAGCCGCGGTCCTCTTGGTCCCGTACCTCGCGTGGGTCCGTTTCGCGACCGCTCAACCACGCCATCCGGGCGCTCGACTAACGCGGATCCTCGCTTCCCGCCCCGCCCGCGTCGACCGCCGGCGGCCCGCGCTCCACTCGCTCGGCGACGAACCGACGCTCGGCGCGGCTCAGTTCGCCGTCGGTCTCGCGAAACGTAGCCATGCCCTCGCGGTATCGCCGGGGGTCGACGTGGGCGGGCATCGCGGCCGGGCGTTCCAGTTCCAACTCGGCGAGCCCCGTGCGCTCGCCGGTGTACCCGAAGCCGCACTTGTGACACGCCTCGTAGGCGAACGGGTTGTTCACGGCGATCTTCACCCGGTCGAAGCCGTCGGCGGCCAGGTCGGCGACGGTCTCGTTGATCAGCCGGGGTCCGATCCCCTCGCCGCGCCGCGCGGCGTGGACGGTGACGTACCGCAGCCGACAGCAGTCGGGGTCGGTCCGATCGGGCGAGAAGGAGACGGCCGCGATCACGTCCGCCTCGAACGCGTCGGGGGTGACCGTCTCCGGCAGCGGTTCGTCCGGCGTCCAGTCCGGCGCGGCCGGCCCCCCGTCCGGCGTCCGGATCACGGACTTGCCCGGCGCGCCGACGACGAACTTCCCGGCGTACGCCGAGCGCGTACTCCATACAGCACTGTACGGGAGCGATCCCCTAAACGGTCGGTGGCTCTTTGTCCGTCGCGGGACTTGTCCTGTTCATGTACGGAGTCGGCGACGTGGACTTCTTCGACCGCGTGGCCCCGGTATACGACCTCGCGATGCCGCCGGCGGACGGCGGGGCGCTGGCCGCCGCCCTCGAACACGCGACGCGGCCGATCGAACGCCTGCTCGACGTCGGCGGTGGATCGGGGCGGGCGGCGGCCGCGCTGACCGGTCCCGAGATCACGGTCGTCGACGCCTCCATCGAGATGCTCTCGCGGGCGCGACGTGCCCGCGGACTCGCCGGTCTCGCCGCCGACGCCGGGCGATTGCCGTTCGGGGACGCGAGCGTTGACGCGGTCACGGTCGTCGACGCGTTCCACCACCTGCCGGCTCACGACGCCGCGCTCGCGGAGGCGGCCCGCGCACTCGCGCCCGGCGGCGCGCTCGTCGTCCGCGAGTTCGACCCGGACCACCCGCTCGGGCGACTCCTCGCCGCCGGCGAACACGCGATCGGAATGGACTCGCGGTTCCTGCCCCCGGACGACCTCGCGGCCGCGATGGACGCGGTCGACCTCGATCCTCGGATCGTCGACCGCGGATTCGGTTACACGGTCGTCGGCGTTCGGCGATGATTGGTCAGTACACAACTCGTACAGACCGGTTCGCCTTCCAGCCACTCCGTTTTGATGTAGCTGGTGTAGGCGATTGCCCCGCAGTTCAGACAGTATGTGACGTTGTTGTCGCCGATGTAGGTAACCGTCGTCGTGTGATGCTGCTGGAGGCGCTTGACGGCCCACTCCTTGTACTACGTCTGAGTCCGGCCGAACCGCCGCTCCTCGACAGCGTCGAACACCTCTCCGAACTGTCCCGAGTCGAAGTCGATCGTCGCGTGGAGATTCTCGGTAACCAGCGTCCCGATGTCCTCGTCTGCGACCTGTGGCCGCCCGCGCTCGGCGCGGACAATGAATCGCGATCGGTCGTTGATCCGGTGGATGACGCCCACCGATGTCTCGAAGACGGCGTTCGTGTCCGCGGTGATTGCGACCACCGGGGGGAACGTCACCGCCGAATGCGGTTCTGGGAGGTTGGCGGATTCAATGTTGCGGCGCTACCTAACGTCGACTTCTACCGGTTCAACAGGACTGGCTATAGATCGTGGACTACTGCTTGAACAACTACTCTGGGCACATTGTCGGTCTCTTCGACAGCGAGTCTTTTGACGCCGTTCTGACGTGACCAACAAGAGTACAGAACTACTGGCTGATTATGGGCCATGTAAGTCTCACCTGCCCGCTGTGTACGCGATATGCCAAGGTGTGACTACTAGGTAGAAGTGGATGTCTATTATTTATGTCTGACTCTTGTCTTGTGATTTACAACGGTGATTACCCTTTCTGAACATTTCTCTCTTCTCTGATTCTGACATCTTTTTCCACTTGTCTTTATCAACGTCCTGTGGCGTAGCCGGTTGTGTTTTCATATCGCTCATTTCTGGACGCCCCGGCTTGAATTCTTTACCAGCAGAAATGACAGGTCCGTCTTGCTTAGCTTCATAAGCTTCTATTTTTACAGCGATATTCTCGCCGGGTTTTAGACCTGTGAGTCTGTAATGAGTGGATCGCGTTTCAACCTCCTTTTGATCATCAACATAAACAATATAAAAGAGGTCTGAATCAACATTTTCATTCCAACTTATTGCTAGTACTCGGGATGATCCTGCTACTTTTTTGATACTCAGCTCAGTATCAGCTTCACTATCTGCTGAGACAATTCCAGACGTTGAGATAGTGGCTCCACCAATGCCGAGCCACTTAATCAATTTTCTGCGGTCCATATTAGAGTCCCTCCAAGTGGTCTTCAACAATGCCACGGCTACACCCGTCACTATACTTGTCTAAGAAGTTACTCCCGGCTTTATCAACTGTATAGTTGCTTACTGTACAAAACTCACTGGGCGGATCAGACCTCCCTCCTATATATCCATCGCACGCATTAAACGACCGATCTGTCTGAATATAGGGGACAGACATGACTGTCATATCATCGGGGAAAGTAGCGCCAGTGCTTGCTTCACTGATATCATAGTCTCCATCCTCATGGCTGAGACCTAGTGTATGACCTAACTCGTGCATGGACATGTATCTTGTTTGGGAACTGGCGATAGCTGCTCCATTTCCTGAAACTCTACACACATAGTACTCGTTTCCGTCGAGATTAATAGATCCGTTTGGATATATTCTACCATATCCATCAGAAGCCAAGGCGTCAACTAAAATAATGTGATCATTATCATATAGCGCGCCGTCATCGTGAAGATCCTCAATAGCATCATACATGTATGATTCATAGTCATCTTGGGGCTTCACCGAATGTGTGAACCCATTTAGTGAATACAATTTTTCGGAGGTCTGGTTGGACACCCACTCACAAATTGTATCATTCCCATCTTCTGCGGCTGGGAGATTTGGTACACTATCCTCTTTGTAGGTTGCCGTTATTGCTGCTGGCATCAGAGGTATACTATTGTTACACGTATTAATAAGTTAGCAGAAAATTTATTCATAATTGATTATCAGAGCTTAATTGGAACAATATGTATAATCTGAATAAATACAATATTACGGTGAATTCCCAACAATGTGAATAAAATAGTAACAAAATATATATGCTACCACCCAAATTAAACAGCATATGCCCAGCCTCAAGAAAAATGTCCTAAGATTGAGAAATTCAATTGTAAAAAAACGTCTTAGTGAGGTCAGCTATGGTATCTTATTTGCTATCGGTGTAATTTCATTTGCGTTAACATTCAGATCGGTTGAATTCTATGCTTCCTCTATAGTTACATTATTCCCGTTCTTGGCCAGCTTGGCCGTACTTTCCTACGGATTATCAGGTTTTGTACCAGAAAAGAACAAAAATTTGATATTGTTGCTACGATTAGGTTTTATAGTAATAGTCTGTGTTGCGTTCGGCTTCATTGGATTATTTATTCTGTTCGCGCTAGGGAATACTCCTTAATTTATTTGTTTGAAAGCATATAATGTGTCTCAAAATTTGGGCTATTATTGTACAAAATATGAATGAATTGAGATGCTTCTTCCCATATAAGCAAAAATAAGAATATTAGTCGGATGCTGTTTCTTTTCAAAATAGCTTAACTAAAGTCTGTATCTGAAGGATCCTACTATGGATTGATATACAGGGTCAGCCACATGTCTATATAATATTATTATCATCCATAGGGCTAATTGTTCATTCAGATACATCGAATAGCGGACTCAGTTATTAACTCGCTTTCATCCTGGATACTATTGTATAACATTTCTATCCAATCAACTGCTTGTGAAGAATCATTTGATAATATCCCTTTGACCGCACCGTCTGAATGGACCACAAACCCTCCCTTTGTATTTGATGGGGTCTCTACAATCCACAGAGAGTGTGGAACAGCATTAGAAGTAGAATATATTTCAATATGGTTCGCTTGACACAATTTTTTCATTTTTTCTTTATATAATTTTGATGAGAAATTCATAACCTCTTTTCCAACACATATTTCAACTTTCATTTCCTTTTTATTGGCAATGTCGTAGAGTTTGTCTAAACCATATGTCATTGCGACTCGAGAGGTCGCACAAAAGTATGTAGCTTCCTCAAGAAGTTGAATTATAGGCCGAAGACAAGCTTCTGGTGCCTTGGGATTTGCCATATTAATACTGGCGTCGCGAAAGATATACGGAGGGATTTGTTCTGGTTGGTTAAGATAGCTAATTAGATCAGTAGCAGATGCAATGCTATCAGTTAGTATGTGAAATTCTTTAGTCTCGTCTTTGATCAGTTCTCCTTTTGATGTCAACTTATATTTCCTATCTTCAGTTTCTTGGATTAAATCATGCTTGATCAAGGTTTTCACGGACCGATCTACAGTTGTCCTTGAGAATTTGGTATTAGTTACGATGGTCGGGATATCTTTTTGACTTTTATTTATACATTCTAGAATATCGTAGCGCTTGTGTACGAGATCTCGAAGTTGCTTACCATCATATTTTGGTTCCATAACATCTAGTTGTCATATGTGAATAAATATCTTATGGCTAAGTATCCTATGTTTAAATTAACTCCATATTAATAATCCGGATTGTACATCAACCGGAAATGCTTCCCTAGTAGCCTATCACACCGCCGTCTTCGGACGGCTATACCCAATCAACTCTAACCGATACGCAGTCTCCATCAACCAGCTGTTTCAACCCATATTATGTTCAAAGAATAAAGAATCAACAGAGTCGACAGTTTGATATCAATTTGACAAAAGGATTTAAACATGGGTCATGCTGCTCGTGGAGGATTAATTGATCAGATCGGGGGAGGGCTGTCATTTGGTTTGCTTGGTGTCGCAAATGTTCTATACTATAATCTAATCGCTGCCATCGTTTTTTAATTTCCCTTTTTATCGTGACACCAGTCGTCTTGAAGACAGTCAATTAGTGGGTATCTCAAGTTTCACTCGTTCTCGCGTCTGAACGGACGGCTTCAGCGGCGTCTCCAAATACAAAAATCGGCCTCGGTGAATCTGACCGTCCGCCTCAGTCCTGCGTTCGTCCCTGCGCTTCCGCGCCGCGAGTCGGGTCCGCCGAACTCTCCTCGTGACTGTCTTCCTCACCGTGATCGTGGTCACTGTGTTCGTCGTGGTCGTGGGCGTCGTTCGACCCCGTCTCGCCCAGCACCTCGGCCCCCTCCCCGTCGATCATGTCCATGTTCTTCAGGTTGTCCCGCTCTTCGAAGTCCTCGACGGCCTCCATAACGTCCTCTTGTGTGATCGTCATCCGGTCTTCCGTGAGTGCGCCGAGGACGGCCTCCCGGAGTACCATCCGGAGGTCGGAGCCGGTGAGTCCGCCGGTGCGGTCCGCGACCTCCTCGGGGTCGAAGTCGGCGATCTTCATTTCCTTCGTCACCACCCGGAGGATGTCGGCGCGCATGTCGCGGTCCGGCTTGGGGAAGTTGACGATCTCGTCGAACCGCCGCCACGCGGCCGCGTCGAGCTGGTCCGGGTGGTTCGTCGCGCCGATGAGGAGGACCTCGTCGCGGACGAGCGACACCTCGTCGATCGACTTGAGCAGGGTGTTGACCGCGCGCTTCAGCGCCGCGTGTTCGTCCGATCGACGGGTCTTCGCCACCGAGTCGAACTCGTCGATGAAGAGGATACACGGCGAGAGCCGCTTGGCGACCTCGAAGCTCTTCTCGACGTTCTTCGACGTCTCGCCGAGGTACTGGCTCGTGATCATCGAGAGCTTGACCTCGACGAACGGGAGCCCGAGTTCGTGGGCCAGCGCACGCGACACCGTCGTCTTCCCGGTCCCCGGCGGGCCGACGAACAGCAGCTTCCCGATCTCGCGGAGGCCGATCTCCGCGAGGTACTCGCGGTGTTCGATCGCCTTGACGATCTTCTGGATCTCACCCTCCTGATCGCCGGTCAACACGAGATCAGCCAGCGTCGTCTCGATCTCCTCGGGCGCGCGGACGTTGACCAGATCGAGCATCTCCGCGTCCTCGTCCTCGTCGAAGTACTCGCCGAGGAGCGCGTCGATCCAGACGCGGTCGGCCTGGATCGGCCGCACGTCGGCTCTGGCCTCCTCGCGGCTCACCGGGGCCGTCAGGTCGTCCGCGGCCTCCAGCGCGGCGACGACCGTCGGGTTCCCGGCGATCCGGTCGTCGTCCGCGCGGTCGCGGTACCACTCTACCCCCATCGCCGGCTGGGTCAGCGAGATCTCGCCGGAGAACTCCGTGCGTTGGGTGAAAAGGAGATCGGAGACGGCCTCCCACGGCCGGTCGACCCCCGTCGCGGTGCGGGTGGTCTCGTCGGTCGCCTTCAGCGGCCGCTCTACGCCGCCGGGGGCGTCGTCGGCGGCGTCGGCCGACCAGAACACCTGCCGGAAGCGTGGCGGCAGGTCGTTCTCGTCGAGGTCGCGATCCTGCGTGTAGAAGTGCGTCGTCAACACGAACTCGACGACGTCGAGCGCCGGGTTACTCATCCGCGCGAAGTAGCGCCGGGACGCGGTTAAGAGCGTCGAAGCGGCGTCGGTTCGGCGGCGTGAGAGGGAGCCGCGCGCGAATCCCGTGGGTGACCCGGCCGACCGGCCGCCGTATCGAACCCTTATTAGCCCTGGTCTGCGACGTAACGCGCATGAGTTCCGAAGACGCGACCGTGCCGGGTGACCCTCCCGGCGACGGCGCAGGCGAGACCGGCGACACGAGCGACACGGACCACGAGAACGCGCTCCAGGACGTCATCGCCGTCGACCCCAACGACGTCGCGCAGGGCACGGTGAACCGGCTCGACGCGCACACGGGCGACGGGATCCGCCACCGCGCGTTCACCTGCCTCGTCTTCGACACGGAGGGACGGATCCTGCTGGCTCAGCGCGCGCCCGACAAGCGCCTGTGGGACGGCCACTGGGACGGCACGGTCGCCTCCCACCCGGTCGAGGGACAGTCGCAGGAGGCGGCCACCGAGCAGCGCCTCGAAGAGGAGCTCGGCATCTCGCCCGACCAGTACGACGACCTCCGGGTGACGGACAAGTTCGAGTACAAGCGCTACTACCCCAACGAGGGCGTCGAGTGGGAGGTGTGTGCGGTGCTGAAGGTCACCCTCGACGACACCGCCTTGGACCCCGACGAGGAGGAGATAGGCGGCATGCTGTGGGCCGACTACGACCACCTCCACGAGAACCCGGCGCTGTACCGCCAGCTTCGCCTCTGCCCGTGGTTCGAGATCGCGATGCGGCGCGACTTCGCCTGAACGGCCTCCCGAACCGAAACGGCGGCTTGAAGACGCTCCCGCGCCGCGGTCCGATATGACCGTCGTCGCCCTGCTGGCGAACCCGCCCCGCGAGGGGCTCGTCGGAACCGCACTCGCCGAGTCGACGCCGCTTTCGACCGCCGAGGCCGCCGACCTCTACGAGGCGCAGTTCCGCGACGCCGTCCTCGCGGTTGAGCGCTCCGGCGGCGAGCTCCTCGTCAACTATCCCGACGACGAGGACCTCCCCGCCGAACACCGGACTGAGACGAGCGCGGAGGCGGAGCTGCGGACGCTCGTCGCGGACACGCTCGGCGGCACCGACGGCGTCCGTTTCGAGCGGCAGGTCGGCTCCTCGTTCGGCGCGCGCGCCGGCAACACCGTCACGCACCTGCTCCCGGAGGTCGTGATCGGTCCCTCGACGGACGGTCGGACGTACTACGCCGGCTTCACCGAACCGATCGACTTCGACGGCGCGTTCGAGGCCCCCGCGCTGCCGACCCTCGCGGAGCGCGGCCGCGACGCTGACCGCTCCGTGGACTTCGTCGAACCGTCGCCCTCGTTGGAGACCGGCGAGGATCTGTTCGACGTGGTGCCGATCCTCCGGGCGCGGTTCGCCGCCGAGCGAGTGGTCCCCGACTACACCGCGGCGTTCGTTCACGAACACGGGCTCGACGTCGTCGAGGACGGCGAGCAGCGGTTGGTTCGGGATTGAGTCGGACATCGGCGATGCCGCCGGGCTCGTCGGATCCGACACCACTTAGTCGGGCGACGCCCAGCAGTTACGCGTGGTGGGATGGCAGAGTGGCCCATTGCGCCTGCCTTGAAAGCAGGTAGCCTCACGGCTTCCTGGGTTCGAATCCCAGTCCCACCGTGAGCGCGCGGCGCACTCCGCGCCGCGCGCGTCTCGTGCGGAGATTTGAACCCTGCCAGTCGCAGCGCCCGAGCGGTGCGAGGTGCGAACAACGCGAGCCTCGAAAGCGAGCGGCGAAGCCGCGAGCAGTGAGGGCGACCGTCTGGCTCCGGTTCGAATCCTAGTCCCACCGTAACGCGTCGGGCGCACCTCCGCGACGCGCGCCCCGTTCCGAATCCTCTCGTCGCGTGAGTCTCACAGAGATTTGGATCGGAGAGCGGCCGGGCGACAGCGGCCGATCCGGCGTGAAACCGTATCCGGTTCCTCGTCGCTCCCGCCCGTCGATCACGGACGAATTTGTGCCTCGCACTCGGCCCCCGAACCGCAACAACACCGCTACGCCGCGGGATCTCCCGATAACACTCGCGTCCGGTGTCGCATGCTACCGCGTGCCGCATTATCTTTAACAGGTCTCCGGCACATGTCTGTGATAGGTGAGACGACGATGAGCTATGAACTTGATCCCCTCCCGTACGATTACGACGCGCTGGAACCGCACATCTCCGAGCAGGTGCTCGAATGGCATCACGACACCCATCATCAGGGGTACGTAAACGGCTGGAACTCCGCCGAAGAGACGCTCGAAGGGAACCGTGAGTCTCACGACTTCTCTTCGTCGGCCGGTGCCATCCGCAACGTGACCCACAACTCCTCGGGACACATCCTCCATGACCTGTTCTGGCAGAACATGTCGCCGGAGGGCGGCGACGAACCCGAGGGGGCGCTCGCGGACCGCATCGCGGAGGACTTCGGCTCGTACGAGGCCTGGAAAGGCGAGTTCGAAGCCGCCGCGGGCGACGCGAGCGGCTGGGCGCTTCTGGTGTACGACACGTTCTCGAACCAGCTTCGCAACGTCGTGGTCGACAACCACGACGAGGGCGCTGTCTGGGGCGGTCACCCGGTTCTGGCGCTCGATGTCTGGGAACACTCCTACT
The DNA here is from genome assembly GCA_003023405.1 of Halobacteriales archaeon SW_8_68_21. Taxonomy (GTDB): domain Archaea; phylum Halobacteriota; class Halobacteria; order Halobacteriales; family Haloferacaceae; genus Halorubrum. The sequence continues at coordinate 87,980 of PXST01000048.1, forward strand.
ACCACGACTACGGTCCGGCCCGCGGCGAGTTCGTCGACAACTTCTTCGAGGTTGTCGACTGGGACGAGCCGTCCACTCGCTACGAGCAGGCCGTCGAGCTGTTCGAGTAAGCGCGTCTTCAGGCGCGTTACGCGCGTCGAGATCCGCATTTTTTCGCGTCGCTTGTCGAGTAGTCGTGACTCCGGAGGTAGTTAACCGACACCGGCGAAGCCACAACCTCAGTCGCTCGGCTATACGTGCCTGTTTTCGCCGCGAACAACTCCACGACCGAGATCGCCGAAGTCCCGCCCCGCACGGCCCCGCACCTCACGACTCCCTCGCGCGTGCTGTCGCCGGCGCGAAGCGCCGGCTTCCAGAGGGACCTAAGGTCCCTCACGGCTCGGCCGCAAGGCGGCCTCGCAGGCGCGCGCCACCGGGTCGGATCGATCGCTATCGGCAGCGTTTACGGCCGCGGTCGCGTATCCCCGTACATGCCCGAACCGAAGTCGGCATTCGACGCCACCTACCCGTGCGACTTCTACGAGCCGGCAGAGCTGTTTGAGCCGGATCAGCTGTACACGATCCCGGAGATCGGTCGCCTGCTTCAGGGGTTCGAACCGGACGCCGAGATCGACCCCGACACCGAGGCGGTGCTGGTCGACTGGGCGGTCCCGTGGGTGATGGTCCACGCCGCGGACATGGTTGTCGCCGAGCCACTGAGCGAGGACGGCCCGGGGTACTACGGACTCGCGCCCGAGGCGACGCCGGAGGAGACGGACGCGGAACCCGACGCCGACGAGTCCGCGTGAGCGGGGAGCCGTCCGACCCGCCCGCGTACCTCGTCGCCGGCGGCTCGCGCGTCGACGCCGGGAAGACAACCTTCTCGGTTGGACTGATCGCGTACCACGCCGAGCGTGGCCGCGACGCGGTCGGCGTCAAACCCCGCGCGGGCAACGACTTCTGGTTCGACCACGACGACTACCGGATCGCGACCGACTCGGGCCGCCTCTACGGCAAGGACGCGCGGAAACTGGCGGCCGCGAGCACCCGAGCGCCCGCGACCGTCGACGACTCGTCGCCGTCGCCCTCGGCGGTCGCGCCGGAGTCGATCAACCCCGTCAACCGGCTCTGGCGGCCGACACCGGAGCGGACCGGGATGCTCGGCGACGCCGACCGCACCTTCCTCTGTGACCGCGTGATGACCGACGCCGGGCCGCGGTTCGTCGTCAACGCCGCCGCCGAGGCGGCGGGGCTACTCCCCGACGCGCTCGCGGAGCGGCTCCCCCTCGCTGACGCCACGCGCGTCCGAGACGTGTCCGAGTTCAACGACGTGATGAGCAATGTACATCTCCCGGCGGTCGAACGCCTCGCCGAGCGCGTCGCGCGGACGCCCGTCCCGGTCGTCGTCGAGTCGTACGCCGATGTCGCCGGGACCCTCCATCGCGACGGCCCGGTCGCGCCCGACGCGGTCGCTGTCGTCGACCCCGGCCGCGCCCGGATCTATGCGGGCGACAGGTACGCGAAGGCCCGCGCGGTCGCCGCCGGCAGCCCGCGCGAGGGGACCCGCGAGGAGCACGTCGACGCGGTGACGGAGATGATCGACCCGCTCGCGAGCGTCCCGCTCCCGGCGCTGTCCGGCGAGGTCCGCGGCGACCCCGACCGCGTCGCGTCTCGGTACGAACCGGCGTACGAAGCGCTCGTCGGTGCGGTCGAAAACTGAGAAGTCGGTGCGTTCGCCCCGCGCTCAGGCGTTCCGTTTCGTGTAGTGTTCCAGTGCCGACTCGATCGACGAGAGGTCGGCGGTCACCCGGCTGTCGGCGACGCGCATGAACCCGGGCGTGTACGACGACGAGTAGTCGAAGATGCGGTTGACGGCGCGCTTGGGAGCGGAGGCCTCCGCGTAGTCGGTCACCGTGTACACCCGCATGGCGGGGAACGCCGTCCAGAACGAGCCGCTGGCCCACCGGTCGTCGTCCTCGAAGGTCGTGCCGATCCGGCCTGTGGCGATGTACTCGTCGTCAGTGTAAAACAGGACGAGGTCTCCGTCGCTCATCTTCTCGAACGTCGATCCGTTGCCGCTGTCGTCGTCGACCGCCCACAGGCGGGCCTCGTCGAGTCCGGGTCGATCGGGATCAAGAAGACGTTCTCGCTCATCATCCTCCGTTTCGCCGGGAGGGGTTTAAACTCGTTCGTTACCGCGTCGGGTCACGCCTCGGCGTCGGCGTACAGTCGGTCCATCTTCGCCGCCATCACGAAGTCGGCGCGGGTCAGCCCGCCGACCTCGTGGCTCCAGATCTCGACCCCGACCTCGCCCCACGACAGCGCGATGTCGGGGTGGTGCCACTCTCGTTCGGCGAGCTCGCCGATCTCGTTCGTGAACGCCAGCGCGGTCTCGAAGTCGGGGAACTCGTAGCCGGCCTTTAGATGGTGGTCGTCGACGACCTCCCACGCGTCGCCGAGTTCTGCGAAGTAGTCGTCGTACTCGTCGCCTTCGAGCGGCTCCGCGTCGTCGCCGGCCGGCTCGACCGGCTCGTCCGCAAGCGGTGAGGACATACCTCGCGTTGGGCGACGAGCGGTTTGTACTTTCGGCAGACGACACCGCACCGGAACCGCGAGGGCGTGATCACCGGAACCGAGAGAGCGCGTCCCGGAGCGCCCGTCGCACCGCCGCGAGCCGGCCGGTCGCGCCGCTCTGTGCCGACGAACGCGCTCCCGTTCCCGGCTCCGACAGCTCCCATCCGGCCTTCTCGGCGGCCTCGTCGATCCGCAGGAACTCGTAGCCGGTCTCGGTCGCGACGCGTTCGTCCGCGCGGGTGGTGCCGACGAACACGCACCGCGGACCGGCGCTCTCCTCCCGCACGTCCGCCAGGGTGCCCCACTTGTCCCAGCTCGTGAGCGCGTAGTCGTTCTCCACCCCGTGGTCGCGGGCGAACGCTGCCACCTCGTCGGCCTCGTTCGCGACGATCCCGACGTGGCGGCTCCATCGCCGCGCGTCGGAAAACGCCGCGGCCGGGTCGGCGAGCGACCGCGCGGCACCGAGCGAGAAGACGAGCGTCACGTCGCCGTCGCCGGGCGTCGTCGCGTCGATTCCCATCTCTATCGGAGCCACGCGACGGGCGGCCTAAACGCTGTGGGGAGGCTTATGTCCGACCGTGCCGTCGCCTCCGACGATGGAGTTCGAACCCACCTTCGGCACGGCCGCGCCGCTTTTCGGCATGGTCCACCTCCCGCCGCTCCCGGGTGCCCCTCGCGCGCCAGACGACGGCCGCGAAGCGATGGCGGCCGCGGTCGATCGCGCGGCGAGCGACGCCCGGGCCCTCGACCGCGGCGGCGTCGACGGGATCGTGATCGAGAACTTCGGCGACGCGCCCTTCTACCCCGACGAGGTCCCACCCCACGTCGTCGCCGCCGTGACGCGCGCCGCGACCGCGGTCGCCGCGGAGACGGACCTCCCGCTCGGGATCAACGTCCTCCGCAACGACGCCGAGGCCGCGTTGTCCGTCGCGGCCGCGGTCGACGCCGACTTCGTCCGCGTGAACGTCCACACCGGCGCTCGCGTCACCGATCAGGGAGTCGTCCAAGGGTGTGCCCACGAGACGCTCCGCCTGCGCGATCGCCTCGGCGTCGATGTCGGCGTCTTCGCCGACACCGACGTGAAACACTCCGCGCCGCTGACCCCGAAAGGGTACACCGCCGAGTCGTTCGCCGACACCGCCGAGCGCGGCCTCGCCGACGCCGTGATCGCCTCTGGTTCCGGGACCGGTGAGGCGGTAAACGCGGACGCCCTCGAAGCGGTCGTCGCCGAGCGCGAGCGCCACGGCCTCGACACGCCCGTCCTCGTCGGCAGCGGCGTCACGCCGGAGACGGTCGGCGACCTGCTCGGCGTCGCCGACGGCGCGATTGTCGGGACCGCGCTCAAGCGCGGCGGCGAGACGACCGCGCCGGTCGACGCGGACCACGTCGCCGACCTCGTCGCGGCCGCCGACGCGGTCCGGTGACACTGCCGGACTCCCGCCCGGCCGCCGCCCGCTATCGACTCCCGTCGGGGGCGTACCCCCGCCCCGCGAGAAACGAGGCGACCTCGCTCCGCGTCGGGAGCTCCGGCTGCGTGAACCGGGCGGTACAGTTGATCGCTGCGACCGCGCCCGCGAACCGGACGCCGGCGGCGACATCGTCGCCGTTCCCGGACGCGATGCCGTCGTCGTCTCCGGGAGCGACGTCGCCGCCCCCGGACGCGACGCAGTCGCCCTCCTCGGGCGCTTCCGGTGACGCCCCCGCGATCCACCGGTCGATCAGCCCGGCGGTGAACGCGTCGCCCGCGCCGGTCGCGTCGACGGTCTCGACGTCGAACGCGTCGAACCGGGAGACCTCCCCGCCGGCGACCGCGGTCATCCCGTCCGCGCCGTGCGTGAGGACCGCCCGGGGCCACGTCGAGCCTCCTCGTGGTCCGCCTCGCGGCCGCAGCTCCGGCCCGGAACCGCGCTCGGACGCCCCGGTCTGTGCGGCCGCGATCCGCTCGATCGCAGCCGACGGCGACCCGAAGAAGGCGGGCGTGGCCACCCCGTCGGCGACGAACAGGTCCGCAGCGTGAACGAACCGGTGAACCGTCTCCGGCTCGGTCCCGCGATCGACAAGCTCCTCGACCGACCCGGAGAGGTCGAAGACGAGCGCGGGCGGGTCCACGGTCTCGTCGTCGCCCCGGAGCGTCTCGATCCGGTCGAGGACCCGCCGCGAGACGCGGTCCGGGGTGTAGGCGGTGAGGAAGACAGCGTCGGCATCGGCCATCGCCGCGAGCGCGGCGTCGTCCAGCCGCAGGCCGCGGAAGCTCTCGCCCGCGGTGACGATGGCGCGCTCGCCGTCCGGGTCGCTGAGGATCAGCGACCGGGTATGGGGGTCGTCGCCGACCGCGACGTGGGTCGCGTCGACGCCGGTGGTGGTCGAGCGCGACCGCGACGTTCGCGCCCACGCCGCCGAACGCGGACGTGACTTCGCCGGCGAACGCGCCGCCGTCCGGCTCCGGGAGGTTGCTGACCGCGTACCACTCGTCTATCGCCGCGGCCCCGATTGAGAGTATCGCGGGCGAGCCGCGGGCGGCTTCCCCCTCCTCGGCGGCGTCCGGTCCCGGCGTCACGGTTCGCCGAAGAACGACTCGTGAACGGTCATCGCCGCGTCGACGGCGATCGGTCCCTCGACGGTTGTCTCGCCGCCGGCGCGCCGGATCACCTCCTCGCAGGGAATCGGCACCACGCCGCCGGACGCCGTCTTGAGGGTCTCGCCGTCGACGCCGAAGACGACCCGGCCGATTCCCGCGTAGTGGACCGCGGTTGCGCACATGGGACACGGCTCCGTGCTGGCGTACATCGTACAGGCCGCCCGCTCGTCGGCGTCGAGTTCGCGCGCGGCCCACCGCGCGAGCGTCAGTTCCGGGTGCGCGGCGACGTCGTCGCCGGTCCGCGTCTCGTTCCGGGCCTCGCGGACGATTTCCCCGTCGACGACGAGCAGCGCGCCGAACGGAGTGTTCCCGGCCGCGACCGCCTCCTCGGCCAGTTCGATCGTTCGGGCCACACGCTCGCCGTCGGTCGCGTCCGGCGGGAGGTCGGCGGCGACCGGGTCACCGAGTTCGTTCTCGTCGGGCATACTCATACATACCCCTGCGACCACCTAACGCTTCCTGCGGTCGTCGTCCGGCGGGCGCTCGCGGCCTTCGTCGGGCGGAGTCGAGACCGTCGGCGTCGCCGGTCGCGTCCGGTTCTCCGTCACCGTCGGCCGTCGGCTCCGCGAGGTGGTTGGGGTCGTCGACAAAATCAAGGGGCCGTTCGGCCGAGCGGAGCGCGCCGCCACGCTCTTCACCGCCACGGGCGAAACAGGGGTAATGCTGGACGGGGTACGAGCGAAACTCGCTGCCGCTCGCCGGCGGGCGCGTCGGATCGAACGCCGGGAGCTGGTGGAACTCCGGCAGTGGGCCGAGGACACGACCAACTTTCTCCACCTGACGACGCTGCTGCTCGTGCCGGTGCTCATCGCCCTCGTCACCCAGATAACGAACCTGACCGACCTCTCGTTCCTCCTCTTTCCGCCGCTGGCGGCGGGGACCTACACGCTCTTTGCCGACCCGGAGGGGAAGTACTCCTCGCCGCGGACGTTCGTCGGCGGCCTCGTGGTGGGGGCGCTCGCGGGGTGGATCGCGCTGGAGCTCTCGCTGCGCGGTATCGGCGGCGTTTCGGCCGGCACGATCAGTCCGCTCAGTGCCGGGCTGTCGATCATGCTCTGTGGCGGCCTGACGTGGCTGACCGGCGTCGAGGAACCGGTCGCCTTCTCGACGGCGCTTCTGGTCCTCGTGAGCGCGCGCGGCGACGCGGTGCTCCTGTTCGGCACCGCCGTTGACCCGGCGGCGGCCTACGTCGTGGGCGTCGGGGTCTCCGGCGGTCTCGTCGCGGGCGCGTTCGCCGTCTGGCGCAGGTGGTTCTACGAGGAGCGCGCCCGCTATCTCTACGGGACGACGCAGGCCGACGACCACGTGCTGATGCCGATGCGCAGGGAGACGAGCGAGGCGACCGCGTTCTTCGGCGCGCAGCTCGCGGCGGCCCACGACGCCGGGAAGGTCGTCCTCCTTGATGTCGTCGACGACGAGGAGTTGGCGGCCGCGGAGCGGGCGGTACTCGCCGACTACGACGCCGCGACGCCCGAGGACCTCCCGGAGTCGGTGCGGGCGTCGTTCGACGGCGACTTCGAGGAGGCGGTCACGGATCGCGCGGCGGCGACGGCGGCCGAGCAACTCGAACGCCACGCCGCGGAGATCCGGGAGCGGTTCGACGTGCCTTGCGAGGTGATCGTCGCGGCCGACGGCGATCCGACGCGGGTCGCCGTCGAGACCGCCCGCGCGACGAACTCGGACCTGCTCGTGACCCCGTTCGAGACCGAGGACGGCCTCCTCTCGCCGTTCACCCGGGGCGTCTTCGCCGGCCCTCTCGACGCCGTCGCGTTCCGGTCGACGACGGGCGTCGAGGCTTGGCGGCGCGTCCTCGTCTTGGTCGCACGCCCCGGCGACTTGGCGCACGCAATGATCGACTTCGCCGAGCGACTGGCCGGGGAGACCGGCGGAGTGAGCGTCTGTACCTGTATCGACGCCGAGTCCGACCGCAGGCGGGCCGAGACGAAGCTGGCGAACCTCGTCGAGACCGCGACGGGGCCGGTCGAGACGCGGGTCGCGCGGTCGGAGGTGACCGCGTTCCTCGGCGCGAACGCGGACGCCTACGACCTCGTCCTCATGGGGTCGAGCGGGGACCGCTCCGTGGCCTCGCGGCTCGTCTCCCCGCCGACCTTCGAGCGCATTCGGGACATCCGGTGTGACGTGGCGGTCGTGGACCGCGGTGGCGCGGACCGTGACGTGTGGCCGTCACGGAAGGAGTGAGACCGTCGGCGACGCGCGCGGCAGACCCGGTCGCGGCCGCCGATGGCTGTTCGTTCATTTATATACCTCCCGGCGCGTAGCCCGAGCGTGCCCCGCGTCACCGTCAGCGTTGACCCGCACGTCCACTCCGAGGGCAGCTACGACGGCCACGAGCCGGTGGAGCTGATCTTGGAACACGCGGCGGAGATCGGACTCGACGCGGTCGTCGTCACCGACCACGACGTGATCCGGGAGTCGAACCGCGCCGCGGCGATCGCCCCCGAGTACGGGCTGATCGGGATCCCCGGCGTGGAGGTGTCGACCGCGCACGGCCACCTGCTGGCGATCGGCGTCGATCAGATGCCGCCGCGCGGGCGACCGTACGACGAGACGGTCCGGAGGATCCACGAGCAGGGCGGCGTCGCCGTCGTCCCGCACCCGTTCCAGCGCTCGCGGCACGGCGTCCGCCGGGGCGACGTCCCGACGCCCGAGTCAGACGAGGAGATCGACGCGATCGAGGCGTTCAACGCGTGGCTGTTCACGGGGAACCGCAACCGCCGCGCGCGCCGATCCGTATGGCGGCGAAACACTACGTCGGCGCTGCCGGCCGCCGGTCGGCGTACTACGCGCGTACCGGCGCGGTCCGCGGGGCTCGGGCCACCAAGCGGACCGCAGTCGACGGCGCGGTGGCGGCGAAGATCACCGCGCTCCAGTCGGTCCACCGCACCCGCCGGCTCTTCTCCTGGTTCGCCTGACTGACCGGGAGCGAGGGTCGGCGAGCGACCGCGACGGCGGAGAACGGGTTTTTGCCCGCGGCCGCGAATAGGTGTGTATGACCCACGACAGACGAGAGTCCGGGTTCAAGCGACGAACCCGAGTCGCGGACGCGAGGGCGACCCTGCTCGACGCCGTCACGCCTCACGACCGGCGCGAGTCGGTCCCGGTCGCGGCGGCCGACGGCCGGGTCGTCGCCGAGCCGATCGACGCGCCGTCCCCCGTACCGGGGTACGACCGGGCCGCGATGGACGGGTACGCGGTCCGCGCGAGCGACACCTTCGGAGCCGGCGACCGCTCGCCCACGGTCCTCGACGCGAGGCCGGCCGAGACGGAGTCGATCGCGTCAGGCGAGGCGGCGCGCGTCCATACCGGCAGCGCGGTCCCCGAGGGCGCGGACGCGGTCGCGATGATCGAACGGATCGAATCGGTCGGCGACGAGGTGGAGGTGTTCGACGCGGTCGCGACCGGCGAGAACGTCGGCGAGGCGGGCGAAGACGTCGCGGCCGGCCAGCGGTGCTTCGAGCCGGGCCACGTCCTGCGGCCCTCCGACGTGGGGCTCCTGCGCTCGGTCGGTCTCGACGAGGTCGCGGTCCGGGAGCCGGCCGACGTCGCGGTGATCCCGACCGGCGAGGAGCTTGTCGAGTCGAACCCCGGTCCCGGCGAGGTGATCGAGACAAACGGACTCACCGTCTCGCGGCTCGTCGAGCGGTGGGGCGGCGAGGCGCGTTACCGCGACGTGGTCACCGACGACCCGAACGCGCTCCGCGAGGCGGTCGCGGCCGACCTCGACGCCGACGTGGTCGTCACCACCGGCGGCTCTTCGGTCGGCGAGCGAGACCTGATCCCGGAGGTCGTCGACGACCTCGGCGAGGTGCTGGTCCACGGCGTCGCCCTGAAGCCCGGTCACCCGGTGTGTCTCGGACGGGCGTCGGGGACGCCGATCGTGTCGCTGCCCGGCTACCCGGTCGCGTGTATCGTCAACGCGGCGCAGTTCCTCCGGCCCGCGCTGAAGCTGGCGGGTGGGGCCGACGCGGACCCGTTCCCGACGCGTCGGGCGACGCTCGGGCGGAAGGTCGCCAGCGAACCCGGCGTCCGGACGTTCGCGCGGGTGAGTCTCTCTGAGGACGAGCCGGGCGAGAGCGACGCGAACTCGACCGCAGACGACCTCCCGACCGCGACGCCGACCCGCGCGAGTGGCTCCGGAATCTTATCCAGCGTCGCGCTCGCGGACGGCTGGGTCGTCGTGCCGGAGCCGCAGGAGGGACTCGACGCCGGCGAGGCCGTCGACGTGGAGCTCTGGGAGGTGACGCCGTGAGCGACCGCAAGGAGTTCCGCGATCTCGCGTCCCCCGAGGCCGCCCGCGACGCGATCGCCTCGCTCGACCTCTCGGCCGACACGGAGACGGTCCCGCTGCGGGAGGCTCGCGGCCGCGTCCTCGCCGAGCGGATCGACGCCGCTATCGACGTACCGGGCTTCGACCGCGCCTCGATGGACGGGTACGCCGTCCGGGCGCGCGACACCTTCGGTGCCGACGAGGCCGACCCCGCCGAACTCGACCTCGTCGGTGCGGTCCACGCGGGCGCGAGACCCGACGTGACGGTCGAACCGGGCACGTGCGCGGAGATCTCCACGGGCGCGGTGATGCCCGACGGCGCGGACGCCGTCGTGATGGTCGAACGGACGGACGAGATCGGTGGCGACGCGGACGACGACGGCGACGCCGCGGCCGACGACGGCGACGCCGCGGCCGACAGCGCGGCGGGGATCGCGGTCCGAACTTCGGTCGCGCCGGGCGACCACGTGATGACCGCCGGCACGGACATCGCCGCCGGAGCGCGCGCGCTCGGTCCCGGAACGCGGCTGACGCCCCGAGAGATCGGGCTGCTGTCGGCGCTCGGCGTCGACGAGGTCCCGGTCGAAGGACGCCCGCGCGTCGGGATCGTCTCGACCGGCGACGAGCTCGTGCGGCCGGGCGAGGCGCTGAACCCAGACCGCGGCGAGATCTACGACGTGAACTCGACGACGATCGCCGCGGGCGTCGAGGAGGCGGGCGGCGAGCCGGTCCTCTATCCCCACGCCGGCGACGACTACGAGGAGATGGAGCGGCTGCTTCGCCGGGCGGCCGACGAGTGCGACCTGGTGCTTTCTTCCGGGTCGACCTCGGCGAGCGCGGTCGACGTGATCTACCGCGTCATCGAGGCGCGCGGCGAACTCCTCCTCCACGGGGTCGCCGTCAAGCCCGGCAAGCCGATGCTCGTCGGGCGGCTGGACCGCAGGGAGGAGGCGGGGAGTACCGGGGGAGACGGCGAGGCCGGCGAGTCGGCGTACATCGGCCTCCCCGGCTACCCGGTGTCCGCGCTCACGATCTTCCGGACGTTCGTCGCGCCCGCGATCCGGGAGGCCGCGGGCCAGCCCGAGCCGGCGACGGCGACCCTCGAAGGGCGGATGGGCGTCGGCGAGCGCTACGGCGAGGGGCGCATGCGCCTGATGCCGGTCGGCCTGCTCGACGTGTCGGACGGCGACGGTGACCGCGACCGCGGCGGCGACGGCGACGCAGACGACCGCCCTCTCGTCTACCCGGTCGACAAGGGGTCGGGGGCGACGACGAGCCTCGTCGAGGCCGACGGGGTCGTCGCGGTCGACCCGGACACGGAGTACCTCGACGCCGGCGAGTCCGTCCCGGTCGACCTGTTCTCGCCCGACGTGCGCCCGCCGACCGTTCTTGGTGTCGGCGAGGACGACCCCGCGCTCAACCGGCTGCTCGACCGCCTTGCGAACCCGCGCTACCTCGCGGTCGGCTCCCGCGAGGGGCTCCGTCGCCTCCGCGACGGCGTCCCCGACGTGGCCGTGACCGCGGGACCGACCGACCGCGACGTCGACGCCGAGCGGATCGGCGGGTGGACCCGCGAGTGGGGGCTGGTCGTCCCCGAGGGGAACCCGGACGGCGTCGCGGGGCTCGCGGACCTCGTCGACCGCGACCTCCGCTTCCGGAACCGACCGACCGTCTCGGGACTCCGGCGCAGCCTCGACGCGGCGCTCGACGACCTCGCCGACGGACGCGACGCCGACCGCCGCGCGCTCTCGGAGCGGATCGACGGCTACGAGCGGACCGCGAAGGCGTTCGAGAGCCCGGTCCGCACGGTCGTCGCCGGCGACGCGGACGCCGGACTCGGCCTCCGCGAGACGGCGGTCCGGCTCGGTTGCGGCTTCGTCCCGCTCGGCGAGCAGTCGGTCGTCGTCCGCGCCGCACCGAACCGCGTCGACCGCGAGC
>PXST01000049.1:0-7837 GCA_003023405.1 Halobacteriales archaeon SW_8_68_21
CCGACGCCGAGCCGGATCGGGTCGTCGCTGGGGACGACCTCGACGGTCACGGAATCGCCGACCTCGAAGGTCGCGTCGGGGCAGACGACCTTGACGCCGACGCGGTCGCCGCGCGCCGCGAACAGCGACAGGCCGACGACGCGTTCGCCGTTCGCGAGGATGTCGACCGATTCCCACTCGACGCGCGGCGCTCCCGGCTCGGTCCTCGCGTCGTGTTCGGTCGCGGTTCCGATCCGGGTACCGAGGAGAGACAGCGCCGATCCGTCCGCCGCGGCCGTCTGCCCTCTGACCCCGAATGTTCCGCCTCCGGCGTAGTGCGTCAGTCCGCCGTCCACGGGGACCCCCTCGTCGCTTGCGAGCGCCGCGAACGCCGGATCGGACTCGTCGCGCCGCGGACCCACCCGGCGCGAACCGTCCCGCCCCGGACCGTCCCGCCCCGGCCCGTCGAGAACGACGTGCGTCGGGCCGCGCTCGACGACCGAGCCGGTGCCGTCCCACGCCACCGGCTCGACGGGCGCGTCGACGGCGACCGGGAGCGACCCGCTCGCCCTGAGCGGGTTCGCGTCCGACGGCCGGAAGCCGAGGTGGACGTGGTCGTCGACCCACCGCCCGAAGAAGCCGGAGCGCGTCGTCGGGCCGAGCGGGTCTCCGACGGCCACCCGATCGCCCGCCGACACCTCGGGGATCACGTGGAGGATCCGCGCGACGGTGCCGTGGGGCGCGCCGGCGCGGGCGCACCACTCGTCCGCGAGGTCGACGACGATCAGGTGGTCTTCGTCGGCCGCGTACGGGCGGTCCGGACAGCCGACGCTCCGGACCTCCCGGACGGTCCCGGCGACCGGGGAACGACCGACCCCGTCGCTCGGGTACAGATCGATCGCCCGACCGCGACGGTGGGCGGGGTACGGGGAGTTGAACCGCGAGAACTTCCGATAGCGGCCGACGACGCCCGCGGGAAGCGACACGGTCGCGTCCGGCGGGCCGTCGTCATCGTCGTCGGCGTCGCCGCTGCCGCCGGTGTCGACGGGGTCGCGGCCGGTCGGCGCGCCCGTCACGAGCCCCCCGCCTCCAGCCCTTCGATGACGAACCGCGCGCCGCCGGCGTCGGACTCGCCGACGGTGAGCGTCGAGCCGTGTGCCTCGACGATATCGCCGACGATGGCGAGCCCCAACCCGGTGCCGCCGCCGAGCGACACGCCGCGCTCGGTGACGCTCTCGCGCTCCTCGCGCGGGATCCCGGGACCGTCGTCACAGACGGCGAGCGTGACAGCGTCGCCGTCGGACGCGACGGAGACGGTGACGGCGACCTCCTCGCCCGCGTGTTCGATCGCGTTGCGGAACAGGTTCGAAAGCAGCTGTTCGAGCCGGTCTTGGTCGGCCAGCGCGGTCGCGTCGCCCTCGACGGCGAGCGTCGCGTCCGCGGTCTCCAGCCGCGACCAGACGCGCCTGACGGTCCCGTCGAGCGAGACGCGGTCGAGGTCGTCGACCGTCTCCCCCGCCGTCGCCAGTGCGAGCAGTCCTTCGATCATGTCGTCCATCCGCTCGTGGGCGTTCGCGGCCCGCTCCAGCGGGCCGTCGGGGTCGTCGCCGCGCTTGCGGGCCAGTTCGACGGCCGCGGACGCGGAGTTCGGACTCGCGCCGTTCGAGCGCCGCCTGTCGCTGCTCCCGCGCGGTCACGTCGCGGAGGAGGAAGACGTGCCCACGGTCGGTGCCGCGCGGGTCCGTGATGGGGTTCTCCTGAATGTCGAACCGGCGGTCGCCGATCGCGATCGAGTGTTCGGAACCGGCCTCCAGACGTGGGAACACCGCCGACAACGACGAGCCGACCGCGTCCGGCGGGAGAAGCGCCTCGGCCGCCGGGTTGAGGTCGCGGATCCGCTCGTCCGAACCGGAGACGATCACGGGGTCTTGTAGCACCTCGACGGCGGTGTCGCGTGCGACCACTGCGGCGTCGAGGGTCCCGAGCCAGAAGACGGTGCCGTAGAGGAACACGCCGTGGATCACGAACGCCGTCGGCAGCCACGAGAGGCGCGCGTAGCTCCCGACGTCGACGAACGTCGCCACGCCGGCCAGAAACGGGAACAGCGCACCGAGCAGCACGACGAACGTCTGGAGCCGGTACTGGTTCCCGGTCCGTTCGTAGAGGTCGACGACGAGCAGCGCGCCGGCGATACACAGCCCGTACGCGCCGCCGGCCGGGCCCAACCCGTAGCCGAGCAGCGTGAACGGGCCGTCGGCGACGGGCGTCACCGACCGGCGGGCCAGCCCGTGGGTCTCGCTCGACCACGCGAGCAGCACCCAGACGAACGTGGGCGTCGCAAGCCCGACGATCGGGCGCTCCGTCCGCCAGCGCTCGCGGCCCGTGAACGCGAGCGCGAAACAGATCCAGAGGACGGGGAGCGCCCCGACGAGCGGTGTCGCTAGGTTGAGCGCTACCCCCGGCTCGTCGCGCTCGTGCCACGCGACCCGACCGAGCCAGAGTCCGATCCCCCCCGCAAGCAGACAGGCGGTGAGGTACGCCTGAACCGGCAGGGCGCTCAGGTCGCTCATCGATATCGATACCACTCTCAGCCCCGACAAAACTGTTGTGTCACGTGACGGCGCTCGTGCCACGTGCGGACGGGATTCGTGGCCGAGGCAGGCGGAGGAACCCGGAACGCAAAGGGCTTCGGCGCTGTGATCCTCACATCCCGCATGCGCGTGTACAGGGGCGAGTTCTCGACGCCGGTCGCCGACCGAACCCCGACGGCCGACCTGCTCGCGTCGGCTGCCGACGGCGTCCCGGCCGTCCGCGTCACCCGGCCCGCGACGCCGGGTTCCCGGTCGTCGAGCGCGACGTGGGCGGCCGCGCGGTCGCGTACACCGGGTCGACGCTCTCGTTCGGGGTCGCGGTGCCGACGGGCGAGGGGCGCGGGTCGATCGCGTCGCGGTACGACGTCGCGGTCGAGACGCTCCGCGACGCGCTCCGCGACCTCGGAGCCGACGTGGTCCGCGGCGAGCCGCCGGAGTCCTTCTGTCCCGGCGACCACTCGCTGCGGGTCGCCGGCGACGTAGAAACAGAGGCCGGCGGGAAGGTCGCGGGACTCGCACAGCGCGTCCGCGCCGAGGCGGCGCTCGTCGCGGGCGTCCTCGTCGTCTCGTCGGCCGACCCCGAGGCGATCGCGGGAGTGACGGAGCCGGTCTACGACGCGCTCGACGTGCCGTTCGACCCAGGGTCGGTCGGGAGCGTCGCCCGTGCCGGCGGGCCGGACGACCCGGACGCCGCGGCTCGCGCGGTTGAGGACGCGTTCGTCGACGGGCTGTGGGGGGACGACGAGCGTCGAATCGTCCGCGTCGGCGGAGGAGACGCCTGAATCCGGCGCGCCGCGCGGTTCCGACGTTTCGACGTGCTTTTTATGCGCGGGCATCTGAGTTCGCGCATGGCTGAATTCAAAGTCGTCGTCGCCGATCCCGAGACCGGCGAGACGTTCCAGCGAGAGGTCGACGGACAGGACGCCAACCGATTCCTCGGCCGCGAACTCGGCGACGAGATCGGCGGCGACGCCGTAGGTATCTCCGACCACACGATCGAACTCACTGGCGGCTCCGACGAGACCGGCCGTCCGATGCGCGAGGATGTCTCCGGCACGCGCTTGAAGGAGCTCCTCTTGGAGGGCGGCGTCGGCTTCGAGCCGTCCCGGGAGGGCGAGCGCAAGCGAACCACCGTCCGCGGCCGCGAGATCGACGACGACGTCGCGCAGATCAACGCGAGCGTCGTCGACGGCGACGGTGACGTGGCGGCCGCGCTCGGCGAGGGCGACGCGGACGACGCCGAAGACGACGAGTAAGGACCCCGATGCCTCGCGTTCCCTCCGACGGCGAGGACGTTTCCTCGGTCCGCGTCTCGCTCGCCCGGAGCGGCGGTACTCGCCGCCCCTGCGTCAGGCTCCCGGATGACGACGCGCTCGACGGTCACGTCGAGTCCGGCTCCTGTGACGCGCTCGGCGTGGGCGCGGGCGACATCGTTCGGGTCGCGATCGACCGCGAGGAGTACCACGCGCGGGTCGCCAGCGACTCGAAGGGCCGACTTCTGCGGGGCGCGTTCGACAACCGGCGGCTCGCGCGCGACGCCGGCGAGGGGACGAACCGGCTGGTCGGGTGGCTCGACGCGAACGACCGGGAGCCGGGCGAGGGCGTCGTCCTCGACGTCGTGGTGCCCGGCGAGCTGTACGGCCTGCGGATCCCGGGCGATCGGACCGTCTACGACGCGAACCGCGGCCCCCGGTCGTCGCTCGCGGACATCGCCCGCGACGTGGACGGCTGACCGCGACGTAGCGACCGTCCGCCCCCCGAGGGCTCAAGGCCCGCCCGGTCAGGTCGAATCGCTTATTCTCGCTCGGCTCCGACACCTCCACATGCAGGAGGTCGACGCGGACCTGACGGCGCTCGACCGCGCGATCATCAACGCGTTCCAGGGCGGCTTCCCGGTCGCGGAGCGTCCCTTCGATGCGGCGGCGGCCGCGCTCGCGGAGCGCGGCGTCGACGTGACGGGACCGGAACTGTGCGAGCGCGTCCGCGAACTCGACGAGGAGGGAATCTTATCGCGGTTCGGCGCGCTCGTCAACGCCGAGGAGATCGGCGGGGCGGCGTCGCTCGTGGCGATGCACGCGCCGGCGGACCGCTACGAGGAGATCGCGGAGACGGTCAACGAGTTCACCGCAGTCGCGCACAACTACGAGCGAGAACACCCCCACCTCAACATGTGGTTCGTGGTGAGCGTCGCGGACCACCCGGACCCGGACAAAGAGGGGAGCGACCGCGTCGAGGAGGTGTTGGCGAAGATCGAGTCCGCCACGGGTCAGGAGACGTACAACCTCCCGAAGCTCCGGGAGTTCCACGTCGGCGCGAAGTTCCTCGTCGACGGGCCGGTCCCCGACGGCGACGTCGACCTGTCGGCGCGAGGCCCCGAGGTCGCGCCGAGCGACCGCGAGACGCTTACCCCGGACGAGCGCGATTTGGTCGTGGAGATTCAGGGCGGGCTGCCGGTGACTGAGACCCCGTACGCCGACGTGGCGGCCGCGGTCGACGCCGATGTCGACTGGGTGATCGAGACGGTCAAGCGATTCGAGCGGGAGGGGAAGGTGCGCCGCGTCGGCGTCATCCCGAACCACTACGCGCTCGGCTACACGGAAAACGGGATGACGGTCTGGAACGTGCCGGAGGCGGCCTTAGACGAGGTCGGTCCCGCCGTGGCGGAGTTGGACTTCGTCACGCACTGCTACGAGCGCCCCCGGCACGCGGGTGTCTGGGAGTACAACTTCTTCGCGATGACGCACGGCCGCACGGAGGCGGAAAGCGAGCGCCGGATCGCGGAGGTGAGAGAGCTGATGGACGAACACTGGGACGTCGGGGCCGACGACTGGGACACCCTGTTCTCGACGCGCATCCTGAAGAAGACCGGCATCCGCATCGCGGACCGGGCGGACAGCAACACGGCGTGACCCGTCGGCTCGCGCGGCACCGGGGTGAAGCGTGACCCCGCTGTACCACGACTTCGCCGGCGGGACGGTGGTCGTCTTCGGCGGCGGCCCCGTCGGGGCACGAAAGGCGCGCGGGTTCGACGACGCCGCCTGCGTCGTCGTCGTCAGCCCGGCGTTCGACGAGCGGCTGCGGTCGCTCGCGGACGGGCGAGACGGCGAGAGCGACGGAGACGACGAGGGTGGGCGAGACGGCGAGAACGACGAAAACGACGAGGATGG
The DNA here is from genome assembly GCA_003023405.1 of Halobacteriales archaeon SW_8_68_21. Taxonomy (GTDB): domain Archaea; phylum Halobacteriota; class Halobacteria; order Halobacteriales; family Haloferacaceae; genus Halorubrum. The sequence goes on from PXST01000049.1 coordinate 5,738, forward strand.
GCGAGACGGCGAGAGTGACGGAGACGACGAGGATGGGCGAGACGGCGAGAGCGACGGAGACGGCGAGGACGGCGCGGCGATCGAACTGATCCGCGCCGCCCCCGACGCCGACGCCGTCGGGGACTGGCTCGACCGAGGGTTGCTCGTCAACCGGACGGACGTCTCGGGCGAGCGCGACCCCGGGAGCGTCGTGGTGCCCGCGACGGTCGAGGACGACCCGGTGACCGTGGCGCTCTCGACCGGTGGGACCAGCCCCGCGCTCGCGAAGGCGCTGCGCGAGCGGATCGAGACCGAAATCGACGGCGCGGGCGAGATGGCGCGGCTCTCGGGGGAGATCCGCGAGGAACTGAAATCGAAGGGCATCGCGCCCGAGAAGCGCCGGGAAGCGGTCCGGCGCGTCGTCAGATCGCGGGGGGTTTGGAAGGGTTTACAAAAGGGGAGATCTTACGGACGGCAAGAGGCCGACACCGTGATTGAGGAGGTACTCGACCGATGAAAGAGACGGGTGCGATCGCCGGCGTGAGCGTCGCCCACGCCGACGCGACCGTCGACGAGATCGAGGCCGGCGGCGGTGACGGCGTCCGCGCAACCGTCTCCGACCTGCTCGCACGCGAGGGCGTCGAAGAGGCGTTCGCGGTACAGACGTGTAACCGCTCGGAGGCGTACGTCGTCACCGATCGCACGATCGACGGCACGACCGCCCTCTCGACGTTCGCGCCGGACGTGCGCGGCGGCGCGGTCCGCCGCCTCGATCACGAGACGAGCTTGGAACACCTGATGCGAGTCGCGTCGGGCCTGGAGTCGCTCGTGATCGGCGAAGACCAGATCATCGGCCAGCTGCGAGAGGCCTACGAGGAGTCAAAATCCGCCGGCGGCATCGGTCCCGTTCTCAGGGAGGCGGTGACGAAGGCGCTCCACGTCGGCGAGCGCGCCCGCACGGAGACGTCGATAAACGAGGGCGTCGTCTCGCTCGGCTCTGCGGCGGTCCGGCTGGCGGCGAGCGAGATCGACCTGACAAACGGGTCGGCTGTCGTCGTTGGCGCGGGAGAGATGGGGACGCTCGCGGCCCGCACGCTCGACGCTACGGCGGTCTCCGAGATCGTCGTCGCCAACCGCACCATTCCGAACGCGGAGTTCGTCGCGGAGGAGGTCGACACCTTCGCGGAGGCGGTGTCGCTCGCCGACCTCCCCGCAATCATTCCGGACGCCGACCTCGTCGTCACGGCGACCGGGAGCCCGGACCTGATCGTCCACCCGTCGTACGTCGACGGCGCTGGCCACCTCGTCTGTATCGACATCGCACAGCCCCGCGACGTCGACCCGGCGGCGGATGCCCGCGAGGGCGTGACCGTCTACGACATCGACGACCTCGAAGACGTCACCCGGCGGGCGCGAGAGAGCCGCGAGCAGGAGGCCCGCGAGGTGGAGTCGATCATTGACGAGGAGTTAGAACGCATCCTCAAAGCCTACAAGCGCAAGCGCGCGGACGACGCCATCTCCTCGATGTACGCGGGCGCGGATCAGGTGAAGGCGCGCGAACTCGACCGCGCGATGTCGAAACTGGAGGCGCAGGGCGACCTGACCGACGAGCAGCGCGAGACGGTCGAGGACCTCGCGGACGCCCTCGTCGGCCAGCTGCTCGCGGCACCGACCCGGTCGCTGCGCGACGCCGCCGGCGAGGACGACTGGGAGACGATCCGAACCGCGCTCCGCCTGTTCGACCCCGATTTTACGCCCGAGGCAGACGAGGCGGCCGAGTCCGACGCCCCCGACGCCGGGATCGGTGCGCCCGACGCGATCCCCGACTCCGTCGCGGAAGAACTCGACGACTGAGTGTACCGCTTATAAGCGGTTGACGATGACACGTCCGAAGCCCCAGCCGCTCACTGTGGCGCAGTTGCTGTCGACGAGACGACCACCGAAGCCCCAGCCGCTCGACTGTACGTAATCACTTATAAATGGTCGATCGACATGAATGCCTCCGAAGCCCCAGTCGCTCGGCTATACGATGTAGTCGCTTCCGACGTTCCGACCGAGATCGCCGAAGCCCCAGTCGCTCGTCTATACGACGTAGTCGCTTCCGACGTTCCGACCGAGATC
>PXST01000049.1:8002-8523 GCA_003023405.1 Halobacteriales archaeon SW_8_68_21
CACGGGCGCCCGCTCGGAGGGACGCGCCACCGCATCGTCCACGTATAAATGGTCGTGAGATCTTATAAATAGCGTCTGCGATGTGGGCGTCTCTCTCAGCCGAACACGATCTCCCCGGACCGCCGCGCTTTATTCCCCGCCCGAGCCACGGATCGATATGGAACTCTCCGAGTACGTCGAGCGACTCGACGACCGACTCGACACGGCCGCGTACGCCGACGTCGACGCGAGCGCGAACGGGCTTCAGGTGGGTTCGGACGACGCCGAGATCGAGCGAGTCGCGTTCGCGGTCGACGCCGCGCGGGCGACGATCGAGGCCGCCGCGGACGCCGGGGCCGATCTCCTCGTCGTCCACCACGGGCTCTCGTGGGGCGGCATCGAGCGCGTCACCGGACGGGCGCACGACCGGATCGCGGCCCTGATCGAGAACGACCTCGCGCTGTACGTCTCCCACCTCCCACTCGACGGGCACCCCGAACTCGGCAACGCGGCGGGGGTCGCCGAGGGGGTGGGACTCGTCG
>PXST01000049.1:8621-36606 GCA_003023405.1 Halobacteriales archaeon SW_8_68_21
GGTCGCGGCCGGCGCGGACGCGCTGATCACCGGCGAGGCGAAAGGGAAGCTGTACCACGAGGCGCGCGAGGCCGGACTCACCGTCTTTCTCGCGGGCCACTACGCCACCGAGACGTTCGGCGTCCGAGCGCTAGAGTCGCTGTCGGGCGAGTGGGGGCTGGAGACGACGTACGTCTCGCATCCGACGGGGCTGTAGACCGCCGCGGACGGTCGCGGCCGACTCCTCACCGCGGACGATCGCGGCCGACCCCTCGCCGCGGGCGCTCAGTTGCCGGCCCCTCGCCGCCGAACGCAACCCTTACCGCTCGCGTCCGCGCAGTCGGGGTATGCGCGATCACTTCGAGATCCGGGACCACGACGCCGCCGGGCGGATCGGGCGGCTGGAGGTCCCGCGCGCCGACGTCACGGTCGAGACGCCGGCGCTTTTGCCCGTGGTCAACCCCAACGTGCTCACGATCGAGCCGTCGCGGCTCGAAGCGGAGTTCGGCGCGGAGATGCTGATCACGAACTCCTATATCATCCGCAGCACCGACCGGGTCCGCGACCGCGTCGTCGACGAGGGACTCCACGACTTCCTCGGGTTCGACGGGGCGATCATGACCGACTCCGGCTCCTTCCAGCTGGCCGAGTACGGCGACATCGACGTGACGACCGAGGAGATCATCGAGTTCCAGCGGACGATCGGCAGCGACGTGGCGACGCCCGTCGACGTGCCGACCCCGCCGGACGCCGGCCGCGAGCGCGCCGAGCGCGAACTGGCGACGACACAGCGGGCGCTCGCGGACGCGGAGGCGGCGGAGACGGGCGAGATGCTCGTCAACGCGCCGGTCCAGGGGTCGACGTACGCCGACCTGCGCGAGGCGGCCGGACAGCACGCGGCGGGGACCGACCTCGACGTGTTCCCCGTCGGCGCGATGGTGCCGCTGCTCAACTCCTACCGCTACGCCGACACCGTCGAGGCGGTGCGGGCGGCGAAGCGCGGACTCGGACCCGGCGTGCCGGTCCACCTGTTCGGGGCCGGCCACCCATTGATGCTGTCGCTCGCGGTGGCGGCCGGCTGTGACCTGTTCGACTCGGCCGCCTACGCGCTGATGGCCCGCGACGGGCGCTACCTCACCGTCTCGGGGACGGAACACCTCGAAGAGCTCGACTACTTCCCCTGCTCGTGTCCGGTGTGCGCCGAGTACACGCCTGCGGACCTGCGGGGACTCGGGGAGGGTGACGGCGAGGATGGGCCGACCGCCGAGCGGCTGCTCGCCGAACACAACCTCCACGTCACCTTCGAGGAACTGCGTCGCGTGAAGGAGGCGATCCGCTCCGGAACGCTGCTCGAACTGGTCGACCGCCGCGCCCGCGGCCACCCGGCGATGCTTGACGGCTACCGCGCGCTGCTCGACCACGCCGACGAACTGGAGCGGACCGACCCCGGCTCGAAGGACGCGTTCTTCTACACCTCCCACGAGGCGGCCCGGCGTCCGGAGATCGAGCGGCACCGCGACCGGCTCGCCCGGCTGACGACGCCCGACAGCCTCCTGCTCACCGAGTCGAAGCCCCCCTCCAGTCACCACTACGACGCGGTGTGGCGCGTGAAACCCCCGTTCGGTCCGTATCCGCCCGCGCTCTCGGAGACGTATCCGCTCACGGCCGAGGTGCCCGAGCGGACCGACGACGCGGCGCAGGTCGCCGCCGCGGAGGGCGTGGTCGCGCTCGCGTCGGCCAACCCCGAGACCGCGATCACCCTCGGCCACGACGCGTGGTGCGAGCGCGCGCTCGACCGGCTGCCCGACCGCGTGGAGACAGAAGACCTGCGGACGCTCGGCTGACGGGAACGGCGTCCGACGGTGGAGCGGACCGCCCGTCGACGCGGGGGCCGTCCGCGAACCGCAGGAACCGCGAAAACGAGCCGCAGCCGTGACCGAGTCGACCCGGGTCTGGCTGGGTCGAACGCCGATTCGGCGGCGTCGGGCGTTTAGTCGCGGCGGTGCCCGAGTGGCTTCTTCTGGTCGACCTCGACCTCGACGTGGATCGAGTCGGGGAAGTCGCGGCCGACGACATCGCGCGCGATGTCATCAGCGCCGTGGATCTCCATCGAGCGGCGGTACACGTCGTAGCGCCACGCCGAGAACTCGTCGCCGGGCGCGAGGTTCCTGTACAGCGGGACGGTGACGGTCTCTGAGGGGGTCGCGTGCGGTCCCTTACACTCCGCGCCTTTGCGTTCGAGCGTCTCCTTGAGCTCCTGGACGGTCTCGACGAGCACGTCGCGGTCGCCGGACGCGAAGTCGAGTTTCGTGACGAAGGTCATGGCCGGGGGTCGTGCGTGGATGGCCGCCCGAGCGGTAAAAACGCATCTACCCGCGGCCGACGCGTACGTCTGTGCCGCGAGTCCCGCCCTGAGACCGGTCGATCCCGCCGCGTCGCTCGGATCTATTCGGGAGTCCGACACGCTCTTTAGGGGTGATCGCTTACCTGCGGCCAATGACGGTCGAAGCGACCAGCGCCGGAGCCATCCTCTTCCGCGATACCCGCGGCGAACGGGAGTACCTGCTCCTGAAGAGCCGACCGGGGGACTGGGAGTTCCCCAAGGGCGGGGTCGAGGGGGACGAGGAGCTCCAGCAGACGGCGATACGAGAAGTCGGCGAGGAGGCCGGGATCGAGGATTTCCGGCTGATCGACGGGTTCCGCGAGGAGTACGACTACGTGTTTGAGGCGAACGGGAAGACCATCCACAAGACGGTCCACCTGTTCATCGCCCGCTCGTTCGAGGCGAGCGCCGAGCTCTCGAAAGAACACCGCGACCTCCAGTGGCGCGATTACGACCAGGCGCTCAACACGATCACCCAGGACGGCCCCCGAGAGATCTTAGAGGAGGCCCACGAGTACCTCGACGAGCGGAAAGACGACGCGAGCGGCAAGTACGTTTGAACCGGTCGGAGGCCGCCGCGATCCAAAACGTCGAGAACCCGATCGTCGCGTCGCCCGCTGTTCCTCGACCACAGACGTGATCCTGTGGGCCTCGCAGGCGCGACCGTGACGGACGGAAACACAGCGGGGAGCGGGAAGCTCGGCGCTCGCGGTCACACTCGGAACGGAGTGACGCGAGGGTCGTCCGACGCCGGACCCCGCCGTGAGCCACCGATCTTGGACACGAGTCTCCGCCCCTCTGCGTGGTTCTCCGGACCGTTTCACTCACCTGAGGCGGCGCGAAGCTCCGAGAAGTACCGACCGTGGAAGTCGAACGGGGCCGCGTGCGGCAGCGTCACCCGCGCGCGCTCCGCGAACGTCTCCCCGTCGAGGACGAGTAGCCGCGACCGACTGATGTCGACGTCGAGCGCGACGGTGACGACGACGCCGTCGTCCTCCGCGTCGCCGTCGGGTCGGGGGACGAACAGCGGTTCCCCGAAGTAGTCGCCACCGTCGTCGAACGCTCGGGCGGTACCGGCCTCCGCGTCGACTTTCACGACCCGGCGCGCCCACTCCGTGACCGGGGTGTCCATCCCCATCGCGTACACGTATCGGTGGCGGCGACACCACCGCGCCGGCGACGACGTCGGGAGGGCCGTGCCGTCGTCGAAGACCGTCTCGCGCGACACCGTCGCGTCCGCGCCGCCGTACCGTTCGGCGTCGACCGAGGAGCCGAGGTCGACGGTGAAGCGTTCGATCCGGCCGACGATCGCGCCCATCTCGCCGGCGCGGACGTTCTCCAAGTACAGCGAGTCGATCGTCGTCGCGTCCGGGACCGTCTCCAGATCGAAGACGATCTCCGCTCCGCCGTCCCGTTCGAAGGCGTTCACGTGGTGGAAGCCGAACACGGCGTCGGTCACCGGCTCGGCGACGACTGCTCCCGTGGTCCGGTCGACGACGACAATCCGGGTGCCCCGGTCGGGCTCCCACTCGAACTGCTCGATGAACGCCGGCTGACGCCCCGGCCTGAGGAACCGCGACGGATCGAGCCGAAGCGGGAACTCGGTCAACACGACGTACCGCGGCGTGAGCGCGAAGCTATGTATGTACGCCGGCTTCTCGGTCGGGACGGTTGCGACGTGCCGGCGGTCGCCCGCCGGCGTCCACGCTGTGACGTGATACCGGCTGGTCCGTCCGAACGCCGTGTCCACGGTGAGGAGCGCGCCGGTCGCGGGGTCCCGTTTGAAGTGCGCGCACGACAGCTGCCCGCTCGGCGCGTCGCCCTCGCGGTCGACGCGGCCGGTCGTGGCCAGCGTGTTCGGGTCGAACGAGACGCCCCGCGGCGACTCCGTCAGTGCGACGTACCGGTCGCCGACACGCTCGGCGACGATGTTCGCGTTGTCGTACGGGGCCGTGAGGAACCCGGCCAGCCGCGAGCGGAGCGTGGTCTCGCCGGTCGCGAACCCGCCCTCGAACTCCCCGGTACGAGCCGCCTCGTAGGCGTCGGTCCGGAGAAACCGGTTCCGGTAGTGGACCGCGTCGCCGCCGGACCGCCCCCCGCCGCCGGACCGCTCCCCGCCGCCGGGGTCGAACGTGAAGCGGTACAGCATCGCCAGCCCGTCGAACCAGTGGTCGACGCTGCTCCCGTCCGGGAACGAGAACGCCCCGGGACCGTTCCGGATCAGGCTCCCGCGGAGCCAGTCCGGGAGGTCGCCGGTCACCGGGAGCGAGACCGCGGTCTCCTCGCGGAGAGAGTGAAATCCCGAGTGCGATCCCATATCGGGGGGAGGGGACGCATCGGACTAAGCTCTGGCGTCGGGACGGGATCGACTTCGACCGCCGTCGCCGAGCGGTTCGCTTTTGTCCGGTCCCGACGACCGTTCGGGTAGTGACGCCAGACGCCGAGTTCGGCTACGAACTGCTCGTCTGCCGGTACGCCGAGCTTGCGTGGCACCCGAGCGAGGGGTCCCGCCCCGCGATCATCTCCCGCCAGCTCGGCACCGAGGAGCGCCGCTGGGACACGCTCGTGATCGAGGTAGACCCGTCGGCGTTCGCGGCTCGGCGCGCGTTCGGCGACCGGAGCATCGACTCAGACCTCCTCCACGTCGTCCGCGGCGCGCCCGCCGAGTGGGCGTGGTACCGGGACGCGCTGCCCGACCCCGGCTACCCGTGGCGGTACGTCAGGCAGGCGGTCCACCGCGCCGCGGGCCGGGACCTGATCGAGAAGCGCCGCGACGGCAACCGGATCCAGATCCGCCGGATTCGACCGTACCCGAACTGGGTCGAGCGGATCGTCGCGGTCGAGAACAAGCCGGACCTCGACCGCTCGGCGGCCGACCGCCTCGCCGACCAGCTCGACCACGACGTGACGACCGCGCTCGCCGACGAGGCGTGGCTGGCGACCGAGACGACCGGCGAGCGCGTCGAGCCCGCGCTCCTCCGCGAGATGCCGGTCGAGGCCGGCATCCTCGCGACGGACTTCTCTCAGGGCGTCGACGCCGACGCGGCCGACGTGGCGTGGCACCCGAGCGACCTCTCGCCCGCGGACGGCGAGCGCCGCGACCCGGAGACGGAGACGCTGCGGCTGGAGATCGCCGAGCGCGCTTACGGGAAGGGATGGCGCTCGTCCCACGATACGATGCGTCCGGACTGTCGCCACTTCGAACTCCGCCGCGACGGGCGCGCGCTCGTCCCGCACTGCGCCGCGAAGGACAAGATCCCGACCGCGCGGGAGTGTTCCGGCTCCTGCGGGGAGTTCTCGCCGGAGCCGCCCCAGTGGCGAACGAGGGGGTGGCCGATCGAGGGCGGGCCGGGGAAAGGTATCGAGCGGCTGTTAGCGCGGCGTCGCGAGCGCGAGCGAGACCGGGTCGAAACGGTTGAGTGAGCGGCGGCCTCAGTAGACCTATGCGACTCCCGAGCCCGTCGCTCTCCGAGTACGCGCTCAACACGGCCTTCGTAGTGCTCACGCTGGCCGTCCTCCAGTACACCGGCTGGCTCTCGAACGACCCCACCGGACTCGACCCGATGTCCCTCCTCATAGTCGCAGTGACGTTTCCCGCGTTCTCGTATCTCATTGCCCTCGTCGGGGCGAACGTGCGGTCGAACGCCGAGTGAGCGTCCGGCCGAGCCGCCCGTGGAGGCCACGCGGCCGCTGGTTCCCCCGCCGCTGCCCTCTCAACCGGGCACGGCGGCTCCGTCACCGACCGTCGCGGATCCGCTCGACCGCCTCCCTGTCCGGGAGCGCGGTCATGGCACCCTCGAAGCGGGTCGACGCCGCGGCGACGGCGTTCGCGAACCCGAGGAGTTCCGTCGGCGCGGTGCCGTCGACCAGTCCCGCGACGACGCCGGCGGTGAACGCATCGCCCGCGCCCGTCGTGTCGACGACATCGTCGACGCGGTAGCCGTCGTGACGCCAGTCTCCTCGCCCCCAAGGAGAGCCCTCGTCGGCGATCAGGCGCGCGCCGGCGTCTCCCTCCGTCAGAAAGACGGCGTCAGGCCCGGCGTCGAGCAACTCGCCCGCCTCCGTCGGGAGCGCATCGCCGCCGAGATCCTCCCGGGAGCCCTTAAGAACGTCCGTCACGGAGAGCATCCGTCGCATTGTCGGCGCGGGATCGACCTCCCAGAGCTCCGGCCGGACGTTCGGGTCGAAAAGGACTCGACAGTCCGCCTTCCGTGCGCGCTCGACGAGATCGAACGTCGCCGACCGCGCGGGCTCGACGGTCAGCGTCACGCCACCGACGACCACGATGTCGACCGATTCGAGGGCGTCGTCGGGGACGCCTCCCGTGTCGAACTGCCTGTCGGCCGTCTCCTGACGGTAGAACGTGAACCCCCGGTCCGCATCTCGATCGTGTGAGACGAACGCCAGCGCGGTCTGTGTCCCAGGCGCTCGGCTCACGAACCGGTCCGGGATCCCCTCTCGGTCGAGAACCGTCGCCAGGTGGTCGCCGAAGGGATCGGTCGCGAGCGTCGTACAGAACCACGGCGTCCGGTCAAGTCTGGCGAGCGCCTGTCGGGAGAACGACTCGACCGCCGCCAGTGGCCCGCGTTCGGCAGGTATGAGATCGATCAGCGTCTCCCCGGCGACGAGTATCTCACGCGTCATGCCGCGTCGGGAGCGGTCCGGTGTACTGGTCGTACCGTTTCCGTGGTCCTCTCTTCTCGTCTTCGGCGAGACATCTCGAATGTGCTGTCTCGTCTGCCTGTATTAAATACACGGGCCCTCGGTGAGACACCTCAGCGGCGTCTCTTCGCCGAAACTCACGCTGTGGCTCGGCCACGCCGGGCGGTCTGTGAGCGAGCGACCGTTTCCGACTCGCTGCCGGATGGATCGCGTTTTTACACCGGGACGCGATAGTCGGGGCATGACAGCCACGCCGGTTCGTCTCGGGCTCCTCGTCGACGGGCGTCCGGGCGACCGACAGGAGGCGGCACGCGAGTGGGCGGACGCCAGGTGCGACGTCGAAGCAGTTGACCCGGCGGAGGTTACCCCGTCGATGCCACACGATGTCCTTTGGTGGCACTGCGAGGAGCCGCCGACGGCGATCGACGACCGGACCACGTCGGCGCTCGCGGCGTACGTCCGAGACGGTGGGGGCCTCCTCTTGAGCCTCCGTGCCGTGGCGGCGGTGACGTCGCTCGGATTCGAGCCGGTCGCCCCCGACGCGGTCGGGACGAGGACCGTCACGGACCCGACCGGTCCCCTCTGGCGCTCGGTGTACGACGACCACCCCGCAGTCGACGCCTTCGACGGGCTTCGGACCCCAGTCGCCGACCGTGGGACGGTCCCGTACGCCCGCTACGAGGACCAGCTTCCCGCCGAGGGCGAGGTCCTCGCGTCGACCGTAGAGGGCGAACACGACCGGCCGGTCCAGACCAGCGTGATCGCTTGGCACCCGGGCGCGGGTTCGGTACTGGGCGCAAGCGAGCTGGCGTTCGCGTCGGGGGCCGGAGAGCCGTACGACACGAACCGAGACCGTCTCGCCGAAGGACTCGTCGATTCACTGGCGAGCGGCCCGGATCGGCGGTTCGGTCGCCCCACCAGCGGCGAGGATTTCCGATGTCTCCGAGCGAGACTCGACGATGACTGCCAGCGTCCCAAGTACCACGTCACGCCGCCGGCGAACTGGCTCAACGATCCGAACGGCCTGATCGAACGCGACGGAACCTACCACGTGTTCTATCAGTACAACCCCGGCGGGCCGTACCACCACACGATCCACTGGGGACACGCCACGAGCGAGGACCTCGTCCACTGGCGAGACGAACCGGTCGCGCTGACGCCCTCGCCCGACGGCCCGGACAGCGACGGCTGTTGGTCGGGCTGTGCGGTCGAGCTCGACGGCGAACCGACGATACTGTACACCGGCGGGCGCGACCGCCGGCAGCTCCCCTGTCTGGCGACCGCCGCGGACTCGACGCTCCGGTCGTGGACCAAAGAGCGGTCGAACCCGGTCATTGAAGCGCCGCCCGACGACGCCGACGTGCTGGAGACCGAACACTGGCAGGCCGAGTTTCGCGACCACTGCGTCTGGCACGAGGACGGCCGATGGCACCAGCTCATCGGCTCCGGGGTCACGGATGTTGGTGGGACGGTGTTCCGGTACGGCTCCGATGACCTCCGCGACTGGCGCTACGAAGGCCAGTTCCTGACCGCCGACCGGCCGGACGCCGGGACGGTCTGGGAGTGTCCCGAGCTGCTCCGCTTCGGGGAACGGGACCTCCTCCACGTCTCGGACTACGAGACTGTCCCGTACTTCATCGGCAAACGACGTGACGGGGAGTTCGATGTCGCGTCTCGGGGTATCCTCGATCACGGCGACTTCTACGCGCCGCAGTCGATGTCCGTCGACGACGGCTACCTGACGTGGGGCTGGCTCCCAGAGGCACGCGACACGGAGGCGCAGTGGGACGCCGGGTGGTCCGGTTCGCTGTCGGTGCCGCGCCGGATCGAGGTCGACGAGTCGGGCGGTCTCACGCAGCGTCCGGCGTCGCGGCTGACCGCGCTCAGAGAGACGACACAGGTCGACGGGGCGTCGGTCTCGCTCGACGACGAACGCTGGATCCCGGAGGCCGGCGGCCGGGCGCTCGAACTGGCTGCCACGATCGCGCTCGACGACGCAGACGACGTGACGCTTTCCGTCTTCGAGTCGCCGGACCGGGGCGAGCGCACCGAGATCCGCTACACCGCGACGAACGAACTCATCGCCGACCGCTCGGCCGCCAGTGACGACCCGCAGGTTCGGAGCGACGCACAGCGGATGCCGGTGACGCCGTACGACGAACCGCTCACGCTTCGGGTGTTTCTCGACGGCTCTACGGTGGAGATATTCGCCAACGAACGACACTGCCTGACGACCCGCGTGTACCCGACGCGGGAGGACAGCACTGGGGTCTCGTTCGCGGCTTCCGGCGGCCGCGCCGATGTCGAGGACGTGTCCGTCTGGGAGCTCGGGGAGGCGTATCCGGACTCGACGACACGGCGTCCCGACTGAACGAGGGACCTCGAAGCGGCTCCGACGGCGGCCGCCGCCGAACCGGTTCGCGGCTCTTTTCGCTGCGAGCGGCGGCCGTGCTGTCCTCCGGGCACCCGTCGGGGACGACGAAGCCGTCACCGAGACTCACCGATGTCGCCGTCGTGCGTGCGTTTCTCGACGCCGGTGTCCGAGTGCGCCGTCCTGGCACGTACGACCGGCAAAGCACAGCAAGTATTAACTCAACTTTGAATAAACTTTGCGAAGATATAAGTCCCTCCGTCACCTACGTATAGCTGAGATGAGCATGAACACCGTCCTTCTGGCCGTCGGATCGGAAGACGAGAGCCGACTCAAGGAACTCGCCGAGACCGCTGCGTCCGTTGTCGACCCGAACGGTCGCATCGTACTGCTACACGTGTTCGATCGCGGACGCTACGACGCGATCGAGACGCAACTGAACATCGACCCCGATTCGGAGGTCACGCCCGACGATGTCTCTCGACGCTCGTGGATCGTCAACGACGTCGCCGAGCGACTCGAACGCACGGGGGTCGACTACGAGGTCCGGGGCGCACTCGGTGACACCGCCGACAACATCCTTCGGGAAGCCGAGGCCTTGGACACGGACCTCGTCGTCGTCGGCGGGCGAACCCGGTCCGCGACCGGGAAGGCGCTGTTCGGTTCGACCGCCCAGCGCGTGCTGCTGGAGGCAGACTGTCCGGTGACGTTCGTCAAGGAGCGACCGACGGAGCAGACGGACGCCGCCGTCCCCGCGTAGAGTCGTCGCCTTCCGTTCCGCTCCGCTCGGTTCGTCACGGACCGAGCCGCCGGCGGCTCCCGGCCGGACCCGACGGAAAAACGAGAACGGCCTCGCGGGCTACGGCAGCGGCTCGTCGAATCCCGACTCCGACGCGGCGTTGCCGCCGTACCCGCCGCGGATGCCGCTCTCGCTGACCGCCCCGTCGAAGCCGTCGGCCGGGAGTTCGGTCCCGTCGACTGGGGGCAGCGACTCGTCTTGGGTGGGGATCCGCCAGCCGTCGAGCGTGCCCAGTAGCCGGGTCTCGTCACCGTCGACCGCCAAACGGAGCGTCGGCGCGAGTGTGCCGCCGAATCGATCGCGCTGTTCGGTCTCGGAGAACGACGCGATCGCGTCCAGCGAGTCGCCCCCGAAGTCGTAGTAGTTGAGGAAACTCTGGACCAACACCTCCTCGTCGTGGGCGAACGCCATCCACGAGTACGCCTGAAACGGCGCTTCCGGCGGGTTCGTCGCGACCAGCCCGCTCCCGTTCAGGGGCCGGTAGGGACCTTCGAAGCGGTCCGCGACGAACCCGTACAGCCCGTCGGGGCCGCTCACGCCCGGCGCGAACGTGTGGACGTGACTGCAGACGAACAAGTAGTACCGGCCGTCGGCGACGACGACGTGCGGCCGTTCGAGCTCTTGGTTCACTTCGATAGCCTCAACGAGCGGCGGTCGGAGCTCCCACGAGAGCGGATCGTCGGACTCGGAGCGGGCGACGCCGACGCAGCCGTTGAACTCCCGGCGACGCGACAGTTCGGCGTCGTCGCCCTCGCGTCTGGGCGTCAGGGCGTTGGCTTCGAACAGGAGGTGCGTCTCGCCGGTCGCGGGGTCCTCGAAGAACCACGGGTCGCGGAAGGTTTACGTCATCCCTCGGGACTGCGCCGTAGTAGAGGTAGCAGTCGCCGTCGTCGTACAGCGCGGAGCCGGCCCACTGGCGCTGGCCGAGCGCGCCGCCGTCGAAGACCGGGCCGGCGTCGCGCCACTGTTTCCCGTCGCGCGAGTAGAAACAGCGGATCTCGGCGATGTCGTGTCGCGTGCCGGGGAGTACGTCTGCCGGTGCGGTCAGCGAGAACGCCAGCCGCCAGCCGTTCGCCTCGGCGATCTCGCCGTGCCGGTCCCGCAACAGCCACGTGTCCCAAATGTGGAAGTCCGGAAACGGGTCGACCGCCGGCGGGCCGGCGAGCGGCGCGACGTTCCCGCGCCGGCGCTCGATCGACGCCGCCTGCTCTCGCGTCCACCGCGATAGGGGCGGACGCTCGGCTCGGGCGGAAGAGTCGTTCATATGTCTCATCGACGACGGACCGAATAAAGCCTTTTCAGTCGGGACCGGCCCGTTCGGGCGAAACGCGACAGCGCCGGGGTGCCCCGAGCGGGAGGCCGCTGACCGCAAAATAAAATGTTTTATCACACCCGTGGTACTCTGAAACATGGCCAAACGGAGCGACAGACAAGAAGGTCCGACGAGCGGTCGCGGTGCCGGCGGGCAGAGCGGTACGCGCAGGGTGACAAACGGCCCGTGCCGGCTGTTTAGCCGCCTTGAGCGGACGCGCTGCGGGTGGTAACCCGTGGACCGGAACGAGCTCACGGGAGTCTTAGAGGATGCCGGGCTCTCGCCGTACCAAGCGGACGCGTACGTGACGGTCCTCGAACTGGGTGCGGCCCCGGTGACTCGTATCGCCGACGCCAGCGGGGTTCCCGATCCGCGGATATATGACGTGTTGCGGGATCTGGAGAGCGACGGCTATATCGAAACATACGAGCAGGAGTCGCTGTACGCCCGGGCAAACGACCTCGACACGATCTTGACGGATCTCACCTCCCGGGCGAGCCGCTTCACCGCGGCGACCGAGGAAATCGAGCGCCGCTGGAACGAGCCCTCAGTCGAACAGTCGACGGTGAGCATCGTCACGCGGTTCGAGACGGTGATCAAAAACGCCGCCGACTTCGTCCGCGAGGCGGAGTCGCAGGTGAACGTGTCCCTCGGCGTCGACCACTTCGACCGGCTACGCGACGCCCTCTGTGAGGCGACCGACCGCGGCGTTCGGGTGAACCTCTCGATCCACGCGCCGGACGGCGGAGACTCGATGCCCGACGAGGAGACGCTGCGCGAGGTCTGCTCGGAGGCGCGTCACCGTCGGCTCCCTTCGCCGTTCGTGGCGATCGTCGACCGGACGAAGACGTGTTTCGCACCCCACGCGGGGTCGACGAACGAGTACGGGGTCCTGGTCGACGACCGCACCCACACGTACGTGTTTCACTGGCACTTTCTCACCACTCAATGGGACACGTGGGAGCCGATCTACAGCGCCGTCGACGACGAACCGCCGACGGAGTACATCGACATCAGGTACTGCGTCCGCGACGTGGCGTCGCTGATCCGCGACGGCGCGACGGTCCGCGTCCGGATCGAGGGGACCGACACCGAGACCGGCGTCGACCGAACCGTCGAGGGGTCCGTCTCGGAGGTTCTCCGTACCGACGACACAAGCGTGTCCCAGACGGACCCGGTTGCGAGCTACGGCGGCCAGATCGGCCTCGTCGTTGAGACCGACGCGGGACCGGTCGCGGTCGGCGGCTGGGGGGCCATGGTCGAGGACGTCGAAGCCCAGCGGATCACCGTCGTCGGCGTGACGGAGCGGTGAGCGAGAAATAGCGGGTTTCGGGCCGCTTACTCCAGTGAGTGCGTGATCGCGTCGCCGCTCTCGCGGTCGAACAGGTGCGTCTTCTCGCGGTCCAACACGACGCGGACATCGTCGCCCTCTGTGACCTCCGTGTCGGGATCGAGGTTGATGAGGAGCTGTCCCTCGCCGCGCCCCTCGGCGCTCGTCTCGACGTCGCGGTCGAAAAGCAGGTACACGAACACTTCGCTGCCCATCGGCTCGATCACGTCGACGACCGCGTCGAACGGCTTCGTCGGGGACTCCGCCTCCTCGGCGGCGCGCTCCAAGTAGATGTCCTCGGGGCGGACCCCGGCCGTCACCCCCCGACCGGGCCGGACCCCGTGTGCCGCGGGATCGAAGTCGACGTCCGTGTACTGCGACTCGAACCCGCCGTCGACGACCTCACCCTTCAGGAAGTTCATCGCCGGCGATCCGATGAAGCCGGCGACGAACCGGTTCGCCGGCTCGTTGTAACACTCCAGCGGCGGCGCGACCTGCTGGAGCACGCCCCGGTTCATGACCGCGATACGGTCCGACATCGTCATCGCCTGCGCCTGGTCGTGGGTGACGTAGACGATCGTCGTGTCGAGCTCTCGGTGGAGCCGCTGGAGCTGCGTGCGCATGTGGACCTTCAGCTCGGCGTCGAGGTTCGCCAACGGCTCGTCCATCAGGAACGCGTCCGGCTGGTCCATCATCTCGTTTAATTGGACGATGTCGGCCGCCTCGTCGACTCGACGGTCGACCTCCTCTTGTTCGTACTTCCGGAGCCGGAGCCCGAAGGAGATGTTGTCGTACACGTCCATGTGTGGGAACAGCGCGATGTTCTGGAACACCATGGAGATGCCGCGGTCCTTCGGCGGGAGGTCCGTCACCTCGCGGCCGCCGATCTCGATAGTCCCTCCCGTGGGAAGCGTGAGCCCGGCGATCGTCTCCATCGTGGTCGACTTCCCGCACCCGGAGGGGCCGACGAAGGTGACGAACTCCCCGTCGTCGATCTCTAGGTTCATCTCGTTGACCGCCGTTACGTCCTCGTACCGTTTCGTGACGCCTGATAGTGTGACTGATGCCATGATTACTCCTTGACCGCCCCCGTAGTGAGGCCGCTCACGATCTTCTCTTGTGCGACGACGACGAGGATGGCGACGGGCAACACCGCGACGATGCTCGACGCCGCCATCAGGTTGTACAGCACCTCGAACTCGCCTTGGAACCGGAGGGTGCCCTCCAGCATCGGTGCCCAGTTCCCCGGCTGTCCGTCGGTCATCAACGAGCTGAAGAAGTACTCGTTGTACACCGAGATGAACGTTAGCACGCCCGCGGTCGCGACGCCGGGGGCCGACAGCGGGACGATGACTCGGAACAGCGCGCCGATCCGAGTCGTCCCTTCGACGCGGGCCGCGTCCTCTAACCCGTCCGGGATCTGCGAGTAGAACGTCATCAGGATGAATATCGCCAGTGGCAGGAAGATCGCCGACAGCGGGATGAAGATCGCGTACGGCGTGTTGTACAGCGATCCGGCCGAGATCAGCGGCCGCAACACGTCGACGTTGGCGTTGAACAGCCGGTTCAGCGGGATGAAGAACGCCGCCGGCGGGAAGAAAGACGTCACCAACACCAAGAGTAGGAGCGGGTTTCGGCCGCGGAAGTCGAGCCGACCGAACACGTAGCCGGCGAGGCTCCCGACGAACAGCACCGCGACAGTCGCGACCGTCGCGATCAGAAAGCTGTTGAACACGTACCGGTGGAACGGGAGCGTCTGGAAGATGTCCACGAAGGAACCGGGGTTGATCGGTCCGAGGCCGACCGGGACCGAGAGCGCCGCGTCGATCAACGGAAGGTCGACGGCGGCGCGAGGCGTCCCGCCGGGCGTCAACACGCCGGTGGTGCTGAGCGCGTTCCGCGGGGTCATGGCGATCACGAACAACCAGTAGAACGGGAACAGCGTCGTGACGAGGAAGAATATCGTCGCGACGTAGAACGTCGCGCGGTACGCGCGGTTCGGGTTCGAGATCGCCTTCGCTGCCCACGCCTCGAAGACGCCGCGGTCGAGGTCGGGCTCGTCTCGCTCCGCTTGCTCCGCCATCTCGACGGTCGGGTCGCCGTCAGCGGTCGACCCGCCGTCGGCGACCGGGCGATCGCTCATGCGACACCTCCGTCGCTGTTGCGGAGAGCGACCAGGTACACCACGACGAAGGCGCTGATGACGACCGCGGTGAGGAACGCCACGGAGGACGCCGTCGCCCAGCGCCGGCTCTCGTTGAGCGCGATGATCACGAGACAGGTGAGCGACGGGACCGTCTCACAGCCGGCAGTCGCGTCGATCAACCCGTAGATCCGCATCGCGTCCATCGTCCGGAACAACATTGCGACCAGCAGCGCGGGCGCGACCAGCGGCAGCGTGATGTACTTGAACCGCTGCCACGGCGAAGCGCCGGACACCTTCGCGACGTCGTAGAGCCCACGGTCGATGCTCTGAAGCCCCGCGAGGATCAAAAGTGCCATGAACGCCGTCGTCTTCCAGATGTCGGCCACGAGCACGATAACAAAGGAGTCGCTGCTGCTCGACAGCGGGGTGTTCCCGAACACGCCGAGCCACCGCATGAACTCGGTCCCAAATCCGATGGTCGGATTGAACAGGAGAAAGAAGATCATCGCTTGAATAACGATGGGGATGGCCCACGGGATGATGATCGCCACGCGGACCCACCGACGCCCGTAGAAGTCCTGATCGAGTACGAGCGCCTGTCCGAACCCGATCGTCGTCTCGAAGAGGACGCTCAGGATCGCAAACGCCAGCGTGACGAAGATCGCCTGCTGGAGGAACGGTGCCCCGAACCCGACGAACGGGAACGACCCCGAAAGCGAGACGGAGACGAACTGCTGGGTGAAGTTCGTGTCGCCGGTCAGGAGCGCGACGTAGTTGTCGAGACCGACGAACTCGCCGAACGGGTCAGCGGAGGCGATCGCGTCGGCCAGCAGCGAGAACCGGAACGTCTCGATCAGTGGGTAGAACGCGACGACCGCGAGCAGCAGGAAGGCAGGGACTAACAGGACGTAGGCGTACACCTCTTCGCTCTGCGTCTCCAGCCAGTCGAGCGGGCGGGCGAGTACCGAACCCCCCTCGTCCGCTCGCGTGTCGGTTGACATGCTTGGTCCTCGCTATTCGGCCAGATCGGATTCGATACTTTCGAGCGACTCGGCGAGGTCGGCCATCGCCTCCTCGGGCGACTTCTCGGCTTGGTAGGCGGCCGAGACTTCGGAGGTGACCTGCGAGTTCTGGTCGGGCCACGCCACGGTGACGGGGCGCGGCACGGTGTTCTCCCCCGAGACCGCGAGCGTGTCGATGAAGTCGCCGAGCGCACCCACCTCCTCGGGGTCGACCGACTCAGTGACCGACGGGTCCGGCGGAATGTATCCGCCCTCGGCGAAGTTGTTGACCATCACGTCCTCGTTGGCGAACGCCTCCAGCACCTGGACACAGTCGTCGAGCCGCTGGGTGTTCGGGTTGATCGTGAGGTTCCACCCGCCGAGCGCGGCGGCGGGGCCGCCGGTCCCCTCGTAGTTACCCTCGCCCGCCTCGACGCCGTACGGGAGCGGCATCACGTCGTAGTCGGCGGCGTCGAACGCGTCGGAGTCGAGGTTGATCGGGATCGCGTACGGCCAGTTGCGCATGAAGATCGCGTTCCCGCCGGTGAACGGCTCGCGGGACGGCTCCTCGGTGAACGAGAGGAGGTCCGTCGTCGAGATCTGCGGGAAGTCAGGATGGGCGTGCTCCGCGTCCGGGCCCTCCATGAACGACCGCATCATGCGGATCGCCTCGTAGACCGACTCCTCCTCGACGGTGACCTGTCGGTCGCCGATCGGACCGAAGAGGTTCTCGTGGTCGCCGAAATATGCGCCGCCGAAGGAGGTCATCGTCTCGTTGAACGTACAGCAGGCGAGCCCGACGTAGCTGTCCGCCTGCGTTGTGAACCCGTAGTCGAACTCGCCGCCGTCCGGACCGCCGTTCTGCTCCCACACGTCGGCGGCCATCTCGGCGAACTCCCGCCAGCTCATCGGCTCGGTCGCCCAGTTTTCCCCGTCCGGGTCGTAGCCGGCGTCCTCGACGAGGTCCTTCCGGTAGTGCATCACCGGGTAGTCGGGGAACAGCGGGAGCCCGTAGAGGTCGCCGGTCTCGGGATCGCTCGCCGTGCTCACGGCGCTGTCGAGGTAGCTGTCCTGAACGTAACTGACCGTGTCCGAGGAGAGCTCCTCGCTCAGGTTCACCAGCTGGTCGCGCGCGATGAACGGGATCGTCCACCCCGAGTCCATCATGAAGATGTCCGGACTCGCACGCCCGGCGTCCAGCGCCGAGGTGAACTCTGACCGCCGCGCGCCCGAATCGAAGTCGCCGGACAGGATCTCGACGTCGATCGATTCGTCGAGCCCCGCGTCGTACAGGCTCTGGATGATCGTGTCGGAGATGCTCGACAACTCGCCGTCCATCGTTACCTGGATCGGCCCACCCCCGCCGCCACCGCCGCAACCGGCGAGCCCGACCGCCGCGCCCGTCGCGCCGGTCGCCTCCAAGAAGCGTCGCCGTGATACCCCCACTCGTCCGCTGTCATGGTCTGTGTTTCCGTTTACCATTACAGCTGTTGTTACAAAACCGGTAGTTTCGCTGGGACGATCGACCGACCGCCGGAACGGCTTTGCGTTTCGACCGTCGAGTGAGTTGACGATGGGGACCCTCAAGACAGTCGTCGGACGTATCCGAACCGGCGTGGTACAGTGGCTCGAACGAGTGTTCTTCGGCGGCGCGGAGCTGGCGCTCCTCTCGACGCCGGCGTTCGTCGTCGTCCTCGTCGCTCAGAACCGGTACCCGGACGCGATCCCGGTCGCCGGACTGTTTGCCATTGCGACCGGCAGCGTCGGTCTCGCGCTGTTCCGCGCCGGCGTGGTCGATGTCGGCGACTGGCCCAGACAGGGTGAGCTGACGACGCTCCCGCTCCGGGGACTCCACTTCAGTCTGGTGTTCTTGGTCGCCTCCGCGGGGATCGGGGCGTTCGCGGTCGACGTGGTCGGGTCGCTGTGGGTCGCGCCGGTCGCCTCCAAGAAGCGTCGCCGTGATACCCCCACTCGTCCGCTGTCATGGTCTGTGTTTCCGTTTACCATTACAGCTGTTGTTACAAAAGTCGACGCGGCCCGAGACCCGATCGGCGCGGTCGGAGACGCGGTCGACACGGCGTCCCGTCCAGAGTACACGGGCGAGGACCGGTGTCTCCCGTGTACCGCGGTCAACGTCGTCGGCGTCGCGGTCGTCGCGCTCCTCCTCGGTCGTCGCCGGCGTGCGCTCGGCGTCCTCGCCGCGCTCGTCGGCGTCGCGGCGATCTGGCTGCGCGGATACGCCGTCCCCGGGACGCCGCGGTTCGCACCGCGGCTCGTCGCGCCGTTGCCGGTCGACTTCGGCGGGACCCACGGCGTCGACGACGGCTCCGACTCCCTCGCCGCCGACCGCGGCGTCGACGACGGGACCGACCCGGAGGCGGTGATGGAGACGCTCGTCGCCACCGGCGCGCTGGTCGTCGACGGAGAGACCCTCCGGCTCGCGGACACGTTCCGGACAGCGCTCGACGAGCGGATCGGGTCGCTCCGGGCGGCCGACGGGGCCGAACTCGCCGAGCGTGCGGCCGCCGCTGCGGGGCCGGACATCGCCGGAGAGGTCCACGACGGGCGAATCCTCCTCGACGGACATCGCGACGCGTGGCTCAGCCGGCCCGTCGCGGTCGCGGAGACGGCCGTCGCGGAGCTGCTCCGCGAACGGGGGGTCGACGGGGCCGTCGCCCGCGAGGCGGCCCGGCCGCTTCGGGCGTTCATCGAGACGTGTCCGGTCTGTGACGGCACGGTGCGTGACACCACGCTGCGGAACTGCTGTGGCGGTCCGGGCGGCGTCGGCAGCGACCCGGAGCGATCGGTCCGCGCCTGCGCCGACTGCGACGCCGTCGTGTTCGCCGAGCGCTGAGAGGGGGCGCAGCCGGCGGGGTCGTCGCCCCGCCCGGTCGCCGACACGCATAGGTGTCCCGAGTGCTAACGAGGCTCATGGAATTGACCGGGAACGCCGCGCTCGCATGGCGTCTCGGCGTCGCCGCGGTTGCGGTGTGCGGCCCGACAGTCCTGTACCTTGGGCTCTGGCGGTTCCTCGCGTGGCTCCGCGACGACGCGCTCATCGACCGACTGACGGCCCGCGGGGCGATCGAGGCCCCCGACCCCGCGCCGGCGGACATCCTCGCGGCCACGACAGAAGGGCTGGACGACCGACGCTGTCCGGACTGCGGAACGAGGGTCGTCGGCGGCGCAACGCGGTGCCGAAAGTGTTACCGGGCGCTCGACGACACCCGAACGGTCGACGGCGAACCGAAACCGGAGAACGACTCTGGACCGGTCACCCGCCATCGGTGAGTCCGGCCCTCGGAGGCCGGCGTCCCCGTTCGCACGCCTTCAGGCATCTCCGTAACTCGTGAGCGGAGAGGAATTCGACCGCGGGGCGGCTCGACGCGTCGAGTACCACCGCGACCCTCGCTTTCCCGGCACGCGACGAGCGCGGTGACGCCGTCGCGCACGGTACCCTCCCGCGGGCGGTTCGGACGACCGGGGCCGCTGTCACAACCGCTTACCACAGGGCGGCCGCCAACTTCTCGACCGGGTGCGCCGGCTCCGGCACCTCGCCGGGACCCTCCTCCAGCTGCGTCCGGCAGGAGGTGCCCGGCGCGACGAGGGCGTCGCCGTCGCTCGCCGAAACCTGCTCGAACAGGATCTCACCGATCGCCTTGCTCATCGAATAGTGTTCGGCCTCGTAGCCGAACGAGCCGGCCATGCCGCAACACGAGGAGTCGAGCGGGTCGACGCCGTAGCCGGCGCGCCGGAGGACGCCGACCGCGTGGTGGTCCTTCTTCGTCGCCTTCTGGTGACAGTGGCCGTGGTAGGTGAGCGACTCGGTCGGCGCGTCGAGCGGGAGCGACTCGTCGAGCCGGAAGGCGTCGACGTACTCCATGACCCCGTAGGCGTTCTCGGAGACGGCGGCCACGTCGGCGTCGGGAACGTCGCTGGCGTCGCCGTCGAGCAGGTCGTGGTAGTCCGACTGGAGCATCACGGCGTCGGAGGGCTCGACGACGACGACCTCCCAGCCCTCGCGGACCTGCGGGGCGAGCGTCTCCACGGCGTCCCTCGCGGTCGCGCGCGACACGTCGAGCATCCCCTTCGAGTGGGGCGGGCGGCCGCTGCCGTCCACGTCCGGGACCGCGACGTGGCAGTTTGCGGCCTCCAGCACGCGCACCGCGGCCTTTCCAGCGCCGGGGTTGGTGTAGGTAGTGTACACGTCGGGGAATAAGAGTACGTCGCGGTCCGCCTCCTCGCGCGGGACGCTGGCCCCGCCGCGGGCCTCGAACCAGTCGACGAGCGTCTCCGAGCGGAAGGTCGGGAGGTCGCGCTCCCGCGCGATGCCGAGCGCCTTCTCCGCGAGGAGCCCGCTCCCGGGGACCTTGTTCGGCAGGTTCGAGAGTGGCGCGAACTTTGAGGCGAGCGGCGCGAGCGACTCGAAACGACCGAGCAGCCGCGTGCGGAGGTCCAGCCCGTGTTCCTCGTGGTGGGCGTGTTCGACCTCCGCCTTCAGCTTCGCCATGTCGACGCCGCTCGGGCAGTCCACCTTACACCCCTTACAGCCGACACAGAGGTCCATCACTTCGGTGACGAACTCGTCATCGGTCGGGTCGTCCGGCAGTTCGCCGGAGATGGCCCCGCGGAGCATGTTCGCCCGGCCGCGCGTGGACTGGATCTCCTCCTCGGCGGCGCGGTAGGTGGGACACATGGTGCCGCCGGTCGTCTCTTGCGGGCCGCGACAGCCCCCGCAGCCGTGACAGAGTTCGACCATCCCCTGCATCCCGTTGTCGACCGCCCACTCCATTGCGGGGTCGAAGCCGGCGTCGTACTCGTACTCCGCGTCGAACCGGAGGTTCTCTCGCATGTCGTGGTCGCCACAGACGTTCCCGGGGTTGAGCAGCCAGTCGGGGTCGAAGGCGGTCTTCAGGGCCCGGAAGGCGTCCCACAGGTCGTCGCCGTACAGCTTCCAGTTCCACTCGGTGCGCGCGCGGCCGTCGCCGTGTTCGCCCGAGACGGAGCCGCCGAGCCGGACCACCGCGTCGGTGACGCGGTCGGCGATGTCGACCATCGCCTCGATGTCGTCGACATCTTTCGTGTTGATCAGCGGACGGACGTGTAACACGCCCGGCCCGGCGTGCGCGTAGAAGGTGGCGAACGTGTCGTTGTCGGCCAAAATCTGCTGGAACTCCCGCGTGTACTCGGGGAGGTGTTCAGGCGGGATAGCGCAGTCCTCGATAAAGGAGATGTGCTTCTCGTCGGTGGTGCGGGAGAGTAAGATCGGGAGGCCGGCCTTCCGCATCTTCCAGAAGCGGTCGCGCTCGTCGGGGTCGTGCGCCTCTAAGGCGTCGACAGCGCGCCGCGGCTGGCTCGTCGTCTCGGCCGCGCCGTCGCTCGGATCGGCCACCGTCTCGGGGACGACCGCGTCGTTGGCGACGCCCTCGTCTCCCCCGTCCACGCCGTCGCCCTCGTCCGCCGGGAGACCCACGCGGTCCGCGATGAGGTCGGCGACCTTCCGACGCCCCTCGGCGTCGCTCTCGGCGTAGAACTCGACGAGCAGCACCGAGTCGGTGCCGTCGGGGAGCATGCCGACGACGTCCTCGAACTCCGGCGTGTCGGCCGCGAGCCCGAGGAGGACATCGTCCATCACCTCCACCGCGGCGGGGTCGTGTTCGAGACACGCAGCCACGTCCTCCATCGCGTCGAGGAGGTCGTCGTACGTCAAAAGCGCCACCGACTTCGTCTCCGGGATCTCGACGAGCGAGACGGTCGCTGCCGTCACCGTCGCGAGCGTCCCCTCGCTGCCGGCCATGAGGCGGCCAAGGTTGACGACGCCCGCCTCGCCGTACTCGCCGCGGTACTCCGCGAGCAGGCGGTCGAGGTTGTACCCGGAGACGTTCCGCTTCAGTTCGGGGTAGCGCTCATCGATACCGTCCGCCTCCTCGTCGAGGATCCGGACGACCTCCGCGTGGATCCGGGGGAGGAGGTCGTCGGCGTCGGGATCGGCGGACTCCCGGAGGTCCTCGACCGCGACTTCGCCGAACGTCGTCACGGTTCCGTCCGCGAGGACGGCCTCGACCTCCTCGACGTAGTGGTCCGTCTTCCCGTACTTCAGCGAGTGGGAGCCGGTGGAGTTGTTCCCGATCGCGCCGCCGAGCGCGGACTTGTCTCGCCACGCCGGGTCCGGGGCGAACTTCAGGCCGTCGGCTTCGACCGCGGCGTTGAGGTCGCCGACGTACGCGCCGGCCTGCGCACGGGCGGTCCCCGCCTCCGGGTCGGTCCCGATCACCGCGTCCATCTCGCCGGTGAGATCTAAGACGACCGCCTCGTTGACGCTCTGGCCCGCCAACGAGGTGCCGCCGCCGCGGGGGAGGACGGGGATCCCCTCGGCGAAGCAGTACTCGTGGACGGCCGCGATGTCCGTGGTCGACGCCGGGATCACGACGCCGATGGGCGTGACCTCGTACGCCGAGGCGTCGGTCGCGTACAGCCGCTTGGAGTAGTCGTCGAACCGCACGTCCCCGTCGACGCGTCGGTTGAGCGCGTCCACGGTCGAGCGATGAAAAACCCACCTCCGATCCGCGAGGCAGCGTTCAGATGAGGTTTGAAAGGCGGGTCGGTACGTTTTCGAAGTGATATATCCCGAAAACAACCGCCTCAACGGCTGTTTAGACGAGATCAGCTTAGAGTTCGTGGAGCAAAAAGAAACATCCAAGATGTTTATAAATCTCGATCTTCAACATCACTTAGATGAACTGTATATTTTGAACACAGTTTTGTTTCTTGATATTTTTGGCACCAGCCGAGTTCGCTCGACCGTTCACAACTGGGTTCACAAAGCCGATCTACAGCCAGAAACTCGTCGGGTCCCGAATCACGTTGTAGTTGACGAGACTGTGATTCAGCTCAACGATCAAAAATATTGGCTGTATGCTACTGTCGATTCCGATTCGAACGATCTACCACACACAGCTTGAGCCGGCGAGAAACGACGCGATCGCAGATCAGCTTCTCGCGGAACTTCGGGAAAACACGACGCGGATGACGCGATATTTCTCGTCGATGGCGCGGCTCCTCTACAGCGAACCTGTCGCAAATACGATCTCGATGTTAGATACAAACGACATGGAAATCGAAATAGCGTTAAACGTGTATTCTGTGAGACAAGCCGCAGAAATGCCAGCTTCTCGAACTTTTTTACTGACACCGAAACAGAAACTGCTGAAGAGTTTTAAAGGTCGTTCGCTTTCGTATGGAATCAACGTATCTGAACACCACCCTGAGCATTACCCCAACTTACTGGAGTACCCTGCCGTACCTTCGCTACTGGAACCAACACACATACGCCGATTGACGTGGAGTCTGAACCAATGAGTGAAAATGGCGATGAACCATGCTGTAAGATCACCCGAGTCGCACAAGCCCATCACATCCGAGACGTTGATGCGAAACTACTACAGCAACGAGAACAGGGGGCCAGCCTCCGCGAATTGGCGATATTTTTCAACAAGCAGATTCTCTCTAAAGCACTCGGTCAGGCCACCCAAGAGGTGATTGGTGACGCAGAGATGATTTATAATCTTCTAATGGACGACGATACAGATCGAGCACGACAGGCGGAACTCCGGTCGAAACTGTCCCGATATAACGTCGATATCGATGATGTTCAGCAGGATTTTATTTCGCATCAGACAGTTCGGAATCATCTCAACGGTTGTAGAGAAATAGACACGGGAAGAGAGTCCACTTTCGACCTCGAAGCTGGGCAAAAGACTATCGAGTGGGCGCAGGCCCGCTCTGAGGGGGTAATCGAGCAGACGATTGAGCGACTTAGAAACGCAGGAGAGGTGGCGGACACTCAAACTGCGGTGACACAGTCCGTTCGGGTAGCGTGTTCTGCCTGTGGACAGTCATATCGAATCGAAACATTCCTCGAACAGGGCGGATGCGACTGTCGTCCCGACTCAGATTGATATCAGAACATAGGTACATCCCGTACGACTTATTCATCCCTGTCGATTAGCGAGTGTATGAGCCAGCTCGACACAGAACGGCCTATAACGGTGTATGCGGAGAACGTTGGAGGACTCTCGGAATCTGAGGTGACACTACAGCCGGGTGTCACAGTTCTCCGAGGTGAGAACGCAACTGGACGAACATCGTTACTCAAGGGTCTGACAGGGGTCCTCGGGGGCTCGGTACCTGCTCTCAAAGGTAACGCCAAGGAGGGCCACATCCAGTTAGAATGGGGAGACGACATCTATAACCAGCATCTGAAACGTGAAAATGGAACTGTACAGACGTCCGGACGGACCGTCACCGAACGGAGTGAACTCGTGGATCTATTCGTCTCTTTAACCGAGAATAATCCTACACGCAGGGCAGTCGTTCAAGACGAGGATCTGCGAGACATCATCATGCGGCCCGTCGATACTGACGCGGTTCAACGCCGAATCGAGGAGTTACAGAGTGAGCGGAACCGAATCGGCCAGCGGCTCCGGTCTATTGACAACGAATTAGATCGCCGCACGAGCGCCACGTCTCGGAAAGCATCTGTAAAAAACGAGCTCGACGAACTCGACGATCAGATCACCGAACGACGCGAACAACTAACCGAATTCGACGCCGACCCAGAGAAGGCTGAACAGGTGGAAGAAGCCCTGAACTCACTGGAGGAGCAAAAGCAGAAACTCGAATCAATTAGTAATCGGATTCGAACCAACGAGGACACGCTCAAAGCACTCCGTGACGAACAGACGGAACTCCAGACGGAACAGAATTCCGTTGAGACTTCAGAGGAAGAACTCACACGGATCGAGACGAAACTTTCCGAACTCACTTCCCGGGAGCGTTCCCTCGCAACGACTATCAACGATCTTTCAGCAATCGTAGACTTTAATCAGGAGTTGGTTTCGGACACTAACTCGGAGTTCCTTCTCTCAGACGATGTTGGCTCTACTGTGGGGAAACTGAACCCGACGTCCGAATCCGTCCAGTGCTGGACGTGTGGGAGTCAAATCAACCGAAGTCAGGTTTCGGACCGATTAGACGAAATTCGAAGCGTAATCAAAAAAAAGAGGGCGGAACGTACTGATGTCCAATCACAAATCGAAGACCTCCGTGGAAAGCAAGAAGAGCTACAAGACGAAATCGAGCGCCGAGACGAACTCAGCCGTCGTCTCAACGAAATTTCGACCGAAATCGCTCAGCGGGAGCAGAAGCTCGAGTCGCTACGAGACCGTCGGAACAAAACCCGCCAGCAACTCTCTAGTCTCGAGGAATTCGTCTCGGAACGAGAAATGCTACAAGAAAGTGAACTGGTAGACCAGTACCAACGGCTCAGTGAGCTTGAGTACGAGCGTGGACAGTTAGAAGAAGAAATGTCGTCAATTCGAGAAGAAATTGCGGAGCTGGATCGCCTTGCGGACGAGCAGGAGCAGCTCCAGGCTCAACAAGACGAGATTCGGGAGGAGCTAGAGGGCCAGCGAACTCAAATTCGAGATCTCGAAGAACGAGCAATCGAGGCGTTCAATGATCACATGGACGAGATTCTTGAAATACTAGACTACAGAAACGTTGCCCGTGTTTGGATCGAACGAAAAACGGGAACGGAGTTCGATTCGAGTCATGGTGGCTATCGTGGCGGATCCGCGACCAGATTCGAGCTACACATCGTGCGTGAATCCGATCGGGGGGCTGACTATGAAGACACCGTCACTAATCTTAGCGAAAGTGAACGCGAGGTCGTCGGATTGATCATCGCGTTGGCGGGTTACTTAGTACACAACGTCTACGAGGTAGTTCCGATGATGCTTCTGGATTCATTGGAAGCCGTCGATGCAGACCGGATTGCCGACTTGGTCGATTACTTTCGTGAGTATACGTCATATCTCGTTGTCGCTTTGCTCCCCGAAGATGCCAACGCCCTCGGTAACGGCTGTGCGCACGTCCCTACAGGAAACCTAACGTCTTGACTCGCTGATGTATATCAGAAACTTTACGACCGATTCTATGTAAAGTAGATCGGCTCATTCGGATTCCGCCTGTACTGACTCCTTTCGGCCGGGATTGAACGGCGTAACCACTTCTTCGGTAATTCCGTCCTTAGAAAATACCGTAATGAGGTCGTCGCTCTCGATTTTCGTGTGGCCGCGAGGGATCATGACTTCACCGTCGCGTTCGACCGCAACGACGATCATATTCGGGGAAAGGTATCCCGCGACATCCGCTTCTTCGAGCGTTTCGTCGACGATTAGGGCTTCCTCCGAGACCGATATCTCGAACACTTCAGCGTCGCTACTCGTGTCGCCGACGTGCATGAAGTCCTGAACGCCCGGGTTGTATGTACTCCGGAAGAGATACTTCGCAATCAGTTGCTGGGGGTTCTCTATGGTCGTCGCTCCCAGCTCCCGAAACATTGGAATATTCGCTTTGTCGTGAACGACACTAACCAGTGTCTCGCACCCCAAATTCCGAGCCAGCATTAGGACCATGAGATTTGTGGCGTCCTCCTCAGTGGTCGCAATAACTGCGTCAGCATCGCTCACCCCTGCTTCGTTGAGTGTGTCCCGCTCGGTGGCATCGTCGTGAATCACGTGGCAGTCATCGATCGTATCGAGATCGTGCGCTCGCTCATGATCACGCTCGATAACAGTCACCTCGATATCGGCGTCGGCCGCCAATTCCAGTACACTCGAACCTATACGGCCGGCCCCAATGATCACAGCAGTCATTCGATTATCAGTTCGCCGGGAGCCATGATAAAACATCGGAAACCCGAGAGCGAGAGGTGTCCGGAGAGACGGGACTCCTGATCCTGCCCTTGATCTCGGCTGAAGGTCGCATCTCTCTCCCACGAGATGAACGATGGCCGCCGAAGATTTACAAAAAATTGTTTGTAAAAACTCTCTCCTAAACCGTCAATCATAAGTGTATCCTGACGCGGAATGAGATTACATGCTCATTGGCGAAGCGGTACTGACAGCAGTAACTGTAGCGGTCGTGGCGTACCTGACGTACGTCATGGTGTATCCGACGAGGTTCTGATAATGGCAAGCCCGCCACCAGTCGTCGAATACGCGGTGTTCTTCGCCCTGGCCGCTGTCCTGATCGTCATCGTCGGCGAGTACCTCGCGTGGGTGTACCGTGACCAGGCGAAAAGCGACCACGAACTACCCCGTCTCTTGACGGGGTTACAGTTGCTCGATGGCGTGTTCACGCCGATCTAAAACGGCATCTACCGGATAACAGGTATCAGGCCGGGACAAGAGATGACCTGGAAAGGACAGGTGAAGGCGGTTCTCGTGTTCAACACGCTCATTTGGGCACTGCTGTACGTCGTCCTGTCCTTTCAGAACGTCCTTCCGATGAACTTCGTCGACGTAGCCGGACAGAGCTGGGATCTCGCGTACCACACCGCGAGTTCGTTCACCTCGAACACGAACCAGCAACACTACAGCGGTGAGAACCTCTCCGTGTTTACCCACACGTTCGGGATCGGGATCGCGATGTTCCTGACGCCTGCGACCGGGCTCGCGCTCATGCCCGCGTTCGCACGGGCGTTCAACAACGGCGAGGACCCGCGACTCGGGAACTTCTACGAAAACGTCGTGCGGGGAGTCGTCCGATTCCTGCTCCCGTTCTCGCTCATCATCGCGCTCATCCTGATGGCGGAAGGCTCAGTTCAGACCATCACGAGCGGGCAGCTTACTGCCGAGACGCTCACCATGGGCGTCCAAAACATCCGCATCGGACCCCATGCTGGCATCGAGGCGATCAAGATGTGGGGAACCAACGGCGGCGGGATCAACGGAGCGAACGCCGCCACGGCGTTCGAGAACCCGACGCCGCTCAGTAACCTCGTCTTGACACTCGCGATGCCCATCAGCACGTTCTGCGCCATCTACGCGTGGGGCGCTTGGGTGGGCAACCGCAGTCACGGCATCGCACTGGTCGCGGCGTTTTTCGTCATTTACGCCGCGCTGACCGGCGCGGCCGTCGTCGGTGAGACCGGCCCG
>PXST01000050.1:0-1203 GCA_003023405.1 Halobacteriales archaeon SW_8_68_21
GATCCGGTCGCCGCGGGTGGTACCGCGAGCAAGAAGAGTCGGCCGGTTCCGCGACTGGGGGAGATGTCCGGTCCGCTCCGAGCCGCGGACCGAAACGACGAGAGCGAGTCAGTCGTCACTGCCGGGGGTCGCGGCCGGCGTCTCACCGGGGTCGTCGGCATCTGCGGCGGCCGAGACCGGATTCACGTCGATCGTGTAGCCGGTCGCGGCCATGACGAACAGCACGAGCGGCGAGAGGAACGCGAACAGGTAGTAGGGCGCGTACTCCAGCGTCGGCACCTGGGTGGCGGTCGTCATGAAGACAGCGCCCGCGTGCCACGGGAACAGCGCGCCCGTGGGGGTCCCGGCGGCCTCGACCGCGCGGGAGAGCTGGTCGGTGTCGAGACCGAACTCGTCGTAGGTGTTCCGGAGCGTGACGCCCGGGAGGACGATGCTCATGTACTGCTGGGCGGTGAGCGCGTTGATGAAGATCGCCGAGATGCCGGTCCCCGCGACCAGCGCGCCCGGACTCCGCACGGCCGAGGTGAACGCGTGGGCGATCACCGCGAGGACGCCCGTGCGCTCTAAGATTCCGCCGAGCGACAGCGCGGCGACCACGACCGTGATCGTCCACGCGGAGCCGGTGAGTCCGTCCGTCGCGAGGAGTTCGTTCACCGTCTCCGAGGCCGACTCGGGCGCGGTGCCGTACATGAACGTCTCCCACGCGGCGACGAAGCCGGTTCCCTGAAGCAGGGTCGTGGTGAACGCGCCGGCGAACACGCCGGCGACGAGGGTTGGGAGCGCGGCGTAGCCGCGCAGCGCCAGCCCGAAGGTGACGACGAGCGGAACGAACGCGACGACGGTGATCGCGTACGTCTCCGTGAGACCGCCCTGAATCGCCGCGATCTCGCCGGCCGGGATGTCGCCGCTCGTGCGGAGGCCGAGGGCGGCGAAGCCGAGGACCGCGAGACCGAAGGCGATCGCGGTGCCGGTCCGCATCCGCCGGATGTGCCCGTAGAGGTCGGTGTTGGTCACGCCGGCGGCGAGGTTCGTGGTGTCGGAGAGCGGCGACTGCTTGTCGCCGGCATACGCCCCCGAGAGGACGGCTCCGACCGTCATCGGGGCGGGGACGCCGAGTCCCGCGCCGATGCCGACGAAGGCGACGCCGAGCGTCCCGACCGTGGTCCACGAGGAGCCGATCGCGAACGCGACGACGGCGGCGAG
>PXST01000050.1:1253-40622 GCA_003023405.1 Halobacteriales archaeon SW_8_68_21
GGGTGCGGGTCGAGGCCGAGGACGGCCGAGCCGATGCCGAGGAACGCCACGACGGCGAGGACCGGGACCAGCGCCGCCGCGAGGCTGGGGCGGCGGTCCGGGTCGAGGTCCCCGTATGCCGTCGGCGTGAACGAGCGTGCCATGAGCGTCTGTATTCCTTTGAAGCATAAGTATGCCTCGAAATATGAGCGGGTAGTATAACGATCGATCATATCGGTTCACGGCGGGCCGAAGCGAGGAGAACGTTCCCCAGCACCGCCCGCGTCCGGCCGTGTCGCGGCGGTCCGCGAACGGACGGTCTTATACGCGTCGGCGGCGAAGCCGAGGTAACATGATATTTGAGGGCCTCCCGACGACTCCGCGCGCGGAGGAACTCGTCGACAAGGCGTTCTCGCGGGCGGCTCGGGCCGGACGCGCGAAGCGCGGCCACGAGGCGCAGGAATCGATGCTCCGGACCGCCGGCAACGTGCTCTCGGACAACTTGGAGAACGTCGTCACCTCGTGGCCCGACTTCGACTTCGACGTCGACCCGTTCTACTACGAGCTGGCGGACGCCATCGTCGATGTCGACCGCCTCAGACAGGCGCTCTCGCAGGTGACGTGGGCCGGCCGTCAGATCGAGGACCTCCGCGACGAGTACACGACGAAGATCCGCAACTCCGACGTCGACACCGCGCGGAAACACCGCAAACAGGCGTTCGCCCGCATGGCGGACGTGATGGACCAGATCGGTGACGACCTGCGGTACGTCGGCGACTCCCGAGACCAGTTGAAGGGACTCCCGGACATCCGGCCTGACGAACCGGCCATCGTCGTCGCCGGCTACCCGAACGTCGGGAAGTCATCGTTCGTCAACCGCGTCACCCGCGCGTCGAACCAGATTGCGGAGTACCCGTTCACCACGAAGGGAGTCCAGATCGGCCACTTCGAGCGGGACCACGTCCGCTATCAGATCGTCGACACGCCCGGACTGCTCGACCGCCCGGAAGCGGAGCGCAACGACATCGAGCGGCAGGCGGTGAGCGCCCTCGAACACCTCGCGGACGCGGTCGTCTTCGTGATCGACCCCTCCGGCGACTGCGGCTACCCGCTCGATGTCCAGATCGAACTCCGCGAGGAGGTCCGCGAGCTGTTCGGCGCGGACGTGCCGCTGCTCACGGTAGCGAACAAACACGACCGCTTCGAGGCGGTCAGAGCCAAGTCCGTCGACGCGACGATGAGCGTCACGGAAGGCGAGAACGTCGAGACCGTCCTCGACACCGCCGTCGACGCGGTCGGCTACGAGCCGGACCTCCCCACGCGCGACGGGAAGTAGTCTGGCGGGCTCCCCCTCGCGCCGTCACAGAAAGAGAGAAGCGACCGAGCGCGTCTGCTCAGGCCGGGACCGCTTCGTACACGACGTTCACGGAGACGCTCACGCTCACGTCGCCGGTCTCGACCGCGGTCGAGGCTCCGGACGCGTCCCCGGCGTCCGCCGCCCTCGCGTACGACTCGGCCATGTACGGCCGCGACTGCGACTGTGCGGTCGACACCTCGTAGACGCCCGTGACCGTGAGGTTCGCTTCGTCTGCGAGCGTGGACGCGTCGTCGTGAGCGTAGGTCATCGCGTTCGCGATCGCCTCCTCGCGGACCGCTCGCTCGCGCTCCTCGCTCAGGCCGAACCGGATCCGCTGGACCTCGTCCGCGCCCGCGTCGACCGCGACATCGATGACCTCGCCGACGGCGTCGACGCCGTCGAGTTCGATCGTGTACCGGTGTGTCCCCTCGTACCGCGTGCGGTTCGGGTCGTCCCGGGTCTCGTAGCTCTCACGGACGTTGTACCCGTCGGTTCGGATCGCGTCGTCGTCGAGCCCCCACTCCGTCAGCGCGCCCCGGAGTTCCTCCTCGCTGGCGTCCAGCTCGTCACGGACCGCGACGGCGTCCTCGCCCGTCGCGGTCACCGCGACGCGGAGCGTGGCGCGGTCCGGTGCCGACGTCGCCTCGCCCGCGGCCGTCACCTCGATGCTTCGTTCCAGTTGCGCCTCGTCGCCGTCGGTCGGCGTCGCGGTCCCCGCGAACCCCGAGCAGCCGGCGAGCGCGACGAGCGCCGCGATCCCGATGAGTGCCGTCAGTCGTCTGTCCATACCGGGCGGTCGACGGCGGAGACGTATAAAGCGCTGATGGCACAAAGAGTCGTTTTCGCTACCCGTCGTCGCGGGCGCGGTCGTCGACCGCGTCTTCGGCGGCCTTCTCCTCGACCGCCTCCTCGTCGGCCTCGTCGTGGTCCACGACGTACGCGTCGTCGAGGTGCGGCTGTTCGTCCTCCGGGGCGTCGTCGGCGTCGTCGGGCGCCCCTCCGTCCTCGGAGCCGTCGGCGTCGTCGAGCGCGTCGACGACGGCCGCGTCCGCAACGTCGCCGTCGGATCTCCCGGCGTTGGACCTCTCGTCGTCGCCGCCGTCACCGTTTCGGCCGTCACGGTCGTCGTCACTTCCGGCGTCGCCTCCGTCGACGACCCGACTCTCGACGGCGCGCACGTCGGTCCCCTCCGACCGCTCGGGGTCGCGCTCGACGCCGCTCGACAGGTCGGTCGCGCGGCGGCCGGAGCCGAACAGCCGCTCGCGAAGCGACCGTGAGCTTGGCCGTTCGGTGAGCAGCACCGAGCCGTCGACCTCGTGGATCACGTCGAGGTGGAGCGAGTTCGAGACGAGCCGCGAGAGCAGTCCCTTCTCCGTGGCACCGATGATGACGAGGGTCTTGTCGGCGGCCACCCGGCAGATGCCGGCCTCGACGTCGCCGCCGTCGTCGACGACGAACTCCGCGTCTTCGAGGCCGTGTTCCTCGGCCCACGCCGCGAGGAACGCCTCGCCCCGCGCCCTGTCTCCGGGCTTGTCGACCACGTGGAGCAGCGTCACCTCGGCGTCGGCGGTGTCCGCGAGCACCCGCGCCACCTCCGCGCTCAGGTCCGACTCCGGGCCGCCGGAGGTGGGGATGAGGATCCGCGAGGTGTCGAGGTCCTGCTCGTTAAGGATGAGGAAATCACAGGGGAGCTGGTTCGTGAGCTCGTCTACCGGGCGCTCGGCGCGGGCGGCGCTCCACAGCTGGTCGTCGCCCCACCCCATCAGCACCGAGTCCGGACGCGTCCGACGGGCCGTATTGAACACCTCCTCGAACGAACGGTGGGAGACGACCGTCGATGTCGACACCTCGACACCGTAGTCGGTCGCCGTCGACCGGAGGTTCGCCATCCCCTCGGCGGAGACGTCCGCGATGCGCTGGCCCGCGTCCCCCGAGGACAGCGACATGCGCTCGGGCGCTTGGACGACGTGAACGATGTGGACGACGCCCTCCTCGTGGCTGCTCGCGAGCCGCGCCGCCAGCTCGACGATCGGGCCGTCGGTCCGCGAGTTCGTGATCGGCACCATGACCCGATACCCCTCGCCCGCGAACAGGGTCGCCTCGGTAGCGTCCAAGGTCGGGACGTACGACCGACCGGCCGCCCGGCCGAACGCCCACTCGGGGACCGTCAGACGCCGACTCACGCCCTCGAAGCGCGCCTCCTCGAGCCGCTCCTCGCTCGTCTGGAAGTAGTTGACGAGCGTCACCAAGACGACGCCGCCGATGGTGTTCCCGAGCAACACCGGGATCACGAATCCCGCGATCCCGGAGTAGAGACTGACTTCCGCGCCGTACAGTGGGATGCTGTGCTCGAAGAACAGGTAGAGTACCTCGGTGAAGGAGACGACGACGTGGAACAGGTCGCCGAGCGGGATCGCGAGGAACGCGAGGTAGACGACGAGCATCCGGCTCATGGAGTCGGTGGAGGCGAACCCGACCCAGACGACGCCGGCGACGATGAGTCCCGCCATCGCGGCCTTAGAAAAGAGCGGGACGAACTCCATTCCGAAGCCGCCCTCTGAGATGTACCGCGCCGCCTCGACGGTGTCGCTCGTGAAGACGCCGCCGTACGAGAGGACGGCCGCGCCGATCGCGCCGCCGGCGAAGTTACCCGTGAGGACGATGGTCCAGTGGCGAAGCAGGGCCGGGAGGCTCGCGAGCCGTTCGAGCGTGAGCGCCACCGGCGGCAGCGTGTTCTCGGTGTACAGCTGGTAGCCGCCGATGATGATGTAGACGAACCCGAGCGGGTACAGCAGGACGCTCAAGATCGGATTGGAGTCGGTTGCGGCCGTCAGTGACGCGTACAGCATGAACGTGATCGTGATCGCCAGTCCGGCCGCGAGTCCGCTGAAGAACAGCTCGCGGCTCCCCGAGGTCACCTCCTCGTCCGCGGCGGCGATGATCCGTTGGAACACCTCGTCGGAGGAGAACCGGTCCCTGACGGCCTCGCCGACCGCCGGCGCACCGCTGCGGGACCGCTCGACGACCTCACGCATCGAGTCGTCGTCGGGTCGCTCTGAATCGGTCACTGGCGGAGGCCACGACGCCCCGATAAAAAGCCCTTGCTCTTCCGTTCACTTGGACGAGAACGACCGGACTGCGGCGGGGTCAGAGGGCCGGTGACACACGGGGTCGGGGGTCCGTCCGCGGTCGCCGCGGACTCAGGCGCGTTCGACGGTCACCGTTCGGACCTCCACGGTGACCTCGCCGCCGACCGCGGCCTCGATCCGGCCGTCGAGCGCGGGCGCGATGCCCTCGACGGTGCCGCCGGGCGGCACGCCGACCGTGACCACGACCCGGTCGGTTTCGAGCGGCGGGACCGTCCCGGTCCGCTCGACGCTCAGTTCGAGCAGTTCGAACTCCGAGTTCAGCGCCGTCAACTCGTCGCTCGCGGCGGCCCGGATGTCGGTCTCCGTGGTCGAGGCGACGTACGATTCGTAGGTGACGCCGCCGAGGAACACCGAGAGCAGCGCGATGGCGACCGCCAGCACGGCGACGCGCTTGAGGAGCGCGGCGCGCGCGTCGTCCTCGCGGAACCACCGCTGCGGGCGATACCCCTCGTACCACAGCATCACGAGCGCGGAGAGGTTGATAGAGAAGACGTTCACCGCGACGATGATGCCCGCGCCGAGTATCAGCCGCGGGATCTGGAAGGCGATCCCGATCCCCACCGCGGCCGCGGGCGGGATCAGCGCCACCGCGATCATCACGCCCACGAGCGTCGCCGAGACGCCGGTCATCAGCGAGAGGATTCCCGCCACGCCCGCGCCGACCGCGACGACCAAGACGAGGACGTTGGGCGCGAGCCGCTCGGACACCTCCGCGAGTTCGAGCGGATCGCGCGCCGGAACAGCGCCTCGTCGTCGACGACGGTCCCGATCGCCGCGGACATCGCTGGCCCGATGAGCGGCGCGATCACCATCGACCCGACCACGGTGGCGGGGGAGTCCAACAGCAGCCCGGCCGTGGCGATCACCGCCGAGATGACGGTCATCAGCACGTACGTCCCCGGCCCCGAGGCGAGGCCGTCCGCCTTCGCCTGAAGCTCCTGCCGGGAGATCCGGTTGCCGCCGTGTTCGGCCTCCGCCTCGTACTCCGCTTCGAGCGCCTCGAACCGCCGCGAGATGACCGTTTCCGCGGCGACGATGACGGTGTAAGTGCTCTCGTCGATCCCCGCCTCGCGGAGCCGTTCGAGGACCGGCTCGACCGCGGCCGTCGGCAGCGGGAACGTCGCGACGGCGGTGTACTCCCGCCCGCTGGTCTCGTCGGTGACGACGTAGTCGACCCCCTCGTCGTCGAGCGCACGGACTACCGCCGCGCGCTTGCCCGCCGGAATCATGACCTGAACCAGTCGCACGGTCGCCGGTCGCGCCGACGGCTCTTATAGGGTAGGCCCGCCGCGGTCGCCGCGAGCCGCGGGAAACGGAACTTTAATCCGCGAATCGCTCGCACCTCCAGCCAAGAATGATCTCGCCGCTGGTCATCGATACGTTCCTGCTCGATTATCACCTCGGGCACGTCATACTGTTTGGGCTCGTCGTCTCGCTTCTCGGGGCCGCGCCGCTGAAGTCCCAGAAGATCTTCGCGTCGATCTTGGCCGTCTTCGGCGTCGTCTTCCTCGCGGCACCGTACACGACGATGCCGGGGACCTTCGTCCTCGTCGGCATCCCGCTCATCCTGATCGGGACGCTGCTGTGGACGATGTCCGAAAGCTGATATCGGCCGTCTCCCGAGCGTTTCTCACCCTTTCTTCTCGCGTTCCGCGACGAACCCGACCGGTCGCGTCGCGGTTGCGGTCCCTGTTCGATCCCGCTTCTTTTTTTACCCCCGGCGACACTCCCCGCCATGGTGACGGTACGGGCCCCCGCGACGAGCGCGAACCTCGGGAGCGGTTTCGACGTGTTCGGGGCGGCCCTCTCGCGGCCGGCGGATGTCGTCACGGTCGAGAAGGCGGCCGAGACGACGATCGAGGTCACGGGCGTCGGCGCGCAGTACATTCCCGAGGACCCCGAGAAGAACACCGTCGGTGCCGTCGTCGAGGCGCTCGACGCGCCGGCGCGGATCCACATCGACAAGGGCGTCCGCCCGGCGTCGGGGCTCGGCTCCTCGGCCGCGAGCGCCGCGGGCGCGGCCGTCGCGCTCAACCGGCTGTACGACCGCGGGCTCTCCCGCGAGGAGCTGGTCCCGATCGCCGCGGAGGGCGAGGCGGTCGTCTCTGGCGTCGCGCACTCGGACAACGTCGCGCCCTCGATCCTCGGCGGCTTCACTGTGACGACCGCCGAGGAGACGCAGTCGGTCGACGCCGCGATCCCCCTCGTGGTCTGCCTGCCGGACGTCGCGGTCTCGACCCGGGACGCGCGCCGGGTCGTCCCCGAGACCGCCTCGATGGAGGCGCTGGTCGAGACGGTGGGCAACGCGGCGACGCTGGCGATCGGGATGTGCCGGTCGGACCCCGACCTCGTCGGTCTCGGCATGGACGACCCCGTAGTCACCCCCGAGCGCGCCCGCCTGATCACCGGCTACGACGAGGTGCGCGAGCGCGCCTTCGACGCCGGGGCAACCGGCGTCACCGTCAGCGGGGCCGGTCCCGCGGTGATCGCCGCCTGCCACGAGCGCGACCGCAGGGGGGTCGCCGCCGCGATGCTCGACGCCTTCGACGGAGCGGAGATCGAGGCGCGCGCCTACCAGAGCCGGATCGGCCGCGGCTCGACGGTCCTCGACGAGTAGTCGGCGGGCGGGACGCGTCAGACGACCGCGCGGAATCCACGCGGGGTCGACCGCGACTCACTCGTTCTGGACGAACTCGCCCGAGCAGTCGTACTCGACCATCTCGAACTCGTTTGCGGCTTGGACGCTCCCGTTGTACGGGTCAGTCCGCTCGTACAGCTGGTAGACGGTGACGTTCTCGACGCCGGTCGCGTGGGTCCGGTTCCACTCCGCACAGAGGTAGTGCGCGAGGTACGATCGGTGCTTCTCGTTGCCCCCCGAGTAGACGTTCGAGAGGTACTTCCGCCAGCGCGCGGAGGGATAGGTCGCGTCGATGTCCGGCGGCCGGTCCATGGAGACCTCGCCGTCGTGGAGTACGTCCCGCTCGCTCCCGTTTTCGAGGACTCCGGGCGCGGCGAACCACCGCGTCGTGCGAACCGGCTCGGGCGCGAACATCCGCCAGTGCTGGTCCATCTCGACGGTCTCTAAGACCTCCTCGCCGCGGTCCGGTACCTCGCCGTAGCCGACCGACTGCGCGCTCGACAGGACGATCAACACGACGAAGAAGACGGGAATGACCGTAGAAAAGAGCGGGCGACCGCGTTCGACTCCCGCTCGGACGCCGCGCGAGAGGCTGGCGAGGCGGTCGCTCCGCGTCGGCCGGGGCGGCGACGCGTCGAGCGAACTGAGCGTCCGCCCGACGGATTCGAGACGTACACGACAACGGTCGAGGGCCGTCGACGGCCCGAACCGGTCGACCGCGCGCTCCGCGGCGTCCCAGACCGGCGTCTGGTAGAACGGGACGAAGCCGACGACGGCGATAACGGGGAACAGGTCGATCCGCATCGTGACCGCCATCCCGAGGTGGGTGCCGATGAAAAGCGACGCGACCGCGGCGCGCAGAAAGCCAGTGAGGAGGATAAGCAGCGGCGAGGCGAAAAGCAGTACGACCCACACGTACGTGGCCGCGCGCAACAGCCCGGGGAACGCGGTGATGTGGTCGCCGAGGAGGTAGGTGAAGTGGTCCGCTCGCATGACGTACGCGACCGCCTCGCCGCCCATCCAGAGGTCCCCCTCGAGCTTGTGGACGCCGTTCGTCACGTACATCACCAGCATCTGGAGGAGCACTCCCAGCGAGGCGACCGTCGCCACGGCGGCCCCACGCGATCCCCCTGCGGAGGCGGGTTCCGGCGTCGGATCGTCGACGGCGGCGTCTGCGGCGTCGGGCGTCATATCCACCTCGGCGTCGGCCGTCGCGCCGGAGCCGGGGTCCTCGGCGTCCGATCGCCCGATCGCGTCGACCGACCAGCGCGCTCCGAGCGGGAGGAAGGTACCCCAGAAGAGCAGCATCGCCAGCAGGGCGTCGCCCGCGTTCAACACCATCGGGTTCCGAGCCTGAAGGGAAAGCAATAGCAGCCACGAGACGACCGTCGCGAGCCGCGTCCGGTAGCCGACGACCAGCGCGAGGGCGACGACGCCCGCGACCGCGAACAGCGACGCGACGGCCCACGGTTCGCCGGAGAGCGCGTGGAGCGAGTACACCTCCGAGTAGTCGGCGAACAGCGCGCGTCGGGGGAGTACGCCGTAGTCGGTGTAGAAGGCGGAAAGCGACCGCGACCGACGGAGCAGGTCGGTGATCAGCAGCGCTCCGAGCCCGATCCGGAAGGCGGCGAGCGCGCGCGGATCGACCGAGCTTCGCGCGGCGACCGCCGCCGAGAGCCGTCGAACGACAGCCGAGAACCCCGACCGGACAGCCGCGACCGAGAGGCTTCGAGCCATGATCTTAGAGTCCGACTACTTGAGGACGTGGAGGAATCAGTATAAGTTTTCCGTGCGACGGCACTGCGGTTTCCGCCGCGTGGCCGCCGTCGCTCGGCTTCCGGGAGGACTCGGTCCGACCGCACCGGAATCCTGAACTGCGACGGCGGCGTACGTCGACGGAAGATGGGCGAGGACATCCCGGACGACGCCGCAGTCGTTCTCTTCGACGGCGTCTGTAACCTCTGTAGCGGGTTCGTACAGTTCGTCTACCCCCGCGACCCGGAGGGGAAATACCGGTTCGCCTCTCTTCAGTCCGAGGTTGGACAGGCGCTGCTGGCCGAACACGACCTCCCGACGGACGAACTCGAGTCGATCGTCCTGATCGAGGACGGCGAAAGCTACGTCAAGTCGACGGCGGTCATTCAGATTGCGACGGGACTCGGCGGCCGCTATCGGCTGTTCTCCCCGTTTCGACACGTTCCCGCGTCGGTCCGCGACCGCGTGTACGACTTCGTCGCCGACCACCGATACCGCTGGTTCGGAAAGAAAGACCGGTGTATGCTGCCGTCAGGGGACGTGGAGTCACGGTTCTTGGAGTGAGAAAGCGCGGCGGCGGTCAGTCCGCGTCGCGTCGCTTGTAGGTGACGAACGCGAGGTCCCCCTCTGTCTCGCGGTCGGTCTCTGTCCACGTCGCGGCGTTCCACTCGGGGAAGCGCGCGTCGCCGTCGGGGCGCTCGGGGACCTCGGTGATCACCATCCGGTCGGCGCGGTCGAGAAACTGCTCGTACACCGTCGCGCCGCCGATGACGTAGACGGCGTCGACGCCGCGGTCGGCGGCGTCCGCGCTCGCGCGGGCGAGCGCCTCGTCGAGGTCGTTGGCGACGACCGCGCCGTCGGGGAGGTCGGCGTCGCCGATCGATCGAGTCGTCACCACGACGCTCGTGCGGTCGGGGAGGGGGCGCCGTTCGAGGTCCCGACGAGGACGAGGTCGGGATCTGAATCCGCGTCCGCCATCACTTGGCGACCGCGAACGAGATGCCGTCCGCGGAGTCGTAGTCGATGAGTTCGACGTCGTCGTAGGTCAACTCGTTGAGCGGCACGTCCGCGATCTCGATCCGCGGGCGGTCGCGGGGCGTCCGCGAGAGCTGTTCGAGCAGGCCGGGCACGTGGTCGTACCCCTCCTGACCGTTCGGCTCGTCCGGCGCGGTGCGCTCGACCCAGCTTTTTACGTCGAGGTACCCTTCCTTGCTCTCGACGTTCGCGAGCCGCTCTTGGACGTATCGGAGGTTGTTGGCGTACCACTTCCCGCGCTCGCCGCGGCCGCAGTAGACGTGGGCGTCGACGACGGTGTGGCCGAACTCGCCGACCTCGAAGCCGCTCCGCCGGGCGAGCGCGTTTGCGAGCAGCGCGTACGCCGCGACGTTGAACGGGACGCCGAGCGCGATGTCGCCCGAGCGCTGCGTGAGATGGAGGTTGAGCCGCCCGTCCTGAACGTTGATCACGAAGGTGTAATGGCAGGGCGGCAGCGTCGACACGGCGGCGTTCGCCGGGTGCCACGCG
This sequence comes from Halobacteriales archaeon SW_8_68_21, assembly GCA_003023405.1. Lineage (GTDB taxonomy): Archaea > Halobacteriota > Halobacteria > Halobacteriales > Haloferacaceae > Halorubrum. Next base: position 11,656 of record PXST01000050.1, read on the forward strand.
TTCACGACCATCCGGCGCGAGTGCGGGTTCTCTTCGAGCGTGTCGAGGACGTACCCGATCTGGTCGAACGTGCGTCGTTCCGTCCCGTCGTCGGTCTCCTCGACGGCGACCCAGCGGTGCGCGTCGTCGGGCCACGTCTCGCCGGGGAGCGCGGCGTCGGCGTCCGGGACCGGATAGCGTCGCCAGAACCGACCGTACGCGGTGTCGAGTTTCCCCTCCTCGTCGGCCCACGCGTCCCAGATCTTCGTCTCCTCGCGGAGGTTTCGGATGTGTTCTTCGCCGGAGAGGTACCACAGCACCTCGTGGATGAGCGAGTTCCACCGGTAGCCGTCCATCTTTTTCGTGGTCAAGAGTGGGAAGCCCTCCGCGAGGTCGACCGTGTACTGCCCGCTGAACGTCGCGATGGTGTCGACGCCGGTTCGGTTCGGTTTGTACGTGCCGGTCGAGAGCGCGTCGTCGACGAGGTCGAGGTACTGTTGCATGGTGGGGTGCGCGCGCCGGAGCCGGTCCGGCCGCCGGCGCGGACTGTTGTCGGATGAAACGAGTCGGGACAGGTATTGACATCCTCCTCCGCGTGAACGCGGAGGAATCCCGAGCGGTGGGAGTTTCAGGTTTACAACCATGGACGCCGCCACTTCACGGGAACTCGTCTAACCCAGTCGTCGTGGTCGGTGGCTGTCTCGCCGTGCCAAGCGACTGTTACTCCTATCCTCGACATCATCGACTCCCCCTGTTGTTTTTGCCAGCAGGGAGTCGCTGACACGTCAGCAGACTCGGAGGTATCGTGGCTTGCTCAGGCCGACGGGCACGAGGCAAATCCGTCGAGGATTCGTGTTCACCACGTCGACGTTTCGGATACTACCTCGTTACGTGGGCGGGCAGGCCGCCTCCGAAGGTCGTTCGAAATCCGCTCTGTTCCGACCTAACCTTGCTACCACGTAGCAGTCCTTATCTGTTAAAGATATGGATTGGAAACTCGGGCTGTGCTATCAGTAGGAGATATCGTTCCCTTGTTGTCGGATTCAGCCTGCGGCTAAACCCGCAGGTATTCTCCTTGAATCTCTACAGGCGGCTGTTCGCCGTCGCAGAGTCCGTTCTGTCGCGCCCGACGGCACGTTCCGAGAGGCGACGCGAACGCTCTCGGCCGCTCATTTATAAGTGATTGCCGTAAAGTCGGCGGAGAATTCCAGGCCCCCCGGCGGCTCGGCCGCACGAGAGCGGGTCTATTTATAAGTCGGCGAGCCACACGAACACCGTCGAAACCCCGGCCACGAGGACCTCCGAAAAGCGGCCACTTCGCTCCGGACCACCGACTCCCTCGCACGCGCTCCTCGCGCCCTTAAAAAGTCGCTCGGAGGCGCGCGCCACCGCGACCGGAAGTGGGAGACCGACGTAGGAACTCGGATGCCGCCTCCGGAACGCCCTTGCCCCCGCCCCGATCAGATCGCGACGTGAACCACCGAGAACTCGGCGACGTGGGTGAGGTCAGCGAGGTCGGCTACGGGGCCTGGCAGATCGGCGGCGACTGGGGCGAGGTCACCGAAGACGAGGCGGTCGCGGCGGTCGAAGCCGCCCGCGACGCCGGGGTCGACTTCTTTGATCTCGCGGACGACATCGCGAGCGGCGACGTGACGGTCGCGACGAAGGCTGGCCGCCGGCTCGACCCGCACGACGTGGAGCGGTACACGGAGGAAAACCTCCGCCGATTCGTGAATCGGTCGCGCGAGAACCTCGGCGTCGAGACGCTGGATCTGGTCCAACTCCACTGCCCGCCGACGGACGTCTACTACCGGCTGGAGACGTTCGACGCGCTGGCGACGCTCGCCGAGGAGGGCCGGACCGCGAACTACGGCGTCAGCGTCGAGCGCGTCGAGGAGGGCCTGAAGGCGATCGAGTACCCGGGCGTCGAGACGGTCCAGATCATCTTCAACCCCTTCCGACGACGGCCCGCCGAACTGTTCTTGACGGAGGCCGCCGCCCGCGACGTCGGCGTGATCTGTCGGGTCCCGCTCGCCTCCGGGCTGCTCACGGGGGCGCTCTCGCGCGACGACGAGTTCCCCGAGGACGACCACCGCAACTTCAACCGCGAGGGAGAGGCGTTCGACGTGGGCGAGACGTTCGCGGGCGTCCCCTTCGAGGCGGGCCTCGACGCGGTCGACGCGCTCGGCGAGCGCCTGCCGGGCGACCGGCCGCTGCCGGAGTTCGCGCTGCGCTGGATCCTCGACCACGACGCGGTCTCGACCGTGATTCCGGGGTCGACGACGCCGGCACACGTCCGGTCGAACGCCGCCGCGAGCGAGGCCGATCCCCTCTCCGAGACCGAGCGCGAGGCCGCCGCCGAGGCGTACGACGAACACGTCCGGGCACGCGTCCACCAGCGCTGGTGAGTCGGGGTTCGGGGAGCGGACCCCCGTCGGTGACGGCGGCGAAACGCGCCCCTTTTTCCGCGCGATCGCGACCGGATCGGCAGAGGCGACCGTGGAAAGCGAAGCCGACGACGCTCCGACAGATCTCGACGAGAGGTGCGAGCGCGACGAGAGACGCGAGTACGACGAGGAGTCCGACCGCCGCGCGAGCGGTCCGATACCCGACGACGAGCGCGAGGCGTTAGAGACCATCGCTCACGGGGCGGTACTCACCTCGGGCGGGGTCGCAGGCCAGCGGGCGCTGACGGCCGCGACCGAGTTCGTTGCCCGGCGACTCGCCCGGCGGTACCGGGTCGCGCTCGCGGAGCGGTTCGGGTAGCAAGGTCCGGACATCCCGTCGGCGACCGGTGAGCGCCCGTCGACCGTGGACCGCGACGATTTATGAGCCGACCGCGACGTAGGGTGTGTATGCAAACGATCGACTGCCGGTCGGCGGGACCGGCCCGCGTGGCGATCGTCGGCGGGATCCACGGCGACGAGCCCGCCGGCGAACGGATAGTGAGACGGCTCGCGGACGAACTCGATCCGATCGACGACGGCGACGGGAGGGCCGCCGGCGACGGACCGACCGCCGGCGAGGCCGAATCGGAGGGGCTCGTCCGGCTGATGATCGCCAACGAGCCAGCGCGCGCTGGCGGCGCGGCTCACCGCCGATCTGGAGGGGTTCGACACCGTGCTCGCGCTCCACACTTCACACAGCGCGCCGCCGCCGTTCGCCATCTTCAGCGACCTCACGGAGTCCGTCCGGCGCACGGTCACGGGGATCCCGGCCGGGCACGTCGTCGACGCGAGCGGCCTGCGGTCGACGACGCTCGACTCCACGGTTCCACACACCGTCTCGATCGAGGTAGGCCGGCAGGGCAGCGAGGAGGCCGTCGAGTTCGGCTACGAGGCGTGTCGGGCGTTCCTCCGCGCCCACGGCGCGATCACGGACGAGCCGCCGACGTTCTCGGAGACGGTCGTGGTGGCCGGCCGCGAGGAGGTCCCGAAGGGCGGCGGGGAGCCGCACGTCCACTTCGCGAACTTCGAGCCGATCCCGGAGGGCGCGGTGTTCGCCGAGGACGACGTGTACCCCCACCGCGTCGAGAAACCGGACGTGGTCCCGATCCTGGCGAGCGAACGCGGCTACGACGACATCTTCGGCATATACGGCCACGTCACCGGCGTCGTGAAACCGCCCGAGGAGGGGGAGAATCGAGTGTACCCGATCGACGAGGCGGACGGCGCGGGCGGCGACGAGAGAGGCGGTGCCGACGGCGACAAGGGAAGCGAGGACGGCGGCAGTGATGACAGGGAAAACGAGACGGCGTGAACCGACTGAAACGGCGCGAACGGAACTGAACGCTCCGAGCGGCTACTTCGCTGTCGGCGTGATGTCGCCAACGGCGTCCATCACCTGGACCGCGGCGCTGGCGGCGAGGCCGCGGGCGACCTCGTCGGTGTCGGACTTGGCGATGCCGGCGTCAAGGTCCTCGGGGTCCGGCGTGAACCCGGCGGAGACCGGGTGGCCCGCCGGAGGGTTGACGGCGACGGTCGCCTGGGGACCATTCGCGCCGACGGACAGCTCCGAGCCGACGGCGTAGCTGTCAGGGAGATACGATTCGGTTCGAGATACGATTCCGGCGACCGCGCGCCGAAGCTGTCGTTCCTGATCCGGAGAGAGGTCGACGGCCGCGGGCGAGCCCGCGTCCGTCACACCCGGTGCCCCGGCGTACGGGTTGTTGCCGTTCATTCGAAGATAAAAAACGTACGCGGCAACGAGTCAAAAAGGCGTCGGCGGCGGCGACCGCGTTCGCCCGCGTCACAGGATCGGTTCGGACTCGCCGTAGGCGGCGATCACCACCGCGGTCGCGTAGCGGTCCGGCTCTGCGGCGACCGTCTCGACGCGCGTCTCCCGGTCCGGAAGCTCCCAGTCGCGGAGGTCGGCCCCGCCGTCGAGACCGGCGCGGATCCGACTCCGGACGTCGGCGGCCTCCTCGCCGGTGACCTCGTAGAACAGTCCGGGACCGGGACCGGTCGCCCAGCCCAGCCCCGCGACCGCGTCGGGGCGTCTGCGGGGCGCGCGCTTCGACTCGGCCCCCGCAGCGCCGGCACGGCCGCCCTCCCGGAAGTCCACCGCGTCCCCCGGGCCGACCGTCCGGCGCGCCTCGACGACCGTGAGCCGGTTCCCCGCGGGACCCAAGTCCGGCGCTTTGGGGACCGCCTCGACGGTCGCCTCGGCGGGGGCGACGGAGGAGACCGCCACGAGGTTGTAGTTGTGGAGGTTCGCGTCCGCGAGCGCGGCGTCGTAGGAGGCCATCGCCGTGTCGGCGACCCCGACGCCGCCAGCGACGTGGATGGTGGTCATCGACGGCAGATCCGCGACGAGCGCGGTAAGAGGTTACGAAGCGAATCCGACGACCGTTCCGAACGGAGCGGACTGCGGTGACGCGTGCCTGCGAGCGGTCGAGTGGCGCGAGGAGCACGCGCGAGGGACGCTGCGACCTCGGATCCTCGGTCGATCCGTGCCCGACGCGGTCAGTACTGGTAGTTGATGACCTGCTCGTCTTCGGTGTCGGCGTCCCGAAGCTTGTCGCGGGCGGCCTCGAAGTCCTCCTGTCGGACCTCGGTGCGGCCGTCGCGGATTGCGAACATCCCGGCCTCGGTCGCCAACGAGGCGATGTCCGCGCCGCTGTACCCGTCGAGGTCGCTCGCAACGGCACCGAGGTCGATGTCGTCGGCGACGTTCATGTCCTGCGTGTGGATCTCGAGGATGCGCTCGCGGCCCTCCGGGCCGGGCTCGGGCACCTCGATGAGGCGGTCGAAGCGACCGGGGCGTAAGATTGCCTCGTCGAGCATGTCGAAGCGGTTGGTCGCGGCCATGATCCGGATCTCGCCGCGGTCGTCGAAACCGTCCATCTCCGAGAGCAGCTGCATCATCGTGCGCTGGACCTCGGCGTCGCCGGAGGTCTTCGAGTCGGTCCGCTTGGCGGCGACCGCGTCGATCTCGTCGATGAAGATGACGGCCGGCTCGCGTTCGGCGGCGAGTTCGAACAGGTCGCGGACGAGTCGCGCGCCCTCGCCGATGAACTTCCGAACGAGTTCGGAGCCGGCCATCTTGATAAACGTCGCGTCCGACTCGTTGGCGACCGCCTTCGCGAGCATCGTCTTCCCGGTGCCCGGCGGGCCGTGGAGAAGGACGCCGCTCGGGGGTTCGACGCCCACCGTCGCGAACTGCTCTGGGTTTTCGAGCGGATCCTCGACCGCTTCGCGGACCTCCCGGATCTGGTCGTCGATCCCGCCGATGTCGGCGTAGATGACGTCCGGGGACTCGGTGACCTCCATCGCCTGCGCCCGGGAGTCGGTCTCGTCGTCGAGCACCTGCTGGACCGCGAAGGAGTCGTTGATCGCGACGCGGTCGCCGGGACGGAGGTTCTCGTCGAGCCGCGAGGCGGCCTGCGTGAGCACCTCCTGATTGTTGCCGTGCTGTTTGATTACGACGCCGTCGTCGGTGATCTCCTCGACCGAGGCGATGTACAGCGAGGAGGTCTTCAGCACCTCGTTTTCGCGTTTCAGCTGTTCGACGTCGTCTTTCAGCTCGCCGCGACGCCCCTCGGCGTCTGCGAGCCGGTCTTCTAATTCCTCGTTCACCTGAACGATCCGCTGGAAGTGCTGGCGGATCGCCTCCAGCCGCTCCGCGTCGCTCATCTCGGGGTCGAGTTCCAACCGCGGGCGGTCGGGCAGTGAGGGGCTGTGAGACATTCGTTACGAACGGATAAGGTGCGGGCGTAAATGTGCCTTTGGGTCACGGAGAGACCGTTGGACCGCCGAGACCGAACCCGCGAGTTCCCCCCGGCGTCGAGGGGACGGACCGACCGCAATACCGCCCGGATGCGACTGTTGCGCGTCGGTCGCACGTCTGTCGCATGACGACCGCGCGTCGGTCGCACGTCGCTCACATGCCGCTCGCGCGCCGACCCGAGAGGTATCAGGACGGATAATTAGAGGGGAGGTTTTTAACTTAATACGGGTGTAAAACGCCGTATGGAAGCACGAACGGCGGACAGACGCGCCGGCCCGGCATTCGCGAACCAAGAGTCGCGGACCGGGAGGGTCCTCCCATGACGGAGGCTCCGGAGGCGACCGTCCTCGCAGTCGATGACGAGCCGGACCTCGCGGAACTGTACCGGGTGTACCTCGACCCGGCCTACGACGTCCGGACCGCGACCGGCGGCGAGGAGGCGCTCGACGCGATGGACGACGCGGTCGACATCGTCCTCCTCGACCGGCGGATGCCCGACATGTCGGGCCACGAGGTGTTATCGGCGATCCGGGGCGAGGGGTACGACGCCCGCGTGGCGATGCTGACAGCCGTCGAGCCGGACGTCGACATCGTCGAGATGCCGTTCGACGACTACAAGACGAAGCCGGTCACCAAAGAGGGCCTCCTCACGCTCGTCGAGGTCCTCCTCAACCGGGCCGCCTTCGACGAGCAGAGCCAGAAGTTCTTCGCGCTCGCCTCGAAGAAGGCGGCGCTGGAGGCCGCCGGTACGACCAATTCGGAGGAGTACGAGGAGTTCATCGAGCGGATGGAGTCCGTCCGCCTCGAGGTCGACGACACGCTCGATCGCCTCTCCGCGCGGGACGCGTTCGTCGAGGTCCCCGGCGAAGTGCCGTAGCGCGGGCGGCGTCCGCCCGCCGATCGCTCGATCCGAAGTCGCCGTCTTCTCCCGAATCTCCGCCGTCCTCGTCCCACTCCACTTCGAATTCGACGCTCAGTTCTCCGGGCCCGTCGGGGGGTCCCTCGCGCTCCGCTTTCACCTCGAACGTCGGACGGGCGGGAGGTTCGAGCGTCGTGGACTCGTCGCCGCGGGCGACGACATCACGCTCGCCCGCGGCGACGGGTCCACGACGCTCGAACCTCCCGCCGGTCCAACGTGCGAGGTGAAACGGACCATTTTTTCGCATCCGCCCTACTCGGACGGTGTGTCCGTCCCCGACCCACTCCGCACGGCCGTCGCCGTCGCCGTCTACTGAGCGGCGATCGCCCTCGGCGGAAGCGTGCTCCTCCTGCCCCGACGAACCCGCTCGTCGCGATCCCGGTCCTCGGCGGCGGCGCGCGCACTGACCGTCTCAGAACCCGTCCTCGAAGACGAACGTCCCAGTTACACCTTTTTCCCGGCCTCGCTCCGCTCGGCCGGCAAAAATCTGTACCAAAAAACCGCACCTCCGAGGACGGCTATCGCTCCGAACCGCTGACCGCCCTCAGAACCCGTCCTCGAAGACGAACGTTCCGTTCCGCTGGACGACCTCGCCGTTGACCTCGATGACGGAGTCCTCGCTCATGTCGACGATCATGTCGACGTGTTCGGCGGACTCGTTGACCGCGTTCCCCTCGCCAACCGTCTCGGGGTACGCGGAGCCGACCGCCATGTGAACGGTGTCGCCCATCTTCTCGTCGAACAGCATGTTGTAGGTGAACCGGTCGATCTGGCGGTTCATCCCGATGCCGAGCTCGCCGAGGTGGCGCGAGCCCTCGTCGGTGTCGAGGATGCCGGCGAGCAGGTCCTCGTTTCGATCGGCGGAGTACGAGACGACCTCGCCGTCCGCAAAGCGCAGGCGGACCCCGTCGATCTCGCGACCGTAGCGGTACAGCGGGAGATCGAAGTGGACCTCGCCGTCGACGCCGTCGCGCACCGGCGCGGTGAACACCTCGCCGCCGGGCAGGTTCGCCTCGCCGTAGTCGTTGAGCGTGGAGTTGCCCGACACGTCCAGCGTGAGGTCGGTCTCGTCGCCGGAGGCGATCCGGACCTCGTCGGCGTCGTCGAGTATTTCGACCATGTTCGACTGGAACTCGCGCTGTGCGTCCCAGTCGAGCGAGACGGCGTCCCAGACGAAGTTCTCGTACGCCTCGGTGCTCATCCCGGCGAGCTGCGCGTGGCTCGCGGTCGGGTACTGCGTGAGACACCACGTCTTCGACAGGCGGGTCCGCTTGACATCCTCCATCGCGCGGTTGTACGCGGCGTTCGTCTCGGGGTCGATGTCGGCGTCCTCGGTGGCGTTCGCGCCGCCACGCGCGATGACGAAGACATCCGCCTCCTCGTAGAGGGCGCGTCGGTGGCTCGGCTCCGTGAACTCGTCGGCGGAGCGCTTGAATGCGCGCTGAGCGCGCTTCGAGTAGTTGAGGTAGACGGGGTTCGCCCCGCGGTCGCCACAGACCTCGTGTAGCGCGACCGCGAGGTCCTCGGCCTCCTTGGGCAGCTGGATGACCACGTCGTCGCCCGACTCGATGCCGGTGGAGTGGTCGGCGATGGTCTCGGCGTGTTCGCGTACGCGTGCGTCCATGCCGTCCAGTTCCGCGGCCGGGGAATTACGGCTTTTCCTTCCGGCGCGTCGGGTGGGGGAACGCCGCGGACGAGCGCGCGACCGCCTACAGCCCGTACCGCTCGCGAGCCGCCTCGTCCAGCCCGGCGTCGGCGAGGACATCCATCGGCACGAGCATGTCGAGCTGGACGACGCCCGGGAGCCGTCCGATCTGGACGCCACCGGTGAACGTACACCGCGCGCGGATCTCGCCTTCGGTCATGTCGAGCACTGTCCCGGCGCGGTCGAAGGCGTTCTGCGTGGCGTCGTTGACGGTCGCGCCCGAGCCGATCACCTGAATCGGCGCGGCGTCGGTGTCGACTTCGACGTCGTGTTCCGCGCCGAGGTCGTCGCCGGCCTCGATCTCGTCGTCGGTGTACGGCGCGCTGATGAACGGCAGGTCCTCCTCGTTCGGGAGGAGGACGGGGCCGTCGAGGTCGACGTCCTCGATCACTTCGATGTCCATCGTGACCGTGCCGCTCACGTCGGTGGTGTGTAAGGAGAGTTCGCCGTCACCCTGGTTCGCGTGGAGGTCCCCGACGTAGATCCCGCCGCCGTCGACCTCGACGGGGCAGATCAGCGTCGCGCCCGCCCGGACCTCGGGCACGTCCATGTGGCCGTCGGTGCGCTGTTCGAGGTCCGCCTCGGTCTCGACGCCGTAGTCGTGGTCCGCGCTGATCAGGTTCTGTCCGAAGTCGCCCGCGTTGTGCGAGTCGGGCATGGTGACCGGCGGGGTGGTGCCGATGTTGCCGATGAAGGGGCGTAGCCGGCCGAGCGTACCGGGCATTCCGTCCGGCTCGTACAGCAGGATCGGGTGCTGGCGCGCGTTCTCGGGAACGTCCATTACCGCCTCGGCGTCGAGGGCCAGTTCGTGAGCGCCCGCTTCGTCGAGCGTGATCCCGACGGCGTTCTCGTGGTCGAACGCGACGGTGTAGCCGTACTCGAAGCCGAACGAGGAGGCGTTCGCGCCGCACTCCACACAGCGGATCGCGTCCTCGCCGGTGCCCTCGACGACGGAGTCGGGCCACGTCGTCCCGCACTCGGGACACCGGTGGTCGACGAACGGGTCGTCGCCGAACGCGCCCTCGCGTTCCGCCATCGACCCCGTGCTGGTCGCCATGCTCGTCACCTCCACGTCGCGGACGTGGATCGCAACCGCGTCGCCGACCTCGGCTCCCTCGACCCGGATCGGCCGCGTCACCTCGTGACCGCCTCGGAACGAGGGCGTCACCATCGGCCCCCAACAGCCTGGCGGCGTGTACGTCTCCACCGTGCCGCCGTCCGCGACCGTGCCGGCCCACTCCTGGTCGGGTCCGACCAGCCCGAGCGTGTACTGGTCGACGTACAGCTCCTGTTGAACTTCCTGCTGTGACATTCCGTGTACTGGTACGGAGTACCACGGCATAATCGTGGTGTTCGCGGTACCCCGACCCGGACCCCGGCGTGTGTCGCGTGGGTGGTTCGGGTCGGATCGACGGCACCGTCGCGAGACCGCGCTTCAGGTGGTCTCTTCGAGGGACTGGCGGTCCCGTTCGAGGTCCGCCAGCACCGATTCGAGCGCCTCTTCGAACTCGTTTTGTGGCATGGCCGTTCATTCGTGTCGGTCCAAATATACCCTCTGTGAGTGCCGGAAGCGACGGCGCGGCCGACCGCGACGGCGAGCGCGAGCCGTGAGCGGTTCGTTCGGCGGTGTCCCGGGACCGGTCGCTCCACGGCCGGGGTCGATCGCGGACGAGCAGCCGTGGACACGCGAACGGGAGCGGAACTTCGAAACGGGATCGAACTTCCCGATTCCAATCACCACCGGTTATTGAAGATAAATTCTTTTCAACACGCAGCTCTAGAGACTCAGTTACGAAGGTAGTCGACGATGCCAGCAATGGAAACTGCGGAGTTCGAGACTGATCTCAGTCTCTTCAAATACGACAATCTTGAACAGCTTCCACCTGAATACCGAGAGCTCGCCGAAGCGGAGCGAACGGAGCGCATCGAATCGGCGCTGCGGACGCTCGGTGACGACGTGGTGATCTTGGGTCACAACTACCAGCGGCGGGAGATCGTCGAACACGCGGACTTCGTCGGCGATTCCTACCAGCTGAGCAAGGAGGCGGCCGCCGCCGACGCCGAGTACGTCGTCTTCGGCGGCGTCACGTTCATGGCCGAGTCCGCGGACATCATCACCGATCCCGACCAGAAGGTGGTGCTCCCGAGCATGGAGGCGTCCTGTCCGATGGCCGGGATGGCCGAGGCGCTTCAGGTCGACGCGGCGTGGGCGGAACTGACGGCGGAGACCGACGCGGACGTGGTCCCGGTCACATACATGAACAGCTACGCCGATCTCAAGGCGTTCTGCGCGGAGCAGGGCGGGCTGGTGTGTACGTCCTCGAACGCCCACGAAGCGTTCGAGTACGCCCTTGACCGGGGGGACAAGGTGCTTTTCCTCCCCGACAAACACCTCGGAGAGAACACGGCCCACCGGCTGGGGCTCGAAGACGAGATCGCGGAGTGGGACCCGTGGGATCCGGAGTCGGCCGACGCGAGCAACGTCGTCGAGAACGACGTGATCCTCTGGGACGGTTACTGTCAGGTCCACGAGCGCTTCCGCGAGTCACACGTCGAGTCGGTCCGCACGGAGTACGACGATGTCGACGTGGTCGTCCACCCCGAGTGCCGCCGCGAGGTCGTCGAGGCGGCCGACGTGGTCGGTTCCACCGCGACGATCTGCGAGACCGTCGCGGACGCCGACCCGGGCGACACGTGGGCGATTGGCACCGAGATCCACCTCGCCAACCACCTCGGGCGCTGGCATCCCGAGGTGAACGTCGTCCCGCTCTGTGGCGACGCCTGTATGGACTGTAACGCGATGCGCCAGATCGACCCGAACTACCTGACGTGGGTCCTCGAAGAGCTGGTCGCGGGCCGCGAGCGCAACGTCGTCGAGGTCGCGCCCGAGGAGAAGGAGCTCGCGCGGGTCGCGCTCGACCGGATGCTGGAGATCTGACAATGACCGGACACGAGACCACGGACGTGCTCGTCGTCGGCTCGGGGCCACGCGCCCGGAGGCGGCGTCCTCGTGGTGGGCGCAGGGCGGGATCGCCGTCGCCCGCGATCACCCGGACCGCTTCAGGCGGGACGTCCTCGCCGCCTCAGACGACACGGCTGACCCGGACGCCGTCGACGTGCTCGTCGAAAACGCCAACGACGCCGTGCGCGACGTGCTCGTCGAGACGCTGGGCGTGACCTTCGACGGCGACGCGAACGCGGCCGCCGGAGCGAGTCGCTCGGGAACCGCCGCCGAGTTCGCCGGTCGGGACGACGCGTTCGACTTCGGCCGCGAGGCGGCCCACACCGAGGACCGCATCCTCCACGTCGGCGCGGAGACGGGCAAACACGTCCACGTACCGCTTTTGAATCACCTCAACGACCGCGCGGACGTGGAGCTGCGGACCGACACCGCTGCGCTGGAGCTGATCGGGCATGAAGGCCGGATCCACGGCGCAGTCGTGGAGTCTGACGGCGACCGCGCCCCCGTCTACGCCGGCGCGACCGTGCTGGCGACCGGCGGGATCGGCGACCTCTTCGCCCGCTCCACGAACCCGGCAGGCGCGACCGGCGACGGCGTCGCCATGGCCGCGCTCGCCGGCGCGACGGTGACCGACGCGGAGTACGTCCAGTTCCACCCGACCGCGTACGCCGCGGACCCGGACGAGGACGGCTTCCTCGTCAGCGAGGCCGTCAGGGGAGAGGGGGCCGTCCTCCGGAACGGCGACGGGGAGCGATTCATGCCGGACTACCACCCGGACGCGGAGTTAGCGCCCCGGGACGTTGTCGCCCGTGCGGTCGATCAGGAGCGCGAGGCGACGGGATCGGTGGTCCTCGACGTGGGACCGCTGAACTTCGCCGACGAGTTCCCCGGACTCGCCGAGAAGTGCGAAGACAGGGGCGTCGACTGGACCCGCGGGATCCCGGTCGCGCCGGCCGAGCACTTCCTCTGTGGCGGCGTCGACGTCGACGACCGCGGGCGGACGAGCCTCGACCGGCTCTACGCGGTCGGCGAGTGCGCGCGCACCGGCGTCCACGGAGCGAACCGGCTCGCGTCCACGAGCCTGCTCGAAGGGCTGGTCTGGGGGGTACGCGCCGGCGCGGACGCGGCCGATGCGACCGCGGTCGACGCCGACCCCGAGGCCGTCGAGACGCCGGACCTGCTCGACCGCGACCCGGCGCTCCCGGACGACTTCGCCCGCCAGAAGTTCCGTCGCCTGCGCCGCGTGATGGACGAGTGCGCCGGGATCGAGCGCGACGCCGACGACCTGAACCGGGCACTTGGCGTCCTGCGCCGGCTCAAGGGCGAAGTCGACGCCTACGTTCGAACCCGGACCTCGCGCTCGCTGTACGAGCTGCGCAACGCGTGCGTGACGGCCCTGCTGGTGACCCGGCAGGCGCTGGCGAACGAGGAGAGCGTCGGGACGCACTACCGAACCGACGAGGCCGGGCCGGCCGACCCCGGGCCGGCCGACGACTGATGCTCACGGACGGCGACGTCGAGCGGTGGCTCCGGGAGGACGTGGGCCACCACGACGTGACCAATCAGGTGCCCGGCGAGACCGCCGGCCGACTCGTCGCCAAGGAGCGCGGCGTCGCCGCGGGCGTCGACGCCGCGAGCGCCGTCTTCGACTACCTCGACGCGACCGTGACCGAGCGCGTCGCCGACGGGACCCGCGTCGAGCCCGGTGACGTGATGCTGCGAGTGGAGGGACCGGCGCGGGCGGTCCTGCGCGGCGAACGCGTCGCGACGAACGTCGCCGGTCACGCGTCCGGCGTCGCGACGAAGACCGCCGCCGCCGTGTCGGCCGCGCGCGAGGTCGACGACGACGTACGGATCGCGGCGACACGGAAGACCACGCCCGGCCTGCGCGGGGTCGAGAAGCGGGCCGTCGCGGCCGCCGGCGGCGACACCCACCGGCTCGACCTCTCGCACATGGTGATGGTGAAGGACAATCACGTCGCCGAGCTGGGGCTGGTGGGTGCGATCGAGCGATTCCGGGAGCGGGCCTCCTTCGCAACCGCCCTCGACGTTGAGGTCGAGGCACCGGGCGACGCCGCTCGCGCCGCGGCGGCCGGCGCTGACGTGGTCCTCTTGGACAACATGACGCCCGCGGAGACGGCGGCCGCGGCAGAGCGCGTGGCGGCCAGCAACGCGGACGCGCTGACCGAGGCGTCCGGCGGGATCACCGTCGAGACCGTCCCAGAGTACGCCGCAACCGGGGTCGACGTGATCTCGATGGGCGGTCTCACCCACTCCGCGCCGACGCTCGACCTCTCCTTCCGAACCGGGAGAGACGGATAGCGTCGAGCGACGGGGAGCGACCCGTCTCGCCTCGTGTGCGGCGCGACCGCCGACCCCCCTCGCGGCGCGGACTCCGACACGGTCCGATTTTTATACCCCCGCCAGTACGTCCCACGTATGCAGACCCACGTCGTGCCCGTCGGGTTCGACTACGACCGGATGATCGCCCCCCTCATCCGGGACCAGTTCGACGTCGACCGGGTGATCCTCTTGGAGGGGACGGTCGGCAGCGAGGCCAACGTCGAGTACTCGCGCAACATCGCGCGGAAGCTCGAACAGGACTTCCAAAACCTGCTCGGCGCGGAGACCGTCCGCGAGCGGTTGGAGGACGTGTACGACTACGATGCCGCCTTCGAACGGGCCTATGACCTGATCAACGCGGAGTTGGACCGGGACAACGGCGACCGCGACGCGGACCCGCCGGCCGACGAGCGCGAGGTGTGGGTGAACCTCTGTTCGATGCCGCGGCCCGTCTCGTTCGCGTTCGCGACCGCGGCCCACTCGATCATGGTCGAGCGACAGGCGGACCGCGATCGGATTCACACCTACTACACGGCCCCCGAGAAGTACCTCGAAACAGAGCTCGCCGAGGAGCTGCGCGCGACACGGGACCTCCTCCGGGACCTTGACGCCGGGAGCGACCGCGACGCCGGCGGGAACGCGGGCGACGACGCAGACCGCGTTGCCGACCGACTGGCGAGCACCACCGACCTGCTGGCGGAGTTCGACGAGCGCGGCACGACCATCGGCGCGAAGCCCATCGGCGACAGCCACGTCATCGAGCTCCCGGTCGCCTCCTTCCAGAACGTCAAACCGTTTGAGGAGCTGGTGCTTTTCACCCTCGGCGAACACGGCGAGTTCGAGTCCGTCTCGGAGCTGGCGGAGGCGCTCGCCGCCGAGCTCAACGAGGAGTACACCGACTCGTTCCGCTCGAAGGTGATTTATAATGTCGACCGGTTGGGGCCCGGCGGGAAGGGGGACATCGAGCGCGAGGAACACGGGAAGTCCTACCGGACGAGCCTCTCGCGGATCGGCCGACTGTGGGTCCGCGCGCACGCCGACGACGACCGCGACGTCGCCTGAGACGCAACCGCTGTCGAGAACACGATCGCTGAAGCCCCGGCCGTGAGGCCGTACGCATCCACTTATAAACGGATGGGCGACACGGAGACCACCGAAGCCCCGGCCTCGCGGTTCGCGCTCTCCGAGCGCTCACCGCGTCCAGCGAGAATCGGAGATTCTCTGGCAGCCGGCGCGACGCGCATCTTGTAGCCGGCGGCCCTGCCGCCGGCGACGCCACCGCGCCGCATTCGGCCCGTAACTCCTATCGGTATGTGGTGCCACGACCCGCCCGTTTATCAGGGTGGAACCGGGAGCGTTAGGGGATGAGTTCGGGGCGCAGTTCCGGTGCGAGCGGGACGGACGGCGGGGAGTCAGAGAGCGACGCGGACGAGTTCGGCTTCACCGAGCCGTCCACCGACCAGTCGTTCGGGAACGCGCTCGCGAAGGCCCACGACGGGGCGCGGCTCACGGTCGACGACGCGACGGAACTGCTCGCGACCGGGACGGAACGCGAGGGGATAGACCCCGTCCGCAAGGAGGCGGTGCTGGAGGCGGCCGACCGTCGCCGGGCCGAGGCGGTCGGCGACGAGGTCACCTTCGTCGCAAACCTCAACAACAACGTCACGACGGCCTGTAACACCGGCTGTCTGTTCTGTAACTTCAAAGACTCCGCGCACGCGTTTGAGGCCGACAGCGGCGTCGACCACGCCGGGTTCACCAAGCCGCCAGCAGAGTCGCGCGCGGTGGTTGAGGACGCCCTCGACATGGGCGTCTACGAGGTGTGTTCCGTCTCGGGGCTTCACCCGGCGTTCGCGCTGAACGACGAACACCACGAGATTCTCGCCGCGCGCGACGACCCCGCGAGCGAGGTGAACTACGAGCCGCCGGCGGTCTACGACACCGACCCCGGTACGTACCTCGAACAGATGGACGCGATGTCGGTCGGCGGCGTCCACCTCCACTCGATGACCCCGGAGGAGGCGTACCACGCGAGGCGAGGGACCGACTGGGAGTACGAGACGGTGTACCGCGAGCTGGCGGCCGCGGGGCTCGACTCCGCGCCCGGTACCGCTGCCGAGATCCTCGTCGACGAGGTCCGCGACGTGATCTGCCCGGGGAAGATCCGCACCGACGACTGGGTGGCGGCGATGGAGGGCGCGGCGGCCGCCGGCCTCGACATCACGTCGACGATGATGTACGGGCACGTCGAGACCGTCGCACACCGCGCGCGACACCTGAAGGTGATCCGCGATCTCCAGGACCGGACGGGCGCGATCACCGAGTTCGTCCCGCTGTCTTTCATCCATCAGAACACCCCCCTCTACCGCCGCGGCGTCGTCGACTCCGGCCCCTCTCGCGCCGAGGACGAACTCGTGGTCGCGGTCGCGCGGCTCTTCTTGGACAACGTCGACCACGTCCAGGCCTCGTGGGTGAAGTCGGGCGACGCCCACGGGCTGAAGCTGCTCAACTGCGGCGCGGACGACTTCATGGGCACCATCCTCTCGGAGGAGATCACCAGCCGCGCCGGCGGCGAGTACGGCGAGTACCGCTCGTTCGACGACTACGTCGAGATGATCACGGCGATCGGTCGGACCCCCGTCGAGCGTTCGACCGACTACCGGACCCGCCGCCGGATCGACCCCAACGACGGCTCGCACGGCCCGCGGCTCGGCCCACGCGCCGACGGCACGCCGATGCTCGCCAGGCGCTCGGCCGAAAGCGACGCTCCCGGAACGTCCCGCACCGGAGCCGACGACTGAGCCGGCCCGAGGAACCGGTTGGACGCCGAACACGTTCCGCTGATCGCCGACGGCTCCCAGCGAGTGGGAACCGCCGGTACCCCCTTTATTATGATACTCATTAGCACGCGTGAGATGAGAGCACCCGACGCACGGCCGACCGACCGTCCGGCGGGGGGTTCTGAGGCGCGCGCCGGCGACGCGCTCCGTCGAGTCGTGGTTGACCGCGCTGGCGGACGCCGGTCTCGTCGAACGCGTCTCCGGCGAGGCCGTCTACCGCGTCACCGACGCCGGGCGCGACGCGCTCCGCGACGACTGTCCGCGCTGGTCGGACTGAGACGAGTACTCGAAGAGCGTGTCACAGAGCGGTTCGCGTTCCTGTCTCAATCCTCAGTGTAGACGCAGCGGTGAGGTGGCGGGAATGAGTCTCGCAAACTGATGCGATCGATATTACACGTAAAAAGACAGTGAGCGACAGCGACGATTACTTATAAAAAACGACGCGGTGGCGCCTCACGGCCGGGGCCTTGGAAGTGTTCACCGCAGCGCGATCGTTTGTTTATAAACAGTCGACAACAATACCCCATCCTCTCTTATAAATAACTTTCTCACAGCCGGAGGGTGTCATAGAACTCTCGACATAATATTTATTTCACAGACTCACAGCTGAATCAGCTGTAAGAGCGCGCTTGCGAACTACTCGAATTACCACGAATCATGGATAGTGTATGTGATCGCTCCGAAGATCGAGGCAAAAATGAAACAACCGACCCCGTAGATAATAGCTATTGAGAAGAACGGGCCAATCCCCTGAGCCAGTAATTCTAGATTTCCGGTGTCTATTGTGGGTTGAACGGTCTCTCCAAATCCGAATAGAACAGCGAACACGACCGCAGCGACTACGCCTGCCTTGGCGCTTTCTATCACCGATTCCGCGAGATCGACACTGCCCACCCCGACAATCACCCCCGCAACCGCTCCACCGAGTGCCCATCCGTCAGGCCCTATTAGTGACAATGCTCCTATTCCGACAACCGATCCGATTACCGCCCCAATAAGGACCTTCCTTCTAATCATGATTACGGCACACAAGAGATGCTTTTGTAGTGAGTATTGGGGTAACCAAAGTACCTGATCACCTGTTTCTTGATCCGATACTTGCGTGGTCTGTGTTGACCGATCTTGATCTGGGTGTGAGAACAGTTCTATGACACCCTCACAACCGTACTATACCCACTCCCACTGTCGATCAAGAGGCAACGTCACTCCCCGGCTATGTAACCGACGATTCACCCGGAACCAATACCTCGCAGACGGTCTTAAGCCACACAGGATTCGCAGGCAGTTACCGCTCGGTTTCGACACTTACCGTCCCAGCTCCGCGTGCGCCGACGAGAGGTGTCGCGATCCGAGCGCCGCCAGCAGGTTGAGTTCGCCGGCGAGCGCGCAGACCGCGATCGACTCGGCGAGCGCGTCGGCGTTGGTCCCGGCCGGGTCGCCGCCGCCGGCGACGCCGAGGATCTCCAAGCTCGCGCGCTGGGTCGCCAGCTTCGTCCCGCCGCCGACGGTCCCCACTTCGAGGCTCGCCAGCGAGACGGAGACGTACAGGTCGCCGTCGTCGGTCGTCTCGGCGGTCGTGATGGCGTTTGCGCCCTCGACGACCTGCGCCTCGTCTTGCCCGGTGGCGAGGAACATCGCGGCGACCGCGTTGGCGACGTGGGCGTTAAAACCGAGCGCGCCCGCCTTCGCGGAGCCGACGAGGTTCTTCCGGGCGTTGATCTCCGCGATCGCCTCCGGGGTCGTGTGGAGGCGCTCCTCGACGACCTCGTGGGGGATCGTCGCGTCCGCGACGACCGAGCGCCCACGCCCCTCGACGGCGTTGATCGCGGCCGGCTTCTTGTCGGAACAGAGGTTCCCCGAGAGCGCGACCAAGGAGGCGTCCGTCCCCGTCTCGATCACGTCGCAGGCCTCGCGGGTCGCGATGGTGGCCATGTTCATCCCCATCGCGTCCTTCGTGTCGTAGCGGAACCGGCAGAAGACGTTGTTACCGACGACGTATGGCGTCACGTCGAGCAGTTCGCCGTGGCTCGTTGTCGACTCCGCCGCCTCGGCGAGCGCACCCTCGTTGTCGCGGACCCAGGCGACGAGCGCCTCGGCCTCGGCGACGCCCGCGACCCGGAAGACCGGCGCGCGGGTCATCCCGCTTTTGATCACGCGAGCGGTCGCGCCGCCGGCGCTCTCGATCGCGGAGCACCCGCGGTTGATCGACGCGACTAGGGCACCCTCGGTGGTCGCCAGCGGGAGGTAGCGCTCGCCCGAGCGCGCGCCGCCGTCGATCGTCACCGGGCCGGCGACGCCGACGGGCACTTGGACGCCGCCGAGCGTGTTCTCGATGTTCGAGCCGTGGACCGCCTCGGCGTCGAACGCGTACTCGCCGAGGGGGTCGAGGTCGGCGTCGGTCGCCTCCGCGACGAGCAGCCGGCGCGCGGTGGCCGCCGTGTCGGCGTCGGCGTGGTCTTCCAGCTCGTGGAAGCGGAGGTCACCGTCGCGGACGCGGGCCGCGAGGTCCGCGGGAGTCGGTTGCGACATGCCGACCAGTCCTCACGGCGGGCGCTAATGGCTGTCGGTTCCGGGGCTCTCGCGCGAGGGAGGGGCGAAGCGACCGACTATCGACCGACGAACCCGGAGAGCCGTTCGCGGATCGACTCCCCGCCCAGCTTGAGGTAGTAGGCGTCGCCGCCGTCTTCGTAGTAGTCGTCGATGCGGCGGATCACCTCGAATCCGAGGTGTTCGTAGAAGCCGAGCGCCGAGCGATTAGTCGTGCGGGCGTGGCAGGTGACCGATCGGTGTTGCTCGGCCACATCGGCGACGAGCCGCTCGGCGTGGCCGCGGCCGCGGTGGTCCGGGTGAACGGCGAGAAAGAGGATGTAGCCGTCCCGGCGGACGGACGCGAAGGCGACGAGCCGGCCGTTCTCGACGAGCAGGTGGGCGGTCGACCGGCGGTACGCGTCGACGAAGAACCCGCGTCGCTGTCGGAGGACGCCCTCGGCGGACCGAATTTGCTCTTTGAGCTCCCACGCGGCGGTCGCGTAATCGGACTCACCGGGCGGGTCGGTTCGCTTCTCGATCTTGACGCTCACTGACGTGACCTAACACGCCAGCGGAATATAACTCCACCGCCAGCGGGGAGATTTCCACCGCCAGCGGGGACCGTTGCGGGCGGCAGACCCCGCTCTGCGGGTCGGCGTCGGTCCGCGCCGCAACCGTGACCGAAAGGTTTTGTCGTGGTCGCGCGTGAACGGCATCAATGACCGACGAGTCGTCGGGCGTCCAGCTGCTCCGACGGGCGTTCCTCACGGGCGTCGCCGTGGTCGTCCCCGCCGTCATCACGCTCGTCGTCCTCGCGTTCGCGTTCAACGCGGTGTACGACTACCTCGACGCCTTCTCGTCCGCGGTCGTCGCCATGTCATCGGGGATCGGACTCCCGATCGTCGGCGCGATCCCCAGAGAGGTCGCGATCGAGATCGCGACGCCGGTCGTGTTCGTGGCCGGCATCGTCCTCCTCGGTGCGGCGGTCGAGCCCTCGCGGTACGGCGAGCACGCGGTCGACTACGTCGACGAGTGGTCGGAGGACCTCGAGAGTCGCCGCGGCGACGACGGACCACAGTGGGACGGCGACCGATGAGTTACGAACTCCGCGACCACACCGCCGATGTCGCCGTCGAGGCCACGGCCGACACCCCCTCCGCGCTGTTCGCGGCGGTCGCCGACGGGCTTACCGCGGCGAGCGCGGAGTCGGTCCCGGCAGCCGGCGACCGGTTCGACCTCGCGGTCGAGTCCGAGAGCCGCGAGGCGCTGCTTTTCGACTACCTCGATCGGCTGATCTACGAGCGCGACGTTCGGCTCGTCCTCCCGGCCGACCACCGGTGTACCGTCGTCGAACCGGACGAGGAGAGCGACCCGGACGGCGGGGATGACCCGGACGCGCAGGTCGGCTCCACCGACGCGGACGCGTGGCGGCTCGCGGCCAGCGCGCGCGGCGTCCCGCTCGATGCGGTCGCCTACGTCGTGTTCGACGTGTAACGAACGCTGACGGCCGTGAGCGGCGGAATCGGTGAAAAACGTTATGAATTTCGAGTTCCTTGGTAACGTATGCCGAACTCTGGTCGAGACGGAAAGGTCGAACCGATCGACTCCGGCCGGCGCTGGCGGGCCGGCGCGGCCGCCGGACTCGCCGCCGGCGCGGTGATGGGCGTTCTCCTCCACGGCGGGTTGGGACTCATGCCGACGATCGGCGCGCTGGTCGGCGTCGAAACGGCGCTCGCCGGCTGGCTCGTCCACCTGTTCAACAGCACGCTGTTCGGCGGCCTGTTCGTCGCCGTCTTCGACCGGCCCTTCTTCGCGGACATGCGCGAGGACGTCGGCGGATGTCTCTCGCTCGGGGTCGTCCACTCCGCGCTGCTCGGCGTTCTCACCGGCGGCCTGCTGTTGCCCGCCGCGGTCGCGATCGAGGGCGCGACGTCGCTGCCGGTGCCGACGCTGCCCGTTCCCGGACTCACCGCGAGCTTCGAGTTCGGCGTCGTCATCGCGGTCGCACACCTCGCCTACGGCGTCGTGCTGGGACGAACGTTCGCCGCATTCACCCTCGCGGACGGCGCAGTCGGCTGGCTACCGATCGATCCCGCGGACCGGTGACCGGCGGCGACGGGACGGACCGGTCCCCGACCGCCCGACGCAACGCCCTTCCCCTCCGGCGTCAAAGGACGGCGCATGACCACGTACGAGTTCGGCGGGATCGAGCTGGAGCGGGTGCGCGAACACGTCTGGGAACTCCCCCGCGAGGACAAGATGAACGTCCCCGCGCGGGTGCTCGCCAGCGAGTCGCTGCTGGAGGAGATCGGCGGGGACGACACCCTCGAACAGCTCCGCAACGCGACGCGCCTCCCCGGAATCGCCGCGCCCGCGCTGTGTATGCCGGACGGCCATCAGGGATACGGGTTCCCGGTCGGCGGCGTCGGCGCGATCGACGCCGAAAACGGCTGTATATCCCCTGGAGCGGTCGGTTATGACATAAATTGCGGTATCCGAATGGTAAAGACTAATCTCACCGACGACGACATTCGGGGCCGCGAGGAGGAACTCGTCGACGCGCTGTTCGAGGCGATCCCCTCGGGGCTGGGCGGCGGCGGCGTGATCGGCGGGACCGCGGACGCGATCGAGGGCGCGCTCGAACGCGGCGTCGAGTGGGCCGTCGAGGAGGGGTACGGGATCGAGAGCGACCTCGCGCGCTGCGAGGACGAGGGACGGCGGCCCGACGCGCGCCCGGAGTACGTTTCCCAGAAGGCGATGGACCGCGGCCGCAACCAGATGGGGTCGCTCGGCTCGGGGAACCACTTTCTGGAGGTCCAGCGCGTCACGGACGTGTTCCGCGAGGGCGTCGCCGCCGAGTACGGGCTAGAGGAGGGACAGATCGTCATCCTGATCCACTGCGGGAGCCGCGGGCTGGGCCATCAGACGTGTAACGACTACCTCCGGCGGATCGAACGGGAACACGCCGACCTGCTCGACGACCTGCCGGACAAGGAGTTGGCGGCCGCCCCGGCGGGATCGGAGCTTGCTGAGGAGTACTACGGCGCGATGGGCGCGTGTATCAACTTCGCGTGGGCCAACCGTCAGCTGATCACCCATCAGGCCCGCCAGACGTTCGGCGAGGTGTTCGACGCCGACCCGATCGACGACCTCGGGATGGAACTGCTGTACGACGTGGCACACAACATCGCAAAGAAGGAGACCCACGAGATCGGCGTCGACGCCGATGGCGACCCCACCGTCGGCGACGCGGTCGTCGACCGCGAGGAGCGCGAACTGTACGTCCACCGCAAGGGCGCGACGCGAGCGTTCCCCGCGGGTAACGAGGCCGTGCCCGAGGTCTACCGCGGCGTCGGCCAGCCCGTCATCATTCCGGGCAGCATGGGTGCCGGCTCGTACGTCCTCCGGGGCGGCGACGAGTCGATGTCGGTGTCGTTCGGCTCGACCGCGCACGGTGCCGGCCGCCTGATGAGCCGGACGCAGGCGAAACAGGAGTTCTGGGGCGGCGACGTGCGAGACGACCTCGAAGACGGCCAGCAGATCTACGTGAAAGCGCAGTCGGGCGCGACCATCGCGGAGGAGGCCCCCGGCGTCTACAAGGACATCGACGAGGTGATCCGCGTCAGCGACGAGCTGGGAATTGGCGACAAGGTCGCGCGCACGTTCCCCGTCTGTAATATCAAGGGGTGACATCGGACGACGACCGTCGGTCGACCGGACGCTTATGACGCATACCGCGGCCACCTCGGGTCGAGATGAGCGATCACTCGTGGAACGGCGGTTCGGCAGAATCGGTCTCTCGGCGGTCGCTACTGCGTGGCGTCGCCGCGGCCGGGGGCTCGGCGTTCGCCGGTGTCGGCGCGCTCGCCGCGTCGAGCCGGCCGG
This sequence comes from Halobacteriales archaeon SW_8_68_21, assembly GCA_003023405.1. Lineage (GTDB taxonomy): Archaea > Halobacteriota > Halobacteria > Halobacteriales > Haloferacaceae > Halorubrum. The sequence goes on from PXST01000050.1 coordinate 35,046, forward strand.
CGGCCGCGGTCGACGGCGACCCCGCGGCCTTCGAGGCCGGCGACGCTCCGACGGTCACCAGCAACGACGGGCGGATCGAGTCCGTCTACCTCTCGCCGCGGGTGACGGTGTCGTGGACGGACTTCTCGGAGGGCGTCGAGCGCGTGACGCTGACGCTCGCCGTGGGGGCCGACGCAGGCGTCGACGAGGTGTACCGCGAGACGCTAACGGCCGCGGATCCGGATGCGACGCCGGGAGACGTCGTCTCGCTCGCGGGACCGGACGGCGAGAAGTCGGGGACGCCGGCCGACTTCGACGCCGTTGACGGCGGGCTCACTGCGACATTCGAACGCGCCGACGCGACCGCCCGGGGCGACGCGGTGACGAGCGAGGCGCTCTCCGCGACCGACCTGCCAGGGGGTGAGACGGAGACGACGACGCTGGACGTGGTGTTCCGCGCGGACGTCACCGGCGGCGGCGACGAGGCGACCGTCGTGCGGACGACGACCGTCGACGTAACGGTCGAGAATCCCGCCGGCGACGCGTCCGCGGGCGGCGAGGTGGGCGTGGACACCGCGTAGGCCGAACCCAGCGGAACCCGACTAGAGGTGTATCCCGCCGTCGATCTCCAACACCTCGCCGTGGATGTGGTCGGTTTCGATCAGGTGTCGGACGGAGTCGGCGACAGTCGCCGGGTCGCAGGCGTACTCGGGGAGATGGGTGTCGACGTTCTCGTGGCCCCGGAACTCGATCGCTTCGAGGTGATCGAGGATGACGTCGTTGAGGTCGGTCTCGACCGGTCCGGGCGCGACCGCGTTGACCCGAACTCCGTCCGGACCGAGTTCGCGGGCCAGCGCGCGCGTCAGCCCGTGAAGTCCGGCCTTGCTCGCGGCGTAACCGGCGTCGACCGTGCCGAGCGTGCCGCCGACACTGGAAAGGAAGACGACAGCACCCCCGCTCTCGCGGAGGTGCGGAGCCGCCGCCCGGGTGACGCGGAACGCGCCGGAGAGGTTGGTGTCGATCACCGACTCCCAGGCCTCGTCGGTCGTCTCCTCCAGTCGGTTCGGTCGGGCGATGCCGGCGTTGTTGACGACCGCGTCGATCGAGTCGAACTCGTCGGTCGCCGTCTCGATCAGTCGGTCTGCGGCCGCAGTCTCGCTCACGTCGGCCTGAACGGTCACGGCCGATCCGCCCGCGTCGCGGACCCGTCGCGCCGTCTCGGCGGCGGCGTCCCCGTCCGACCGGTAGTCGACGACGACGTCGTGTTCGGCGAGCGCGACCGCGATCGCCCGCCCGATTCCCCGACTCGCTCCGGTGACTACGACTGCCATGTGACCGAGAGGAATTACTGACTAATACCACTAACGAATACAACCGAGTGCGTCGCCTCAGCGCTCTCGCTTCGCCGCCTGCCCGAGGTGGTCTTCGACGGCCGTGACCTTGTCGGCGGCCGACGACTCGCTCGTCCGCTTGTCGTCGATCTTGAGAACGGTCGAGACGCGGTCGCCGTCGACCGCCTCGTGGGCGGCCGCCGCGGCCGCGAACAGCGTCTCCGCGTCATCGGCCTCGACGACGGTCCCCATCGGGTTCGTCTCGTAGCTCACGTCGAACTCGTCGAGCGCGGCGACGGCTTTCGCGACCTCCTCCGCCATGCTCTCCTCGATCACCGGCGCGACGCTCAACATCGCGATTGCTGTCATGGACGTGGCTGGGAGGTGTGGTCACTTAAGCCGTCGCCGGGGATCGGGACTCGGCTGCCCGTCCCGGCGCTTTCCTCTCCCCGCTTATCGACGACGCGACTCCCGACGCTCCCGCCCCGTCGGTCGCCGCCGACTCCCTCGCAGGCGCGCGCCACTGCGGAGGTTAATCAGAATAGACCACGGGGAGCTCACTCCAGCGCGTCTTTGAGGAACGACAGCTGATGACCGATCGCGCCCTCGAAGTCCTCACCAAGCACCGAGAAGTGGTCGGCAGGCATCGAGACGACCGTGCCGCGGTCGAGGCGCTCGCCGGCCGCTGCGACCGCGTCGGCGTCGACGATCGCGTCGTCGGTGCCAGCAAAGAGGAAGGTCGGAGCGCGGATCTCGTCGAGGCGCGTGACGGGTCGGTAGCCCGCCAGTCCGAGCAGCGACCGGGCGGGGATCTCGTTGCGCCACGCCGACTCGCGGTCGACCAGATCGATGTACTTCCGTTTCGTCCCGGGCTCCGTGATCGCCGCGCACTCCTCGGTCCCGCCGACGATAGGGACGCTGCGGCCGCGACCGATCCGATGGCCGATCCGGTCGCGGAGCCCCGCGGCGGTGGCGCGCACGAGGTATCGGCCGCCGCGTCGCCCCGCGACCGCGCGTCCGTCGAGCATCGGCACGAGGCCGACGACCGCGTCGATGTCGCGGCGCTCCGCGGCGAGCGTGAGGACGTGCGCGGCCGACAGCGACGCGCCCCACAACACGAGGTCGTCGCCGACGGCGTCGATCCGGTTCGCACGGTCGATCGCGGCCGCGTACGCCGCGCGCTGGCGGCTGAGGTCGATCGCCTGCGAGTCGCCGTCAGAGTCGCCGAACTCCGGGTGATCGAAGAGGAAGGCGGCGTAGCCCGCGTCGGCGAGCCGCTCCGCGACGGCGGGGTAGCCGAACGTCCGCTCGGCACCGAGTCCGGGTGCCATCACGACGACCGGGGGGTCGTCGGGGTCGCCGCCGGGCAGGTACACGGTTCCGCGACAGGTCGCGCCGTCGACATCGAACGCGACCGCACGCGTGGCGAACCGCTCTCGGGCCGGACGCGCGAGGCGACGTTGCGCGCGGTTGACCGGATGGCGACGGGTCACCGGTCGGCCTCCCCGTCGGTCTCGTGTCCCGCTTCCCCGTCGGTCTCGTGACTTACGGTGTCGAGTACGCGGGTCGAAAACTCCGTCTCGGAGATCTCGTAGCTGCTGAGCGCCTCGAACCACTCCGCTTCGGCGTGCCACGTGCCGAGAACGTCGCCGGGTGACCGAACGACCGTGCCCTCGACGCGGACCGGGTCCCAATCGTCCGCCTCCGCGCGGTCGATGAGCGCGTTGAGCGCGCGCCCGATCTCGCCACGGTGGATCTCGCGGCCGGGGAACGCCGTCATGTACGTCAGCTCCAGCGAGTCGCCGAGGTCGATCGATTCGACGCTGACGCCGTAGCTGCGGAGCGCCGGCTCCACGTCGGCCGTCCGCTCGTCGCCGGTCATATCCGATCCGTCGGCGGGGCGGAATAAATCGGTACCGGCACGCGACGGCGACGCGACTGGAGAGCGAGGGGAACAGCCATCGGACGAAAGCCGCGGACGGGGGGTCCGGTCGCCCGAGGGCGGCCGGAGGTGGGTTGTCAGAGGCACACGATTGTCCCGCGCGGCCAATTGACACTACCCCGCGAAGCGACATAAACGCTCGGGCCCGAGATCATTTATCCCGCTCCCGATCTTGTATCGGATCGCATGCTCACCGCGGCCGCGACGGCGCTGAAGCGAACCGACGACGCCGCGGGCGTCTTCCTCGTCGGCGGGGTAGTGACCCTGCTCGCGTGGGTGCTGACGCCGCTGTGGCTCGGCGGCGTCCTCTTCGTCAGCCCGGTGTTCCTCGTTGCGACCCCGGTCGCGCTCGCGCCGTGGCTCGTCGCCCGCGGCTACTTCGTCCGCGTGACGCGCCACGCGGTCGACGCGGGAACTGCCGCGGACGCGCCGCCGCTCGTCGCGTGGGGGGAGTTGGTCCGCGACGGAGGCAAGTCGGTGCTGCTGTCGGCGGCGTTGCTCGCGCCGCTCGCGGGTGGGCTCGCGGCCATCGTCGCCGTCGTCGCCGCGCTCGTCGCCGGCCCGGTCGACCCGGTCTCCGTTGCGACCGCCGTCGAGTTGGCGCTCGGACCGAACGGACCGGCCGTCGTCGCCGCGGTCGCCGGCGCTGCCGTCGCCGTGCTCGTCGGTGCGTACCTCCTCGCGTTCGCGTACGTCCGCCCCGCGGCGCTGGCCGTGTTCGCGGCCTCCGGCCGGCTCAGGAGCGGCCTGAACCCACGGAGGGTGGCCGGCGTCGCTGCGACCGGACCGTACGCCACCGGGTGGACGCTCGGCGTCGCGGCGCTCGCGGTCGGGTTCGCCGTCGCCGCGCCCGCGATACCGCTGGTCGTCGGCGTCGCGTTCGCGTTCGCCGTCCGCGTCGTCGCCCACGGCCTCTACGGTCGCGGAGCGGGCAGAGCGATGGTCAACGAGCAGGCGGCGAGCCCGGGCCCGCAGTCGGACGACGCTCGGAGCCGCGACGCCGACAGCGGGCGCGACACCGTCGGCCACGACGTCGTAGATCGCGGACGGCCCACCGCTGATCGCGGGCGCGACGGCCCGCCGACGCCCGCCGGCGAGGACCGTCCCGACTCGGACGGGGGCTTCGAGTGGGGACCCGCGCTGGACGATGCGGAAGACAAGGGTTGATACGGTCCCGAGCGAACCCACAGCCATGCGCATCTCCGAGCGGGGGTACGGCGAGGAGGGCCGGGAACGGCTCGCGCTCGTCCCCGAGAACGTCGACGACCTCTGGCACCTCGCGCACGTCCTCGAACCCGGGGACCTCGTCGAGGGCGACACCACGCGACGGATCCAGCGGAACGACGACCAGATGCGGGACACCGGCGGCGAGCGCGAACACATCTTCGTCACGCTCGACGTCGAGGACGTGGAGTTCGCGCGGTTCGCCAACCGCCTCCGCGTCTCCGGCGTGATCGTCGGCTGCTCGCGGGAGGACCAGCTCAACGCCCACCACACGCTCAACGTCGAGGAACAGGACGAGATCACCGTCGAGAAGCACTTCAAGCCGGACCAGACGGAACGGCTACAGGCGGCCACCGAGGCGGCCGAGAACCCCGACGTGGCCATCGCGACCGTCGAGGAGGGGGCCGCGTTCGTCCACACGGTCCAGCAGTACGGCACCGAGGAGTACGCCTCGTTCACGAAGACGACCGGGAAAGACGAGTACTCCGGGCCTCGCTCGGAGCTGTTCGCCGAGCTGGGCGACGCGCTCGCGCACCTCGACGCCGACGCCATCATCTTCGCCGGCCCGGGCTTCACCAAGCAGGACGCGCGCGACTACGTCGTCGAGGACCACCGGGAGCTGGCCGACCGGATCACCGTCGTCGACACCTCCGCGGCCGGCGACCGGGGCGTCCACGAGGTGCTGAAACGCGGCGCGGTCGACGAGATTCAGAAGGAGACCCGGATCTCGAAGGAGGCGAGCCTCATCGACGAGCTGACCGAGAACATTGCGACGGGCGCGAAGGCGACGTACGGACCCGACGACACCGCCGAGGCCGCCGAGTTCGGCGCGGTCGAGACGCTGCTCGTCGTCGACGAACGGCTCCGCACCGAGCGACAGGGCGACGGCGACTGGACCATCGACGTGAACGGGGTGATCGAGTCGGTCGAACAGCAGGGCGGCGACGTGGCCGTCTTCTCCTCGGAGTTCGCGCCCGGCGAACAACTGTCGAATCTCGGCGGTATCGCCGCAATCCTCCGATACCGGCTCCAGTAGACCGGGTTGTCGATCGTCGGAGTGCGGTGGCGCGCGCCTGCGAGGCCGCATCGCGGCCGAGCAGC
>PXST01000051.1:0-48321 GCA_003023405.1 Halobacteriales archaeon SW_8_68_21
CAGCCGCTCTCGACGGTCTCTGCGGATCAACTCGCGGTTGGCGAAAAGATGTTCGGCCTCCACGGACAGAAGTTCTGGCTGTACGGTGCGGTTGATCCACATACCAACGAAATCCTCCATGTAAGCCTCTATCCTACCGCAACGAAACAGACGACGCGATGGTTTCTCACCGAACTTCACCGACGCTACCAGCTCGATGATGTCGAATTTCTCGTCGATGACGCCGATTATCTTGGCCCAGTTTTTGCTGAAGATGGCTATCGATTTCGGGTGATTCGCCATGGAAATCGGAACGCTATCGAACGTGTCTTCTAGAAAATAGAACGACGAACATCATCGTTTGCGAATAGTTTCAGCAATGTCGCGTTAGAGACAGCTCAAAACTGGCTCGAAGCCGTCGCCGTCTACCACAATTCACGCCAAACTTAACGCGACCCTTGAAACTCGACAAAACACCCACCAAAGCAGAGCATTCTATATGAAACACAGCATATTATGACACAGCATACTATACTTTTCTCCAGCATAATATTTTTATTGCCGGGCATAATACTAGCTGGCGATGCGTCAGGAACTCATCGATGCTGCAAAAGAGTATTGTGAGGCTCAAAGCCGAATCGAAGAGATCGAACAGGAGATAGACGAGCTAAGGGAGGAGACGTTTGGAAATGGCTCAAAACAGACTGAGGAGAAAGCAAAAGAACTCTTTAGCGAGCTGAGCAGCGCAGAAGGCGAGTCATCAAATACCGAGACACTCAGCGAACTCAGAGAAGAAGAGTCGGAAATTAAAGAACGGCTGGCTAAACTTGAGAACGATCTCCTAGAAAATTTAGTAACGGTCCGATTCCCTATGGATGAAACGATTCAGGGAAATAAACGACCTGTTGAGTTCCCATTCAGCGAATCGGTCAGCCAGGATGTGCTTGACGCTATTTCGTCAGCGTTGGGTGAAGATATTGGCGACGGCGAAGTGAAAATTCAGACCGGTTCAATCGTTGTAGATACAGCGTCTATCGACGATGCAATTGACGCAGTCAAGACGGAAATCTCAGACATTAGAGATCGGGCCGACGCGAATCTCAACGTACCGGAACAAGTACAGAAAGTCAAAAATCGCGATAGCAAGGTAGCTGCGATCCTGTACGTCCTTCATGAGAATGACAATAAGCCGATGACGAAGGCCGAAGTGGAGGATGCAATCGGCCTCGACCGCGGTGATCTCCGCGGGCAGCTATACTACGTCCTGGAAAACGATCCGTATCTTGAGAAGGGTGAGGATGGGTTCACGCTAAAACCGAACGGAATCAAAGTTATCGAACGTTTCGTTAACAAGTACGATGTTCCAGAACTCGTCTCAAACAGCGCGAATACACAAGAAAAAGGGGGGTCAGAGAGAACAGATAACGAAAGTGAAGATCAGGAGGAGGTGACGGCATATGAGTGAAGAAAGAAAGGCGGGCCAGGTCCGCTCCATGGATGAGATTCCTGATGTCGCAGGTCAATATCTGAATGCGAGTGATGAAGAACCGGAACACCAAGAGCGCCTGAACGAGATCGAAACCAAACTGGACAAGCTAAGGTCAACACGAAAAGAAGTGGTGGACGACGTTGGTGAAGGTCATTATCTTGTCGAGGATATCGACGACGACGTCCAAGAGCTTGAAGGAGAGCGCCAAGAGCTTCAGAAGTCAACTGAAGATATCGCCCAACTTCAAAGGGATATTCTTCAGTCTGCGGCCGAAGATCCAGGGTTTCGGCTCAATGAGCACTGGTTGAACTCAAAAACAATCCAAGCCCTAACCCATACACTCTACGGCACAGAAGAGGAGAAATTAGTCCTCGCCGATCAAGAACTCCGTGCCCCTGACGACGTCCGAGAGTTGGATCGAATGCAAAGGATTCAGATCAAGAGGGATATTGTGAGTCTCGCCCGCGATCAGCTTGGGGACAACGAGCGAGTGGCAGAGCGATGGGAAGAGTTCAAAGAAACTCGGGCCCACCCAGCTTTCCAAGTCATGGCCCGTGATCCGGGAGTGGGGCCCAGCGAAATCGCGGAGGCATCTGACAAGACCTCTAGTACCGTTCGAAATTGGACATCCGATCTCTCGGGTCAAGATAATTTAAAAATGGTATATACCCCGAGGCACGGGGACTACCACCTGTCGACCGTCGGAAAGTACTTCGCTGCACACTACGCAGATCTCGACGAAACTGGCGAAACGGAGGTTGCGGGAGATCATAAAGAGGCCGAAGCCGAAAGTAGTGAGGTCACGACACAGGTGACCGGCAGCGAAGATGACTCGGAACAGGCAGATTTGGGAAATTTGGATAAGGCCCCTGAAACGAAATCAAGGGGGTTGAGCAACGCACACCAAGACGCCTTTTGTGAAGCGGATACCACTGAGGAGAAAGCCGACGCGTTGTTTGACGATGTCAGCGAGACACGAAGGGCTAACAAGTAGTCATCCTGTTTTACGGACTCACGATTTCGAAAGTATTGGTTCCAAATGTGATCTCGACCGTCCCGATATCCCCGCTCACCCGGGCTAACGTCTCTGAGAAAAAGTGGAGTTGCGATCTACAGCTAGTTATCGGTGAGTGACGTTGTTCTACTCGGGGCGGGAGATAGCGTTGCCACTATGCCGGCGCCGCGCTACCGGAGGGGATTCTGGGCCGAGTCCGTGATGAGGCGGATTCTTCCGGAACTTCACTCTCGCTGCTCGGAACCGACTCGGGCTTGGCCGGCGGCCGTCAACTGCTCGAAGGCGGCCTTCAGACGGTGCGAGACGCGCGTCAGCAGCCCCTAGTGGGTCATCGTGTCCGCCTCGATCTCCGCAACGTCTTCGACACCCAGTCAGCCTGTTCGTCGGGGACACCAAGGCAGTATCCCTGCCAGCCCATCCAGTCGTCGGTCATGTGCGCCAACTCGTTCGCCCACAAGCCGGTGTGGGTGAGCGTGTAGAACGTCGCCTGGTGGTCAAGTTCGAAGTCGTCGGCCATGTTAAGATCGTCGCGGAGTTCGACGCCAATCAGAGACTCACGTTCCTAACCGACGTCTGGCGGTGCAACTATCTCATAGCGAAATCACTCGCTAACTGTTTCCTCCACGACTTTGATTTCCTCGTCAGTCAGCCCGTAGAGCTCGTAGACGATCTCGTCGATGAGGTCGTCCGTGCTTTCGATCTTCGCCTCCAGTTCTTCCGCCCGCTTCATCGTCTCAGTGTAGCTCTCCAGGCCTTCGCGGACGTCGTCGACGGCGGGGAGCGTGAGCATCCGCAGCCGGTCGACCAGCGAGTTCGTCTTCGTGGCGGTCTCCCGGAAGTCCGCGAACCCGTCGGCTTCGTTGACGGCGACAGGGACGAATTCCTCGATTAGGTTGGCTTCGGTCTCTGTGAGGTCTGTGATACGGAGCGCTGGCAGCGGCTCGGTCTCCGTGTACCCCCACTGGTCTGTCTCGTGCTGGTCTTCGTCCTTGGGCTTGTAGCGCGCTGTCAGTCGAACATCGACCGTGTTCGGGGACTTGCGATCGACAGTCGCCTCGCCGATGCGGAGGTTCGGCTTCTGTTCGGTCGTCTGCTGAAGGATGGAGTTGGCGGAGTTTTTCGGGGGTTGGGTGAGGCCGACGTCGGCGAGTGTCGGACCGCCGGAGTAGGAGCCGAGGTGGTCTATGAGTGAGAGATTGAGGTCGTGTACTTGGCTCTCTCGACTCATTTGCGTATTCGTGAGATGCTCAAGAGCCGAGGAACAAGATACCTCAGAGTCAATAGATTCCGGATAATCTTGTTCACTGACCTCAATAATTCGGTCTCTGAATGAATCCGGGAGAGCAGTCTGGTTAGCGGTTTGTATAGATGGGATACAGAATGGCTCTAAATAATCCGTCTTGAATGTGAAGTACCCCCCACGAAGAACATAGCCCGTACTCTGTAGATAGAACCAGAGTAGCCGACTATTCAAGATTGTCAGAAGGTATTCATCGATAATCCTGTCCTGTGTGACGATACCATATACTTTTGATTTGTGTAGCATCCCGCTTCTGTCAATAGTGAAGTTTCCTCCAAGGCTAATTTCAGGAGTTACAATCTTTTCGTTGAAGAATTCGTTCATATTCTGAGCACGGGTGAAATCGTACCAGCGTTCGTTGTCCATCCCCTCACTATCTCGGCTACGTAGGTCAGATTCGTAACTTTTGAGATACTTGCTTGCCCTCGGAAACTCAGATTTCAACTCAGCTTCACTTATGAGGTCAAGTCCTTCCGGGTTCTCCTGATACGGAAAGATGATCTTTCTTGGCGGATTCAGTGGTTTGTATCGCTTGACGTCTTGTCCCTTGAGGAACGGATACAGGAGTTCAGATTCGATCTCGAACTGTTCCCCATAGCCGTTTTCCACTAGGGTCAAATTGCCCCTCTGCTCAACTTCCTCTATCAAATAGATATCGTCCGCGCTTGTAATTATACCCTGATATATTTTCTTCGTAGCGTCAGCCAGGTTCAAGGGCTGTTTTTCAATTTGATCGATAATTTGGAGTACTTCGGGCGATTTGAAGATCCAAGGTTCACCATCGAGTTCCGGTTCGATTTTTCGGAATTTGGGTTTTATACCCGCTTGGAGCTCATTTGGCCAAGTTTCTGCGTAATCATGTCCATCCCTCTGACGGTTGCTTAGAATCAGCACACACGTGTATACAGATGCGTTCTCGAATACTTGCCCGTGCCCGAATGACAAGACCTTCTCAAGAGCATCTCTCTCAGCCAAGTAGCTGCGAAGTCCCTCTCCAAATTCGTTCTGGAAGAATTTGTGTGGTTCAATGAACCCCAGGAAGCCGCCCTCTGTGAGTAACTCATACCCCCTCTCAGAGAAGTTAGCATAGAGGTCGAAATTCCTCGTTGAAGACTGGTATTTTGTGAGATACTCAGCCTGCTTGGGAACGTTCGTTCGTAGCTCTTGTATCCGAACGTATGGAGGGTTCCCAAGCACGGCATCGAATCCAGCATCCCCGCGTTTCTCGCCATCCTCGCCGAAGAACACCTCGGGGTACTCTAGCTCCCAGTGGAAGAAGTCTTCCTCGTCGGCCATTGCTTGCGCCAACCGGAACCAGTCCTTGTCCTGAATCTTGTCCCACTCGTCTTCTTCCTCAATAGCATCCGCCATATCCTCGTAGACGCCCTCTGGAAGATCCAGACCAAACTCCTCCGCAGTGTGTACGTTCGCGATTTCAAAGAGCCGCTGGTAGGTGAGATCATCCTGGATCTCGTCGTAAAGCTCCTCCATCGACTTGATCTCCTCAAGACTCTCGTTGTCTATGGCAAAGAGCTCCCTCATTAAATCCATCACATGGCCAAGGGTTTCGCGGCGGATTTCCTCCAACACTTCGTAGATGGTTACTTGTACATACTCTTCGTCGCTCTCTCCCTCTAGCACACCTGTATCACCGTCCGACAGCACCTCCGTGATGTCTGAGCCGACCAGCGAGTTTCCGTCCTTTAGGTGGTGGTCGAGGAAGGCGAGTGGCTGGTCAGCAGCGAGGGTTTCCAGCCACATCGAGAGTTTTCCCAGCTCGACGGCCATCCCGTTGATGTCCACACCGTAGATGCACTCCTTTGTAATCGTCCGGCGAATGTCTTGTTCGTCCCGGCCCTGTTCCTCGTGCTCGCGAGCGACTTCCATTACCTGCTCTGTGAGGTAGGCCGTTGCGTTGGTCAAGAAGTGCGCCGACCCCATCGCGGGGTCCAGAATCTTCAGGTTCTGTATCTGTCGATAGAACCGCCCGAAATAGGCTTGATCGCTCGGCTCCAACCCATCGGCTTCCAACTCCGACTTGATGTCGTCAAGCAGTGGATCAACGGTTTCCTCGACGATGTACGAGACGACGTAGTTCGGCGTGTAGTATGCCCCAGTGGCTTTACGCTCGCCGTCGTCGTTGACGACATACAGCCTACCTGCCTCGACGGTCTCGACGGCATCCGCGACGCTAACCTCCGTCGCAGGTTTCCAGATTTGGCCGCCATCTTCGGCGACGGCCGCGTACTCCTCACCAGCGATACGGAACTCGTGTTCCAGCAGGCCCTCGTAGATGCTGCCGAGGTGACGGGTGTCGAGATCCGCGTAGTCCGCGAGGACGTACTCGCCGTCGTCGTCGCGCGTCGTCCCGAGTCGGTGGACGACCTCTGCGACGTAGCGGTCCGCGACCTCATGCTCCGCTAGGAACTCGTGTTCCTCGTCGTCGAAGAGCCCGCCGTTGTACGGCGAGATGTCCAGATCCTCGTTGCCCTCGTCGACGAGCTCGAAGAGGTCCTGGAGCTGGCTCCACATCTTCGTGGAGTACCCGCTGTAATCCTCGTAGGTGTCGCCCTCTTGGATGGCCTCGTGGATCCCTGCCCGGAGCTCTTCGAGGCTGAAGTGCTCTTCGTACTCGGCTTTTGTGTCCCCTTTGTTGGGGCGGATAAGCCCGCGTGACTCGGCGTACAGCACGAACATCAAGCGGTACAGCAACACCAGCGACTGCTCTTTCAGCTCCGCGCGAGCGTCCTCGTCGTCGGGGTCGATGTCGAGGTCGTTCGAGTGGACGAATCCCTCACCGAGTACGCGGACCGCGGTGAAGACGTTGTCCTGAAGGTCTTCACCAAGCTCTTGGGCGGCGGTCTCGCTCTCGTTCCAGACCGTATCGAGGTACGACGTGCCAGCGGTCTGCCGAAACGCTTCAGAGCGGAAAAATGCGTAGAAGTACTTGAACTGCTCCAGAGACCCGGTCGAGAGCAGTTCAGGGAGGTCGACTTCGTAGTAAATTTCGGTCGCGTAGTCTTTCGTGCCGTACAGTCGCCACTTCTTCCCATCCGTGAGAATTCCCCAGTTCAGACTCTCTGGAGTGTGCTCGAGATAGTACTTGATTTGGTGGGAGGCGTCCCGGTACGACCGGGATTCGCTGAACCGCTGGGTGAAGTCCGCCCCCCACTGTTTGGCCTCCAGGACGGCGGATGCGAGCTTGTAGTCGACGTCAGTCTCTCCGCCGGCGACTCGTTCAGCGGCCTTGCGGCGCTCCTCGTCAGAGGAGAACAGCAGCCGGTCGTTGTAGCCGCCGCTGTCCGGGAGCGTCGCCTCGGATTTCGTCCCGAACCCCAGGATGTCGAGGACCTGGTCGATCCATTCATCAAGCAGTTCATCCTCCTTGTACGAGTCGACGAGAGAACCTTCGAGTTCCCTGAGCGTTTTCAGGTCCTCGAAGGCTGCTTCGGCTTCTTCGTCGCATTTCCAGCCGTCGAGGTCGTAAATGCGTTCGTTGAGGTAGTAGCCGGAGAAGAGATTTGAGTTCCGGTAGGGGGTAGAACCGAGTGTCGCCTGATTCATACCGCTGTCCTCGACGCAGAGTGCAAATTACTCGATCTGTAAATCGGGCCGCATTCCAAGAAATCCCATTTGTTTGGGCGAGTAGTAGCGGGTGAACAAGAATACATTGCCGGTTCGTTGTTCCCCAACCTAGAAGAAATTTGCCCTCATAGCGTCACGTCTCCGTTCTGGGAATGTGGAGCAGTAGGGTGATCAGTTCACACCCAAATTGTGTGACCTGCACTCTGCGTTGAGCCGAACCCCGACCAGAGAAGTCTCCATCTAATCCGTATGTCCTCGAGTTCGCCCTCCGTTCCGACCGAATTTGTTGCTCAGGCATTCGAGACCGATGTTTCCCGAGAGGAAGAAGAACAGCTAATCGAAATCATCAACGAGACCGTCTCACACCTCCGACAACAGATTGACGACGAGAAATTGGAAAGCATCCTCCGCTCAGCCTCGGGTTCGTACCAGCTCAAGAGCGGGATGACCAAGGATGGTCTCCAACCAGAGGCGTTCACCCAGGATGCGGTCATCGATCCGATTCTCGATTGTCTCGGCTACGAATACGCTACTGAGGCTGGAGGCCTTTCAGGAGGCCAAACACAGGTTGCCGACTATACCGTCTCTTTGCGTGATCACTCGCAGATTGATTCCACTCGTCTCCTCATCGAAGCCGAACCCATCAACAAAGACCTCGATAGCCGAATACATGGTGTTGGCCAGGTTCGTGACTGGCTGAGTCAACGCGAGTTCGAGTCGGACTTCGGCTTTGCCACCGACGGGCTCCGGTGGGTATTCGTCCGGTATGACCCCGACTCCTATTCGCTCAACGTGATCGAGGAGGTGGACCTACAGCCCGTCTTTCTAGCCCTCTTCGAGAATCAGGTCGGCAAACGGGACGACCCTGCGGATACTCTCTTTGACGCCGATCGCGACCGCGTTACGCGACTTATTCGAACCTTCGAGTACGAGAATTTCACCTCTATCGCCGGGGACGCTCGACAGGTCATCAAGAGGAAAAAAGAGGAAATTACCGACGAGTTCTACGACGATTATACCCGGTACGTCTTCGGTATCGTCGCAGACGACGAGGAGAGTACCCGTTCGCTCGTGGGTGACGGCATCGTCGTTCCAGAGGGTGCGACCGAGGACGACGCCCGGCTCTTCGCAGTCGAGTTGATGAATCGGCTTGTTTTCATCAAGTTCCTCGAAGACAAGGCGCTCGTCCGCCCCGATCTCCTCAGGACGCTCAAAGACACCTACGAAGGGGGATTTTATACGGGATCGTTCTACGAAGAGCTCTGCCAGTCGCTGTTTTACGACGTTATGAACAACAAGCCGAATGAACGTCCGGTACAGGTACAGGAGATCGACCTGTTCGACGATATCCCCTACCTCAACGGGGGACTCTTCCGACCCACAATCAGTGGTGATAAATTCGATGAAGCGGACTTCGACGTTCGGAACTCGGTGCTTTTCTCTATTATCGACCTTCTGGAGCGGTACAATTTTTCCGCCGAAGGTGTACCTACCAATCTTGACCCGAGCGTTCTCGGAAACGTCTTCGAGAAGACGATCAACTACATCACGAGCGACAACGCAGATACTAACAAGGAACTCGGCGCGTACTACACCCCAAGCGAGATCACGCGGTTCTCTGCGGAGGAGACCGTTCGGCCTGCTCTACTCGACCGCTTCCAGACCGTATTAGTTCAAGAGTGTGACTGGCCCGAACACGAAGCCGAGCGTTTCGACTCCGTCTACGAACTCATCGATGGACTACCTGGCCACATGGGAACTATTGGGCCGCTTCTGGACGAAGTCAACGAGTTCCGCGTGGTTGACCCTGCGTGCGGCAGCGGCCACTTTCTCACGTCAGTCCTTGAGGAGATCGTCAACGTCAGGAAGGCCCTGTACGCGCAGAACGAGGCCTATCCAGACGAATACCGACTAAAGAGGACCACTGTTCTCAACAACATCTATGGCGTCGACCTGATGGGCCCGGCAGTCGAGATTGCGAAACTCAGATGTTGGCTATCTATTATTTCTGAACTCGAGGCCGAGAACGTGGATGACCTCGCCGAGGACGACGCTCTCGCACTCCCGAACATCGCGTTCAATCTGCGGGAGGGGAACAGTCTCATCGGGTACACGGGCTTCCCCGAGACGAATGGTGACGATCAGTACCGGCTTGGGAGTTTCAGCGAAGACAGCGTCCACGAACGTTATCAGGACATCATTGATGAAATCGAGAAGCATGAACAGGCTATCGACAGCGATACCGCCGAGAAGCACCGGCGTCGGGCCTTTGAGAGACTAAAGGACGCCCGTGAAGAATTGATAGGCGACATTCACGCGGATTTCGTTGAAGCCGGCATTGACGATATCACTCTTGAGCAGGTGGCTCGTATGGAACCATTCAACTGGGTTCTTGAGTTTGCGGAGGTATACGCAGACGGTGGATTTGACGTAATCGTTGGCAATCCCCCTTGGGAGCGTATCAAACCAAACCGAGATGATTTCTTTTCTCGGTATGATCCCGACTTCCGTACCCTCTCAACCAATCAGAAGGACGATCGGATAGATGAGGTCCTGGAAGACGAACGCATACGGACGGAATGGGAGGAGTACCAGCTCAAGATAGAGATACAGGCCAAGTATTTCAATCAAGGAGAGGCGTTTGCGATGCAGCGGTCGAAGATAGCAGGCCGCACTCAAGCCTCCGAGAACGACCTTTCTTCGCTCTTCTTTGAACGTGTATTTGAAATCGCAAGAGAAGATGGATATGTCTCTCAGGTGTTACCCGGACGCATCTTCCACGGCGCTCCGACCAAAACCTTGAGACAGCATCTTCTTGACCAAACGTCGGTCTCTTCGCTGATTAGTTTCGAAAACCACGGCATATTTGACAATATAGATAACCGATACAACTTCGGCGTAATTACGTTTGAAAATGAAGGTCGAACGGAGACACTTCGTGGAATCTTCGAATGTATTGACTTAGAAGTGCTTCAAAATCCCGAGGAAATACTGGTTAATATTCCAAGAGATGTATTAACTGGTTTCGCTCCATCTTCACTCCTTTTTCCGAGGATTCAGGGGGTGGAAGACCTCGATGTACTGCGTAATGCGGTCAAATATCCTGCTGTGGCAAACGAAGATAGAAGTTGGTATGCGAACCCCACCCGACCACTCGGGAAATCGTCTGACAGCGAACGATTCTTCGATTCGATAGATGGCTGCGATTACCCCATTCTGACTGGAAGAAACTTTTACAACTTCTGTCATGACCCTACGTTCTACGAGGGGTTAGAGCCCCCATTACAATGGAGCGTAGATGAGGAAAAAGACCCAGAGCATAGTGCGAAACAACGAATCCGGGAGAAGAAAATGAACTCTCTAAAAAAGAACCTGTTTCAGGCCTTCGATGGTTCAGGCTCAATGAAAGGGTTCGTAAACGATCTACTTGAGGAGGAACGGGGACAACCTCTTTCTCCGAAAGATGTCCTTCTACCATCGACAGCTTACCGAATCGGTTTCCGCAGAGTCGCCAGAGGAACGGACGAGCGCACAATGATTCCGGCCGCTGTTCCTCCTGGCCCAGTCTGTGATTACAGTTTCTATGTCATTGATCCGTTCAAAATCTCAGCGAGCAAAACAGACTTATCCGAGTTCCCTCTTCACGGGGTATACGAACCCGTGTTTAGTGACCGGGAACTGTTCGTTGCGTTGGGGCTGTTCAACAGCATACCGTTTGACTTCCTCATTCGCCGAAAAGTGGACAATAGCATCCCTATCTACAGTTTTAAAGAAACACAGGTCCCCGACCTCTCCGAAGGTGACGAGTGGTTTGACTACATCTGGACTCGGGCAGCTCGGCTCAATTGCTACGGGGAAGAGTTTGAGGAGATGCGTGAACGACTCGGTGGAATCAAGCCGGCAGCCGAAATGTACGAACGCCGGGAGGTACAAGCCGAGCTTGACGCCGCCGCGTTCCACGCCTACGGTCTCGACCGGGAGCAGACTGCGTTCGTTCTAGACGACTTCCATCGGGTACAGAATCCCCGCCTAATGGACGAGGAGTACTTTGACAACGTGTTAGAGAAGTACGATTGCCTCGATTGAGTTCTTCGAAACATCCGACTATTGTTTCCGACTTGATACCACCTAGGTCAGATTCCCCTGAACATCAACCCGTTCTATTCTCTTTTGAACCTGTGTTAGTGGATACTACTCAGTGCTCTTCGAGTCATCGAGCCATCCACATTCAGATATTGTTTCGCCGTTTCGAGGTCTCTCCAGCCGAACATCGCGCGCAGCGCGGCCATATCTAATCCTCGACCAGCATGGTAGGACGCGGCAGTCGCCCGGAGTCCGTGTGGAGACGTTGACTGAGGATTAAGTTCCGGTGCCCGTTCGAGCGCCGAACTGAGCCGTCGTTGGAGTGTCGAGAACGAATACGGCCACCCATCGTGTTCCCGATCGAGATATTCGAGTGTCACGTGAACACGCGATGAGAAGTGAAACGGAATCGCCCGCGCCGCTGCGTCCGTTTTCGGTTGCCAGTACTGCTGTCGGAGTTCGTTCGCGTCCCTCCCATCCGAACTCGCTTGTTTCTGGACTGCTTGCCGACAGTATCCGCAGAGACCTCCCTCTCGTCCCTTTGTACATTGATCGTGAGCGGGGACTCGAATCATCTGGCGTTTCCAATCAATCCACGACGAGTCTAGATGGGTGACCTCACCCGGACGCAAACCCAGCCGTCCACCGATGAGTACAGCTGCGCGCGCCTCCAGTGACTCGTTCCGATTGTCGATCCGATACGTTCCCTCGAGCAGACGTTCAAACTCACGTTCTGTCAGGACCTTCTCGTGCGTCGGTGGCATTGCCAGCCAACGCTACTCCGTCTTGAAAAACATCATTGCCTATTCCGACTGTGAACCAACTCATCGCGGATTCCGTAGGGAAGATTGGTCGGCTATCGGAATTAGGAAACGGCCTCGAAACTACCGGTTACGAATCGATTACAGGGGAAAAGAATCAAAATACTGGAAAGCCAACCAGACTGTAAAATATCCCGGACCGGGATTAGTACTGTGGCTCGAAGACCATGTCCTCAGATTGGAAGGAGTGCTGGCTGATGTTGTTGTTCTCACACACGTCTGCTAGCCGATGAGGCTTAATGTAGTCCTTCTTCAGCAGGTGCTCGAAGACGACCGTCACCTCCCCGTCCTCGACTGTCGTGACCACAGCGAGGTCAGGATCATCGTAGTTGGGTTTGATGACGTAGTCGCCGGGCGTGAACGGCTCGCTGGCACAGATGAGATTCTCCTGCTTGTACGAGTAGAGCTGGATGTTCTGGTCGGCACAGTACGAGGAGAGTTTGGCAGGGTGGATGGTCCGCCAGTCACTCGGCCCGTCGTCGAGCGCGCTGGGAAAGGCAACGCTTACAGCTTCTCCCTTGAGTTCCTGGCCGTACAGAGTGGCATTCTTCTCGGGTGGAAGGATCTCCACGACGACGGCAACGGAGGTGTCATCGTCGGCGCTCGCTTTGACGACACGGTCGCCGGGCTGGAAGGGGTTCTGGGGCTTTTGGTTCAGGTGGGCTGTGTTCGGCCCGAGGTCGTGGAGTTCGTTCATCGGCCGCGTTGCGAGGTGTGCGAGCTTCTCCGGCTCGTCACCGGAGTACTCCGCTTGTGTGCGAATCTTGGACTTTAGGGTCTCAGTGCGCTCCCAGCCGAGGAGTATGAGGGCATCCTCGTTGTCGCGGTGCCAAACCATGACGACGATGTCGTCGTCGGGGTCCTTATCGAGGAGTGCCTCGGGTTGGAAGGCGGAAACGTCTCGGCTAGTTTTGACGTCAAGAGTGTAGTCGAAGACCTCGAAGTCGTACGCAGAGAAACTCTCAGAGTTACACCGCCGGATCGCTTCCTCGTTCTTCCAGTTCCACATCTCCACTGGGAGATACTCGCGGCAGAACTGTTCGAATGCGAGCTCACCGAGATTCCCGATACGTTTGATGTCGATGTTGTCGGCTCCCTGAATAACCGCTTGGTGGTGGGCGCGCTCCCGATCGATTTCGTCAGGCGTGTAGAGGTACACTATCTTCATCTTACAGCCGCTCGTAATATATATTCGGCCAGCGTCCCAAGCTCAGCGTGGCCGCTTAAGTCCATCTACCATGTCCTCGAGCACTGCCATCGCCAGAGGTTCTATTAGCTGGAGCTCCCCGCGCTCCGTGTAGAAGATGCTCGCCGAAACTTCCCGATTCGGGTACACAGCCGCCGCAACGTGATAGTAGACGCTTAGTTACTTGCGATACTCGGCTTCACCATGGCGGCCCCGGTCAGTCTTGTAGTCGATAATCTCCACGGTACTCGGCGTTACGTGGAGGAGGTCGACGATACCCGAGACAGTCACCTGTCTCCCGTCTACCTCCAGAGGAAGTGACGCGTTTTCCTCGACCAGCAGCTCTCCGTCGAGCCCGTCCGGGAACGTCGCGACGTGCCGCTCATCGACGTTCGACGGCGCCACGTCGTCGCCGAGTGCGTACGCTTCAGCGAAGTCGTGTACCTGATTGCCGAACTCGGTCCTCCGACCGCCGTCGATGTCCTCGAAGATGTCGTCCCGCATCAGTGTGTGTGGGGTCTGGCCCACCGGTCCGTCAGGCGCTGGCACCGTGACGTTCAGCGTCATCTGTTCGCTTCCCGGGGCCACGATCTCCTCGAGTTCCGGTGTACCGCTGTCGACGCCGACTGGTAGTTCCTCTATGAAGGTGTTCGGGTCCGCGCCCGTCGTGAAGACGACGTGGCTCTCAGCCCGCGTGATGGCAACGTACAGCAGCCGGCGCTCCTCGTCGTAGTTCCGGGGGAGACACGCATCGAGCACGTCAGTCCGCCAGTTGTCGTAGACGTGCGGGAGGTCATTGGCGTCGGCCGAATAGACCTCGTGTTGGCGGAGCCCCACCGGTTCGTCATAGGTGATCGTTCCGCCACCGCCGCCACGCGGCGGGAACGCGCCCCGATTCATGTTCGCGAGAATCACGATAGGGTACTCGAGACCTTTTGTCGCGTGGATGGTCTGGACGGTCACCGAGTTCGTCCCGGTCCCTGTATGGACCTCGTGAGTGCTCCCGGCGTCGATGCCACGTTCGATGAACCGAACGAGATCTCCCCAGGTCAGGGTCGTGGTGTCGTGGATGGACTGGATGGTGTGTAGGACGATGTCGGCGGTGGCACCGTCGTACCCGTACCGCCCGAAGACGCGCTGTGCGACGCCACCGAGTGTCTCCATATCCCGGAGGTCCTCGCGGAACCCCTGTATGTTCTCGGGGTAGTCCTCGGTCTCGAGCACGTCGTCGACCTCGTCGAGCGTGTACCCGGCGTCTTCGGGAACGACCGCCCAGCCGCGGTCGGCATCGTCCTCGAGAATCCGCAGCCACGCCAGGAGGAGTTTCGACTGATCGGTTCGGAACAACTCGATACCGCCCTCGTAGGCCATCGGAAGTCCGTGTTCGTCGGCGGTCTGTAACAGCTCCCGGCCGAAGTCACGCGTCCGAGTGACGACCGCGATGTCCTCGCAGCGCGGCACTCGCAGCTCACCTTCCTTCGGGCCGCCGTCTGTTCCAGCTTCGATTTGGTAGTCCTCGTTACCGACGATCGTTTCGATTCGTTCGAGCACCGCTTCGTGCTCATCTTCGCTCTGTACTGCCTCGATGGTGGTGTTCTCGTGGGCCGCGTTCGAGTCCAGGGAGACGATGCGGTCCTGGATCTCGGCTTCGTCGACGGAATCGCGGTTCGCTGCCGGCGCGAGGAGGGCCTGCTCCGAGAAGTCGAGGATCGCTTGCGTGGACCGTTCGCGTCCGCCAAGAGCACGCCCTCGTTCTCGCGGTCGACCGGCACCTCGTAGGTCTGTAGGTAGAACTCCAGGCGGTCGACGGCAGCCTCGGTGACTGGTTGGTCGGCGATGCCGAGAGCGGCAAGCTCGTCTCGGAACTCCGGAAGCTCGCAGTCCCCTCGGTCTTCGAAGGCGGCGAGAGCACTCTCAAACGTGTAGTCGGTGATATCGGTACAGAACCCGACTACCCAAGAAACCTCGTCGTGGTCGAGTTCGTGGAGGCGTTTCTCGTCGTGTTCGATATTGGGTGTAGAATCGAGTCGAGTGAGGACTGAACGAACATCTCCGACATGTGTATCGGTGCCTGCGTGAGCAGTACGGAGGAGTCGAAGGAAGGCACGATGGTCGGGATGGTCGGCGAAACCAGGGCCGCCGTAGAAGGAGAGGTCGGCGGCCTCCAGTCCGGATTCGACGAGGGCGGAATACTCGCTGACACTATCGAAGACTATCGCCACGTCGTCGGCGTTCTCTTGGGTTACGGCGTCGACGACGGTGTCGACGATTTCCGTCGGGGAGTCGAAGACGTGGAACGTCGGGTAGTCGAACAGCTGGTCGGTGAATGCGTCGTACGCGTCGTACTCGTCGGGGAGGATGGACTGCTCTAGGGTGGTGAGCTGTGATTCTCCGACTACTGTGATGTCGTGGTCGTCCGGAACCTCGTACTCTGCCAGGAGCGCGGACGTCGTGTCGAGGTCTCGGATGTAGTCAACGGCCTGCCGTGTCGCGTCGTCGTCGTAGGTGTCGTACTCAAGAACGGCGTCGAGGGAACCCTGGTGTTCCCAGCACTGGAGGATGTTACCGATAGAATAGGCGGCTCGCTTCCAGTCGAGAGAGGTCTGTTGGACGAGTTCGAGAAACGCGAGGCGGTCCTCGGACTCCTCTTTTCGTCGGGCGGCGAGCCGTCGGGGTGTAATTGCGAATTGCCCGAGATGTGTGCGGTCCAGACGGCGATTGAGCCCGCTCGCGAGAGGTGCGCTCGGGACGATGACGAAGTCGTAGGCAGAAACCTCCTCGTAGAGATCGCGTAACGGTTTAGCGCGCTGAATCGGCACGCAATTTCAACGCGCAAGTTTCGATTTAAATGTTGGTACCTGTACAGAAACGGGATTCACGACTAGCCTGTAGACCGACATCGAAGCACGGGTAGATTTGTTAGACGGTGTAACGCCAGATTATCTGCCCGACACGGTTGTCAATATTCAAGTGGAACTAGCCTCATTCTCTCGCGGATGGCAAGAATTCTTTCGGCGATATCGGGTATGGTCAGTCCCCATCATTACCGCTGTAACCTGGTGTAACCTGCTGTAACGTGCCTTTTTTGCTACAATATTGGAAAGCTTGACTTGTCACCTGTGTCCGGTGGCGTTGCTGTAAATCTGTCTGGCCTCCGAGACTGTCCATCGTATAGTGTTGAGCGCTTTGGAGGTGCGGTAACGACATGTAACGAACTGAATAGTCGTTGAGCGTTGATCCCTCGCACTTCAGTTGCTCAACGGATGGTTCACCGTTTGTATCTGGAAATTGTCGAACAGGGTCAATTATCAGCATGGCACTGTGGTGGTTCGTTCTCGTTGAAGCCATCTCTATGAATCGCCTCGCGGAGCGCGCGTGAGACTGTAAGTCCGCGAGATGACTCCGGCTGATAGGAATTGAGGAGGTCATGTCGATACAACTCCGA
Source organism: Halobacteriales archaeon SW_8_68_21 (assembly GCA_003023405.1). GTDB lineage: Archaea > Halobacteriota > Halobacteria > Halobacteriales > Haloferacaceae > Halorubrum. The sequence continues at coordinate 16,904 of PXST01000051.1, forward strand.
CTGTTAATCCGCCAATTTTGCCGGGCCGTGTTGCGATTTAGCGAAATCAGACATATCGCCACTGGAATTGGGGACAAACCTGACATTCTTGCTCCGGAATTGACGGCTCTCCCTCCGTACGTACTCTGTATTGGCGAGATTATTTATCATATGTGGGCCTAATAGGCAAATATACTGGTGGGAAATATATTTTGGCTGAATAATTGATGGATCTTCTACTACCAATCCCAATTCTCTCCAATCTATAAATGCTTCCACGGTCTGGATCGATACGCCGTGAACAACGACACAGAACCAGTCGCAGCCCGCATAGGTGCTGAATCGAAATCCAAACTCGAGCGTGCTGCTGAGGAGTGTGACCGCACACTCTCGGCGTATCTCGGAGGGGTCCTCGAGGGACATATCGACAGGAATCCCAACGGCCTCATAGCGCTGGAGCCTGAGTTAACCCACGAGTCCAGTGAGGCATCTCACACCGAGCAAGAAGAGGTCCCGGACACCTTCGTCGAGGAAATGCTCGAGGACATGGAGTAACCTGTGGGCAACGACGTTCCAGAACTGGTCGATTCCAACGACCTGGAAGACCGCCTCGAAGAGCTGCTTGAGCAGACCACAGAGTCTTTAGAGCCCATCACTCCCGAACGAACTCTCGAACTCTACCTCGACGACAAGGAACGCGATTGCCAGCAGGCGACCGTCGCCGCTCATCGCTCCCGCCTCGGGTTTTTCGTCGAATGGTGCTCCGTCGAAGGTATCGACAGCCTCGATGAACTCTCCGCCCGTGACCTCCACGAGTTTCGGGTGTGGCGGCGGGAAGACCTGAACGTCGTCAGCGAGAAAACACAGATGGACTCGCTCCGCGTCTTCATCGAGTGGTGTGAGACCATCGATGCCGTCGAGTCCGGGCTGTATCGGAAGGTGAACTCACCGAACCTGGACAATGGTGAGAACGCACGCGATACTGTCCTCAGATCGGACCGAGCCCGAGAGATACTGGCGTACCTCGAACGGTACGAGTACGCGACGACGGAACACGTCTGCTGGGTCATCCTGACCGAGACGGGTGTACGTCTCGGCGGTGCTCGCGCGCTCGATGTCGAGGATTACCCCGGAGACATTGAAACGCCGCACATAGAGATCCATCATCGCCCGGAGTCGGACACACCAATCAAGAATAAAGAACCTGGTGAGCGTCGCGTCGCCGTTAGCGATGAGGCGTGTGACGTGATCGAGGACCATCTCCGGGAGCGACGCCCGGACATCGCCGACGAACACGGCCGACACCCGCTTCTCGCAACGCAACGTGGTCGCGTGGGAACCTCCACTATCCGGACCTACGTCTATCGATGGTCTCGTCCGTGTACCATCGGTCGGGAGTGTCCACACGATCGCGATCCCGACGATTGCGAGGCGGCCACTACCGAAGCACAGGCTGCGCGCTGCCCGTCGAGCGTAACTCCTCATCCTATCCGTCGGGGATACATCACGCAACTGCTACGGGCTGGAGTTCCGGTCGAAGTCGTGAGTGACCGATGTAACGTCTCGCCGGCGATCATCGACCAACATTACGACGTTCGGTCGAAAGAAGACAAGATGTAGCAGCAGCAGGAAATACTCGGCGATGTCGAAGGTCGTGGTTCCTCATACACCTAGTTTCACGTCGTTAGTTTCGAGTATTACAGACGCAGACGCCGCCTTCTCGTATCTGCTCCGTGACGTACTGGTGAACGGTCCGAGAGAGCGCATACATGCTGTCCGCCTGTTCCTCGGTAGGTCGCTTTCCGCCGTAGTAGCTGTCCGTTCGGTTCTCGTTGTACAGTCCCCGAAGCTCCTCTGTCGCCGTCCGCGAAAGCAGGCCAAGCTCTGCCGCCCGGTCGTAACAGTGGGTGTGGTCGTAGAAGTCCTCCAAGTCGCTACCACCCTCTGCGAGAGCATGGGCCTCGATAGACCGTTCGGTTGCCCCAAAGCAAAGCTCGATGATTGCTGTGTAGTGCCCGTCTCCGTTGATGAGTGATACCGCATCCAGCAGTCGACACGCCTTCGTAAGCTGTGTCTTCCAGTCGTCGTCGGTTGCGATCGCTTCCTCGCGTTCCGGGACGCCGAACCCCTCCTTGTTGAACGCGTCGATAGCCGCATCAAGGGCCGTTCTGATATCCCGTGGGTCGGACTCCTCACTCATCGAGTTCACCATGGAAGATCATATCCCGGACCGTCTGGAACTCCACCGTCTCGTAGACCACGATCCCATCACTGAGAACCTCCCGTATCTCGGAGCTGTAATTCGGGATCGCCTGAAGCGCCTCGACGTCGATTTCGTATACATACCGACCATCGTCGAACTGCTGGTCTTCGAGTGCCTGCCTCGCACGATTCGCCGCCCGCTGGTTTGCCATTCGGTCTTGCTCGACTAAAACCCAGAGATCGATGTCGCTCCGCCGGTCCGCTTCACCTCGCGCGACACTTCCATATAGAACGATCCCGACCACATCGTCGAGAGCTTCGCGAAGTTCGGTTACCGCTGCTCGCACCGGGTCCCGGAACTCGGCCTGAGGGATCTGTAGAAACGGATCGTCCGGGACGTGGAGCCGCTCTTGATTGATTCGGACCCATCGCGTGTTTCCTTCACGTCGTTCGACGACGAGGTCATTCTCGGAGAGAACGGTTACTGCCTTGGAGATACTTGGTTGTGAGTAGTCCACCGCCTCGACGAGGTCACTGATCGAGAACTTCTCTGTATGATGGCGACATAAAAAGGAAAGAACGATATCTGTGGTCGTACTACCGAACAATTCGCCGCTTTGAGCCGGTATATCGAGAAGTATCTGTAACCCGTCTTCAGCCCCAATATTCGAGTTGTCTTTCATAGCAAAGGATCTGTTTCTCCAGCTATTTAAACTTCATATAGAATGAGGGATCTGATTTATATATGAATCCCGTGCTGAGGGAGGAGTCAGGAATAATGGTTCGGAGAGCCGCTAAATATCGTCGAGGTAGCCCCTCCGTTGTTCCATCTTTTCTCTCTGTGAGCGCTGGTCGTAGTGTTGGTCGATGACATCCGATGTCACGTTTGCCCGATCGCTGACGACTGTCTCGGGCACGTCACTCTGTAGATAGTGGGTGATTGCGCCACGACGGAACGGATGCGGACTAACACTCGAAGGACACTTTGCCGAGTTGTCCAGCTCAGTGGCTTCACAATTGCTTTCTTTACGGCCATGAGGACACTCCTGACCGTACTGGCAGGGACGAGTCATCTGGTAGCAGTACGTGCGGATCGTCGTTCCACCAACCCGCCCGTAGCTCGTCGAGAGGAGTGGATTCCGACCGTGGTCGTCCGTGATGTCGGGCCGCTGCTCCCGGATCCAGTCATCGAGGACGAGAGAGACCTCGTTTGAAACCGCAATTATCCGCTCACCTTCCCGCTTATTCTTGAGTGTGGTCTCCGTTTCGGGTCGATGTCGAAGCTGTAGTGACTGTTCATCAGGGTCGTAGTCCTCGATGTCGAGCGCTCGGACTGAGCCCATCCGGAGCATCGTGTGCCACAGCAGCGTTGCTGTCACGTGACGAATCGAGGCGTACTCGTACCGCTCGAGATACGCCAGCATCGCCTCGGCGTCTTCAGTCTCGAGCATCACGTCACGACTATTCTCTCGGGGCGTGATGTCCGGCGAGCGGACCTTCTTGTGGAGGTCTTGCTCGACGGCGTCTATCGACTCCAGCCACTTGACGAAGACGCGTAGCGTGTCCATCTGCGTCTTCTCACTCACCTTCGTGAGGTCGCCTACTTTGCGCCGCCAGAGCCGGAACTCCTGTAGCCTCCGGCCGGTCAGCTCGTTCAGGTTCTCAATGTCGCGTTCCTCACACCACCTGAGCAGGAAGCTCAGACGTGACTTGTGCGAGGCGACTGTCGCGTCCGCAACTGATGTTTCTTTCTCCGCGATGTACAGCTCGAATGCCGTTTCGGGGTCGATTGGTTCGAGTTCCATGGTTCGATCGGTCTCGAACCACATGAGGGCTATGCCGTCGACACCAGTTCAGCGAATCACCAACTTTCTCAAGCTGCCGTCGCTATCCCGTCGCGCCCGTGTTCTCGCGTCGCTTCGCTCGCTCGAACACGGGCGCGACTGGCTCCACGCTCGCTCACTGCGTTCGCTCGCGTGGATCCCGTCACGCCCCTGGATTTTAACCTCGTGAATGTAGCGTGACCTTCTCCGTAACAGCCAGTAACAGCGTTATTTGTCTTCGAGGGCGTCGTAGAGGTCCCGGTTCGAATCGCGGTCGTTCGCCGCGACCCGCCGGACAAGCTCCCGCCGGATATCCTCCATCACGTCGTCAAGCGGTGATATCGCTTCCGCTCCCTCTTCGGTGGCCATGCCTGTATGAACGCGTTGAACGCTGTTAATCATTCGGGTCCGACGAATCGTCGGTCAATTCCGATAGCCCGTACCGGACGAGTTCGTCTCGCCACGCTTCGATCTCACCGGCCAGATCGAATGCTTCGGTGTGAGATCGGAGATAGTCAGTGGTGTCCTCCTCATCGACGGCCGCTTCGTCGGTGCCGAACCCTTTCAGTATCGCCCTCACTTCGCTGTCGTACTCGAACCGATACCCGTTGAGGAAGTAGAAGACGACCGCCACGTTGTCGGCCGCCCCACGCCACAAAGGTCGAGTCGTTCGACAATCGAAGTAGCGCCCGTCGCGCCCTCGCGTCTCTCTTGTCGTCATCGTGAACGCGATGTCACTCGGGAATCAGGCGGTTTCGGCAGAGTCGTGATCACAGCGACGCGGCTAAAGCGATATTGGTGACCGGCGATCGTCGGAGCGGAGCGATCCAGGCCGCCGGATCGCCGTCGCCGTTTTTGAGGGTCGCGACCGAACTTCGTGCCATGGACGTGACTGAGGACGCGGTTCGCGGACTCTGTACGGATGCGGTGTACGAGCGCGGAGAGCGCTACCGTGACGAGGGCAGAATTCGTGAAATTCACCGCGTCGACGCCACCGTAACCGCCGTCGTGAGCGGGAGCCGTCAGTACGATGTCCGCGTCAACCTCGCGGCCGACGAGTTCGACCGGTGGTGTGATTGCCCGTACGACGGACCGAGAGCGTGTAAGCACGTCGTCGCCGTGTTGCTCCGGTGTGTCGACGGCCCTCCCGCGGACGAAGGGAACCGGCTTGACGCGGCAATCGAGACGGCCGACCCCGACGACCTCCAGGCGTTCCTTCGCAAGACGCTGGCGAGCGATGTCGGCCTCCGCGAACGGTTTTTCGCTCGGTTCAGCGAGCCGGCGACGCGGTCAGTCGACAACCTCCGCGCCGCGATCGACCGACGGTTCGAGGAGACGAACCCAGACTACTTCGTCGTCTTCGAGCCGATCGACTTCTCGGAGTGGTTCGACCTCGCGACCGAGTACCGCGATCGAGAGCGGTACGCGGCGGCGACGACCGTCTATCGGGCGCTCGTCGAATCGCTCGACGACAACATGGAGCGCGTCGACGGCGCGTACGACCACTTCTCGAAGGCGTTTTCGCGAGCGCTCGACGGGTACGTCGACTGCGTGATGGCCGCGGAACGCGATGTGGCCGCGGTCGCGTCCGCCCTCACTTTCCTCGACGAACGGGCGTCGTCGGGAATGCCGCTTCTCGCGGAGCAGTTCGAGCGGGCGGCGACCGAACTCCGAGAGAAGGCCGTCGAGCAGTTCTCCACGTAGCTCACACGGGGTCAACTATCTCCGGAGCGCATCAACGACATCGTCAATTTCGAAGAGTCGCAGATCGTCGCGTTCGGCGGCTACGCTGCGCAGGCTGTCGGAGAAGCCGGAGCGAGAGAACAACGCGTACTCGACACGTCTGGGTCCGCCACTCGGCGGCGTCCACCGGAGTTCTTCGACGTGTGATTCCAGCGAGTGGAGCGCCTCGTGGCCGGTCTGCGACGAGCGATACTTACACTCGCCGACGACGAGGGTGTCTCCGTCGGTGAGCCCAACGACGTCGATCTCGTGGTCCTGATACCACCACTGTCCCACATCGACGATCGGTGTCTCATCGTACAGCGTCCATAGGGCCTCGCAACACAGTTGCTCGAAAGCGGGAGCGACGAAGTCCGCCACTTCCGGCTCGACGAGCCGTTCATAGGCCTCGTTGCCGAACTGGTCGTAGCGGTCCGAACTCCCGTACAAGAACCGGAACCAGAACCGGAAGAGCGGATCACGCAGCCGATACTGGCTTCGTTTGGACCGTTCGGGTTTTTCCGTCACCGGCACATGCCGTTCGATGAGCCGCAGCCGAGAGAGTCGGTCCATATACGTCGATAGCTGGTTGTAATCGATACCTGTCACGCCGGCGATCTCGTTGCGTCCGGTCGCCCCACCGGCGATCGCTTCGAGGATCGAGAAGTAGCGCGTCGGCTCCGTCAGTTCCATGCGGAGGACGTGTTCGGGTTCATTCCGGAACGACCCGTGACGAGTCAGCACCGTTCGCTGGATGTTCTCGCCAAGCGACCGATCGGCGTCGAGTTCTTCGAGGTAGTAGGGAACGCCACCGAACACGCTCCACGCGCGCACGGCCTCCTCCGCTGTCGCATCCTCCGGGAGAAACTCCGTCGCGGCGTCGAACGATAGTTCACGAATGTCGAGCGTAAGTGAGGTCCGGCCGTACAGTGGACTGTCTCCGAGCAGCGTCGCTTCCTCTATCATGCTGATTGATGACCCGACGAGAACGAACGTCGTCTCTGACTCGTCGAACTCGTGGTCGAACAGCGCCTGTAACACGGATGTGAGGCCCTCGTCCTGCTCGATCAGGTACGGAAATTCGTCGAGGACGACGATCGCATCCTGATCGGCCAGATACCGGAACAGGCGCTCCCAGTCGGGGCGTATATCATCGATACCGGGAACCGTGTCAGCCGCGATCTCGACGAACTGTTCCAGTTGGAGGTCCCGCGTCTTCTGCCGCGCCTGATAGAAGACCGCGTTCTCCTGCCCCTCAAGCGCCTTCTTGACGAGCCGCGTTTTTCCGAGGCGTCGCCGCCCGTACACGACGGCGAGCTCCGCGTTCTCGGAGTCGAACAGGTTGTGAAGCCGACCTAACTCCTCCGAGCGGTTCACGAAGTCTGTCATGCCCCTCAGTCCGCGGACATAGAATAAAAATACTTTGAATAATCATATTCTGAAGTATCATACTCAAAGATATCATCGACGAACAGCGAACGCAGTCGAGAACCCCGAGCGAATCGACGCCCTGATTGCCGGCTCCCCGGTGACGGACTTCCACGTCGACGAGCGGGACGTGCGGCTCCGCATCCAGATTGGGAACTTCGCAGAGGAGTCTCGGTCGGTGTCGGTATCGCGACCGAAGCGATACCGGACGGATGTGGGTCGCGAGCGACTCAAAGTTACGTCCCACGGCCGGCCATCACGGTCTGTCGCGTTGAGCCTGAGTCCGTCCACGACCGGATAGTCGAGCGTTAGCGGATAGTGGTCGGTCGCCCACAGCTTGACGAGCTTCCCGTACCAATCGACGATCGCCGGGGCATCGCTCACGGCGATCCTTGCTTGGGTTGCGGTTGGTCGACGCGACGATTCCGCTTACTGGCCGATTCTCGGTCGAATCCCTGCTCATGTGGCTAATTTAGTCGAAATAGAACATTCAATAGGCCTGTAGCAATTTTTATTCTGCGGTAATTCCATGGTTAAATGCCTGTATGGCTATGTTACGGTCGCAAGCAGGAACAGAAAACCGCAGGTGAGAATAAATCAGCTATGCGATCAGCTGAAGTCGTGTGTCTGTTCGTAGATTGCGTTCCCACTCGGATCGTGGATTATCCGCACCACAGCCTCTCCGGTTGGACTACTGAAACTGTCGTAATCTAACGACTTTTGTTCACCGGTCTGTCAGTCTCCCTGATCGATGCTGCTGTCCGCCCTCTCCCCGTCAACTGAAAGCGTGAGGTCTCCTGAATCGAGTGTTTGACCGCCAGTCTTGGTTACGTTGACAACAGCTGAATTATTCCCGTCGATTGTATAGCTCGCCTGCGGCGCGGTGTCACCTAACTGATCGCCGAGTCCGAGTACGAACGTCCCGATAACGGCTGCCAGGATGACAGTGATCGCAACCATGAGTATAACGCCGATGACGGGACTCACTGCCCTGTCGTCTGCGTCGGATCGATTGTTTGGTTTCATAGTTTGAACCCAGCGGCCACCGTCGAACGGGACCCCGGGCGACTCGGACGTCGTCGTCGACGCCGAAACCACCTGGATCCGTTCGCATCGGTTGCTGGTTCCTGTAGCGTATGCCAGACCTACTTATGTACTTAATTCCATGAGTATTGGCAGAGAAAGTTGGACGCATACTATCGATTCGTTGATGTTTTTCCGCGTTTACGAACGTCACGGCGAAAATCTGCTCCCGAGCGTGCGGCGCTCCGACTCCCTCCCGCGATCACTCGTCGGCCGCGGTGACGACATCGTCGTCGCCGGTCGGCGCTTCCACGTCGACGGTGTGGCGCGTGTGTCTCGCGTGCGTCTGCGCCCAGCGCCGCGCTGACCTCTCCGAGAGGAACCGCTCGCCGTCCGGGCAGCGTCGACACCGGACGATCCACGGACGCACGTCGTCCGGGTAGTGGCCGGTGTGGCGCTCGTGGTCGAGCGCGAACTGCTCTATCGCGTGGCCGCCCACCCCGACCTCGCTGACCTCGCGGTCGAGGTCCCACTCGCGGTCACAGCGCGCACACGAGACGGTCGGTACCTCCGGTTCGCCGTCGGGAGCCGAATGGTCCGTCACGGGGTTCGGTTCGATCCGCGGCCACTTCAACGCGACCACGCCGCGAACGTGGGTCGGTCGTTCGGGTCACCGACGCGGTCACGCCTCGCGCTCGAACTCCGCGTCGAACATGCGCGCCGACATCGGTGCCGGGTCGCCGTCGGTGAGGTTGTACGTCGAGAAGTCGGCGACGCCCGCCTCGCGGAGCAGCTCCTCGTCGTAGAAGCTGTTGCCCGTACACTCCGCCGGGTCGCGCGCGAGGATCTCAAGCACCGCGTCGGAGACGACCTCCGGGGTGCGCCAGTCGTCCTCGGTCCCGAGTCCGAAGTAGCGGGTCGCGCGGGTGTCGATCGTCGTCACGGGCCAGAACGTGTTACAGCCCACGTCGTCGCCGCCCAGCTCCTCGGCGAGCGAGAGCGTGATGAACGATATCCCGAGCTTCGACCACGCGTACGGCGCTTTCCCCGGCGAGCGGTCGGTCACGACCGGCGGCGAGTTCGACAGGAGCCACGCCCCGTCGCGCTCCGCGAGGTGGTCCGCGAACGCGCGCGCGACGAGGTGGCTACCGCGGACGTTCACGTCGGTCAGCAGGTCGAACCGGTCGGCCGGCAGGTCGGCGACGTTCGCCAGCTGGATGGCGCTCGCGTTGTTGATCACGATGTCGATCTCCCCGAAGCAGTCGATCGCCTCCTCGACGACCGCCTCGACCCGGTCCTCGTCGCGGAGGTCGAGTTCACACGCGAGCGCCTCGGCCCCGCGCTCGCGCCCCTCGCGGGCCGTCTGCTCGATCGACCCCGATAGTTCGGTGTCGTCGTCGGTCGTCTTCCCGGTCGAGACGACGTCACAGCCGCGGTCGGCGAGCGCGAGCGCGATCTGCTTTCCAATGCCGCGAGTCGTCCCCGTGATGAACGCCGTCGAGCCCGAGAGGTCGGGCGCTGCGAGTGCCATGCCGCCAGATCGGTCGACCGAAGTATAGTTCCCGGTGTCCGAACCGCCCCCGCGACGCGCCTGCCGGGCACAAACCACTTGACAGGGGGTGTGTCGCTCCGTTCATGAGCACTCCGACGGCTGCGGCAGACCGACTCGAATTCGGCGTCCGGCGGCGCGAGTACCACCGACTGCTATCCGCAATGAAATTCGTTAGGACTACCGACGAACATATATTGATGAGGTGGCGGCCGAACCCGAGGGTATCGATGCGGCGTGCGCCCGGCCTACCGCGCCGGCGAGCGGGTGTCGTCGCCGCCGTCCGGCGACGGGGACCGCACCGCCTCCCACCCGCTGATACAGGCTTCACACAAGTAGTACGCGAAGCCGTCGACATCTCGGTGCGTCAGCGAGGCGTCGACGCCGCACCTCTCACAGTTCATGCCCGGCCACTACGCCAAGACAGGTATAGGTCTTCTGCTCTCGACGGTATCTGTTAATTCGTTACAGAATCGCCGGATCGGGAGTCTCGCGGCCGGCCGAGCGCTCGGCCTCGCCCGCCGTCTACCGTAGCGCGTCGAGGGCGAACTCGAAGGTGGCCACCGGCACCTCGAGGTCGTGTTCGACCAGCACCGCGGGGTGGAGTTCGCCGATCACGCCGACGCGCTCGCCGTCGACCACCACGTCGGCGGCGCGCCCCTCGATGAACGAAGGGTGTTCGGTCCGCGGCGTCTCAAGGTCGGCGTCGAAGTCGTCACAGAGCGCTTGGAGCCGCCCCTTCGCGGCCTCGTAGGAGGCGTCGCGGCGGGCGACAGCGCCGGCGACGTGCCGGGACTCGGCGACGTTCGTGTCCGCGTCGTCGTCGCGCTCGGCGACGAAGCCGACCTCGGCGACGTCCTGCGGGTAGGCGTTGTGCGTGTTCCGCTCCAACAGCATCACGAGCGAGGGGAGCGCCCAGGTGCGGAGCTGTGTGTACTCCTCGCTGTACGGCTCCGTGATCTTGACCGGGTCGCCGCCGCCGAAGACGCCAGCGCCGTCAACCGCCGCGCCGCCGGTCCCCGGTTCGACCCGCATTCGGTCGTAGTTCTCGGTCCCGCTCGTCATGTGGAAGTTCAGCAGGTCCTCGAACCCCAGCCCGACGAGGCCGGTCCGGACCGCGTCCTCCAGCCGGGAGCGTTCGTGACGCCCGCCGACGGTGCCCACGTCCGGGTAGCGCGGCTTCAGGTCGTCGAAGCCGTACGCGCGCCCCACGTCGTCGACCAGGTCGAGCGGGTGGAGCACGTCGACGCGGTACGGCGGAATCGACACCTCGTAGCGCACGTCCTCGCCGAGCGTGTACGTAGCGTCCAGCCCGCCGCGCTCGAAGCAGTCGACCACCTCCTCCGGCTCGAACTCGACACCGAGCAGCGTCTCGATCCGGTCGTGGCTCACGGTCTTCTCGTCGGTGTCGAGGTTCGGACGGACCAGCTCGGAGCCGTACTCGTCCGGATGGGTCGCGCCGTCGGCGTAGTTCACCTCGACCTCCTCGATCGTCGCACCACGGGCCGACAGCGCGTAGCAGATAATCGTACACATCCGGTCTATCGTCCACTGGTCGGTGCCGGTGAGCTCGACGAACAGCTCCCGCGAGCCGGTCGTCACCTCGGTCCGTTTTCCGTTGATGACGGGCGGGAACGAAAAGAGGCCGAGTTCGTCGTAGATCGTCGGATAGCGGTCCAGATCCGCGACGAGGCCGGCGTACGTCTCGCCGGTTCCGTGTTCCGTCAGGACCTCGGCGGGGGTCAGCTCGTCGTCGGAGTCGAGCGGGACGAACGCGTCGCCGTCAGGATCGACGCCGCGGTAGGTGATCGACGGCTCCGCGCCCTCCTGAAGCGGCGCGCCCTTCACCATCGCGAGGTCGTGGATGCCGATCGCGCCCTTTGCGCGCCCGCGACCCATCGTCGCGTGGAGCTTCTCTTGGAGCTGGATCAGCGACTCCAGTGCCGCTTCGTCGAGGTCGAGGCCGCGCACCACGGCCCCGGTGACGTACGGGCGCTCGTCGGGGACCGACTCCTCGACCTCGATGGTCCACTTCGGATCGTTGGTGTTCGGGACGTAGACGCCGCGGGCGTCGCCGTAGTGGTATCGCAGCGAGCGCGCGACCCCCTCGACGGAGAGCCGGTCGAGCCGGTCGGGCGCGAACTCGAACTGGAACATGCCGTCGTCGGTCTCGCCCTCGAACTCCAAGCCGAGTCCGAACAGGTCGGACTTGAGCTCCTCGTCGTCTTTGTCCTCGTGGCCGGTGAGCTCGCGGAGCTCCTCGGGGTCGACGTCGACGACGGGCATCAGTAGCTCACCTCTGCGTTCCGCAGGAAGTCGATGTCGGCTAAGGTCCCGTGGAGGTCACGGATGTCCTCCGCGCCGGTGGTGAGCATGGCGAGCCGCTCTAAGGCGAGCCCCCACGCCATCACGTCGCAGTCGACGCCGAGCGGCCCGGTGACCTCCTCGCGGAAGACGCCGGAGTTACCTATCTCGATCTCCTCGCCGGTCTCCGGGTGTTCGCCGAACAGCTCGAAGGACGGCTCCGTGTAGGGGTTGTAGTGCGGCTTGAACCGGATGTCCGTGATTCCGAACTGCCGGTAGAACTCCTCGAAGGTGCCCATCAGGTCGCGCACCGACAGGTCCTCGGCCATCACCCACCCCTCGATCTGGAAGAACTCGAGGAGATGCGTCGGGTCCAAGGTGTCGTTGCGGTACACCTTCTCGACCGAGAAGTAGCGCTGGGGCGGCTCCAGTTCTGCCCCGGCGACCCCGGAGAGGTAGCGCATCGACAGCGACGTGGTGTGGCCGCGGAGGGCGACCTCGCGGGCGAACTCCGCGGACCACGGAGCGTGGTAGCCGTCGCCGTCCTCGCCCCACCCCTCCCGGTGGGCCGACTCGACCCGGCCGATCAGCTCGTCGGGGATCTCGTCGGTCGGGTCCACGTCGAGCGCGAACCGGTCCCAATGGGTCCGCGCCGGGTGGTCCTGCGGCATGAACAAGCAGTCGTTGATCCAGAAGTCGGCGTCGGCGTGGGGGCCCTCCATCTCCCGGAATCCCATGCCGACCAGCACGTCCTTCACCCGGTCCGCGGTCCGGCGGAGGACGTGTTTGCGGCCGCCACGGGCCGTCTCCGCCTCCGCCTCGACGTTGTACTCGGCGAACTCGGCGTCGCGCCACTCACCGCTGGCGAGCAGCTCCGGCGTGAGCGCGCCCACCGTCTCGGACGCCTCCACGCCGGTCATCAGCGCGTCGACGCCGTCGTCGGTGAGCGTCACCGTTCGCGTGACCGACTCCGCGACCGCGAGCAGCCCCCGCGAGTCGAGCCGGTCGATCACCGACGCCTCGACGTTGAGGTCGTCTGCGTCGAGGCCCGCCCCGCCGACGCCGTCGAGCGCCGCGAGCGCCGTCGCCTCCGGATCGGCGTCGAGGTCGGCGTCGGCGGCGACCGAGAGCTCGCCGCCGTCGACGCTCCCGAAGCCCTTGCGCGCGAAGTTAGCGAGCGCGATGTCGACCTCAGGACCGTCCAGGTCGGCGTCGCCGATGACCGCGCCCATCGGGACCGGGTCGCCGTCGGCACCCGCGTCGAGACCGGCCCGGTAGAGCCGCGTCTCGGGGAGTCCCTCGTCGACGTACGTCCGCCCCTCGTCGGTGAGTTCGAGCATCTCGTCGGTCACCGACGCGACCTCGACGAGACTTTCGTCGGCGAGGTCGAAGGCCGCGCCCGCGACCGTCTCCGGTTTCAGACCGGTCTCCTCGCCGATCTCCGCCACCGTTCGTTCGTCCGTCGCGCTCGCGGCTTCGAGGACCGCGAGCTGTCGTTCCGTGAGTCGCATTCGAGTTGTCTCTACACGCGTGCGGCTGGTTGGTAACGGTTCCGGGACCGGGCCGCCGCGACGGACTCGTTTCTGATAAATTGAACGTTTGTTTTATGTACTGCTTCGGTGAAAGGGCGGATATGAGTACCGCAGCGTCCGAACCGACCGAATCCGGTTCGGTATCCGAGACGGCCCGCGTCTGCCACGGCGACGACGGCCCCAGTCCCAGTCTCGCCGTCGTCGAAGCAATCGCCGACCTCGTCGGCGTCGAACCGATCGACCTGTCCGACGAGGGCCTCGTGTTGTACGAACACGTCGACACCGACGCGCTGAACGCGCTCGTCTCCGATCGGTCCGACGCCGACGTCGACGTCTCGCTCACCATCGCGGGCTACGACATCCGCGTCGGTCCCGAGTCCGCCGTCGCCCGGCGCTCGCGGAACTGAGTCGCTTCCGCCCCGCTGTCAACTGAGCTGCTTCCGCCCTGCTACTCCTCATCGGCCGCGCGCTCGCGGAGCCGAGCGATCCGGTCGCCGAGCGGCGGCTGGACCTCGAACCACGTCGACCAGTCGCCGGTGTCCGGCTCGACCCCGCGACGCTCCGCGACGCGCTCGAAGCCGTCCGCGACTCGATCCGAACCGACCGCGTCCGCCGCGCGGGCGTCCGCCGCGTACTGGACTCGGCGGCCGGCCCAGAAGGAGACGAGTCCCACAGCGACGACGGCGGCGAACCCGGACTCGAACGGGACGAGCGTCGTCACCACTCCCGCCAGCGCCGCCAGCACGCCCCCGACCGCGACGGCGCGGAACTCGGCGTAGTACGTCGCCACCCGGCCGGACTCCGCCGCGAGCAGCGCGACCGCGACGTCCTCGTCGAGGTCCGTCAGCACGTCCTCGGTGAGGAACAACACCCGACGACGGGGCGGTCCACGGACGGCGACCTTCGCCGGACCGGTGGTCGCCGGTCCGTTCCCGTCGCTTGCGGCGTCGCCGGCGGACTCGATCGCGATCCGGTCGACATCGAGTCCCCCCGGCTCCGCCAGCGCCCCGATCTGGGCGCGCTCCGCGTCCGTCGGCTCCCGGAGGTCGCGGTAGCGGTCGGCGGCGTACAGCGGTCCGACGGCGACCGCGAGCGCGGCGACGACCCCGACGCCGAACACGAGCGCGACCCTGATCATCGCTCTCGCCGACGAGACGACCGGAGTAAAAAGGTCCGGTGTCGCGGCGCGCTCCGGCCTGTCGTCGTCGCGTCCGTCCTCAGATCACGCCGGGACGCGCCGTGCGAGCGCCCGGACCGCCGCCGCGGCCTCGCTGTCTTGGGCGGCGTCGACGACCGGGCGCTCGGCCGCCACCGACCGGCCGACGCGCGGGTCGGCCGGCACCACCTCGACCGGCGCGCCGAGCGCGTCGCCGATCGGCTCCACCGGCGGCGGTTCAGTCACCCGGTTGACCGCGCAGCCGACCAGCCCGGTGTCGAGTTCGCGCGTGAGTTCTCGGGTCCGGATCGCGTCGGCCAGCGCGAACGCCCGCGGCGAGACGACGAGCAGGCAGGCGTCCGCGACCGCCAGCGGCACCCCAGCGTCGGCGCGCCGCCCGGCGGGGCAGTCGAGGACGACGGTCCCGAACTCGCGCTCGACCGCGGCGACCGCCTCCCGCAGGCGGCTCAGGTCGGCCGCCCGCGCGCCGGCCAGCGTCCGCCCGCACGGGACGACGTCGACCGGTCCGCTTCGGACCGTCTCGACCGGCTCCGCCGCCCCGGCGAGTACGTCGTGGAGGTCCGGACCGCGCCCGTCCGGGAGGTCCGCCATCCCGAGGTCCGCGTCGACGACGACCCCGTCGAGTCCAGCGGCGACGTTGTACGCGAGCGTCGTCTTCCCGACCCCGCCCTTTCCGCCCGCCACCGCGAGGATCACGCGAGCGCCTCCAGCGCCGCTGCCGGAACATCGCTCGCCTCGGCGCGCTCCGCTAAGGCCGCGGCCCGGTCGCGGATCGCTCGAAGGCGCTCGGCGTCGCCCGCGACGCGCTCGTCGAGTCCCTCGACCGCGTCGAGACCGCCAGCCTCCTCGACGACCTCCGTCGCCGCAACGAGGTCGGCGTCGGTCAGCCGCTCCGCAAGGTCGATCCGGGCTTTCGCGGCCGCGAACCACGCGTCGACCTCGGCGCGCTCCGGCTCGCCGGGCGTCGTTTCCGCTAACGCTGCCCCGGCTGACGCCGACGATCGGTCCGACCGTCCCTCTCCCGTCGGTTCGACGCCCTCGGCGTCGCGGTCGGAGCCGTCCGGTTCCCCCTCGCTCCCGTCGGCTCCGTCGACCGCCCGCCGCGGCGGTCGGTGGTCGTCGAGGTCTCGCAGCGCCGCCCGCACGGACGAATTGCCCGCCTCGTCGGCCGCGGAGTCGATCGATTCGGCCGTGTCCACGGGTTCGACATCGACGATTTCGACCGGCGGCTCGACCCGGTCCGCGAGCGCGGCGAAGCCGAACGCCTCCTCGTCGCTCGGACCGATCACCGTGGTCACGCCCGCCGCGTCCCACCCGGCCGCGGCCACACCGCCCCGCCGCGGCGGGAGGACGGGGGCGTCCAGTCGGCTCTCGATCCGGACCCGTCGCGGGACCGCCCCGTCGTTCCGCACCCGGAAGCCGACGAGCGACGCGTCGCCCTCGCGCTCGACCGACCAGTCCAGTTCCATGCGCCGGATCCCGCGGAATCATATTTAAACGTCGGGACGGTCCGGCGCGCCGCCGGAGGCGTCCCCCACGCGGACCTCCGGGGTTCGGAGCAGCGACCTCGCGTTCCGGTCGGCCGCCTCGATCGCCCGCGCCGCGTCGCCGCGCAGTTCGACCGGACCGTCGAGCGCTGCGACCCTGATCGCCGCGAGCGACGCCGCGACCGGGTCTCCGTCGTACGCGTTCGGTCCCGATCCGGCCACGTTCGGATCGCCGCCCGGAACGACCGCGAGCGCCCGCCGGAAATCCGGGTACACCGACTCTGCGAGTTCGCGGCGGGCGGCGCGGCGGCGGTTCCGGAGCCGATCGCGGAGCCGGAGCCGTCGCTGTCGCTCATCGCGGGCGCGGGCGGCCTCGGCTCGCGCACGTTCGAGGGCCTGCTCGGCGGCGATCGCCTCGGTCTGTGCGGCCGACAGCTCGGCCGCCGCGGACTCCAGGTCGTCGAGCGTCGCGTCCGCGTCCGCGTCGACCGCGCGGCGCGCCCGGGCGTCGCCGCGGAGCGCCGCGACCCGCTCTTTGAGTCGCTCGATCTCACCGATCGTCTCCGCGACCCGCCGCCGCGCCGCGGTCAGATCCACGGGTTCGACCTCGATCGACGCGAGTTCCGACTCGATCTCGTCGATCTCGGCCGCCACCGACGGGGTCCGCCCCCGCGACCGCGCCGCCGCCGCGAGCTGTCGCCGGAGCCCGGCGTCGGTGGGCACTCGCCCGATCACCGTGTTCGGTTCCGGACCCCCCTCGACGGCGGATGACCCGTCCTCGCCCTTCCCCCGGTTCGACCCCGACGGCGTCGACCTCGCTCCGGTCACAGCTCTCGGCCGCGCATGGTGTCCGGCTCGGGATGGTCCGTCCCCGCCGCGAAGGCCGCGTACGGCGTCGACTTCGCGCTCCGGTCCGCGTAGGCCGCGGCGGCCTCCCGCACCGGTTCGTCGAGGGCGACGAACTCGTTGAACGGCTCGGTGCGTTCGATCTGGACGTCTCCCCCGTGCGACTCCCGCAGCCGCAGCGCGAGGAACGCTGCGTACACCGTCTCGTTGAACAGTGCGGCTCGCCCGAACCGCCTGGCGACGACCGACTCGTGGCGGCGACACAGATTTCGGAGGCCGGTTCTGGCGGCCGCCGAATACGTCACGACCAACAACACGCCAGCCGCTGATCGATCTCGGAATTTAGCCCTTCCGGACCGGAACGTTTCAACTGCCTCCAACGACCGCGGTCCGCCCCAGTGCGGGCGAACCGGAATCAGAACCGCTCGACGTCGAAATCGGGGCGCTCGTGTTCGTCGGACCCCTCGCCTACCCCGCTCGCCGCGAGGACGCGCTCGCGCGCGGCCGGCTCCGAGGGCGCGACGACCACCGTGCCGTCGACCGGATCGTCGCCGACGGCGCGGTACACGCCGTCATCGCCGTCGAACTCGGTGGCGTACGTCCGGAGTACGGCCGCGACGCGTCGCTCCGTGGCCGCGAGGTCCGCCTCGCCGTTCTCGAACTCGCGGAGCGCGTCCTCGACGTTCCGTATCGCGGAGATCCGGTCCATTTACGTCGTCCGCAGGTGCCCCTGTTTCGGCTCGTACACCTCGCCCTTCGTGCGGAGCTTCTCGATCTCCCCTTCCGCCTTCCCGGGATCCATCCCGATCTCGCCGGCGCGGTCGAGGACTTCCTCGACGGGTGCGCCCTCTTGATACTCCTCTTCGATGTCGGCGATGAGTCCCTTGATGTTCTTGATGCGGTCGCGCTGGCTCTTCGAGGTGCCCGTCTCGACCACGTCGGCGTCGAACTGTCCCGTCTCCGGGTCGACGCCGATGTCCTTGAGACACGACTCGACGATGTCGGTCGCGCGGTCGGCGTCCTCGCGCTCGACGGTGTCCGAGAGCCGCACCCGCGCGCTGGCCTCCGAGAGCCGCACCATCGCCTCCAGCTTCCGGGCGGTCACCGGTACCGGTGCGTCCTCGTCGGCCCCCTTCGAGCGGAGGTCGACGTAGAACTCCTCTATCACGTCTTTCGCCCCATCGGTCATCGTCGGGTAACAGGACCGTTTCGCGTGGGCGACGTACTTCCGCAGGAGTTCCGCGTCGATCTCGGGCGCGACCTCCTCGGTCACCTCCGCCACCTGCTCCGAGGTGAACTCCGAACTCGCCAGCTCTTCGCGCTGGGTGTTGAGTTCGCCGGCGTAGTTCGTCTTGATTATGTGTTGTGCCAGCCGGGAGTCGTGTTCCGGGTCCGGGCTGTCCGTCACCGTGAAGATCAGGTCGAAGCGGGAGATGAGCGCGGGCTCTAAGTCGATCTGCTCGCCGATCGGCTCGTACTGGTCGAACCGGCCGTACTTGGGGTTCGCCGCGCCGAGCAGCGAACAGCGGGCCTTCAGCGTCGCGTTGATCCCGGCCTTCGAGACCGAGATCTTCTGTTGTTCGAGCCCCTCGTGCATCGCTGAGCGGTCCGAGGAGTTGTGGACGATGAGGCCGTTCGCGACGAAGTTGTGCGTCTCGTCGACGGTCAGGTCGTACACCTTCGGCCGCCGTCCATCGTCGATCCGGGCGAGGATCGATCGTAGTTCCTTCTCGACGGCCCCCGTTTTGTCCGCTATCACCTCGTGGAGGTCGTCGAGCCGGTCGGTTTCGACGGTGCCGGAGAGCCAGCGTGAAACGGTCGCCTGACTCACGTCGAGCGACGACGCGAGGCTGGCTTGGCTGATTCCGTACGCGTCGAATGCCGCCGTCAGCTCCGCTCGTGTCTCTTCGCTCCGACCGCGTTCAAGGAGGTCTCGCGCGCGTCGTTCGACCGTCTCGATCGGTCCGCCGATGACGTCCGCGAGCTTCTGTCGAAGCACCGTGACGCGGTGTTCGACCGACTCCGGCGGCACGGTCTCGACCGACTCGACCCGTCGCCACTTCACGTCCCCGCGCACGAACCCGCGCAGGTCCGAGAGATCGGTCCTCGCGACCTCCGCAACGATATCTCGAAGCCGGTCTGCGACGGTCAGCCGAACGTCATCGTCCTCGCCCCACGCACGGGAGATCTGCTGCTGTGACAGCGATGTCCCCTCGGCGAGCTCTGACTGCGAGACGTGGTATCGGTCTCGCAACTCGGTCAGCGGCTCCCACCCCGGCTCGCCGTTGAGTTCGCGGCGGTCCTCGCTGGCGGCCTCGATTCGTTCCTCGAACGCAGTGAGAACCCGTTCTGCGCGGTGGAGCGACACGTTTGCGACCCGATTCTCGAAGTCGTGATAGGTGACAGCACCGATCCCGCACTCGCTCTGGTGGAGACGGAGCGACTCGCGACACCGCGCGAGTACGTCGTCGATCTCCGGAACCACGTCGAGGATCGTGCGATCGCCGGCGGCGGCCTCGACGATCCGGTCGAGCGACTCCGCCTTCCGGGTGGCCGTGAAGCCGATAAATCTGCGGAACGCCGCCAGCGACGCCGCGTCGGTCACGGTGAGGTAGTACACGTCCCGACCGTCGTCGCGGGCGCGACGCTGGAGCTGGCTCGAAACGCCGAACTGTAAGAGGAGGTTCCGCGTTCCCCGCAGGAGGTCTTGGCTCGCGGAAGCCACGCGGACGTTTCCCGCCGACTCGTCGACGTGACCATCGCTGTCGGCCAGCGCTCGAACGAACGCCGCCTTCGCGGCGCGAGACCCCGTCGAGACGGCGGTCGGGAAGCACTTCTCGTCGTATCGGCCGAGGTTCATTCCCGCGCCGAGGACGGCGTCGGCGTACGCCTTTCCGGTGATTCGAACGGTTTCGACGCCGCCCTCTCGCTTCTCGCTCGGCGGCCGAACAGACTCCGCGTCGAACGCCGCTCTCGCCGCCCGCTCGAAGTCGTCCAACAGCTCGTCGTCGGCGTTCGTGAACCGAACGCCGTACACTCCCTCGTCGCGGTCGTAGTAGACGTTCCCGTCGCCGGAGAGGTAGCCGAGGACGCTCGCCATATCGGCGTCGACGCCCTCGTCGTCGCCGGGCAGTTCACCGGCGACGCTGCTCGCTGCGACCGCTCCTCCGCCGTCGGCGGCCGTCGTCGGGACCTTGCGGGGGACGTACACCCAGTCGCCCTCGTCGAGGGCGGCCGCCTCGCGCTCGACCCGTTCCCCGTCGTCGAGGACGAAGAACGGGTGATCCGCCGTCGTGCGCAGCGACTCACCGGTCTCCATCGTCACCCGAGTCAGCTCGGAGGGGGCGTCGTACTCTTGGACGGCGGAGACGGGGCGCTCGACGAGTCGCCCGTCCTCGTCCATCGACCAGACCGCGAGGTCGACGTCGCGGATGTGACGTCCGTTCGAGAGTTCCTCGATCTCGCCGTCTTCGGCGGCTTCTCGCGCCAGTTCGTCGATACGCTCCACGCGACCGTCGGCCAGCGTGACCAGCGTGTCACCCGTGACGCAGTCCATCTTGTCCAGCTCGTCCACCGCCGCGATCCCCTTGTCGGCGAGGACGAGCGCACCGGCTTCGAGCGACCACTGCTGGCCGTCGCCGAAGTCGTCGCGAACCGCGGCGGCCGTCAAACCGGCCGCACTGCTGCCTTTACCGGAGGTATAGACGGATCTGGGTGCGATGTTTTCCACGTACGAGATCATCTGGGAGTTGTGTGAGACGACTCCGTTCCCGAGATACGTGTGGGTGTCAGCGACCTCGATATCATACACCCACTCGTAATCTGGGATGATCGGATCGATGGATTCGATCCGATCCCAGTGGATGTCGTTTTCACACAGTCTGCCGAGTTTTGAGACATCCGCAGCAACTGATAGCGCCTCGTCGAGACGGTCGAGAATTACGTCCTTCGCGGCTGCCGTTTGTCCGCCATCGGGAGCCACTTGGTTCCGTTCGTAATAACTGATCGCCGTCTGAGAGACATCCATTCCGTCGGATAATGCCTTCTGAGAGATCTGTAATTCGTCTCTCAGCTTCTCGATAGCTTGCCAGTCGCCACTCACCAGTTCGTCGCGCTGTTTACGGAGCCACGCGAGACGGTTTTTAAATGAATTGACGACTGACCGCAAGCTTTCCTTACTCGGGTTTCTGTCACCACGTTCGTAGTGTTGATACGTCGGTCGTGGGAGTTCGAGATCGAACTGCGACAGCGCGAGCGCCTCTCGAATCCGTCGGATATCATCGCTCAAGTCAGGAACCACGTCGGTGTTCGTGTTCTCCGCCACGTTGTCGAACGCCTCCGACGCCGCCGTTTTCCGCTCCGTGACGAATCCAATCTCATCGATGTATTTGATGAAGTCTCGTCCACTGATACGGAGGCGGTAACTACCGTTGTGTCGTTCCGTCAGATGACCCTGGATGTCAAAAGCGAGCAGTAGCGTCTGTACACCGTCCAGCAACTCTTTGCTCATCGAAGAGACGGTGATTTCGCGCTCCTTGTTCGAGACGGTTCCTTCGCTGTCGACATAGGCTCGTAGGAACGCGGCTTTGTTCGTCGGACTCGCTCGTTTGAGACAATCGGGGACAACTTGCTCTCCGGACCGTTCAAGAATTGCCGGTTCGAGTTCCCTGAGAAAACGAACGAACTCTAACGAGGAGCAACGAACTATCTCCGCGGTATCGTGATCGTGTTTTTCCCGGCGAGACCATCGAAGACCCAACTGTCGGAAGGCGTCTTCCGCGTCGGACAGTATCTCTTCGTCGATGTTTGTAATCACTACGGAGGCACTCGATCCCGAGATGTGTGTGTATCCCTCAGCGATAATATAGCCGAGAAGCCGTGCCAGCACGGGATCGATCTCATCGGGTGGGGTGAATGCGTTCGCGTTGTACGTCTCGGCTCGCTGGAATGTAACGTCGAGCGAATCGTCCCACTCTGCGTCGAGACGTTTAGGAACCGCAACGAGGTCACCTTCCATCAACTGTTCTGCCCGGTTCGGAGACAGCCGTCCGTTTGATTGTTTGAACAGCGGATGTGACGGCGTCACCTCCACCTCTCGTCCCGAGGCCATCGTAATCCGATACATCTGATCCGGAGCCTCGCGTTTCCAGACTTTCGTTGCGCTGCCGGTCTCGATGTCTCCCGTCTCAGTTACGGTCTGAACATCGATCTCAACCGGTTCGTATACTCCGTCGTCGACCGGTACCGGATCTTCGAGGTTCGACTCGACTATCTCTCCAATAGCCCTTTCCGTTCCATCAGCCAGCGTCACCTTTGTATCAAATTTTTGACACTTACCAGTACCAGGGTCCCCGATCAGGAGCATATGTAGGTCTCCCCGGATCCGCGAGCCGTCGGGGAGGTGTTTGGTGACCCCGGAGAACAGCTGGAGGATCATCGCGAGCTTCTCCTCCTCGTAGCCGTAGATGGCCGGCGCGATGGAGTCGACCATCGCCTCGTAGATGTCATCGCGCTCGGAGAGTGCGATGATCTCGCGACGGTCCTCGTTGGTGATGTCCATGTCCTCGAACTCCTCGTCCTCGATGGCAATGGAGACCCCGTCCATGTAGAGATCGAAGATGGCGGACTTCTCGTTGCCCTGCTCGACCTGCTCGATGTGGAGGACGCCGACGCAGGTGACGTGGTCGCCGGGGCTCACCTCGCCGGTGATGTCGTCGATGATGTCCACGTCGAGCGACTGGGGCGTTTCGCCGCCGCGAAGGCCCTCCGGCGACTCCTGAATGCGGAGCTTCTGGGAGTCGACGAACTCGGACTGGTCGAAGTTGACGCGGAACGGACCCTGCCGCTCGCAGCCCTGACACTCGTGCGGCTCCTGGAACCCGCCGTCTGACTGTGGGATGTACGTCATCGTGCCGCAGCGCTGGCACTCGAAGGCGGCCTCTGTCACCTTCGGGCGCACGTCGGTCGCCTTGCGGACGATTCCCTGGACGGAGACGAGCTTACCGATGTGGTCGTCGTGGACGCGGATGCCGCGGATGTCGACGCTCTCGGGGAGGTCTTCGATGCGAACGTGCGCGCGGCCAAGGCTGACGTCGGCGGGGAGGTCGTAGAGCCGCAACGCCTCCTCGGCGTACTCGCGCATCTGTTCGGGCTTGCTCAGGAAGTCCTCGGCGAGGTCGCGGTCGAACTGGAAGAGGTCGTCGTAGGAGACGTACAGCGAGCGCTTCTCGTTGGGGTACCGCTGCGCGAGCTGTCCGATCTCCTCGCGGTAGTAGTTCCGATAGAACTGGATGAACCGCTCCGTGAGGTCTTGGGTGCCGGCCTGTGCCATTGCGACACCACTTCGTCACCATCACGTATCAACCTCCGGTTCGGGGTGGACGTGGTCGATGAAAGCGCGGTCGACGGGCGGTGCGGACGTGGTCGATGAAAGCGCGGCCGACGGACGGGGTGGTTCGGCCGGCTACGCCCGCCCGACGAACGTCGCGTCCGCGGAGGTGCGGCCCTCGTTGAACGAGAGCACCTTCGCGCGGATCACGTCGCCCGGTTCGAGCCCGCCGGGGATGTCCTCGGTGAACACGACGAACCCCTCGACTTTCCCGACGGCGACCTCCGAGCCGGAGTGGTGGTCCGTCAGCTCCGTTACGCCGAACTCGTAGGTCTCGCCGATCTCGACGGGGACGTCGCGCTCTTGTGCGGCCTCGTGGGCGCGCTTCGATTCGCGCGCGTCGGCGGACGGCCCGCTGAGACGGCGGGCGAGTACGAACAGCGCGATCAGCGCGACCACGACACCGATCACGAGCGGCGACGAGGGGATCATACCCGTGCGGTCGGCCGCGGTCATCTAAACGATGTGGGTCCGTGGTCGCGGGACTTCTGACGGCGGACCGCAGCCGCGACCTCGGCGGCGGGTCGTTCTGTCGCGCTCGCATGAGAAACGCCTTTGCCCTCGAAGCCCCCCTCTCGATCCGATGCGACACAGCCGCGGTTCCCGACGACTCGCGCACGGGTGTGGTGTGCCGTGAAGGTCGCGGACGCGGTGCCGGAGTTCGCCGACGCCTTCGGGTTCGAGGAGTTCAACCGGATGCAACGCGAGGCGCTGCCGGGCGTCCTAGAGACCGACCACAACGTCGTCGCGTCGGCCCCGACGGCCTCCGGGAAGACGGCGCTCGCCGAGCTCGCCATCTGTAAGACCCTCTCGGAGGGCGGCACCGCCCTCTTCGTCGCCCCGCTGCGCGCGCTCACCAACGAGAAGGAGAGCGAGTGGGAGCGGTTCGAGGACATGGGCTACTCCGTGTACGTCGTCTCCGGCGAGCGCGACCTCAACCCGCGCCGCGCCGAGCGCGCTGATGTGCTGGTGACGACCCCGGAGAAGGCAGACAGCGCGACGCGGAAACACGACTCCGCGCGCTACTCCTTTGTCACCGACGTGGACTGCGTCGTCATCGACGAGGTCCACCTGCTCGACTCCGAGAAGCGCGGCGCGGTACTGGAGGTCACCGTCTCGCGGCTCCGCCGGCTTCAGGACCCGCGCGTCGTCGCGCTGTCGGCGACGATGCCGAACATCGACGACGTCGCCGAGTGGCTCGACGCGCCCGCGGAGACGACCTACGCGTTCGGCGACGAGTACCGCCCGGTCGAGTTGGAGACCGGCGTGAAGACGTACTCGCACGGGTCGAACGCGTTCGCCGACAAGTACCGCCGGCTCTATCGCGCGCTCGATCTGGCCGAACCGCACATCCGCGAGGACGGGCAGGCGCTCGTGTTCGTCTCCTCGCGACAGGACACGGTTCAGGCGGCAAAGAAGGCGCGCGACGAGATCACGGATCGGGACATCCCGATCGACTCGCGGGACGACTACGACTTCCACAACGAGGCCACGGAACTGACCAATGACACGCTCCGCCAGTCGGTCACCGACGGCGTCGGCTTCCACCACGCTGGCCTCGGGAAAGACGACCGCGACCGCGTCGAGGAGTGGTTCAAACAGGGGAAGATCAGGTTCCTCTTTTCGACATCGACGCTCGCGTGGGGGGTGAATCTCCCCGCGCGCTGCGTCGTCATCCGCGACACGAAGTACCACGACCCGCTGGAGGGCGAGACTGATATCTCCCCGCTGGACGTACTCCAGATGCTCGGCCGCGCCGGCCGCCCGGAGTACGACGACGTGGGGTACGGCTGGGTGGTCTGTGACCGCGGCGACGCGGACAAGTACCGGACGCTGCTGCGCGAGGGCAAAGCGATCGAGTCGCGGCTCGCCGCCGACCTCGAATCGCACCTCAACGCCGAGATCGCGATGGGAACGATCCGCGGGCTGGAGGACGTGATGGCGTGGCTCGAAACCACCTTCTACTACGTCCGCGCCCAGTCGGAACCGGAGGCGTACGACTTCTCCACGCTCCGCGACCGCGTGCGCGACACCCTCGAATCGCTCGTCGACGACGGGTTCGTCGCTGCCGACGACGACCTCGCCATCGAGCCGACGGGGCTGGGACGGCTCGCTTCGAAATACTACCTCCGCTTGGACACCGCCCGCCGCTTCCGGCGGCTCGCCGACCGCGAGACGCTGACGGCCGACGCGGTGTTAGAGACCGTCGCGTCCGCCGGCGAGTTCGACTCGGTCTCGGCGCGCTCGGCCGAGGCGGACGCCGTCGATCGTATTCTCGACGGCCGCGACACCGACCTCGAAGACGGCCACCGCAAGGTGTTCGCCATCTTGCTCGCCGGTATGAACGACTCGATTCCGAGCGACCTGCGCTCGGACGCATGGGTGATCCGGCAGAACGCGCTCCGCCTGCTCGCCGCGCTCGCGGAGTTCCTCGACCGCTTCGCCGGCCCCCGCGCCGCCAACCTCGCTCGCCGCGTGGAAGCGCGCGTCGAACACGGCGTCCCCCGCGAAGCCGTCGCGCTGACCGCGATCGAGGGGGTCGGCTCCGGGCGCGCCGAGCGTCTCGCGGACGCCGGCCTCACCTCGCCCGCCGACATCGTCGACGCCGGCCCGGAACGGCTCGCCGGGGGCGGCCTGAGCGACTCCGTCGCCGAGCGGATCGTCGACGCCGCCGGGGACTGCCCCCGAATCGGCGTCGACTGGGGAGACTTCCCCGACGCCATCGCTGTCGGGGAAAACGAGCTGTGCGAGGTCGCCGTCTCGGCCGTCTCCGGGAGCGCCCGAACGGGGATCCGCGTCACCGTCAACGACGTGGAGATGACCGCGACGACGACCTACCTCGACGGCGAGACGACGGTCCCGGTCGGCGTGTTCGGCCCGCCGGACGCCGACGAGCTGGAGTTCGTCGTCGAGGTCGTCTTCCCCGACCTCCCGCTTCTGCCGGTCACGGCGACGCGGACGGTTCGAGTGGAGTGACTCTCCGTGGTGGCGCGTCGCGCGACTGGGGTTCGGCGGTGCTCGTGTCAATCGGCGATTTATAAGAGACAGCGACGTACGGCCGATCGACTGGGGGTTCGGCGGTGCTCGTGTCGATCGGCCGCTTATAAATCACCCGACGGAACCGGCCGCTTATAAATCACCCAATGGAACCGGCTTCCCTATTTTACGCGCTCGCCGCGCGCGAACACCGCCTCGGGGTCCTGCCACGCTTCGGCGTCGGCGTTGGGGTCGGCGTCGAGGACGACCAGGTCCGCCCGATGCCCCGCCTCGACGCGCCCGACGTCGTTGAGGCCGAGGAGGTCGGCGGCGTTGACCGTGGCGGCTTCGAGCGCCCGCTCCGGCGAGAGGCCGTACTCGACCATTTGTGCCAGCTCTTGGGGAATCTCCGCGAAGAAGTTGAACGGCGTGCCCGCGTCGGTCCCCATCGCGATGGGAACGCCGGCGTTGAGCGCGTGGTTCCACGCGTCGTCGAAGCGGTCGGCTGCGTCTTCGGCCTTCGCGACCGCGTCCTCGGGGATGCCGGCCGCCACGCCGTTGTCGACGATGCCGCGGAGTGCGCTCGCGGTCGGAACCCAGTAGGTGCCGCGCTCGGCCATCATCTCGGCTGCCTCCCGGTTCATGAACGTCCCGTGTTCGACGCTGGAGATCCCGGCCTCGACGGCGTTTTTGATCCCCTCCTCGCCGTGGGCGTGGGCCGCGGTGGGCGTGTTCGTGGGGGCGGCCGCGTCGGCGAACGCGGCGAGTTCCTCTGGCGTCAGCTCCGGCGCGCCTGTCACCGCGCCCTCGGTGAGGACGCCGCCGGTAGCCATACACTTGAGCACGTCAGCGCCCGCCTTCAGCTGTTCGCGGGCCGCCTTCCGCACCTCCGCCGGGCCGTCCGCCTCGCGCCCGAACCAGTTGCCGTGCCCGCCGGTCATGATCACGTTGCGGCCGCACGCGAGCACCCGCGGCCCGTCGACGTCGCCGGCGGCGACCGCCTCGCCGGCGTCAAGCGCGAGCGTCCCACGGCTGCCGAGGTCGCGGACGGTCGTGACGCCGGCCGAGACGGCGGCGTCGAGGTTGCTCGCGGCCCGGTAACTCGCCGTGTAGTCGCTGTCGGAGACCGCGGTCGAGACGTCCGGGCGTCCGTCCATCATCACGTGGACGTGCGCGTCGATCAGGCCGGGCGCGACGACGCGGTCACTCGCGTCGACGCGGGCGATCTCGTCGTTCGGGATGTCCTCGACCGCGGCCGCGACCGCGTCCGTGTCGCCGACCGCGGCGATCTCGCCGTCGACGACCGCCACGTCGGCCCGTCGGGTACCGTCTGCGTCCGCGACTCGACCGCCGGTGAACAGGTGTGCGGCTCCGTTTGTCATGCCGATCAGAGGGACGGACGAACTGGTAAAGGGTCGGGTCGCGGTAGGTGGGGCGGTCGAGTCGGTCGCCGCTGACCTCGCCGAACACGTCAGGTCGCCGCCAGCAGCTTCAATCGCAGGTCGCGCTCGTCGACCTCGTACTTGAACGTCGGGTGGCCGTTG
This sequence comes from Halobacteriales archaeon SW_8_68_21, assembly GCA_003023405.1. Taxonomy (GTDB): domain Archaea; phylum Halobacteriota; class Halobacteria; order Halobacteriales; family Haloferacaceae; genus Halorubrum. The sequence continues at coordinate 44,884 of PXST01000051.1, forward strand.
ACGAGCACGTACGGGACGCGCTCGCCGTACTCGTCGGCCAGTTCGGGGTCGGTGTCCACGTCGACCACATCGAGGGCGACCGCGACGCCGTCAAGATCGCCGGCGACCGACTCGATCGTCTCCCGGGCGACGACGCAAAGCGAGCAGTCCTCACGGGTGTAGAGGGTGACCGGAACGGTCGCCTCCGCGCCGGCGGCCGGTTCCGCGTCAGCTGTCGCCTCCGCGTCGGCGGCTGCGTCGTCCCCGGTCACGGCTTCGACTCGTCGTCGGCCGATTTCGCGTCGGGCGGTTCCGCGTCGCCCGCGTCGTCGCCAGCCAGCAGTTCCTCGGCCACCGTCTCGGGACCCAGCAGGTCGGGGTCGACCGCGATGTCGGCGACGGTCGCGACGAACTCCGGCAGCGACCGGCTCGCGTACGTCACGATCTGGACGCCCGGGTTCAGCTCCCTCGCGACCGGGATCCCCGTCGCCTCCTCGATGTCCGTGAGAACGAACAGGTCGGCGTCGGCGATCCCGGCGTCTTCGAGCTTCGACGCGGTGACGAGACCGTCGACGCGGGCGATCTCGACGCCCAACGCCGCTAGCTCCTCGCCGAGACCGCGCCCGTCCGGGCCGGCGACGACGGCGGTTGTCCGGTCCGCCATCACTCGTACTCGATCGTCGCGGGCGGCTTGTGGGTCACGTCATAGACGACCCGCGCCACGTCCTCGTTCTCGCCCGTGATCCGGCTCTGGATCCGCTGGAGCGTGCTCCAGTCGAGCTCCTGTGCGCGGGCGGTCATCCCATCGCGGCTCTCGACGGAGCGGACGGCGACCACCCAGCCGTGGACGCGGTTGTCGCCCTTGACGCCGGTCGCCTTTCCGAGGACGGCTGCGAACGCCTGCCACGGGTCGTACTCCGCTAGTTCCTCCTCGACGACGTGGGTCGCCTCGCGGGCGACCGCGGCCTTTTCTGGAGTCACCTCGCCGACGATCCGGACGGCGAGTCCGGGACCGGGGAACGGCATCCGCTCTGAGATGATCGCTTCAAGATCGAGCGCGCGGGCGACCTCGCGCACCTCGTCCTTGTAGAGGTCGCGCACCGGCTCGACGATCCCCTCGAAGTCGACGACCTCGGGGAGTCCCCCGACGTTGTGGTGCGACTTGATGTTCCCCTCGGACTCGATCCGGTCGGGGTATATCGTTCCCTGAACGAGGTAGTCGGCACCCACGTCGCGGGCGACCGTCTCGAACTCATCGATGAACCTCTCGCCGATGACGTGGCGCTTCTCCTCCGGATCGGTGACGCCAGCGAGACGGTCGAAGAAGCGCTCTTGTGCTTCGATCACCCACAGCGACTCCATGAAACCGAAGGTCTCCCGGATCTCCGCCGTCTCTCCCTTCCGCATCAGCCCCGTGTCGACGTAGACGGGGGTGAGCTGGTCGCCGACCGCCTCGTACGCGAGCGTCGCCGCGACCGAGGAGTCGACCCCGCCGGAGAGAGCGATCACGGCGTTTGCGTCGCCGATCGCCTCCCGGATCTCCGCTTTCGCCTCCGCGATGAATTCCTCCGTCTCGACCATCTATAGCCTCACGTCTGCGTTCCGCTCGGTTGTGTCCGTCGATTCCAACGCGGCCTCAACAAGGGAGACGAACGGCGGGCTCGCGCGGTCCGGGCGCGACCGGAACTCGGGATGCGCCTGCGTCCCCAAAAAGAACCGGTGGTCGGGCCGCTCTAAGATCTCCATCCGGTTGTCGGCCCGGCCGGAAAAGAGGAGTCCGTCGGCCTCCAAGGCGTCGATGTACTCGGGGTTCACCTCGTAGCGGTGGCGGTGGCGCTCAGTACAGGAGTCGGCGTCGTACACCCGCGCCGCGAGCGTGTCCGGCTCGATGTCGGTCTCGTGCGCCCCGAGCCGCATCGTCCCGCCCATGTCCTCCGTCTCGTACTGGTCGGGGAGGAGGTCGATGACGGGGCTGGGCGTGTCGGGGTCGATCTCGGCGGAGTGAGCGCTGTCCAGCCCGAGGACGTTGCGCGCGTGTTCGACGACCGCCATCTGGAAGCCCAAGCAGAGCCCGAGAAAGGGCACGTCGTTCTCGCGGGCGTACCGGACCGCCTCGATCTTCCCGTTCGTCCCGCGGGAGCCGAACCCGCCGGGAACGACGACGGCGTCGGCCTCGGCGAGACGCTCCTCGTGGCGGTCCACGGTCTCGTCGGCGTCGACCCACAACACGTTCACTTCCGTCTCCGTCTGGATCCCGGCGTGTTTCAGCGCCTCGTGGATCGACATGTACGCGTCTTCGAGCGCGTACTTGCCGACCAGCGCCACGTCGATCTCTCTGTCGCGGTCGCGGGTGACCAGGTCGCGCCATTCGGTCGAGCGCTCCGCCTTCGGAAGCGCCTCGTCGGCGAGGCCGAGCCGCTCCATCACGTACTCGTCTAACCCCTCGTCTTCGACCATCAGCGGGACGTGGTAGATGTCCTTGACATCGGGGTTCGAGAAGACGGCGTCGGTGGGCACGTCACAGAACAGGGCGATCTTCTCTTTCGTCTCTGAGTCGAGCCGGTCCTCGCAGCGCCCGACCAAGGTGTCCGGCTGAAGCCCGATCGAGCGAACCTCTTTCACCGAGTGCTGGGTGGGCTTTGTCTTCTGTTCGCCGTTCTTTGAGTAGGGGACGAGCGTGACGTGGGTAAAGAGGATGTCCTCGTCGTCCTCCTCGTGGGCGAACTGGCGCAGGGCTTCGAGGAAGGGCATCGACTCGATGTCGCCGACCGTTCCGCCGATCTCGACAAGGCACACGTCGCTGCCCTCGGCGGCCTCCCGGATGCGCCGCTTGATGTCGTCGGTGACGTGCGGGATGATCTGGACGGTCTTGCCGAGGTAGTCGCCGGCGCGCTCGCGCTCGATGACGTGTTCGTACGTCTTCCCCGTGGTGACGTTGTGGTCGAACGTCATGTCCGTGCCGAGGAAGCGCTCGTAGTTGCCCAGATCGAGATCGACCTCGCCGCCGTCCTTGAGGACGTACACCTCGCCGTGTTCGTACGGGTTCATCGTCCCGGCGTCGACGTTGAGGTACGGATCCACCTTCACGGCGGTGATGTCGAAGCCCGCGTTGGCGAGAAGCCGCCCGGTGCTGGCGGCGGTGATGCCCTTGCCCAGCCCGGACATCACCCCGCCCGTGACGAACACGAACTTCCGACCCAGCGAGGGGTCGTACTCCGTGTCGGGATCTGCTGGCATATCGACCGTCCGTTAGGGGGCGGCAAAACCGTTTCGGACCCCGCGTTTCCGGTGGACGTTCGTGTTGATTCGGGACGTGCGGGGATTGTCGTGTGAAAGTGTGTCGTGTCCGTGCCGATTCCTCCGGTCCTATTTATAAGTTGTAGGCGGCAAAACCCCGCCGACCGACACAAAACAAGATACCTCGAAGCCCCTCGCGGGGTACGAGTAACGGCTTCGTGG
>PXST01000051.1:48355-81852 GCA_003023405.1 Halobacteriales archaeon SW_8_68_21
GCGATGCGAGGGGAGGGATTTGAACCCACGGACCTCTACAGGAGCGGAGCTTGAATCCGCCGCCGTTTCCGGGCTTGGCTACCCTCGCACGCAGTCGGGCAAAAGACTCCGGTGAATATTTAACCCTCCGGTTCAGGGCGAGTACTGCGCGTGAATGCAGCTCTCTATTCGTATATCGTCTGAGAGGCAGCGTGATCCGCGTCTGTACCTCGGACCGTTTTGTAGTCGGAACGAGATCGGCGTGGACTACGAGTCCCTGTGGTGGTGTCAGGCCTGTGTGTTCACCACCGCTGCGCGCTACTCGTCCTGTGAGAGTAGGTCGAGTAACTGACGCCCCTCGTCGGTGATGTGGTACTCCGTTCGACTTCGCGTATCGCCCTCGACGGGGTGCGGCTCCACCATACCCGCTTCTTCGAGTTCGTTGAGATGCTGATAAACCGTCGAAGTGGTGACGCCGATTTCTTTGTGTAGCTTGTACCCGTGAGACGGGGAGTTATCGAGGAGACGCAGCATCCGAAGTTTGGTTTTACCGATGAGAGACACGCAGTATGTCCGATTCAGCCGTATCTCTTATTTACATTATATCGGCAAAGACCGATACTTTCTCAGCTGATGGAATCGACCAGCTCCGTAAACGCCTTTCTATTCGCGTCGGCGGTCCGCCGCGTTCGCCGCTCCGAGCGTGTCTTTGGGGCGGCCGCGAAACGGTTAGGTCGCTCCCGCGTGAACGCCGCACGTATGGACGAGCACACCCGCGACCCAGGCGTCGCCCCGCCGCTCGGGGATCCGACCGGGTGGCACGCGGGCGACAGCGACCCCGCGGAGGACGACGGGGGAGCGCGGCCGAGCGACACGCCCGATACGCGGGTGGTCGGCGGCTATTGGGAGCACGCGACGCTCCGCCGCGCGACGGAACACGGCGTCCGGCTGTTCAACGACGGTGCCTACCACGAGAGCCACGATTGCTTCGAAGACGAGTGGTACAACTACGGGCGCGGCACCGTCGAGAGCGCCTTCCTCCATGGAATGGTTCAGGTCGCCGCCGGCGCGTACAAGCGCGTCGACTTCGAGAGCGACGCGGGGATGCGGTCGCTGTTCGAGACCGCGCTCCAGTACCTCGACGGCGTCCCGGGCGACTTCTACGGGGTCGACGTCGACGACGTGCGGGAGACGCTCCGAGCCGCGCTCGACGACCCCGTCGCGGTCGACGGGTGGCAGATCCGCCTCGACGACGCGCGGCCGCCGGCGTACCCCGCCGACTACGAGTACGCGGAGCGGGTCGACGAGACGCACTGAGAGGCCGCGTCGCCGATCCGAACGCCACTTATCCGCCGCGCGCCTGTGGGCGGTATGGAAGTTCACGATCTGGGCGACGGGGAGCCGGAGGTCGCCGTCGTCGGCGCGATCCACGGCGACGAGCCCTGCGGCGCTCGCGCGGTCGAGCGCCTGCTCGACGCCGACCTCGACCCCGAGCGCCCGGTCCGGCTGATCGTCGCCAACGAGGCGGCGCTGTCGGCCGGCGAGCGCTATCTGGACGCTGACCTCAACCGGGCGTTCCCGGGCAATTCAGACGCGGCGGCCCACGAGGCGGAGCCGTTCGCGGTCGTCGATTCGATGGACGAGGTGACCCGCGCCGTCGCGCCCCACCTCCCGGTCGACGCCGTGATACAGACCGACGCGTTCACCGAGGGGCGACTCATCGAACACCCGCACACCCTCGAAGTGGAGGCGGGACTTCAGGGCTCCGAGAGCGCCGCCGACAACGCCTACTGGCTGGCCCGCGCGTTCCTCGCCGCGACCGGGACCATTTCCCCGCCCGGTGCCGACGGCGTGTTAGACGCCGGCGGCCGCAGGGACGTCTCGGTGTTCCGGCTCCGCGACCGGATCCCCAAGCCCGCCGCCGACAGCTACGAGGTGTTCGCGCACAACTTCGAGCGCGTCGCAGCCGGCGAACGGTTCGCGGCCGCCGACGGCGAACCGCTGCTCGCCGACGAGCCGTTCTACCCCGTGTTGCTGTCGCCGAACGGCTACCGCGACCAGTTCGGCTACGTCGCTGACCGGGTCGGCACGCTGGAGTAGGTGGCGGCGAGTCGCCGGAGTGGAACGCCCGCGGAGCCGCCCGCTCACTCGACGAGTTCGATCGTGTCGTCGCCGTTGGGGACGGCACAGATGAACGCGCCGGCCTCGTCGCCCTCGTTCCGGTACCAGTGTTCGACGTCCGCGGGAATCAGCACGGCGTCCCCGGGCGAGACCGTCCGCTCTTCGTCGCCGGTCCCGACGACGTACTCGCCGGCGAGGACGTACTGCTCGTGTTCGACCGCGTTGGTGTGACGCGGGACCGCCGCGCCCGGCGCGAGTTCGAACCGCCGCATGGCGAAGTTCGGGGCACCGTCCGACTCGTCGAGGAGGACCGCCTTCGAGAGGCCGTCGGCCGCGTCGACGGATTCGGACGCGACGTTCCCGCCGCGTTTCACGACCGGATCGGGTTCAGCTGTGTCGCTCATGACGTTCCTGAGGCGGGGCGTGTACGTAACCGGATCGGCTGAACCCCGTTACTTAACCGATCACCGGCCGAATCCGCTGGCATGCGTGGAATCGAGATCGGGAGCGCGTTCGGGATTCCGATCCGGCTCAACTGGACGTTTCTGCTCGTCTTACCGCTGTTCGCGTACCTCATCGGTCAGCAGGTCGGAACGATCGTTGAGGTGATGAACGAGGCCGCGGGGCTCGGGGTCGATGCGGCCGTACTCGCGTCCGGACCCGCGCCGTGGCTGCTCGGGCTGGCGGCTGCCATCGGGCTGTTCGTCGGCGTGTTGCTCCACGAGTTCGGCCACTCGCTGGTCGCGATGCGCCACGGGTACGAGATCGAGTCGATCACCCTGTGGCTGCTCGGCGGGCTCGCCAGCTTCACCGAGTTTCCTGAGGACTGGAAACACGAGTTCTGGATCGCCATCGCCGGCCCGCTGGTCAGCGTCGCGGTCGGGATCGCCTGCTACGGGGTCGTCTTCGCCCTGCCCGCGGGGACGGGATCCTCCGTCGGGGTGAACGCCGCCCGCTTCGTCTTCGGCTACCTCGCACTCTTAAACGTCGTCCTCGCCGTCTTCAACATGCTCCCGGCGTTCCCGATGGACGGCGGTCGCGTCCTCCGGGCGCTCCTCGCGCGGAACCAGCCGCACGCGCAGGCGACCCAGCGGGCCGCCTCCGTGGGAAAGGTGTTCGCGTTCCTGATGGGGGTCATCGGCCTGTTCTCGTTCCAACTGCTGCTCATCGTCCTCGCCTTCTTCGTCTACATCGCCGCCTCCGGCGAGGCCCAGCAGACGACGCTGAAAGCCGCCTTCGAGGACGTGACCGTCGGCGACGTGATGACGCGCCGCGAGGACCTCCACACGGTGAGCGGAGACACCTCGGTCGCGGAGCTGCTGAGCCGGATGTTCGAGGAACGGCACACGGGATACCCCGTCCTCAACGGCGACGAACTCGTCGGGATGGTCACCCTCGAAGACGTGCGGTCGGTCCGCGAGGCCGAGCGCGACGCCTACCGCGTCGACGACGTGATGGCCACCGACATCGTCGCCGCGGCCCCCGAGACCGACGCGCTGACCGCGCTCCAGACAATACAGGAACACGGCGTCGGGCGACTGCCCGTCGTCGACGCCGACGGCGAACTCGTCGGACTCGTCTCGCGGTCCGACCTGATGACCGCGTTCAACATCATCCAGAGCGGCGGCACGCCGCGGGTCATCGGCGGTCGACGGCGGGTCGACGACGACTCCGGCGTTCTGTAACGCTTCTTTTCCCTTTCCTCGACGGCAGGGGGATCGTTCCGCCCGGCGTGGGGTATATACGCCGCAACGACATACTCCGGTACGTGACAACCCGGACCATCCGCGCCCGCGACCGGCCGGTGTTCGGCGTCGACGTCCACAGCGGCGACGTCCGCGGCGACAGTCCCTCTTACGCGCTCGTCATTCTCGACCCCGTCGACGATGACGACCCGGACGTCCCCGACGCCGATGGCCCGATGGCCCGGATCACCCGTGACGTCGTCTCCTTCCGGAAGCTCTGCCGGCTGATCGACGACCGAGAACCCCTCTACGTCGCCACCGACAACGCCTACGAGCTGGCGGCGGACAAAGGGGAGCTCGTCGGCTTCCTCCGGTCGCTGCCGGACGGCACGCGGCTCGTCCAGGTGACCGGCGCGGAGCGTCCGGAGCCGCTCTCGCGGGTCGCCTCTCGGCACGGGATCCCACACGGAAAAAAGCCGATGAAGGAGGCCGAGGCGTCGGCCCGGCTCGCGGCCGCGAACGTCGGGCATGAGGTGACCGCGTTCACCGACGAGACGCGGGTGAAGGTGTCTCGGGGGCGCTCGACCGGAAAGGGTGGGTGGAGTCAGGACCGCTACACCCGGCGGATCCACGGCAACGTCAAGAAGCGAACGCGACAGGTCCAGTCGGAGCTGAAGGAGTCGAACCTCGATTTTGAGCGCGACGTGACCGAGAAGTACGGGGGCTACGCGAACGCGACGTTCGCCGTCGAGGCGCGCCCGGAGGACATCCCCGTCTCGGACTCGCGGGCCGGCGACGTGCGCGTCGAGGTCGAGCGCGAGCGCCGCGACGGCATCGAGTACGAGCCGTTGGTGAAGCGGCGCGACCGCGTCATCGTCGGGATCGACCCCGGCACCACCACCGCGGCCGCGGTCGTCGGGCTGGACGGCACCGTCCACGCGCTGTACTCCTCGCGGACCGCCGACACCGCCGACGTGACGGAGTGGATCGTCGAGCAGGGGCGGCCGATCATCGTCGCTGGCGACGTGGAGCCGATGCCGGAGACGGTCGAGAAGTTCCGGCGCTCGTTCGACGCCGCCGGCTGGCGGCCCACCACGGATCTCCCCGTCGACGAGAAGCTCCACCGCACCCGCGAGGCGAGCTACGCGAACGACCACGAGCGCGACGCGCTGGCCGCCGCGCTGTACGCCTACGACGACCACGAGGACCAGTTCGAGCGCATCGCGGCGAAGACCCCGCCGCGGCTCGACCGCGAGGCGGTGATCGCCGGTGTCGTCGCCGGCGGGTCATCGGTCGAGTCCGTCATCGCGGACCTGAGCGAGGACGACGGCGACGACGACGGCGAAGGGGACGACGCCGAGACCGACCCCACGGAGCCGGAGCGCACCGAGGAGGAGGAGACGATCCGGCGGCTCCGCGAGCGCGTCGACCGGCTGGAGTCGCACGCCGAGTCGCTCGACGCCGACCTCGACGAGCGCGACGACCGGATCGCGGAGCTGGAGTCCGAACTGGAGGAGGCGAAACGCGAAGAGCGGATCGAGGCGCGCACGCGGCGGGCGGTCTCCCGGCTGGAGCGCGAGACGGACCGGCTGGAGCGCGAGCGCGATGAGGCCCGCGAAGCGGTCGAAGACCTCGAACGGAAGGTGGAGACGTTAAAAGAGCTGTGGCGGCTCGACCACTCGAACTTCGACGACGTCGCGGAGGGCGAGGGGCTCGTGAGCGTGAAGGTCGTCGAGCAGTTCACGCTCGACGCGCTCGACGCCGCCGCCGACGCGTACGGGCTCGTCGCGGGCGACGTTGTCTACCTCCGCGACGCGTCGGGGGCGGGCCGCCGGACCGCGGAGCGGCTCGCCAAGACGGAGCCGCGGGCCGTGATCCGGGGCGAGGGGAACTTCTCGAACATCGCCGACGAGGTGCTGTTCGAGCGGGCGATCCCGGTGGTTCCGGCCGACGCGGTGCCCGTCCGCGAGGTGGACGAGCTGGCGGTCGCGAGCGAGGACGACCTCGCCGCCGCCGTCGACGACTGGGAGGAGCGCGCGGAAGAGCGCCGGCGCGACGAGAAGGCCGAGCGGATCGACCGAATCATCTCCGAACACCGCGCGGGGCGGACGCTGCCGGAGACGGAGGAGTAGCCGCTCTCGAACCGACGCCGTCGCGCTCGGTCCGCGTGAGCCGGCACAACACGCATCCAGAAGTCATATGTCGAGGAACGCACAGTCAGACGTATGGACGCTCACGAGCTGATCACCCGGAACGCGGCCGAGGTGGTCACCGAGGCGGAGATCGAGGCGCTGGCCGACGACCCCGAGGACAAGCGGGCGTACGTCGGCTACGAGCCCTCGGGCGTGCTCCACATCGGTCACATGCTCACCGCGAACAAACTCATCGATCTTCAGGAGGCGGGGTTCGAGGTGACGGTCTTGCTGGCCGACGTCCACGCCTACCTCAACGACAAGGGGTCGTTCGAGGAGATCCGCCACACCGCAGAGCGGATGCGGGACCAGTTCATCGCGTACGGGCTCGACGAGTCGAACACGCAGTTCGTCCTCGGGTCGGACTTCCAGCTCGACGACGACTACACCCTCGATCTCCACGCGCTGGAACTCGAGACGACGCTCGCGCGGGCGGAGCGGGCGATGGCCGAGATCAGCTCCGGCGACTCGGTGAAGGTCTCGCAGGCCGTCTACCCGCTGATGCAGGCGCTCGACATCCCGTACCTCGGCGTCGACCTCGCGGTCGGCGGGATGGAGCAGCGCAAGGTCCACATGCTCGCGCGCGACGTACTCCCGAGCATCGACCGCGAGCCGCCGACGAGCCTCCACACCCCGCTCATCGCCGATCTCGGTACCGGCCGCGGGAAGATGTCCTCCAGCGAGGGGGTCACCATCTCGATGGAGGACTCCCGCGAGGACATCGAGTCGAAGGTAAACGACGCATACTGCCCGTCGACGGCCGACCCCGAGCCGACCGAGGACGGCGTCGAGCGCGAGAACCCGGTCCTTCAGGTGTTCGAGTACCACGTGTTCCCGCGGTTCGACTCGGTCGTCGTCGAGCGGCCGGAGGAGTACGGCGGCGACCTCGAATACGACGGCTACGACGCCCTCGAAGCCGACCTGGAGTCCGGCGAGCTCCACCCCGCGGACGCGAAGGGCGCGCTCGCTGAGTACCTCGACCGCCTCATCGCGCCGGGGCGCGAACAGCTCGCCGAGTAGCCCGACTCACTCGGCGTCCGTGCCCTTCACCGCCGCGTGGCCGGCGATCTCGCAGCTCCCGTTCAGACACCCCCGGCCGGCGGCCGTCTCGAAGACGGGAAGCCCGCAGTCGCACTCGTCGACGACGACGCCGGCCGGGAACGAGAAGGTTGTCTCGCAGTCGGGATCGTTCTCGCAGCCGAGGTACACCCGACCGGGCGCGAAGTGAACCCGCAGATCGCCCTCGCAGTCGGGACAGCCCCAGACGCCGTCGAACCGATCGCTGACGGCGTCCTCCATCGGATCGCAGGCGGGGTCGAGACAGAGGTGGAACGGCTCGCCGCGCTCGACGCGGATCTTCGGTAGGCCGCAGTCGTCGCAGGTCGCGTCCGTGACGCTCGCGCCGGCCGGAAGCCCCCACCGCGTCTCGCAGTCGAGACAGACCACGTCGCCGCGCGAGCGCACGAGTGGTCCGCCGTCCTCGGGACAGCTCCCGACCGGCACGCCGGCCTCCGTGACGGGGAGCGCCCGGCTCGCGGTCGCCTCCCGAGCGACCACTCGGAGTTCTCGGGAGCCGTCTCTGGCGGTGACGGTGAATCCGTCGCGGCCGCCCTCGACGACGACGCTCTCGGGGCGGGTGAGCCACGCGACGGGTTGGTAGCCGTCGGCGTCGTGGACGAGCGTGGTGTCGTCGGGTTTGATCAGTATCACGACGCGGCCGCGATGGGTGCGCGTCCGGTCGCCGCGGTCGGTCACGTCACAGTCGCCGGCCAGCACGCGGAGTCGTTGCGGCATACGGGGGGTGGTCGCGGTTCCGGCCTTAACGGGTCGGAACGGGGTTTATAAACTGTCACGCCGCTGCCGATCCGCATCCCCGGCCGCGGGGCGAGACGAACGGTCGCTTTTAATCCGAGCCGACGCAAGGATCGGGCGATGACGAGCGCGCAATCCGGGTCGTCGACGCGGCACGCGGACCCGGACGAGAATCCGTACGTCGAGGAGCCGCCGACCGACTTCGATCCGGTCGCGGAGCTCTCGCCCGAGGCGGCCGCCGAGCAGGCCGCCCTCCTCCGGGCCGCGGTCCGCGAACACGACCACCGGTACTACCTCGCGGCCGACCCCCTGATCTCGGACGCGGCGTACGACGCCCTGTTCGCCCGGTTGGAAGCGCTCGAAGACGCGTTCGACCTCCCGACCGAGGACTCGCCGACTCGCCAGATCGGCGGCGAACCGCTCGACGAACTGGAGACCGTCGAACACGTCGCGCCGATGCTGTCTATCGACAACGACACCGACGCCGCGGCGGTCCGCGAGTACGACGAGCGCGTCCGCGAGGGGCTGGCGGACGCCGCCGAGTCGAGCGACCTCTCCGGGTTCGACCCCGACGACCTCGCGTACGTCTGCGAGCCGAAGTTCGACGGACTCTCGATCGAGGTGATATACGAGGACGGCGAGTACGTCCGCGCGGCGACCCGCGGCGATGGCCGCGAGGGCGACGACGTCACCGAGCAGGTCCGCACGATCCGCTCCGTCCCCGGCCGCCTGCGCGGCGACGACCACCCCGATCGGCTCGCGGTCCGGGGCGAGGCGTACATGCCCCGCGACGCCTTCGAGGCGTACAACGAAGAGCTGATCGAGCGCGGCGAGGAGCCGTTCGCGAACCCCCGGAACGCCGCGGCCGGCACGCTCCGCCAGCTCGACCCGTCGGTCGTCGCCGAGCGCCCCCTCGACGTCTTCTTTTTCGACGTGCTGGCATGGGAGTCGGGGGACGACGGTTCCGCGGACTCCGACGGCTCCGGGGACGCCGACGGCTCCGACGCCTCCGATCGCTCCGGCGCACCCGACCGTCCCGAGCGACACCGCGACGCGCTGGCGACGTTCGAGTCGTTCGGTCTCCGCCGGAACGACCGCGTCGCCGTCGTCGACGACATCGAGGCCGCGATCGACTACCGCGACGAAGTCCTCGCCGCCCGCGACGACCTGAACTACGCGGTCGACGGCGTCGTGATCAAGGTCGATCGGCTCGCCCACCGGGAGGCGCTCGGGACCACGTCGCGCGCGCCGCGCTGGGCGTTCGCCCACAAGTTCCCCCCGCGGACCGCGACGACGACCGTCGAGGGGGTGACGGTTCAGGTGGGTCGCACCGGGCGGCTCACGCCCGTCGCCGAACTCGACCCCGTCGACGTCGGCGGCGTCACCGTCTCGCGCGCGACGCTCCACAACCCCGCGGAGATCGATACGCTCGGCGTGAACGTCGGCGACCGCGTCCGGATCTACCGCGCGGGCGACGTGATCCCCTACGTCCCCGAGGTCGTCGAGAAGCGCAGCGAGGGGACGTACGCGTTCCCCGACGAGTGCCCCGTCTGCGGGGCCGCGATCGAGCGCAACGGCCCGCTCGCGTTCTGTACCGGCGGGCTCGGTTGTTCGGCGCAGTTGGAGCGCGCGGTCGAACACTGGGCGCGCCGCGACGCGCTCGATGTGGAGGGGCTGGGTCCCGAGCGGGTCGAACAGCTCCGCGAGGCCGGCCTCGTGGGGTCGCTGCCGGACCTCTACGACCTGACCGTCGAAGACCTGACCGGGCTGGAGGGGTGGGGCGAGACGAGCGCGGCGAACCTGATCGCCGAACTCGACGCGACCCACGACCCGCCGCTCGACGACTTCCTCGCCGGGCTCGGGGTCCCCGATGTCGGCGCGACGACCGCCCAGGCGCTCGCCGCGCACTTCGGGACGCTCGATTCCCTCCTCGACGCGGACGAGACGGTCCTCCGCGAGGTCGACGACGTCGGCCCGGAGGTGGCCGCGTCGATCCGGACCTTCCTCGACCGCGAGGAGAACCGCGCGGCGATCGACGGGCTCCGGGAGCGCGGCGTCGACCCCGAGCCGTTCGAGGGGGACGCGGGCGACGGACCGACCGACGCGCTCGACGGGCTCACCCTCGTGTTCACTGGGTCGCTGTCGGTCCCGCGGAGCGCCGCGCAGGCACACGTCGAGGCACACGGCGCAAACGCCACGTCGAGCGTCTCCGGCAACACCGACTACCTCGTCGCCGGCGAGAGCCCCGGCCGGTCGAAACGCGACGACGCCGAGGCGGAGGACGTGCCGGTCGTCGACGAGGAGGAGTTCGCCGACCTGCTCGCCGACCGCGGCGTCGCGTGGCCGCCCGCGGACGACCAGTAGCGCCGAGCCCCGATCGGAGAGCGACGCGCGGCCGGCCGTCGCGACCCACAACTCTTTATCAGCTCACGCTGGAACCGGAAGGCATGACCGCGATCGAACTGCGCGGCGTGCGGAAGGAGTTCGCCGACGTCACGGCCGTTCGCGACCTCGATCTCACCGTCGAAGACGGCGAGGTGTACGGGTTCCTCGGCCCGAACGGCGCGGGCAAGTCGACGACGATCAACATGCTCCTCGAGTTAGTCCGCCCGACCGCGGGGACGGTCCGCGTCCTCGGCGCGGACGTCGAGACCGACGGCGTCGAGATCCGCCGGCGGACCGGCGTGCTCCCGGACGGGTTCTCGGTGTACGACCGCCTCTCGGGGCGGCGACACGTCGAGTTCGCCGTCGAGTCGAAGGACGCCGACGACGACCCGGACGCGCTGCTCGACCGGGTGGGTCTCGCCGGCGACGGCGACCGCTCGGCCGGCGAGTACTCGAAGGGGATGCGCCAGCGACTCGCCTTGGCGATGGCGCTCGTCGCCGACCCGGACCTGTTGGTCCTCGACGAGCCCTCCTCCGGTCTCGACCCGGCGGGCGCAAAGGAGATGCGCGAGATCGTCCGCGCCGAGGCCGACCGCGGCGCGACCGTCTTCTTCTCCTCGCACATCCTCGAACAGGTCGACGCCGTCTGCGACCGGGTCGGCATCCTGCGCGACGGCGAACTGGTCGCGGAGGACTCAGTTGAGGGGCTCCGCGAGGCGGTCGGCGGCGAGGAGACGCTCGAAGTCGCGGCTGCGGGTGCCGACGACGAGGCGATCGCGTCGGTCCGCGCGCTCGCCGGCGTCTCCGGCGTCACCCGCGACGGCGACGAACTGGTGGTGAACTGCGCCAGCGACGCGAAGACCGACGTGATCGCCGCCTTGGAGGAGGCGGGCGTCGCGGTCGACGACTTCCACACTCGAGAGGCCTCTTTGGAAGACCTCTTCTTGGCGTACACGGAGGGCGACGCGGCCGAGGGCGACGCCGACTCCGTCGCCCCCGACCCGGACGATCCCGACTCAGCCGCTTCCGACCGTCCCGACGACGACGCCGCGGCCGAGGGGGTAGACTCATGAGCCTCCCCGCCGTCGCCCGCAAGGACTTCCGGGAGACGGTCCAGTCGCGCGGGATGATCGCGCTGATCGCGCTGTTCTCGCTGCTCGTCTCGCTGCTCGCGTTCATCGTTCGGCCGACCGCACAGAACGAGCAGTTCGCCACGGAGGCGCTGTTGAGCTTCTTCGTCGGTCCGGTCCTCGTGACCTACCTCGTCCCGCTGGTCGGCGTTGTCGTCGGCTACAGCGCCGTCAGCGGCGAGCGCGAGTCGGGGTCGCTGAAACTGCTCCTGTCGCTCCCGCACTCGCGGGCCGACGTGGTGTTCGGAAAGGTGGTCGGCCGCGGGGCGGCCCTCGCGCTCGCGGTGTTCGCCGGCTTCCTGCTGCCGGCGGCCGTCTTGGTCGTCATCCCGGTCACGTTCAACGCCGGCGCGTTCCTCGGCTACACCGTGTTCGCGGCCGCGCTCGGCGTCGTGTTCGTCGCCATCTCGGTCGGCTGCTCTGCTGCTGTCTCGACCCAGCTGCGCGCCCTCATCGGGAGCATCGGCGTCTACGTGCTGTTCGTGCTCCTGTGGGGCCTACTCACCGGTCGCCTGCTCGACGCCGTCCCCGGTTCCGTCGTCGACGCGTTGCCGGCGTCGGCGAGACAGATCGAGGTGTTCCTCCGGGTGTCGAACCCGACTACTGGGGTCGTCGAAGTGCTGTCGAACGCCTTCCTCGCCGAGCAGCTGTTCTCCGGCGAGACCGCAAGCCAGCAGCTCTCGGCGGCGGCCATGCTGGTGTTCTGGACGCTCGCGCCGCCGCTCGCCGGACTGTTGAAGTTCGACGCCGACGACCTCTGAATGGTCGCGGCTCGCCCCCGACGCCGCTCGCACACACTTCCGTGACTCACTTCGTCCCGAAAATGGGCTCGGGTTCGAACCTCGGTCGCTCCCGTTCGCTCGCTCCGCTCTCACCTCCCGCTCCCCGATTCGAACCCGTCGAACAGTCGCATCGCTGTCGCTCGCGAAGTGCTCGCCGCAGGTAATGGGCTCGGGCGGGTTCGAACTGGAGAAAGACGGTCGTCTCGCTCCGCTCGACGCTGCGTCTTTCAGGGCTCGAACCGCCCTCGCAGTCATTTCTGCGACTCACTTCGTTCGTCCCAGAAATGGGCTCGGGCGGGTTCGAACCGCCGATCTCAGCCTTGTAAAGGCCGCGTCATAACCAGCTAGACCACGAGCCCTCGCCGGAACAACCCCCCGAGAGCGGAAAACGATTTCCTTCCGCGCCGCGAATCACCGCCGTGAACCGCCGCCTCATCGGGGCCGCGAGCGTCCTCGCGTGTCTCGTCCTCGTCGGCCTCGCCGTCGCCGCGACGAACCCGGCGCTCCTGATCACCGGCTACGACACGACCGCGGTCGAGGCCGTCGACGGCGACACCGGCGAGTCGCTCGCGACCGTCGACGTCCGAGTCGCCGACGGCGTCGTAAAGCAGTACGTCGGGCTCTCGGCCACGGAGGAACTCCCCGAAGGCGAAGGAATGCTGTTCGTCCACGACGAGACCGCGGAGCGCGCCTACGTGATGCGCGACATGGCGTTTCCGCTCGACATCGTCTTCGCGGACGCGAACGGGACCGTCACCCGGATCCGCGAGGCTGAACCCGAGTCGCGACCGCTCACGCGCTACGAAGGGACCGGGCGCTACGTCCTCGAAGTGCCGCGGGGGTGGAGCGACCGTCACGGCGTCGACTCGGGCGATCGGCTGGTGATCGAGGGCAGCGAGAGCGAATGACGGCCGTCCCGACCGTGCGGTCACCCGACGAAACCGCTTTCCGCTTCGCAGGCGTCACCTCGACTATGACCGGACTCGCCCGTCGGGTCGCGTGGAACCTCCGCCACCGCTGGCGGCGGGTGTTCGCCCTCTGTGTCGTCGGTGCTGGCGTCGCCGCCCCAATCTTCTCCGGCCGCTGGTGGACGCTCCCGCTGGTGTGGTTTTTCGGTCTCGTCATCGCGCTCCCGGTCCTTCACACGCTGGTGAAGCCGATCCCGGACGACGACGCTGACTCGCCCGGCGATTCCGCGCTCGATACCCTCCGCGAGCGGTACGCCAACGGCGACATCGACGACCGCGAGTTCGAGCGGAAACTCGACCGTCTGTTGGAGACCGAAGGGGCCGAGACGGTCACCGACTCGGGCGACGGCGATGTCGCTGACAGGGTGCGCGAGGGAATCCGCCGCGAAGTGGAACGCGCACGCGAGTGACGCGCCCCGTCGGCCGTCGGTTCGGGCCGGCGGTCAGGCCGGGACCCCGTGGTCGACCGTCACTCGTCGAGTTCGCGGTTGTGAACCGCTTTTCCGGTGGTCCCGTCGAAGAGGTGGATCGTCTTCTCCGGGATCTCGACCGTGATCTCGTCGCCGGCCGCGACCTGCTGGAGGCCGCCGACGGTGGCGATGAACGTCTCGCCCTCCGGCGCGTCCTCGAACCGGATGTAGACGGTGTTCTCGTCGCCCATCGGCTCGACGACCTCGGCGACCGTCGAGAAGGTGTGTTCGCCGGTCGCGTCGCCGGCCAGTGAGATGTCCTCGGGACGGATCCCGAGAATGAGGTCGGTCACGTCGCCCACGTCGTCGAGCGTCGACGCCGAGAGCGGGTAGTCGAACACGGAGCCGACGAGGGTGTCGCCGTCCCGCCGAACGTCGAAGAAGTTCATCGACGGGTCTCCGATGAACCCGGCGACGAACCGGTTCGCCGGCTCGTGGTAACACTCCAGCGGGGTCGCGACCTGCTGGAGCTCCCCGGCGTCTAAGATCGCGATCCGGTCGCCCATCGTCATCGCTTCGGTCTGGTCGTGCGTGACGTACATCGTCGTCACGTCGAGCTCGTCTTGGAGCCGCTGAAGCTCTGTCCGCATCTCGGACCGGAGCTTTGCGTCGAGGTTGCTGAGCGGCTCGTCCATCAGGAACACCTCCGGGTCGCGGACGATCGCTCGCCCGAGCGCGACCCGCTGTCGCTGCCCGCCGGAGAGGTCGGACGGCTTCCGGTCGAGCAGTTCGGCGATGCCCATCGTCCCCGTGGCGTCGGTGACGCGTTCGTCGATCTCGTCGTCGGAGAGGTCCGTCGACTCCTCCAAGCCGAACGCCATGTTCTCCCGGACCGTCATGTGGGGGTACAGCGCGTACGACTGGAACACCATCGCGATGTCCCGGTGTTGCGGCTTCACGTCGTTGATGTGCTTGCCGGTGAGTCGGATCTCGCCGCTGGAGATCGTCTCTAACCCCGCCACCATCCGGAGCGTCGTCGACTTGCCGCACCCGGAGGGACCGACGACGACGAGGAACTCGCCGTCGCGCATCTCGATGTCGACGTCGTCGACGGCGACGACCTCGCCGTCGCCGTCGGGGAACACCTTGGTCACGCCGTCGAGTTCGAGCGTTCCCATGCTATCGCCTCCGTGAAACGGCGCGACGGTTCGAGTGCGATGCGTCCGGTCGGGTACGTGGTTGCTGTCGGATCATAGATTGCTGCTGGCGAGCGGTTGCGATCACGTCGCCACCCCCTCGGCGAACTCCTCGCCGAACGCGATGTACACCGCAAGCGTCGGCAGGGCGGCGATGAACGCGCCCGCCATTCGGAGCGCGAAGTCCTGTCCTTCGAGCGATGTCCCCAGCCCGGCCAGGATCAGGACGATCGGCGCGGCCGCGCTTGACTCCGTCTGGACCAACACGAGCGTGAACAGGAGGTCGTTCCAGATCTGGGTGAACTGATAGATCAGGACCACTGCGAACATCGGTCCCGAGAGCGGGAGGACGATCCGGCGGTAGATGCGGCGAATGGACGCGCCGTCCAGCCGCGCCGCCTCGATCATCTCTTCGCTCATGTTCTTGTAGTACGACCTGAACAGGACGGTACAGATCGGCAGCCCGTAGGCCACGTGAGTGACAATGAGTTTGATGATCCCGGTGTAGTCGTCGTTGATCCCGAGTCCCCACAGGAAGCTCAGCGACTCCTCGAGCGGGACCGTCGACCAGAACTGTGCGAGCGGGACGAGCACCGCCTGGTACGGGATGAATATCCCGGCGACGAACAGCGCGAGGATCGGCGCTTTGTACTTCGGCTTCCAGTTCGACTGCGTGATCCCGTAGGCGGCGAAGCTCCCGAGCAGCGCCGAGATGACGGTCGCAGGGATCGCGTACAGCGCGCTGTTCACCAGCCCGCGTCCGAGCGCGTCGAACGCGGTCCCCCATTTCCCGAAGGTAAAGGTGCTTCCGGTCGGCGGCGTAAACGGAAACGATCCGCTGACGCCGCCGGAGGTCTTAAACGAGGTGACGAGTCCGGACTCGATCGGGACCAGGAAAAACGCCAGCATCCCGAACAGTCCGAGATACAGGAAGACCCGATACCCGTCGACTCCCGAGAGCGCTCCCGCGGCCGCGCCGGGGTCCGTCTCCGATGCCGTTCCGCCGTCGGTTCGTGCGTCGTCGTTCATAGGTTCCCCCGCGTGTACTGGTAGTAGAGGTACGGTCCGACGATGCCGAGCGCCATCAGGAACAGTGCGATGGCGATCGCCGACGCGTACGCCCATTCGTTGGCTTGGTACGCCTCACGGACCATCTTAGTCGCGAGGATGTCGACCCCGTTCGGCGGCCGGTAGCCGCCCACCAGCGAGTAGAGGAAGTCGAACGCCTTCAGCGCGAACACCATTAAGACGACGGACGCGCTGATCGTCGACCCCTTCAATTGGGGGATGATCACGCGCCAGTACATCCGGATCGTCGACGCGCCGTCGACTTTCGCCGCCTCGTAGTGTTCGTTCGGGATGGCGCGCAGGCCGGCGAGGTACACGACCATCGCGTACCCGGCGAACTGCCACATCAGGGCGAACATCACCGCCCAGAGGACGATGTCCGGGTTCCCGAGCCAGTCGACGCGGCCGAACCCGAGCGAGGAGATGACGATGTTGATGACCCCGTTGTTGAAGTTGAACATCCACGCCCAGAACTGAGCGGTGACGACGAACGAGAGGCTCATCGGCAGCAGGTAGATCGTTCGGAGCGTGTTCTCGAACCGGATATTCCGGTCGACCAGAATCGCTAATCCGAGCCCAAGCGCGAGCGTCACCAAGGTGAAGCCGACGAGCAGGACGAAGGTGTTGACCGCGGCGTCGACGAACGCGCTGTCCGCCAGCGCGCGAGCGTACATCTCGAAGTCCAAATCGCTGTAGTCCGGGCTTCCGAAGCTGTTGAAGTCGGTCAGCGAAATCAGGAGGTTCCAGATGATCGCCCCGTAGACGAACAACCCCACCAGCAGGAACGGCGGGAGCCAGAACTGCGACGACTCGACGAAGTCGCTGCCGAAGCGGTCGTTCAACGCGGCGATCGGACTGAAACCCGACCCGTTCGGATTCTCGGTGACGCCGCCGTCCGCGACTGCGTCGCCACTGTCGCCACCGGTGTCAGTGTTCCGTGTCATATGGTTCGTCGTGTGCCGAAACCGCCGAAATCCGGTCGCATCGTGGACCGGAGTTAGTTGGAGACCGCGTCGACGAAGCCCTGCGTGGCGGCGTCGACGTTGTACGGTCCGGAGAACTCGCTGGAGACCACGTCGTTCAGCGCCGTCATCGTCTCCGAGGGGACGCCCAGCCCGTGCTGGAGGTTCGGCGGACGCTCCTCGGCGTCGGCGAAGTCCTCCTGCGTCTCCTGGAGGAACGGACCGAACTCGCTCATGTCGACGTCGGTTCGCGTCGGGATCGAGCCCTTATACTGGTTGAACGCGACCTGCGCCGCCTCGCTGCCGACGAACGTCATGAACTGGTCCGTCACGTCCGACGTCGGGTTGTCGGACGGATAGAGGAACGAGTCGAAGTGGAGCATGTACATGCCCTCCGAGCCGGGGTACGTCTTGAAGCCCCAGTCCTCGTCGTAGCTGAAGTCCTCGGCGTTCCGGTAGGCACCGGCCGCCCAGTTCCCCTGATGGATGAAGGCGGCGTTGCCCTCGATGATGTTCTGGTTGGACTCCGTGAGTCCGATCGACGAGGCGTCGTCGTTGATGTAGTTCCCGAGGATCTCGGCGAGTGACTCGAAGGTCGCGCGGACGGCCTCCTCGTCCGGGCTCCCGTCGAGGAAGTTCATGTACGCCTCGTACCCTTCCTGCCCGAGCATCGTCGAGGAGAACAGCTGGGTCGTCGTCCAAGTGCCGCTCGCGCCGTGGGTCATCGGAATCGCGTCGGTCTCGTTTTGTACCGTCTCCAGCGCGTCGATGAGCGCGGACACGCTCGTCAGGGAGTCGGGATCGACGCCCGCCTCCTCGACGACCGAGGTGTTGTAGAACATACAGTTCAGCCGGTGGGAACCGAGCGGAACCGCGCGGTACGCGTCGTTGCGCTGGTGGAGATCGACGGCCTCTTGCACCATCACGTCCTCGAAGCTCTCTTCATCCCACACGTTACCGACGTCACCCAGGACGCCCTCGTACTGCTGGAGGTTCGGGCCGGGCCAGCCGGCGAACGCGCTCGGCGGCTCGTTGTTCTGGAGCCGGTTCGCGACGACCGCGTCGAGGTTCTGGTTACCGCCGCCACCGATCGGGTTGAACTCGTGTTCGATGTCGGGGTACTCCTCCTCGAAGGCCTCGACGAGCGCTTCCACAGCCGTCGCGCCGTCGCCGCCGGTCCACGCGTGAAGGACCTCAAGGGTGCTTCCGCTCCCGCCATCGCCGCCGGAACACCCGGCGAGACCCGCGAGGGTCGCCGCCCCGGTCGCTCCGACGAAGTGTCGCCGCGATAACCGCTTGTCTTGGTCTGTCATGGTACTTCACAGTAGAAAACGGACGATTGCCATATATACTTACTCATTACTTCAGAACAATTTCTGAAACGCCATCGACCCGCATCACCCGGCTGTACCCCTCCGATCTCTCTTTTCGGCCCGCGTCGAGTTCGGTGTATGTCGACGCCGGATCGAGGGAAACACTGCGGTCGAGCCCGAAGAAATCGACGCCGGACTCGGGGGGATCTCGACGCTAGACTCGGGGGAATCTCGACGCCGGACCGACGGGCATACTACGGTCCGGCGGATGGGCACACGCATGCGCCCTTCGATCGCCGCGGTCACGTACCCGGTCGCTGGCGACACCGGGGAGCGGCCGCTCCTCGCCGTCTGGCTGCTCCTCGCGCTGTCGGTCGTCGTGCCCGTCCTCCCGGCGGTGCCGGTCGTCGGCTACCTCGTCCGCGCGCTGGCCGCCAGCGAACGCGGCGACCCACTCCCGCCCTTCCTCGCCGACTGGCGGACGCTCCTCCGCCGGTCGCTCGGCGGACTGATCGTCTGTTTGGCGTTCCTCGGGGTTCCGTTCGCCACCCTCCTCGTGACCGTCTACGGTGTCGTCACGCTGGAACCCGGCGCGAACGCGCCGGTCGGGCGCATCCTCGCGGGCTCGACCGTCGTCCTCTTTATCGGACTCATCGGGACGTACCTCGCGCCGGTGTCCCTGACGGCGTACGGTCGCGACGGCTCTCTCAGACGGGCGTTCTCCCCGGAGACGCTCCGGCCGGTGGCCGGTCACGCCGCCTACTTCTTCGGCTGGACGCTCGGGTTCACCGCGCTCGTCGTCACGGTCGGTACCGCCGGCGCGCTGTCCACCCTCTCGCGGATCGGGCCGCTCGCCGGCACCTTCGCCCTCGCCTACGGACTCCTCGTGACGGCGTACCTCTGGGGTCGCGCCGTCGAGCGCGCGAGACGGCGACGAGGGGCCGCGAGGAACTGAGGCGACGCCGTGACCGACCGATTCTTGACCGCGCGGTCCCGACGTGCCGGTAATGCAGGGACCGCTCTGGACGGACACGCACGCGCCGGACCTCGACGAGATCCGGCAGGACGAGGCCCGCGACCGCCTGCGCCGGGCCGTCGACGAGCCGATGAACCTCGTCGTTCAGGGACCGCCGGGCGTCGGGAAGACGGCGGCGGCCCGGGCACTCGCCGACGCCTCCCACGCGGATCCGGAGGCCGACCTGATCGAGATCAACGTCGCCGACTTCTTCGGCCGGACAAAAAAAGAGATCCGGACCGACCCGCGGTTCGAGGGGTTCCTCGAAGGACGGAGTCGGATGGCGAAACGCGACATGATAAACCGCGTGCTGAAGGAGTCCGCGTCGTACGCGCCGATGTCCGGCGAGTACAAGACGGTCCTTTTGGACAACGCAGAGGCGATCCGCGAGGACTTCCAGCAGGCGCTGCGCCGCGTGATGGAAAAACACCACCGGACCACGCAGTTCGTGATCGCAACCCGCCAGCCCTCGAAGCTCATTGCGCCGATCCAGTCGCGCTGTTTCCCCGTCCGCGTCCGCTCGCCGACGACCGACGAGACGATCGACGTCCTCGAAACGATCTGTGACCGCGAGGGCATCGACCACGAGAGCGACGGCTTGGAGTTCGTCGCCAGCGCGGCGGGCGGCGACCTCCGCGAGGCGGTCCTCTCCGCGCAGGCGACCGCGGTCGAGGGCGACGAGATCACCATGTCGGCGGCCTACGAGACGCTCGGCGAGGTCGGCGACGACGACGCGCTTCGCGAGGCGCTCACCGACGCCCGCGACGGCGACCTCAAAGACGCGCGGTCGACCCTCGACGACCTCCTCGATGAGGGGTACGACGGGCAGGAACTGCTCCGCGAGACGCTCCGGGTCGCCCGCGCCGGCTCCGAGTACGGCGGCGACGACCTCGCGCGGCTCCACGCGCTCGCCGGCGAGGCCGACCTCGACCTCTCCGACGGCCTCGACGACACGACCCACCTCGTCCACCTGCTCGCGGCGTGGGCGGCGGGGCGGACCCAGCTTTCGCCCCCGCTGCGAGACGCGGAGGCGACCGCGTGAGCCGAGACGATGCCGTGACCCGAGCGCCGCCGCTCTCCCGGCTCCTCCCGTTTCCCGTCGTCGACGCGGCGTGGGATCTGGCGCTCGTCCCGGCGCTCGCCGGGGCCGTCGCGCTCCCGTTCCTCCCGCCGGTCGGGGTCGCGCTCGTCGCGCTCGCGTTCGGCGTCCTCTGGTTCCACCGCGATCCGGAGCGGAGCCCGCCGACGGGCGACGAGGCGGTCCTCTCCCCGGCCGACGGCACCGTCTCCGTGGTGCGCGAGGAGGGGTCGCGGCTCCGCGTCGGCGTGTTCATGAACGTCACCGACGTCCACGTCAACCGCGCGCCGCTCGCCGGCGAGGTCCGCGAGGTGCGCCACCGCCCCGGCGCGAACCGCCCGGCGTTCGACAAGGAGTCGGACCGCAACGAGCAGGTGGCGATCGATTTCGGCGAGTACGAGCTGCTCGTCATCGCCGGCTGGTTCGCCCGCCGGATTCACCCGTCGGTCGAGGCGGGCGACCGCGTTGAGCGCGGCGACCGCGTCGGCCACGTCTCGTTCGGCTCGCGTGCGGACGTGGTGTTGCCCGCAGACGTGACCCGCGACGACCTGCTTGTCGCCGAGGGCGACGGCGTCCGCGCGGGCGAGACGATCATCGCGGAACAGTCCGACTGAGCGTACTCGCGGGGGGACCCCGCCGAGAGTACCCGCGATCCGGTCTGGACCCTCGTCGACCGGAGCCCGGATCGCGGGGTACGCTTTTGTTTCGCGGCGATGACATCTCGTGTGTATGCCCGAAGAGACCATCCACGAGGAGAAGCGGTCGCGGACGCGACAGGCACTGGCCACCTACTTCCGGCGTATCGCCCGAGCACTCGGTCGGGGGGAGCCGGTTCCGGTCGATGACGCCGGGACGGTGACGGTCGATCCCACCGCCGAGCCCGACGTCGAGGTCGAACTCGAACGCGAGGACGGAACGGTCCAGTTCGAGGTGGAGATGGAGTTCGAGGAGTCCGAGACAGAGGTCGACGAGGACGCGGCCGCGAGCAATGCGAGCTTCGAGCTGTACGCGGACAGCGCCGACCAGCACCGGTGGCGGCTGATCCACGACAACGGGAACATCATCGCCGACGGGAGCGAGGGGTACGCGGACAAACGCGACGCCCGCTCCGGGATCGAGAGCGTCCAGCGGAACGCGCCGGGCGCGCACGTCGTCGATGTCTCGCGCGACGAGGAAGCCCCCGACGATGGCGGCAGCGACGCCACCTTCGAGCTGTACGCGGACAGCGCCGACCAGTTCCGCTGGCGGCTCCGCCATGACAACGGCAACATCGTTGCCGACGGCGGACAGGGGTACGCCTCCAAACAGAAGGCGAAACAGGGGCTCCGGAGCGTGAAAACGAACGCGCCCGGGGCGGCCGTCGAGGAGACCAACGGGTAACTCCTCGCCCCGCGGCGGGCCGATCGACCCAGTGTCGGCCGACCGCGGACCGCACCGCTTATTCGCCGGCCCTCACTACCTCTCGCCGACATGGACGCGCTCGACGCAAAGTACCCGTTCTTCGCGAGCGCCCGCGAGGCGGTCGCGGCGGCTGCGGTGTCGCTGCCGGAGCTCGTCGCGGCCGACGCCCCCGCCGTCAAGCGCGCGCGCGAACGGGTCGAACGCGCACTCCTCGAGGGGACGGTCGCCTCCGAGAGCGGCGCGTTCCCCGGCGAGTCGGCGTACGACACGCAGGCGGAGCTGCTCTCGTACCCCATCGCGCGGATTCTCGTCTCCCTGCTCGACTCCGACCCCGCCATCGAGAAGTACGCCGCCGCGGAGGCGGCGACCGCGATGGAGCGGGTCCGCCGCGACCTAGAGACCGACGACGAGCTGCGGTCGGTGTCGTCCGCGTCGGTCACGCTTGCCGACCTACTCGCCGAGTTCGACCTCGCCGACGCCGTCTCGCCCGACGAGCGCGCCCCGACCGGTACCGGTCGCGGTGTCGCGGGCGGCGCGGCGACCGGCGGAGGCGGTCCCGGCCGCGACCCGAGCCACCACCGGATCGATGTCGGGCCGTACCTCCGGCTCACCTCGCCCGACTGGGGCGACTCGTGGCGGCTCGTTAACCGCGCGCTCGCCGACGGCGCGGTGCGTGTCTCGCGCGACGAACTCATCGTCGCGCTGGAGGCCGCCGTCGAGGACCGCGTCGCCGAGGGGCTCCCCTTCGAGCTGGCGGCGGACGAGGGGATCGGTGCGGCGCTCGAACCGCGCGTCGCCGACCTCAGGCGGCTGCTCTCCGAGCGGACGTACGCGGAGCCGCCCGAAGTCGTCGCGCGCGACCTGTTCCCGCCGTGTATGACCAACCTCATCGAGAAGGCCGAGCGCGACGCCGCGCTCTCGTCGGCCGAGTCGTTCGCGCTGATGGCGTTCCTCGTCGGCATCGGTATGACACCCGACGAGGTCGTCGCCTTCTGTGCGGACACCAGCCTCGACGCCGAAGGGATCCGCTACCAGACCGAGTACCTGACCGACGACCGGGGGACCCAGTACCCGCCGCCGACCTGCGAGACCCTCGCGAACTACGGGATCTGTCACAACGAGGACGACCACATGCAGGTCGCGGCCGACCCGCTCTCGTACTACGAGAAGCGGGTGGCCGCGGCCGAGGAGGTGACCGACTGGCGGGCCGGGCGCGAGACGGACGACGCGACCGAGGCGTGACGCTGACGCGCCGCCGCGACCGCTGATACCGGAGAGAACGGAGCGGAGCGTCTACGACTCGTCGTCCGCGCGTATCAGGTACGTTCCGACGCCGGCCATCAGGAGGACGAATCCGGCCAAGAGCACGACGAGCGCGAACGCGCCCGCCTCCGGGAGGACGGTCGATCCGCCGAAGGCGACCCCGATGCTGACCAGCCCGACGATGAACACCGCGGCCGCCGCCAGCGAAACGGTGATCTGCCGACGGAGTTCCGCGTCGATTTCCATGCTCGCGGCTTTCCGTCGCCGCTAAAAAAGGACTTCGATGGGCACGCTGTCCGCCTCCCTCACTTCGTCAGGTGTGTGATGTCCCGCCGCAGGCTGTACCTGCGCGGGACGCCGACCGTTCCGGACACTCGCCACACAGCACTCGATCGTGGTCCCGGTCGGTCTGCTTCTCCAGCAGCAAGACGTCCGTGAGCCGAAACACCGACTCGCACCGATCACAGTTCGCCCTGTCGCCGCCGACCTTCGTCGACTCTTCGTTCCCGCGATCGGCACACAGGCTCGCGGACGCAGTTTTCACTCGGGACGGCGATGTCCGATAAAAATCGAGCGGTGGGTCGGTGCGGTCGAGTTCCCGGCGGTCCTCCGGCGTTAGCCGAAGAGCTCGCCGAGGCCCTCGCCGCCGTCGCCTTCGTCCTCGTCGTCGTCGTCGGCCGCTTCCTCGGCGGCGTCGGCCTCGTCTTCCTCGTCGTCGTCGGTCTCGTCGGCGGACGCGTCGGCGTCGGCGGCGAGCGCCTTGACGCGGGACTCCTCGACATCGACGCCGGCGGCTTCCAGCACGCCGGTGACGTTGTCTTCGTTGATCTCTTCGCCAGTCTCGTTCAGGATGAGCGCAGCGTAAACGTATTCCATTGGTGTGTACCTCGTGTTATCCGAACATCGCGCCGAGCCCCTCGCCGCCGTCGTCGCCGTCGTCGTCGTCGGTGTCGTCGTCAGTGGTGTCCTCGGCGTCTTCCGTTGTTTCGTCCGCCTGTTCCTCCTCGTCGGCGTCGGCCGCCGGCTCCGGTGCCGGGGCGGCCTCGACGCCCTGAAGCTCCTCGGGGAGCGCCTCCTCGTCGTCGATCTGTGCCGCGAGCGCACGGAGCTGGGCGTCGGCCTTCCCGATCAGGTCGGGCACGACGTCCGGGCTCTCGATCTCCGCGAACAGCCCGACGGACTTCGCCTCGCCGGACGCCTTCGCGAGAAGGGTGCCGGCGGTGGCAGCCGTCGGGTACGCGGCGTTGACCGAGAGGTTGCGCGCGGCGGCCGCGGCGGACCGGATGTCCACGCGGTACTCGTCGACGTCGATTTCGAGCTCGTCCGGCTCGAACAGGACGCCCTCGGAGTAGACGGCACGCAGGTCGAGCCCGACCTCCTTCGGCTCGATGCCGAGTTCGACGAGGACGCTCGCGAGGTCGGCGTCGACGACCTCGCCCTCCGTCAGCACCGTCGAGTCCTCGGTGACCTTGATCGATCCGTCCTGAATGCGGGCGGCCGCGCCCACGGTCTGAAGCTCGCCGACGAACGGTCCCGGGTCGACGCCGGTGTCGCCCTCGGGGATCACGATGTCGTTGGGTGCCACCTCGCCCTCGTTGATCGGGGCGGGGGTCTTCGAGGCTTCGAGCTGCTTGAAGAGGCCGAACGGGTTGTCGTTGGTGCCGACGAGCGCCACCTGACCGCTGACGTACTCCGTCAGCGCCTCGACCCCGTCGTCGACCTCTTCGAGCGCTCGGTTCGTGAGCGTGTTCCGGCTCATGCGGACGGCGGCCGAGCCGTGAAGCTCCCGGCGCATCGCCTGAAGCTGGCGGCTCGGAATGCCGGCCACGCCGACGATCCCGACCGAGTTGTACGAGTCGATAAACTCAACGAGCTCGTCGACCTCCTCGCGTTTCCACTCGGGGATCGTCTCGGTCTTGCGGACCGAGCTCATACGGGCACCTCCTTCGCGGGACCCATCGTGGTCTTCACGTAGATCCCGTCGATGTTGAGCGGCCCCTTCTCGAGGTCTGCTTCGAGTCGCCGGATGATGACATCGATGTTGTCCGAGATCGCGTCAGCACCCATGTCTTCGGCACCGACGCGGGTGTGGAACGTGCGCCGGTCGCGCGACCGGAGCTGTACGGTGTTTTTCATCCGGTTGACTGTGTCGACGACGTCGTCGTCCGGCTGTAGTGGGGTAGGCATCTTCCCGCGCGGACCGAGGACGGTACCGAGGTACCGACCGATGTCCTGCATCAGGTTGGCCTCAGCGACGAAGAAGTCAGTGTCGTCGGCCAGATCCTTTGCGCGGTCGTCGTCGTCTCCTAAGTCTTCGAGGTCGTCGCTGTCGAGCACTTCGTCAGCGACCTCCTCCGCGCGGACGGCGGTTTCGCCCTCCGCGAAGACGACGATCTGTGTCTCCTGCCCCGTTCCAGCCGGCAGCACGATGGACTCGTCGATACGGTTCGACGGATCGTTGAGGTCGAGGTCTCGCAGGTTGACGGCGATGTCCACGGTCTCGCGGAAGTTCCGCTCGGGCGCATCGTCGAGTGCGAGGGTTACGGCCTCTTGTATTGTGTCTGCCATTTTCACCTCCGTAGTACGCAGGTCGCTCCTACGGGTCAGTGAAACAGGCGAAGCCTGTCTCATCGGAAGGTGGTTCATCGGAGAGTTAAAAGCGTCGAACCGCCCGTCACCGTGCGAGTCGCTCACGCAGTGGGAAACGGCCGAATTCCGGAGTAAGGTTTTTGCAGGACCGCGCCGATCCATACCATATGTCAACGAGAGACACGACCGGTCGAACCGCGCTCGTGACGGGGGCCTCAAGCGGCATCGGTCGAGAGATTGCCGACATCGCGGCGGCGGACGGATACGACCTCGTGGTCACCGCCCGCCGGGAGGAACGGCTGCGGGAGCTCGCCGAGGCGGTCGAGGCCGATCACGGCGTGTCGGCGACGGTCCTCCCGCAAGACCTCGCCGAGCCGGACGCGGCGGACCGGCTGTACGAGGCCGTCCGCGACGCCGGAATAGATGTCGATGTCCTCGTCAACAACGCGGGGGTGCCCCTGTACGGACCGTTCGCGGAGACCGACCGGGAGACGGAACGAGACATGCTTCGCGTCAACGTGACGACGCCGACGGAGCTCACGAGACTGTTCCTCCCCGCGATGGTCGACCGCGGGCGCGGCGGGGTGCTCAACACCGCGTCGCTCACCGCCTTCTACCCGGTTCCGCGGAAGGCGGTGTACGGGGCGACGAAGTCGTACCTCCTCTCGTTCTCTCGCGCAATCGCACACGAGGTCGAGGACGACGGAGTCACGGTCACCGCGCTGTGTCCGGGCGTCGTCGAGACCGAGTACGCCGAGCGGGGCAACGTCGAAGAGAGCGGGACGATGTCCGGCGTGACGAACGACCCCCGCAGCGTCGCCGAGGCCGGGTGGGAGGGATTCCGCGACGGCGAGCGAATCGTCCTCCCCTCCGGGATCGCCACGTACGCCGCCCAGCTCACCCGCGTTCTCCCTCGGAAGACGGTCACCGGCCTCGGCGAGCAGACAATCGAAGAAGGGGCCTCGTGGATCTGAGACCATGACGAGGGAAGACGGATCCACGACGCCGGCGAGAGAGCCGGCGACGGTGCTGCTCCCGACGCTCGAGTGGACGCCGGCCTGTGACGATCTCGCGGGACAGCTCCGGGCGGACGACGAGCTGCTCGTGATCTGTGACTCGGAGTCAGACCCCGTGGCGAGCACGGACCCTCCCGAGCGAGTGGAGGTACTCGTCGCCGGCGAGCCGCAGGGATGCTCGGGGAAGGCCAACGCGATGGCACACGGGATAGAACGGGCTGAAAACGATCGGTTCGTCTGGACGGACGCCGATTTCCGACGCGAAGACGACTGGCTCGACCGACTGATCGCGGAAGGGGAAGCCCACGGTCCGGCGACCGCGATCCCGTTCTTTTACGGCGGCGGCTGGTGGCTCCTCTGGGAGCCGTGGACCGTGCTGTTCTCGACGTTCCTGTTCTACCTCGGCGTCGGTAGCTGGGGCGGGAACGCGTGGGGTGGTGGAGTCACCTTCACTCGGGACGACCTCGATGTCGACGCGCTGATCGCCGACCTGCGACAGGCGCTCAGCGACGACGGACTCCTCTCGGAGCGCCTCGGCGAGACGCACCCGATCCGGTCGATGGTCGTCCGCGTCGAGGTGCCCGGCGGATTTCGGTCGGTGATCGACCGCCAGACTCGGTTCACGAGGCTCACGCACGTTCGCGAGGGAATGTACGACGCGGTCGTGGTCGGGATCGGACTGATCGGCGCGGCGGTCGCGTTCCCGTCCGTCACCGCCGCGCTCGTGACCGGTGTCGCCGCGGTCGCGTACGCCCTGTTGGGCGTCCGCCGATGGACCTTCCTGCTCGCCTTTCCGGGGATCGTCACGGTTGCTCTTGGCGGACTGCTCGGCATCTTCCGGAGCGAGTTTGAGTGGGCGGGAAGACGCTACCGGCTGAACGGCCCCGAGGACGTCGAGGTCGTCGATTGAGGAAGAGATGGCCACCGCGTCGGCGAGTCCCCGCCGCGGGGATACGACGCGCGTCGAACCCGAAAACGTCGGATAGGGGAACCCTTTTGACGGCGCTCGCCGACCCACGAGGTAATGACGCAGGGTGGTCCGCCGTGACGATGGACGACCGCATCGACGACCTCCGCGAACGCCGCGAGCGGGCGGCGAAGGGCGGGGGCGAAGACCGGATCCAGTCGCAACACGACAAAGGGAAGATGACCGCCCGCGAGCGGATCGACTATTTCCTCGACGACGGCACCTTCCACGAGTTCGACCGGTTCCGCACCCACCGCAACCACACCTTCGGGATGGAGGAGAAACAGATTCCGGGCGACGGCGTGGTGACCGGCTACGGCGAGGTGAACGGGCGGAAGACGTTCGTGTTCGCGCACGATTTCACCGTCTTCGGCGGCTCCCTCGGCGAGGTGTTCGCCGAGAAGGTGTGTAAGGTGATGGACAAGGCGATGGACGTGGGCGCACCCGTCGTCGGACTCAACGACTCCGCTGGCGCGCGGATCCAGGAGGGGGTCGCCTCGCTCGGCGGCTTCGCGGAGATCTTCCGGCGCAACACGGAGGCCTCGGGCGTGATCCCG
Source organism: Halobacteriales archaeon SW_8_68_21 (assembly GCA_003023405.1). Lineage (GTDB taxonomy): Archaea > Halobacteriota > Halobacteria > Halobacteriales > Haloferacaceae > Halorubrum. Next base: position 76,245 of record PXST01000051.1, read on the forward strand.
CAGATCTCGGCGATCATGGGGCCGTGCGCGGGCGGCGCGGTGTACTCGCCCGCCATCACGGACTTCACGTTCATGGTGAAAGACACCTCTCACATGTTCATCACCGGGCCGGACGTCATCGAGACGGTCACCGGCGAGGAGGTGAGCTTCGAGGAGCTCGGGGGCGCGGTCACCCACTCGTCTACCTCCGGCGTCGCGCACTTCGCCGAGGAGAGCGAGGAGGAGGCGCTGGACGACATCGCGCGGCTGCTCTCGTATCTCCCCGCGAACAACGTCGAGGACCCGCCGCGCGTCGAGCCGTGGGACGACCCCGAGCGCGCCGACGGCGAACTGGCCGAGATCGTCCCCGACGCGCCCCGCAAGCCCTACAACATAAAAGACGTGATCGGGAGCGTCGCCGACGAGGGCTCGTTCTTCGAGGTACAGGAGAACTTCGCAAAGAACGTCGTCGTCGGCTTCGCCCGCCTCGACGGCCACTCCGTCGGGGTCGTCGCGAACAACCCCCGCGTGAACGCCGGCACGCTCGACATCGAGGCGAGCCAGAAGGGCGCGCGGTTCGTCCGTTTCTGTGACGCGTTCAACGTCCCCATCGTCACCTTCGAGGACGTGCCCGGGTTCATGCCCGGCACCGATCAGGAACACAACGGGATAATCCGCCACGGCGCGAAGCTCCTGTACGCGTTCTCGGAGGCGACCGTCCCGCTGCTCACCGTCATCACCCGGAAGGCGTACGGCGGGGCCTACTGCGTGATGTCGTCGAAACACATCGGCGGCGATGTCAACTACGCGTGGCCCACCGCCGAGATCGCCGTGATGGGACCGAAGGGGGCCGTCAACGTCCTCTACCGGGAGGAGCTGGCGGAGGCCGACGACCCGGACGCACGCAGACAGGAGCTCATCGACGAGTACCGCGAGGAGTTCGCGAACCCCTACACCGCCGCCGATCGCGGCTTCGTCGACGACGTCATCGAGCCGACGGAGACCCGCGCACGCCTCGTCGAGGACCTGAAGATGCTGAAGGGGAAGCGCACGGACCAGCCCGCGAAGAAGCACGGCAACATCCCGATCTGATGGCGGTCGACGACGACCCGGCCGACAGCGAGGTGGCCGTCGGCGAGCGGACGACCCCCGGAGCGGCCGCGCTCGCCGGCCTGTCGATCCCCGACGACGCCGGCGACGACGAGGCGGCCGCCATCGCCGCGGCGGTCGCCACCCACCTGCGCGACGGCGAACTCGCCGCCGCGGCCGCCGCGGAGGACGCGAACGACGGCCGCGACGAGGACCGGTGGGGTCTCACCGACCGGATCGGCCGGCTCCGCCGACGCCGGGTGCGCGTCCCCGCCGACGCGCCGAAAGACCCGTGGACGGCGGCCGGTCGAAGCGACCGGTTCTGAATCCCCGGTCGCGCCGACTGGCCGCGCGGTCGCCGCGCGCTCGACCACGCGACACCGAGGCCGAATCGATCGCCGGAACCGCCGGTGTCGGACTCCGGACACGTCAAGTAAAACTGCCGGACGCGGAGGCGTCCAGCCGCGCGCATTCCCCCGGACGGCGCGGCGTCGGACCGTCGCACCGTCGACTCGGCCCTGATTCAGGGCGCGTTCGTAGGTACGCCCGCTGACATATATATCCCCGTGGTAACGCGTCTCTCGGTCGCGCGCTCAGCGCGCTCCCTCGTCGCCGGTCGGTTCGTCGTCCCCGCCGAGGCCCTCCGACGGCTCTCGGCCGCCGAGGAGTCGGTTGAGGACGACCGGCACGACGACGACGAACGCGAGGAGCGCGCCGAGCCGGATCGGCAGCGACGCGCCGGTGAGGGCCGTGAGACCGAGGTAGACGGCGGCACCAGCCAGCGTCGACGGCAGCACGTACGGGTTTCCCGCGTCGAGCATACCTCGTCGTGTCGCCCGGACTCCACTTAACCGTCTCGACACGTTCCGCCGATCGCGTCGAGCGCCGTCGCGCCCCGCCACGGACCGACAGAGTTTGGTAGCAGTTCGTGGAAAGACCGACAGGAATGTTCGATAAGGTTCTCGTGGCGAACCGCGGCGAGATCGCGGTCCGGGTGATGCGCGCCTGTGAGGAACTCGGCGTCGACACCGTCGCCGTCTACAGCGACGCCGACAAACACGGCGGCCACGTCCGGTACGCGGACGAGGCGTACAACGTCGGGCCGGCGCGCGCGGCGGACTCGTACCTCGACGGCGAGGCGGTCGTCGAGGCGGCACACGCGGCCGACGCCGACGCGATCCACCCCGGCTACGGCTTCCTCGCGGAGAACGCCGACTTCGCGACCCGCGTCGAGGCCGCAGACGGGATCACGTGGGTCGGCCCCGCGAGCGGCGCGATGGAGCGTCTCGGCGAGAAGACCCACGCGCGCCGCGTGATGGACGACGCGGGCGTCCCGATCGTTCCTGGGACGACGGAGCCGGTCACCGACGTCGAGGCGGTGACCGAGTTCGGCGACGAGTACGGCTATCCCGTCGCGATCAAGGCCGAGGGCGGCGGCGGCGGTCGCGGGATGAAGGTCGTCGGGAGCGCTGACGAGGCGGCTGACGCGCTCGAATCGGCGAAACGCGAGGGGGAGGCGTACTTCTCGAACGACTCGGTGTACCTCGAACGCTACCTCAAGACTCCCCGCCACGTCGAGGTCCAAATCGTCGCGGACGACCCGGCCGCGGGGTCGGACGGCGAGGACGCGAACGGCGACGCCTCGGTCTCCCAGAGCGACGTGGTCCACCTCGGCGAGCGCGATTGCTCGCTCCAGCGCCGCCATCAAAAGGTGATCGAGGAGGGGCCCTCGCCGGCGCTTTCTGACGAACTGCGCGAGCAGATCGGCGAGGCCGCCCGTCGGGGGGTCGCCGCCGCCGACTACACCAACGCCGGCACGGTCGAATTCCTCGTCGAGGAGGACCCCGAGCGCGACCCGTCGGAGCCGCTCGGTCCGGAGACGAACTTCTACTTCCTCGAAGTCAACACCCGAATTCAGGTCGAACACACCGTCACCGAGGAGCTGACGGGAATCGACATCGTCAAAGAGCAGCTCCGGGTCGCCAGCGCCGAGGGCATGTCCGTCTCGCAGGACGACGTCGAGCTGGAGGGCCACGCGATCGAGTTCCGGATCAACGCCGAGAACGCCGCGAACGACTTCCAGCCCGCCAACGAGGGGTCATTAAAGACGTACGACCCGCCGGGCGGGATCGGCGTGCGCGTCGACGACGCGCTCCGACAGGCCGACGAGCTGGTCACCGACTACGACTCGATGATCGCGAAGCTGATCGTGTGGGCCCCGAACCGCGAGGAGTGTCTCGCGCGGTCGAAGCGCGCGCTCGCCGAGTACGACCTCGAAGGCGTCGTCACGGTCGTCCCGTTTCACCGGCTCATGCTCGACGACCGGCGCTTCGTCGACGGCACGCACACGACGAAGTACCTTGACGAGGAGTTAGACGCCGAGCGCGTCGCCGACGCGCAGGCGAAGTGGGGCACCGAGTCGGTGTCCGCGGGCGACGACGACGAGGAGGTGACCGAACGCGAGTTCACCGTCGAGGTGAACGGCAAGCGCTTCGAGGTCGAACTGGAGGAGCGCGGCGCGCCCGCCATCCCGGTCCCGGAGAGCGGCGGGGGCGGTGCGGGCGGCCAGCAGCGACCCCCGCAGGCGACGTCCGACGACGGCGACGACGGCGGCGGCGTCGACGTCGCCGAGGGCGGTGAGTCGATCGACGCGGAGATGCAGGGGACGATCCTGTCGGTCGACGTGGCGGAGGGCGACGAGGTCGCCGCCGGCGACGTGGTCTGTGTCCTCGAAGCGATGAAGATGGAAAACGACGTGGTCGCCGAGCGCGGCGGCACCGTCGCGAGCGTCCACGTCGGCGAGGGCGACAGCGTCGACATGGGCGACGTGCTCATCGTACTGGAGTAGTACGTCACACGCCGCGAGAAGCCGTCTTTTCCCGTCGGCGCGCGCCTGCGAGGCCGCATCGCGGCCGAGCAGCGTCGCGCGAGGGAGTCGCTGGCCCCGGAGCGAAGCGGAGGGTGCCAGCAACGAGGCTGGGGAGGCGTGAGGTGCGGGGCGGTGCGGTGCGGGGCGGGACTCGAAGGGGCAGCCGCGAGGCGGTCGTAGACGACGTAAGGACCGCAACGAGGGAGCGATAGCGACCGAGTGAGGACCGCAGCGAGTGTACGACCGCCTCGCGGCTGGGGCTTCGGTAGTACTGTCCTCAACAGTGACTGCGTCGTAGCGAGCGGCCGGGGATTCGGCGGCGTTCGCGTGGGTAGAGAACTCATCCAAATACACGAGCGACCGGACGAGCCGCCCTCCGTTCGAGCTGACCGACGGGATTTAACCGACCGCCCGAAAAGAGGGGTACATGGAGCCGGTCGACGACTGGCGCGCCGCGATCGAGGAGGCCGAAGAGCTGACCGGCCCGATCGCCGCGGCCGTCGTCGAAGCCCACGGCGACCGCGGGCAACGCGCGATCGAGGCCGTCGGCGAGAGCCGGGTGAAACAGTACCGCGATTTCACCGTCGTCGTCGGCCACGAGGACGAGTACGTGATCGAGGACGGCGAGTGCGACTGCGCGGACGCGACGTACAACCTCGACCCGGAGGACCCCACCGAGCGCTGCTGGCACGCCATCGCGGTCGATATCGCAGAGGCGATCGACGCCGTCGACTACCACGACATGTGGTACTCCGAGGTCCGCGAGTTCCTCTGAGGCCCGCCCGACGCGCTCCCGGCCGTTTGCGCGTTTCCCGCAGCCTGCGCGTTCCGGCCCGTTCTCATCAGCCGCCGCTCGGCCGCGTGAATCGGCCGTTTTCGCAAATTTTGGCCTGAGAGTCGAAAACGTTTACAACGGCGGCCGGTCTCCCCTACGGTATGGCGGACTGTCCACTCGCCGACGACTGCCCCAGCTTCGACGAACGGATCGAGGGGATGGGGTGTCAACACTACGGCAACAAAGGCGGCGCGGAGTGGTGTAACCACTACGACATGCCGATCTACGAGCTGAAACAGCAGCCGGTCCAGCCCGGCGAGGTCGTCACGGTCGAGGTCGACGACATCCACGAGAGCGGTGCCGGCGTCGGCCGCACCGACGACGGCTTCATCGTCCTCGTCGATGGCCTCCTGCCCCCGGCGCGTGCCGATGTCAGGATCCACCGGGTAAAATCCAGCCATGCGACGGCACGGGACGTGGTCGAGCGCCTCCCCGACGACCCGGACGACGAGGAGGGCGACGACGAGGCGGCCGGCGCGGACGATGGCGAGGTCGACGAGGACGACGAGGACCACCGCCGCGACCGCCCGGACCGCGAGCGACTCGGCAGCCGCGAGAACTTCTGGGGGAAGTGACCGGCGTCTCGGGGTGACCCCCGCCCCACGGACAGTCCGGACGCCGGCGATTGCGACCCGAACGAGACTGCTATTTTGTCCGCCCGTTGCGACGTAATCGCTTCTACGGACACGACCGCCGAAGCCCCAGTCGCTCGGCTGTACGCGTCCGCTTATAAATCGCCGATCGACACGGACACCACCGAAGCCCCAGTCGCTCGGCTGTACGCGTCCGCTTATAAATCGCCGATCGACACGGACACCACCGAAGCTCCAGTCGGG
>PXST01000052.1 GCA_003023405.1 Halobacteriales archaeon SW_8_68_21
CGGGGCGGGACTCGAAGGGGCAGTCGCGAGGGCGAAGCACGGCGACGCAAGCACCACAACGAGGGAGCGAACGAAGTGAGTGACCGAGTGAGGAGCGCAGCGAGCCGCGCGAGTCCTCGCGACTGGGGCTTCGGCGGTGGTCGTGTCTCTCAACGACTTATAAATAGCACCAATACCGTACAGCCGAGCGACTGGGGCTTCGGCGGTCGTATCCTCGGCAGCAGCTTCGTCGTAGCGAGCGACTGGGGCTTCGGCGGTCTCGGTTACACCATCGGTTTATAAGCAGAAACACGATCGTATGGTCGAGCCGTCGCGAGCGTCGCCACCGTCGACCACTTTTGAATCGGGGTCGTCCACGCCGTATGCGCGCGTTCTTCGCCGTTGACCTCCCGGAATCCCTTGCGTCCGCCGTCGCGGCGGCACAGGCCCCGTTTGCGGACACCTCCGGCGTGAATCCGATCGATCCCGAGCAGGCGCACGTGACGCTGAAGTTCTGCGGCGAGGTTGGCGACGTGGGCGACGAGCCCGCCGACGGCGACGCTCCTCCCACCATCGACGACGTGGTCGCCGCCGGCGAGCGCGCGGTCGACCGCGCCGGGAGCGTCCCGTTCGACTGCGCGGTCGGGGGGCTCGGCGTTTTCCCGAGCCGCGAGTACGTCTCGGTCGTCTGGGCCGGCGTCGGCGCTGGTGCCGCCGAACTGACCGCCCTCCACGAGGCGCTGGAGGCGGAGACGACGGCGATCGGCGTCGACCCCGCCGACCACGCGTTCACGCCGCACGTCACGCTGGCGCGCGTCGAGAACGCGACCGGGGCCGAGGCGGTCCGGCGCGCGCTCGACGCCGAGGACCCGGAGGTCGGGACGTTCTCCGTCGACGAGATCCGGCTGATCGAGTCGACCCCGACGCCGTCCGGGTCGGAGTACGACACGGTCAAAGAGTTCCGACTCGACTGACGCGAACGGACCCGCGTTCGCCGGAGAACTCTCATCGCACACGAGAGACCGTACCGGCGGTGACCGACGGCCGTCTCACGCCGTCGCGGCCGCAATTTGATCCACAAATACGTATTTCTTACTTAAAAATGAGTCGTATATAGCCACGGACGCGGATCCGTTCGGGCGGCAAAACAACGGCGATTCGGAAAGCGTTAACCCCGCGCCGCCGGTGGATACGCTCATGAAGGTACTCGTGACCGACCCCGTCGCGGACGCGGGGTTGGACCGACTCCGAGACGCCGGCCACGAGGTCGAGACGGACTACGAGAGCGAGGGCGACGAGTTGCTCGACGCCGTCACCGACGCCAACGCGCTGATCGTGCGGTCCGGAACCGAGGTCACGGAGGCCGTCTTTGAGGCCGCCCCCGACCTCGTCATCGTCGGCCGCGCCGGCATCGGGGTGGACAACATCGACATCGACGCCGCCACCAACCACGGCGTCATCGTCGCGAACGCGCCCGACGGGAACGTCCGCGCCGCCGCCGAACACACCGTCGCGATGACGTTCGCCGTCGCGCGCTCGATCCCGCAGGCGCACGGTCGCCTCGTCGACGGCGAGTGGGCGAAAGGCGAGTTCCTCGGCACCGAGGTGAACAACAAGACGCTCGCCGTCGTCGGCCTCGGCCGCGTCGGACAGGAGGTCGCAAAGCGGCTCGACTCGCTCGGGACGGATCTGGTCGTCTACGACCCGTACATCTCCGAGGAGCGCGCGGAACGGCTCGGGGCCGAGCTCGTCGAGGACCTCCACGAGGCGCTCGGGCGGGGCGACTTCGCCACGATCCACACGCCGCTGCTCCCCGAGACCGAGGGGATGGTCGGCGAGGACGAGCTGGCCCAACTGGAGGGCGGCTACCTGATCAACTGCGCCCGCGGCGGCATCGTCGACGAGGAGGCGCTCGCGAAGGCGGTCGACGACGGGGTCCTCGCGGGCGCTGCGCTCGACTCGTTCGCCGAGGAGCCGCTGCCCGCCGACTCGCCGCTGCTCAACGTCGAGGAGGTCGTCCTCACGCCGCACCTCGGCGCGTCGACGGAGGCGGCCCAGGAGAACGTCGCGGTCGACACCGCCGAGGCGGTACTCGCCGCGTTCGACGACGAGCCGGTACTGCACAGCTGCTCGACGGCCGGATCACCGAGGTCGAGGCGACCTACGAGGGCGACATCGCCGCGGAGGACGTCGACCTCGTCACCGCGAGCGCGCTGAAGGGCGTCTTCGAGCCGCTGGAGTGGCAGGTGAACGCGGTGAACGCGCCGCGGCTCGCCGAGGAGCGCGGCATCGAAGTCACCGAGTCGAAGACGCGACAGACCGACGACTTCCAGAGCCTCGTCCGCGTCACCGTCCGCAACGGCGACGACGAGATCGCGGTCGAGGGGACGCTGTTCGCCGGCGAGGACGCGCGCATCGTCCGAATCGACGGGTTCCGCGTCGACGCGGTCCCGTACGGGCACATGCTCGTCGCGCGCAACACCGACGAGCCGGGCGTCATCGGACTCATTGGGACCGTACTGGGCGAGCACGACGTGAACATCGCCGGGATGTTCAACGCCCGCGAGACGCAGGGCGGCGAGGCGCTCACCGTCTACAACCTCGATCAGGACGTTCCCGAGGCGGCGATGGAGGAGCTGGTGAGCGACAACCGGATCGTCGAGGCGACGGACATAACGCTCGACGGCGCGGCCGAGCGCGACGCGGAGTGATCGGTAGTCAGTAGCTCGCGACCGAAACGAACGGTTCGAAGTCGTCGACGTTCCGGGTGACGACGGTCAGTCTTTCCGCCTCGGCGACCCCGGCGATGAGCAGGTCCGCGGTGGCCGCGTCGATGGCGCGTCTCGTGTGGTCGTCGGAGCGGTACAGTTTCGCCCCGAAGGCGCTCGCGGCGAGCGCGTGCTCGCTCCCGATCGGGACGATGTCGAGCCAGTCGAACGCCGCCGCGAGCCGCTCCGGATCGAACGAGTCGTCGAGGCGTCGACCGACCGCGACCTCCTTGTAGTTCATTGCGGTCGTCGCGAACTCGTCTTCCTCGTGTGCTTCGAGGAACCGCCGGACGTCGTCGGATCCCCCCAGATAGTCGATCAGAAACGTCATGTCGAGCAGGTACCGAGTCACGCCGGCCCTCCGGCGTCGCCGCTCGGGCCGTCGATGTCCGCGTCGTCGCTCGACCGTGTATCCTCGGTGTCGTCCTCGGCCGCGTTCGCCAGTCGATCGATCGCGGAGTCGTTCGTACACCTCCTCGCGAACGCCGATCGTCTTCGTTCCCATCCCGAGTTTGTGTACGTGTTTGTGTGTAAAAGATTGCGTCCGCACGGATCCGCGACGGTGACCGCCTCAGTCCCGCAGGTGGTCGACGACGGCCTCGACGTCGTTCGGGACCGGCTCCGGCTCTCCCCCCGCCTCGTAGGCCGCCTCGGGGTCCTTGAGGAGGTGACCGGTCGTCAGGCAGACGACGCGTTCGTCGTCGTCGACGACGCCGGAGCGCCGGAGCTTCTTCAGCCCGGCGAGGCTCGCGGCGGAGGCCGGCTCGACGCCGACGCCCTCGGCGGCGAGATGCGGATCGCGGTCGCGCGGGTCTCGACCTCCTCCCACCGGCGGATCTCGTCGTTCCCTTCCTCGATCGCCTCGACCATCGGGGCGGCCCCGTCCGCCTGAACGCCGGTCAGCTTGGGGACCTCGTCGGCGTCGAGCGCGCCCGACTGGACGAGTTCGCGGAACCCCTTGTACAGCGCCGAGGTGTTGCCCGCGTTGCCGACGGGGAGGACGATCCGGTCCGGGAAGCCGCCGTAGTCGGCGTAGCACTCCTCTAGGATCTCGAAGCCGATCGTCTTCTGGCCCTCCAGGCGGAACGGGTTCAGGGAGTTGAGCAGGTACGCCTCGCCGCGCGCGGCCAGCTCCTGAACGATGTCGAGGCAGGCGTCGAAGTTGCCGTCGACCTCGAGGATGCGGGCCCCGTGAAGGCTCGCCTGCGCGACCTTCCCGGCGGCGACCTTCCCCGCGGGGAGCAACACGAGCGTCTGCATGTCGCCGCGGCCGCCGTAGGCGGCGAGCGCGGCAGAGGTGTTCCCGGTGGAGGCGCACGCGAGCGCACCGACGCCCAGTTCCTTCGCGACGCGGACGCCGACCGTCATCCCGCGGTCCTTGAACGAGCCGGTGGGGTTCATCCCCTCGTGTTTGATCCGGAGCGCGTCGACGCCGACCGCCTCCTCGATGCGGGGGACGCGGTGGAGCGGCGTGTCGCCCTCGGGGAGCGTGACGCCGAGGTCGAAGGGGAGCGCCTCGCGGTAGCGCCAGACGCCGCGGTCGGGCCCCTCGGAGGGCGCGCCGGAGCCGAACTCGTCGAACGTCGGCGGGTCGTCGTAGCGCACTTCGAGCAGGCCGTCGCACTCGTCGCAGGTGTACCGGACCGCCTCGAAGGGCGCGAACGTCTCGTCGCACTCGATACAGGCGAGCCACGTCCCGTCGTCGGCGCAGTCGGGGGCCGCCGGAGCCGGGGCGTCGATGGCGAGATCCATTGAGTGAGACTCCGTCCCGGCGGGGCTTAAGCCGGGCGGTCGGAACGGACGTTGCCGGCCGAAACAAAGGCGTTCGGCCGTCGTCGGTGGTCGTCGCTCCCGCGACCGGGACCGCCGCCCGTCAGTCGACGATGATCTCGGAGCTGCCGTCGGCTCCGGAGTCGCCGGAGCCGAGCCGGTCTTGATACCGCTGGATCCAGTCGGCAAAACAGTCGGGACAGAGCCGCTGGGTGTCGATGTTCGCCCGGTCGACGCTCAGCCGGACGGTGCGCGCGAGCGCGTCCGTCGTCGGCTCGCCGCAGGCGTCGCAGGGCTCGGTCGTCGTCGCGTCGCTCATATCCTACCGGTCGCGCGGGCGGCTCTTAAAAGTACGTCGCGGGAACGGTCGGCACCACGGTGCCTCAAACCGTCCGGAACGCCCGGTCACCGGCGTCACCGAGGCCGGGGATGATGAACCCGTCGTCGTCGAGGCGGTCGTCGATGGCGACCGTCAGGAGGTCGGCCTCCGGGACCGCCTCGCTCACACGGACGAGGCCGGCGGGCGCGGAGACCGCGGAGAGCACGAACAGGTCCTCGAAGTCGTCGGCCTCGGCGAGGACGTGGTCGAGGACGGCGACCATCGTTGACCCCGTCGCGAGCATCGGGTCCGCGACGATCACGGTGTCCTCGGGTCGGATCTCGGGGAGCTTCACGTAGTCGATGGTGATCGGGAACTCGCCGTCTTCCGTCATTCCCGCCTCCTCGTCGCGGCCGGCGGAGATGACGCCCTGTTTCGCGCGGGGGAACGCCTTCAGGAGTCCCTCGACGAACGGCGTCGCGGCGCGGAGGACGTTGATTATCACCACGTCGTCGAGTCCCTTCACGCGCTCGCCGGTCGTCTCCTCCAAGGGGGTCTCGACGGGCACGTACTCCGTCTCCATCGCGCCGTCGATGATCTCGTAGCCGCAGATGCGGCCGAGCTTCACCAGCCCCTTCCGGAAGGCGACCTGCTCCGTCTCGACGTCGCGCAGCTGCGAGAGGGTGTCCGTCGCCAGCGCGTGCGTGATGAGGTACGCGTCGTCCCGATCTTCGATCGTCATTGTCGGGAGGACGGCCGCGTTCGCTTAAAGCGTGGCGGACCCCGCCGAACGCATCGTTCGTCGGCGTCGACGGAGCGGGCGCGGACGCGGCTATCGCATCGCGACGAGGTACGTGAGCGCGAAGAGTACCAGCGCGACCGCGGCGACGTTGCCGAGGCTGAACGCCACCGCTCCGAGGAGGTCGAGCCCCCAAACGACGGTCCACGCGAACCCCGCGGAGAGGACGACGCCGAGGAGAAACACCACTCTCGGGTCGCCCTCGGAGCTCTCCATTCCGTCTCGAACCCCTCGCTGCCGGTCGCTCATGTTGCGTACCGCGTGAGACCGCCACTTAGCTCTTGTTCTTGGAGGGACACGGTCGATCCATGGACCAGCGGGGCCGACGCGACGACCGCCGACTCCGGAACCGACGGGGAGACCCGATAGACCCCGTTCCGTTCGTCGTGTGCGTCGGCCTCGCGTTCATGTTCGCGATGTCCGTCGGCCCGCTGTACGGGCTCGCGTACGGGCTGTCGCTCGCGTGGTCGATCGCGCTGTCCGCGCTCGGGTTCTGCGCGGTGGCGCTCGTCGCGTACCGCCAACTCGTCCGGTCGGCTCCCCCGGTCGACGCCGGGCCGCTCCCCGTCGAGCCGCGGTTCGCTCGCCTCGCGTACGCCGGGATCGGCCTCGGAATCGTGCTCGTGGGTCTGAGCCTTCCGCTACTTTGACACCGTCAGCCCCGCCAGTCTCAGGCATGCGCGAGGTCGAAGCCAGCCGGTTCGTCCCGGAATCGCCCGCCGTGGTACGCCGAGGCCTCTCCCCGGAGCGGATCGTCGAGTGGGAGCGGAGCTTCTCGGTCGCCGACGCGGCGTCGGTCGACGAGGAGACGACGCTCGTCACCGTCACGGGGCCGGGCGTCGGGTTCCGCCTCCGGTTCGAGCGTCGGTCGGACGGGTATCGGTACGCGGTCGACGACGACGAGGACGTGCCGGGCCCGTTCGACCACTTGGAGACGTGGCTGACCGTCGAAGCTGAAGACGAGGGGTCGCGGGTTACGTTCCGGTCGATCGTCGCGCTGAACGCCCCGATCCCCTTCGCGGACCGGATCGCCGCCTGGAAGCGCCGCGGCGAACTCTGCCGCGCGCTCGACGGGCTGGTCGAGACGGTGTGACGGCTCCGGTCGTCGACGTTCCGAGGCGGCTGTGCGCGACCTTCGCACAGCACCACGAGAATGATGATCGGAGAAACGGAACAGTCTTTCATGAGAATTCTTGCCACGGTGTCGGACGTACTGGAGAGTTCGACGCAGCGCGCGCCCGGCGAGGGCGGAGACGACGGCTCGGACGGGTCGTACTGGTGTGACGACTGCGGACGCCGCGTCCGCGACGTCGAGGTCGATGCGGAGGGGCTCGACCGGGACGGTGACGGCGTCCCGCTGTGTCCGGACTGCGGCGAGGCCATGCGCTTCGAGCGGGCGAGCGGGAGCGGCTGCGCCTGTTGATCCCGGACCGCTACCGTCCGGAACGCGGCCTCACGGTTCCCGGAGCGGGACCTCGTCACCCTCGTCGGGGAAACGGTCGGCCGCCTCCAGCGTTCCCTCTTCGGCGGCCTCCCACTCGTCGTCGGTCACGAGCGCGGCGTCAAGTCGGTCCCGGAGCGCGTCCTCGCCGAACGCCGTCCCGATGAGGACGTACTCCGTCAGGCGGTCGCCGTGCTCGTCGTCCCAGTCGACGTTCGGTCGGTTCGAACGCAGCATGTCGCGTTCGACGGCCGGAAGGCTCGCGATCCACGGGCCGATCGCCTCGATGCGCACGGAGGGACCGGCCTGTCCGACCTGTTGGCGGGAGTCGTCGCCGGCGATCCACAGGGTCCCCTTCGAGCGCACGACCCCGTCGGGGAGGTCCCGCAGGACATCGGCGATCCGCTCCGGGTGGAACGGTCGCCGCGCCTCGTAGGTAAAGGAGCTGACGCCGTACACCTCGTCCGGGTGTCGATGCTCGTGATGGCTGTCCCCGTCTCCCTCGTGGCCGTCCCCGTCCCCTTCGTGGCCGTCATCGGTCCCGGCCACGCCGTGACCGTCCCCGTCCTCCAGTGCGCGCTTCCAGCCGGGGAGGTGGCCGACCTCCGCCTCGTCGAAGAGGTGCCGGTCGAAGATCCGGTCCGGGTCGACCGCGGAAAATTCCGTACGGACCGTCTCCGCGTCGGGCTGGAGCGCGCGAACCAGCTCCTCGGCCTCCGCCGGCTCGGCGTCCGTACAGAGGTCCGTCTTGTTGAGCAGGACGAGGTTCGACACCTCGGTCTGCTCGACGAGCAGGTCCGACAGCGGACGCTCGTCGTCGTCTCCGGCGGTCGCCCGCTCGGGCGTCCCCTCGCCGCCGAACCAGTCGAGGAACAGGCGCGTGTCGAGGACGGTCACGAGCGTGTCCACGCGGTAGCGGGCGGCCGCCCTCGACTCCGTCGTGAACAGGCGGGCGACGGGGGCGGGCTCGGAGATGCCGGAGGACTCGACGACGAGGTTGTCGAAGTCGCGCTCGTCGGCCAGCCGGACGACGGCGGCCTCGAGGTCGTCCTGGAGCTCACAGCAGATACAGCCGTTCGAGAGCTCCGTGACGCCGTCGTCGAGGTCGATCGCCGACCCCTCGGCGATCAGCTCGGCGTCGACGTTTACGTCGCCCATGTCGTTGACGAGGACGGCGACGTCGCGGTCGCCCGCGTTCCCGAGCAGGTGGTTCAGTAGCGTCGTCTTGCCGGCTCCGAGGCTCCCGGAGAGTACGGTCACCGGGATGCGGTCGTCGGTCTCGTCGGGATCGTCCATGTCTGTCAATGGGCGCGAGCCCCCTTCAAGCCCGGCGAGAGCGAGGCGAGTCGCCGACGGGACGGCGGTCGGGTCGGAGCCGATACGTTGATAGGCTGCGGTCGTCGAACTCGCGGCATGGTCGTGTCCGTCTCCGCCGTGGCTTTGATCGGCGTGTCAATGACGGTACTGATGATCGCCGCGATGCTGTACCTCGTCTGGGGGGCGCTCGACAGCGACATCCACAGTCCGAGTCCGGGCGAGTCCGAACAGCCGGAGCTGGACGACGACGAGTCCGGCGACACCGAGGAACCGCAGAGCGAACTGCCGGAAGGGAGCTCCGCCTGACTGGCGTACTACGGGCGCTAACGAGAGGCCTGCGGGATGTCGGCGGCGAGAACGCGCCGGCGGACCGAACGGACGACCGCGACAGCTTTTAACACGGGGGGACTGTCACGAGAGACAATGACAGTCGCCGACCGAATCGAGACGTTCCGGGCCGCACTAGAGGAGTGGTTCCGCGGGCTGTATCACGGGATGGTTTCACACGCCGCGTACGAGAAGATCGAGAAGGAGGCGGAAGACGTTGAGGACTCGTTCATGTTGGCGTGTTTTCCCGACGCGTTCGGCGTGCCGTCCCCCGTCTCCTACTACACCGCCGAGCTGCTCCCGTTCCTCGAAGACGAGTTCGAGGCGTGGGAGCGGCGGCTGTGGGACCGCGGGAGCCTCCTCGAACGCAAGGGCCAGCAGTACCACTTCTGATGACGGTCCCGAGCGACGAGACGAACGGGTCCCGGACCGCAGCCTCCATCGAGCCGTTCGTCTTCTTCGGCGGAAAGGGCGGCGTCGGCAAGACGACGGTCTCCTGTGCGTACGCCCGCAAGTGCGCCGACGCGGGAGTGCGAACGCTGGTCGTCTCGACCGACCCGGCCCACTCCGTCTCCGACGTGTTCGACCAGTCGTTCGGCGACGAACCCGAGCCGGTCGGGGGAATCGAGGGGCTGGACGCGATGGAGATCGACCCGGAGGAGGAGGTCCAGCGACACCTCCAGTCGATCCGCGAGGGCCTCTCCGAACAGGTCTCCGCCGCGATGGTCTCGGAGATCAACCGACAACTGGAGATGGCTCACGGAACCCCCGGGGCATACGAGTCGGCGCTGTTCGACGCCTTCGTCGAGGTGATGCGCGAGGAGAGCGACGCGTACGACCGAGTCGTCTTCGACACCGCGCCGACGGGCTCGACGCTCCGGCTGCTGGGTCTCCCAGAGTTCCTCGAAGACTGGATCGATCGGCTGATGTACAAGCGGCGGGAGTCGATCGATCTCTTCGAGAAGGCGGCGATCGGCAACGTCGAACCGCGCCGCGTGATGGACGGCGACCCCGTTCTCGACCGGCTCCAGCGCCGCAAGGAGTTCTTCGAGTACGCTGGGCGTACTCTCCGTGAAGACGCCGCGTTCTTTCTCGTGTTGAACCCGGACCAGCTGTCCGTCAACGAGACCGGACGCGCGATCGAGGAGTTCGCCGAGAAGGACCTCGCGGTCCGCGGACTCGTCGCGAACAAGCTCACGCCCTCGCCGGACGACGACGAGACGGGTCGCGGAGCGCGATACCTCCGGGACCGCGTCGGGACCGAACGCGACCGGATCCGACAGGTCCGAGAGGAGTTCGGTCCGCCGCTCGTCGCGGAGATCGAGTCGCGGACGCGCGAAGTGAAGGGAGACCTCCTCGGCGAGGTCGCGGCCGAACTCGACGTGGCGACCGCCGTCGCGAGCGCGGGCGACTGAGGGCGGGTGCGCTCGACCGGCAGACACGATATAAACGGTCGTCCGGAGGTGAGTTTCATGATCGAAGCTAATGTTTAAGTGCGGTTTACCGTATGGATACGGTGAGGTAGGGAGACAATGACAAGCATAATATGGATTACAGTTGCGGTGCTGAGCACGTTCACGCTCGGGTATATGGGGTACTCCCGGTACCTTTCGCAGTTCCTCGAACTCGACGCGAAGAACGAGACGCCCGCACACAAGTACGAGGACGGACAGGAATACGTACCGTCGAAGAAGCCGGTGTTGCTCGGACACCACTTCTCGAGTATCGCCGGCGGCGCGCCGATCGTCGGTCCGATCACGGCGGGCGCGGTGTGGGGGTGGGTCCCCGCCCTGGTGTGGATCGCGATCGGAAACCCACTGATGGGGTCAGTACACGACTTCGTCTCTCTGTCGGGGTCGCTCCGGCACGAGGGGAAGTCGATCGGCTACATCATCGGCCAGTACGTCGGCGAACGCGGCAAGAGCATGCTGCTGTGGTTCGCGTTCCTCACGATCATCCTGGTCGTGGCGGTGTTCGCCCTCGTGGTGGCCATCGTCTTCGACGCGTTCCCGCAGGTGACGACCGCGAGCACGATCTACATCGGGCTCGCGCTCGTGTTCGGCGTGTACCTGTACCAGCTGAACGGCCCGTTCATTCCGGGGACGGTGCTGTTCGTGGCCGGCGTCTTCGCCGGCGTCTACGTCGGGATCGAGTTCCCGTTCGCGCTGTTCCCGTACCCGGCCGGCGCGGAAGCGTCTCACCCCCAGGGAACGCTCGTGCTCGCGGACGCGCTCGGGCTGGGAAGCGGCCAGTGGCTCCCCGGCTCCACGGCCACCGCGATGAACCCGAACCGGGCGGCCTGGGTCCCGTTCATCATGCTGTACGCCGGCATCGCGAGCGCGCTCCCGGTGTGGACGCTGCTCCAGCCGCGCGACTACCTCTCGTCGTTCCTGCTGTACACGGGCGTCGGAGGCACGCTGCTCGCGGTCATCGTCGGAACGGTTCTCGGCACGTCCGCGGAGCCGCTGGTCATCGCCGACTCGATGGGCGCGTTCAACGGCTTCTGGGGCGTCGAAGGCGCAGGGTTAGCGCCGCTTTTCCCCCTGCTGTTCATTACCATCGCCTGCGGGACGATCAGCGGGTTCCACTCGCTGGTCTCCTCGGGCACGACCGCCAAACAGCTCGACAAGGAGACCGACGCCCGGCTGATCGGCTACGGCGGGATGCTCGGCGAGGGACTACTCGCCGCGGTCGCGCTGTCGACGCTCGCGGTCGCCGGGTTCGCCGACCCGGCCGGCGGCATCGGCGCTGCGCTGCCGAACTTCGCGACCGGCGGCGGCATCATCCTCACCAGCTTCGGGCTGCCTCAGTCATTCGGGGCACCGTTCATGGCGCTGGTGCTCGTGAGCTTCCTGCTCACCTCGACCGACACGGCCGTCCGCCTCGGTCGCTATATGATGGAGGAGATCGTCGGTCTCCCCGCCGGCGAGACGGCGAGCGGCTTCGAGAACTTGAGCGGGAGCGGCTCCACGCTCGCCGGTCTCGCTCGGGGTCGATACACCAATCCGCTGGTACAGGCGATCCCGGCGTACCTGATGGTCATCTCCGGCGAGTGGCTGACGCTGTGGGCCCTGTTCGGCGGCGCGAACCAGCTGCTGGCCGCGCTGGCGCTACTGACCGCTACCATCTGGCTGGCCAACTGGGACAACTCCAAACAGCTGGTCTCGACGGGCGTGCCGATGGCGGTCATGACGACGATCACCGTCCTCGGGCTTGCCTGGCTGGCGTTCTACAGCAACCTGTACCAGAATCTCATCCAGGGAGGGGCGGAAGGGTTCAGCTCGATCGCCTCGTCGGTGGTCCAGATGGTGCTGGCGATCGTACTCATCTACATCGCGCTGTCGCTGGTCAAGATGGGATACGATAACATCCGGTCGGTCCGCGACACGGGCGGCGTCGCCGTCGAGCCCGGCGACGACTGAGCGCGTCCGCGGGAGCGGCTCTTTTTATTCTCGATCAAAAAGCGGGGTAGCCGTCCGGCGACCGAACGCGGAAGTCCCGTCTCGGTCGAGCCGGAAGCGAGAGCGGAGGCTCAGGCGTCGCGCGAGAGTTCGCCGAACGGCGCGTCACCGTCGGTGCCGTCGGGCGTCACGGCGATCGCCGTGACGGCGTCGCTCCCGGCCCGGACCCGGACGCGCTCCAGCTCGACCGCCCCTCCGTCGACGGTCGCCGTCGTCGTCTCGCCGGTGACGTCGTTCCCGAGGACCGTCAGCGAACGGGACTCCGCCCGGTCACCGACGCCCGAGGCGTCGATACCGGACGCCAGCTCGACCGAGCGCGCGTCCGACAGCGCGGCGACCGGGTCGCGGACGACCTCGGGCTGCTCGATGACCGCCACCGCCGGCGCGGTAACGACGCCGAACCGCCGCCCGTTGGCGGCGTAGCCGCGGCGATACACGTCGGCGATCACCTCGCGGGTGTTCGATATCTGGACGTCGCCGGACAGGTCGACGGTCACTGAGACCGAAAGCGTCGTCTCCTCGGCGATCGTCTCCGCGTAGCCGTGGGCCGACGCGACCGCTTCCGGGAGAAACGTCGGGGCGTCCGCGCTCGCCTCGATCGGTTCCTGTTCCTCCGGGAGCAGGCTACATCCGGCCGTCGCTGCCGTGGCGGCCGTCGCGCCGAGGAACGCACGTCGCGTCGGACCCGGGGCGGCGTCTCCGGGGTCGCTCACCGCCAGAACCGCCTCGCGAAACGGGAGAAGAGCCCCTCGTCCGGTTTCTCGACCGCCTCCCACATCCGGAAGGCGTCGGTGACCCCCGCGGCCTCGCTGTCGACGATCACCTCTCGGTCAGGGGCGACGACGATCAGGTTCATCTCATAGCGACCGTAGTAGCCGAACTTCAGCAGCGTCCGGTCTCGGAACCCGTCGACGAACGCCGCGACCTCCTCGGAGATCCGGTCCGCGACGAGCACGAAGGTGATGTCGGTGCCGTAGTGCTCCTCGTTCGGCGTGATCCGCTCGTCCGCGACCGCGTGGCCGAGGTCGACGAGCCGCTCCAGCTCCCCGACCGTCGGACCGGCGACCCGACGCGCGAACAGATGCTCCATGACATCGTGGTCCGCGTAGCTCAGGGCGGGGTGGAAGAACTGCTTCTGGTTCCGCATCCGCATCGTTCCGGCGAACTCGAACCGCTCACCGTGAACGACGATGTCGCGGTCGAGGTCGTAGCTGTACATCAGCCGGTCGGAGACACGGTCGAGGTACTCGTCGTCGTAGTCCGGCACAGCCTCGCGGATCTCCGCCGGCAGCTCCTCGGGGTCGCGGCGGTCGCCTCCCCCGTCCGGCCCGACACCCTCACTCATCGGCCGGGTCGTACGCGACGGCGTCGCCGTCGGCCGGCGGCGTGCCGATTGCCAGCACCGTCACGGGCGCGTCGGCGTCGGCCGGGTTGTGCGCGCGCTGCGGGCTCTCGGGATCGACCACGAACAGGCCGTCGGCCGGAACCTCGTAGGTCCGGTCGGGCGTCTCGACGGCGAGCGTTCCGTCGAGGACGTAGAACGCCTCCTGTTGGGTCTCGTGGAAGTGGTACGCGAGCGGGAGCTGTTCACCCGGCTCGGCGCGGAAGCGGTTGATCGCCGCGGCGTCGAGCTCGCCGGGCTCCGAGAGCTTCCGACACTCGCAGGGGCGGTCCGGTTCGGGGTCGACCGAGCCGACGTCGACGACGCGGTATCCCATGTGAACTCATTCCACGGAGTGGGTGAAAAACTCGTCGGGGCGACGTCGCTCGGTCCTGGAGTCGGCGTCACTCGTCGAATACCCACGGTAACGGCGTCGACTCCAGATTTTAAGTCCTTTGGGTACGATCGTTCGGTATAGATACCATGTCAGACGAAGAGATCCAGACAGAGGCGTGCGGACGGTGTTCGATGTCGACCGTCGTGGG
>PXST01000053.1 GCA_003023405.1 Halobacteriales archaeon SW_8_68_21
TTTAGTACCTCTAATATCCAATATTTTGTCCTAGAGGAACATACATCACTAATTCAATATATACTCTATAACGCCTTCAAACTGAACGATAGAGCCTATACAAATATCTAATTATACTATGTACCCGTCCGATCTATCCTTTCAATCTCTGAGACGACCACTATCGGTCCCTCGCTACTCGCGGTCGTTTAGAAATGGCCGCTCGGAGGCGCGCGCCACCGCCGGTGATCTGGGGGTCTTCTCTACAACACGCCCATCTCGCCGAGCCGCTCGGGGAGGTACGTGTCGGTGACGAAGTCGAGGCCGCGGCTCGCCAGCGACTGCTGTTCGGACTTCTTGCCGATGTCGAGCTGGAGTTCGATCTGTTCTTCCCAGTAGTCGGTCTGGAAGCGCGGGTCCTCCAGCTCCGATTCGAGGGCGTTGATGTCGGAGTCGGCGAGCGGGTCGCTCGGGAGGTCGTACTCCACGATGTCCTCCGGCTGGATGCCGATGAACCGCGCCTCCGGTGTCGCGAGGTACTTCGAGAGGTGCGCGGACTTGATCGACCCGTACGCGACGGAGCCGTAGATCCGGTACGACCACGGGTCACCGTCGGTGAACACCACCACGGGGAGGTCGAGTTCGTCGCGGAAGCGCTTCGTCAGCCGGCGCGTGGCGCGGGCGGGCTGGCCACCGAGGTGGACGACCAAGGCGTCGTGTTCCTCGTCGAACCCGTTCTCGACGAGTCGGTCGCGCATGCCGCCGGTCTCGACACAGAGGACGAACTCGGCGTCGTTGTCGAGGAACTCGATGGTGTCCGGGTTGTTGGGGATCTGATAGCCGCCCTGCCCCACGTCGAGCTGACAGTGGATCTCGCGGTCGCCGCGGTTGGTCTGTTCGCGGATCTCAAGCGGCCCCATCACCTTCGCGCCGGACTCTTCGGGCCGCATGTGGAAGTCCTCGCGGGTGACGCCCGTGACGATCTCTAAGTCCTCCACGAGGTCGTTTGACTCGTCCTGCGAGGAGAACTGCGCCTCGTCGTTGTCCCACGACTCTGAGAGGTAGTACAGCTCACGCAGCGTGGACGAGCGGTCGTCGTCCAGCTGGTCCGCGAGGAACTCGATCGTGTACGCCGCCTTCAACAGCTTGCGCGCCCCGCGGACGGAGTTGGCGCTGCGCGTCGAGGTGCGGTCGCCGTAGGTCCAGACGCCGCTCTCCTCGTCGTACTCGATGTTGCTCTTCGTCCGCGTCGGGAGCATCAGCTCCGGGATCGTCCCCTCCGCGAACTGGTCGTAGAAGTCGGCCGCCAAGTCGATCAGCTCGTCTCGTGCGTCGCTTTCGGTCGTCATTCAGGCGTTCACCGTCAGTTTCTCCGTCTCCACGCCGCCGACGCTGACCTCGAAGTCGGCGTCGCCGTCGACCGCGTACGTCAGTTCCCGCTCGTCGCCCGAGGACACCTCGGGCTTCCACTGGACGAACCACTCGCCGTCCATGTCCACGGCCGTCCCGTCGGAGAGGTCCGTCGGCTCCGTCGAGACAATCTCCGTGACCTCCAGCTGTTCGTTCACGTCCGAGTGGTTCTCGACCACCAGCGTTACCGTCTCACCGTTCACCTCGCGCTCGACGCTGACGTTGTTCATGATCCGCGCCAAGGCCCCGTCGATGTCGGGTCGCGACCGGCCCGTCACCTCCGAGACCTTGTCGGCCATCTCCGGGAGGATCTTGCCGAGTACGTCCTGTTTCTCCCGACGCTGCTGCATCGAGCGCCGCTTGTTGAGGAACGACTTCAGCTCGCGGGACGCCTCGCGGACCGCCAGTTCGATCTCGTCTTCGATCGCCGGGACGTTCGCGAGTGCGTCCTTCGACTCGCTCGTGAACGGGACGTTGGTCGAGGCGACGTGGATGCTGATGACGGCCGGCCCGTTCGGCATCCCGGAGCCGCCGGGCTGGTCGAGCCCGTAGTTCCGCCAGCCGATCGACTTGATCACGTCCGTCGTCGCGCACGCGCCGCGCTGGTAGACGAGCGGGACGCGGTTTGCGAACCGCAACAGTTCGACCGACCCCTCAGACGGAATCTCCCCGCCGTAGGCGATGCCGGCCTCGACGATGAACGGGTCGCCGCCGTGGACCTCTGCGTCCCGGGTCGCGGCCGCGTAGAAGTCGGCGTCGTACTCCTTGCGAAGCCCCGCCTCGACCAGTTCCTCCGTGATCGGCGCGAGGCAGTCGGTCGGCGGCGCGAGGATGTCCGTCGTCCGCATCGCCTCCAGTAGGTCGGCGGCCGCGTCGCGGCTCCCGGCGATGGACTTGACCTTCGGCGGGTCGTCCGGGACCGTCCGCGCCCGCGACCAGAACGCCTCGACGACGTTCTCGCGGGCGGTCTCGCCGAACGTCGCGTCGCGCTGCTCTGCGACGAACGACGCCGCATCGACGACGAGCCGTTCGAGGTCGTCGAGAGTGACCCGGAACGCGTCGCCGTCGAGGTTCTCGAACCGGCGGGCCAGCGCCTCGGCCATCGCCTGAATCGCGGCGTCGTCCTTCCGGGTCGACGTCGCGTCGTCGACCAGAGCGTAGATGTCCGGGACGAGCGGGGACTCGTCGGCACCGTCGTCGCCCTCAACCGAGTCTCCGGTCTCGTCTTCCGCATCGACCCCGGTGACCACTCGCCACGCGGCGTCGACCGCGTTGTCGCGGACGGTGCCGCCGAACGTCTTGCCTGTGTCGTCCTCGACGGTCTCCGCGAGTTCGTCGACGGTCGCCACGAGTTCGGACCGAGAGAGCCGGTCGCTGTTCGACACGGTCTCGGCGACGCCCTCCGCGAAGACGGTCGTCGCCTCCGTGCCCTTGTTGGCGACCGCCTCCGCGACCGCGGTCGCGATGTCGCGGTCGTCGTGGGCGCGTGGCGGGGACCACGACAGCTCGCGGCCGTAGTACACGTCGCGGAAGTTGTCGATGACGCCGTCGGCGGTCTTTTTTCCGACGCGCGTGAACTCCCCCTGGAGGAACCCAGAGACGGAGTACGACTCGGTCGCCTCCAGCATCTTGATAAGCGACCCGAGTTCGACGCCGTGGGGGTGCGGCCGGATCTCCTTCGTCTCCGCCGGCAGCTCGTCCGTCGCGCGCTCGAACTTCAGCGGCTCGTCGAGCCCCGGCTCGCGCAGTTCGATCCGCGCGTGGGGATTGACGACTGCGGTGTGTTTCACGTAGTCGTGGAGCTGCTGGCGGGCGCGCATGTTCGCCTCCATCTCCAGCTCGATCCGGGTGCCGTGCGGGCGGTCCCACGTCGTCTCCTCGTCGGCCTGGATCTCCGGCTCGTTCGTGTCCGTGTCGATGATCAGTTCGAAGTACTGCGCCCGCGACTGCCCCTTCGGCCGCGAAGTGATCTTCGCGGGCTGGCCGGAAGTCAACTGAGAGTACAGTACTGCCGCCGAGATGCCGATTCCCTGTTGACCGCGGTTTTGTTCACGACTGTGGAACCTTGAACCATACAGTAGCTTCCCGAAAACCTTTGGAAGCTGTTCTTTGGTGATGCCCGGCCCGTTGTCCTCAATGACGAGCCGGTAGTAGTCGCCCAGCTCCTCGATCTCGACGTAGATGTCTGGGAGGACGCCGGCCTCTTCGGTCGCGTCGAGGGCGTTGTCGACCGCCTCCTTGACCGCGGTGACGAGCCCGCGAGCGCCCGAGTCGAACCCGAGCATGTGCTTGTTCTTCTCGAAGAACTCGGCGATGGAGATCTCGCGCTGGCCCTCGGCCAGCTCCTCCGCGATCCCCTCCTCGTCGCCGATCGTCGACTGGAAGGACGTCATTCGGTGTCCGTCCTTTCCACCGAGGCACCTAAAAACGCACCGGCGGCGAACTGAAAGTGGATATCCGCGTCAGACGGCGTCTCGTCGCCTCGTTCGGGAGCGTCTCCCACGCGCCGGCGACCTCCGATCCGGCCGACAGGTTTCTCACCGTGACGCCACACCATCCGGACATGACCGACTGGACAGCCGACGACGTGCCACGACTGGACGGGAAGACGGTCGTCGTCACCGGCGCAAACAGCGGGCTCGGCTTCGAGGGGACCCGCGCGTTCGCCGCGCGCGGCGCGACCGTCGTGATGGCGTGTCGGAGCGTCGAGCGCGCCGCGAAGGCGGCCGCCGAGATCCGCGCCGACGCGGGCGGCGAGGTCGGCGGCGAACTCGACGTGCGCGAGTGTGACCTCGCGTCGCTCGACTCCGTGGCGTCGTTCGCCGAGGGTCTCGCCGACGACTACGACGCGGTCGACATCCTGTGTAACAACGCGGGCGTCATGGCGATCCCGCGGGGCGAGACCGAGGACGGATTCGAGACGCAGTTCGGCGTCAACCACCTCGGCCACTTCGCGCTCACCGGCCGTCTCCTTCCCCTCCTCGACGCCGCCGAGGGAATCGGAGGGGACGGTTCGGCGCGCAGCGCCGCTGACAGCCGGACGCCGTCCGGCGACGCACGCGTCGTCACCCAGTCGTCCGGCGCTCACGAGCAGGGCGAGATGGACTTCACCGACCTCAACTGGGAGCGGTCCTACGGCAAGTGGAAGGCGTACGGGCGCAGCAAGCTGTCGAACCTGCTCTTCGCCTACGAGCTCCAGCGGCGTCTCGACAGCTCCGAGGGGGTGACCGGGGTCTACAGCGTCGCCTGCCACCCCGGCTACACCGACACGAACCTCCAGATGCGGACCGCCGCGGAGAGCGGGAACCCCCTCATGAAAGTCGGGATGAAGACCGCGAACGCCGTCCTCGGACAGGACCCCGAGATCGGCGTCGAACCCATGCTGTACGCCGCGACGGCCGACGTCGACGGCGGCGCGTACGTCGAGCCGGGCGGCCTGATGAATATGCGCGGGCACCCGACCGTCGGCCGCTCGAACGATTCCTCCTACGACCGCGAGGACGCCCGGAAGCTCTGGGAGTACTCGACCGAGGCGACCGGCGTCGAGTTCCCGCTCTAACGCGGACCCGCGCGGTCGACCCTCTCAGTGGAGCGTCCCCTCCCGGACGTGCGCGTCGTGCGCGAACAGCGCGTACCCCACGTCGACCGCGCGGTGATCGGTCTCGGCGGCGATCTCGCGGATCGGCTCGATCATCGCGACGTAGTCGGCGGCGTCGAACGACTCCTTGCGCCCGTCGAGGTGGCCCAACCGTTCCAACGAGGCCCAGACGCGGGTGTCGACGACTGCGTGTCGGTCGCCGTCGAGCGCGGCGGCCACGCACGACGCGGTCGGCGCTTTGAACCCGGCGAGTCCCGTGATCAGGTGGACCGTCGAGAAGTCGCCGTCGACCGCGCGGGTACAGTTGGTCCCGGGTCAGATGTCCCTGCGACCGGTACGTCTCGCCGAACTCGTCGAGCCGCTCGGGGAGGACGCCCCGCGTCTCGGGGTAGCGGTCGAGGTTCTCGGCGAGAAACGCGTCGAGGTCGTCCGGGACCCCGCGAGCGTCGTCACCGTCTAGGACCCCACGAGCGTCGTCACCGTCTAGGACCACACGAGCGTCATCACCGTCTAAGACCCCGCGAGCGTCGTCATCCTCCGAGACCCCGTGAGTATCGTCACCCGCCATGGACGGCGATCGGCGCTCGCCGACCAAAACGGCAGCGGGGTCGCTCGGAGCGTGAATATACGCGGAACGCGTTTCGAGAGCTGTCCGAGTCTGCCGGTAGCGGATACCGCCGGACGAGTTACAGCCGAGTGAGGTTCGTCGCGCGCGGACCCTTGTCCGCCTCCTCGATCTCGAACTCTACCTCCTGTCCCTCCTCGAGGTCCGGGCCGCCGACGTCTTCCATGTGGAAGAACACGTCCTCGTCAGCGTCGTCAGTCTCGATGAATCCGTAGCCGCCGGTGTCGTTGAAGAAGTCGACCTTACCTGTCGCCATCGCAATTCGATTGTCTCCCGACGTGGGCATAAGTGTTGCGTGCGCCGGACAGGACGTGGAACCGCAAATTAAATTCGGCGGATCCCCGCCGATCGCTTTCGATTCCAAATTTCGACCCGTCTCAGACTTTGCTTCCGAATGGGAAAACGAACTAAGGCAGTACCCCGTAGTACAACACGACGTGAGCACCAGAACAACCCACCTCGACATCACGGGGATGAGCTGCGCCAACTGCTCGGCGACCGTCGGCGACGCCGTGGAGTCGCTCGACGGGGTCTCGCGGGCGGACGCGAACTACGCCACCGACGAGGCGAGCGTCGAGTACGACCCGGACCGGACCTCGCTCGCCGCGATCTACGAGGCGATCGAGGACGCGGGTTACGGCGCGGTCTCCAAGACGGCGACCGTGGCGATCACCGACATGAGCTGTGCGAACTGCGCGGACGCCAACCGCGACGCCCTCGAAGCCATCGAGGGGGTCATCGACGCCGACGTGAACTACGCCACCGACGAGGCGCAGGTGCGGTACGACCCCGCCGAGACCTCACTTTCGGCGCTGTACGACGCCGTCGAGGGCGCGGGGTACTCGCCGGTCCGCGAGGACGGCAGCGGTGATGGCGACGACTCCCACTCGACGGGGGACGGCTCCGACGAGAGCGCACGCGACGCCGCCCGGAACGCCGAGATCCGCAAGCAGCGCCGGCTGACGCTGTTCGGAGCCGCGCTCTCCGCGCCGCTGCTTTTCTTCCTGATCGACGCCCTCCTCCTCGGGGGTGCGGTCGTTCCGGACCGGGTCTTCGGCGTCGGAATCCACTGGGTCGCGTTCGCGCTCGCGACGCCGGTACAGGTCGTCCTCGGCCGGCCGTTCTACGCCAACTCCTACAAGGCGCTCGTCACGAACGGGCGCGCCAACA
Source organism: Halobacteriales archaeon SW_8_68_21 (assembly GCA_003023405.1). Lineage (GTDB taxonomy): Archaea > Halobacteriota > Halobacteria > Halobacteriales > Haloferacaceae > Halorubrum. The sequence continues at coordinate 6,783 of PXST01000053.1, forward strand.
TGGACGTGCTGATCGCTTTGGGCTCCACGACCGCGTACGTCTACTCCGTCGCGGTCCTCCTCGATCTGATCGCCGGGGGCGTCTACTTCGACACGGCGGCGCTCATCCTCGTCTTCATTACGCTCGGCAACTACCTCGAAGTTCGGTCGAAGGGGCAGGCCGGGGAGGCGCTCCGGAAGCTGTTGGAGATGGAGGCCGACACCGCCGTTCGCGTTAACGAGGACGGCGACGAGGAGGAGGTCCCGATCGACGAGGTCGCGGTCGGCGACCGGCTGAAGATCCGGCCGGGCGAGCAGGTCCCGACCGACGGCGTCGTCGTCGAAGGCCAGTCCGCCGTCGACGAGTCGATGGTGACCGGCGAGTCCGTCCCCGTCGAGAAGACGGAGGGCGACGAGGTCGTCGGCTCGACGATAAACGAGAACGGGCTCCTCGTCGTCGAGGCCACGAAGGTCGGCGCGGACACCGCTCTCCAGCAGATCGTCCAGACGGTGAAGGAGGCCCAGTCGCGCCAGCCCGACATCCAGAACCTCGCGGACCGCATCTCCGCATATTTCGTCCCGGCGGTCATCGCGAACGCCCTGCTGTGGGGGGTCGTCTGGTTCGCCTTCCCCGAGATGCTCGCGGCGTTCGTCGACCGGCTCCCGCTGTGGGGACAGGTCGCCGGCGGTCCCGCGCCGGTCGGCGGCACCGTCTCGGTGTTCGAGTTCGCGGTCGTCGTCTTCGCCTCTTCAGTCCTGATCGCGTGTCCCTGCGCGCTCGGCCTCGCGACCCCGGCCGCGACAATGGTCGGGACCACCATCGGGGCGCAACGCGGCGTCCTGTTCAAGGGCGGCGACGTCCTCGAACGCGCGAAGAACGTCGACACCGTCGTCTTCGACAAGACCGGGACGCTCACGCGCGGCGAGATGGAACTCAGGGACGTAGTCGCGGTCGGTCCCGAGGGCGACGCCGCCCCCGACGGTGGCGCGGTCGCGGAGGGCGACGACGCGACGACCGGAGACGTGACGGGGAGCGACACCGCGGGCGAGGACGCGGCGGTTGGCGCAGAGACCGACGACGAGGTGCTCCGACTTGCCGCGAGCGCGGAGCGCGGCAGCGAACACCCGCTCGCCCGCGCCGTCGTCGACGGGGCGGAGGAGCGTGGCCTTGACCTCTCCGACCCGGAGTCGTTCGAGAACGTCCCCGGACACGGCGTGAGAGCGACCGTGGACGGTGACGAAATCCTCGTCGGCAACCGGAAGCTGCTGCGGGACGCGGGGATCGACTCCTCGCCCGCCGCGGAGACGATGGAACGGCTCGAACGCGAGGGGAAGACCGCGATGCTCGTCGCACGGGTCCGCGCCGACGCTGACGGGGGAGAGCTCCTCGGCGTCGTCGCCGACGCAGACACGGTGAAACCGAGCGCGGCGGAGGCGGTGAGCCAACTGCGCGAGCGCGGCGTCGACGTAATGATGATCACGGGCGACAACGAGCGCACGGCCCGCGCGGTCGCCGAGCGGGTCGGCATCGACCCCGAGAACGTCCGCGCCGGGGTCCTCCCCGAGGACAAGTCCGACGCCGTCGAGTCGATCCAGTCGGACGGTCGCCGAGCGATGATGGTCGGCGACGGCGTCAACGACGCCCCGGCGCTCGCGGTCGCGTACGTCGGCACCGCCATCGGCTCCGGGACCGACGTGGCCATCGAGGCCGCCGACGTAACGCTGATGCGGGACGACCCGCTCGACGTGGTGAAGGCGATCCGCGTCTCGGACGCGACGCTCCGGAAAATCAAACAGAACCTCGTGTGGGCGCTCGGCTACAACACAGCGATGATCCCGCTCGCGTCGCTCGGGCTGCTCCAACCCGTCCTCGCGGCCGGCGCGATGGCGTTCTCGTCGGTGTCGGTGTTGACGAACAGCCTGCTGTTCCGGCGGTACGACCCCGACCGCGACTACGCGCTCTTCGGGTTCCTCCGGCGCTGACCGCGCGCCGACTGTCCTTTTCCGCCGCCGTCCCGAAGCCACAAGATGACTCGGCGCGTACGCTCGCGTATGTCGACCCTCCTCGTCGTCGGCGGCAGCGGCTTCATCGGACGCGACGTCTGTCGGTTCGCCGTCCGCGACGGCCACGAAGTCCGCAGCGTGTCGCGGGGCGGTCGCCCCGACGTCGGCGAGGAGTGGGCAGAGGCCGTCTCGTGGACGAGCGCCGACCTCTTTCGGCCGAACGCGTGGCGCGACCGCCTCGACGCGGGCGTCCTCACGGCTCTGGAGGCCGAGCGCGCCGGCGTCGACGGCTTCGTCTTCCTCTCGGCGGCCGCGAACCCCCCCGGCGTCAGAAACGCTCACCTGACGGCCAAGCGCCGCGTGGAGGCCTCGATAGCCGACCTCGACCTCGACGCCGTCGTCCTCCGGCCGGGACCGGTGTACGGCGAGGGACAGCCGCACCTCCCGGGCGTCGCCGACCGCGTCCTCCGGTTCGTCGCGAGCGCGCCGCCGCTCGCGTCGCGGCTCGGCGAGTTGCGACCGCTCGCCGTCGGCACCGTCGCGCGCGCGGCGTACCGCGCGGCGTTGGACCCGGGCGAGCGGCTGCTCGACGTCTCTGACATCCGCGATCTCGCCGACTGATCGACCGAACCGAAAAGCGGACTCCGAGTTAACGCGCGCTGCGTTCTTTCGCCATCTCCAGCGAGATGAAGAAGCCGAAGTACGCCGGGATCCCCGCGAGCATGAACATGTACAGCACCCACTGCGGGGCCGTGACGAAGCGGAGGTCGTAAATCACCGACGCGAGACCGACCCACGCGACCGCGAACAGCAGGTCCCGTAACATTCCGGTGCCGTTCTCGCTGAGCATGGTTCGGGCGCGGTCGGCGACGGTCGGGTCGGTCGGTTCGTCGTCCGGCGGCTCCGTGGCGTCCGAGTCGGGCATGAAGTGTGTGGGGTTACGTCGGTGTTGTGGAATCGCGTGGTGTCGACCGCGCGACGGGGCGGGTCGGCGATCGGCCGCGACCGCGGCGCAACGGGTCAGTCTCCTTCGAGGTAGTCCACGACGAGGACGGGGACGTGCGTCGACCGCAGGGTGCGCTCGGTGACGCTGCCGAGCAGCGCGCGGCGCACGCCGGCCCGACCGTGACTACCCATCACGATGAGATCGCTGTCGCGGTCCTCGGCGTAGTTGCCGATCACCTTGTGCGGGCGACCGCCGGAGACGTGTTCAACGGCGTCGACGCCGCGCTCGGCGGCGCTGTCGGCGACGGCACCCGTCGCCTCGTCGGCCCGCTCCTTCAGTTCGCCCATCTCGTCGAACCGGCCCTGCTTGAGCCGGTCGACCTGCTCGGTGCCGAGGCTGAAGTTCACGGAGTCGATGTCGACCACGTACAACGCGTGGACCTCGGCGTCGTACTTCTCCGCTAGGTCGAGCGCGTGGTCGACCGCGGCCTCCGCGACGTCGCTGCCGTCCGTGGGGACGAGGATGCGTTCGTACATGGATCACTCTTCCGTGTCCGCGTCGTCAACTGCGCGGCCGCCGTCCGTCGCCACGTCCTCGCCGCCGTCCGCAGCGACGACATCCTCGGCGGTCTGCTGCTGCCCCATCGGCTCGGGGCTGTGACACTGCCGGACGATGCGTTTCGTCTCAAGCGACGGCTCGTCGGTCGCCATCGAGACGACGACGGTGACCACGAACACGACCGGGAGCGTGATGAGCGCCGAGCCGATGGCCGGCATCCACGTCGCGAGTCCGGCCGACAGCGGCGCTTCTAGCGAGCCGACGTACGTTGGGACGATCTGGTTGATCATCGGGATCGACCAGAGCGTTAGCCCGGTTGTCATGCCGGCGAGCGCGCCCTGCCGGTTGGCGTTCTCCCACCACATGCCGAGGAAGAACATCGGGAACAGCACGGAGCCGGCGAGCGAGAACGCGTAGCCCACGAGCGCCGCGATGGACGACGCGGGGTTCAGCGCGGCCAGGGTCGTCAGCGCGCCCAGCGCGACGATCGAGAGGCGACCGACGAGGATCTGCTGGCGCTGTGTCGCGTCCTCGTTGATGATGTTCGTGTAGATGTCGTGGCTGATCGCCGACGAGCCGGCGATGAACAGCCCGGCGACCGTCGCGATGGCCGCCGCAATACCGCCCGCCGCGACGACGCCGACGAACCAGTCCGGGAGCCCGGACAGCTGCGCCGCCAGTACGACGATGACCTCGCTCGCCGCGCCCGACATTCCGGGATCGCCGTACGTCGCGCCGACGGTCTGCGTGTAGAGGTCGGTGCCGAACGCCGCGAACGCTGGCGCGCTCCAGTAGAGGATACAGATGAAAAACAGGCCCCACACCGTCGACCAGCGGGCCGTCCGCTCGCTCTCGACCGTGTAGAACCGGACGAGTACGTGCGGGAGCCCGCAGGTGCCGACGATGAGCGAGAACGTCGTCGCGACCCAGAGGTAGTAGCTCGACCCGGCGAACGGCTCGGAGAACTCGCTGCCGAGCTGGCTGATCAGCGCGCCGTACTCCAGATGCGGCAGCACCGTGGAGTAGCCGTTCGTGTAGCCGACGACGAACAGCCCCACGACGAACGCGAAGATGAGGATGACGTACTGGACCGCCTGGTTCTTCGTGGCACCCAGCATGCCGGACAGCGTCAGGTAGCCGACGGTGACGACCATCATGGCGACGACCATCACCTGGTACCCATCCAGACCAGGGATCAGGCCGCCGTAGTCGCCGAAGATGTACAGACCGACCAAGGCCATCCCCTTCGCCTGCCCGATGGCGTAGACGAAGCCGATGAGGAACGTCGTCACCGCCGCGATGGCGCGCGCGGTATCGGAGTTGAACCGGTCGCCGACGAAGTCGGGCGCGGTGTACTTCCCGAACCGGCGCAGCTGCGCCGCGAGGAAGATGAGGAGGATGAAATAGCCCGTCGTCCAGCCGACGACGAACACCAGCCCGTAGAAGCCAGCGAGCGCGATCGACGCCGCCATTCCGAGGTACGACGCGGCGGACATCCAGTTCGCGCCGATCGCCATTCCGTTCTCCACGTTCCCGATGGACCGGCCGGCGACCCACATGTCGTCGGTGTCCGCGACGCGGAAGACGAACCCGATGGTGAGGAACAGCCCCAGCATCCCGATCACGAGCAGCGCCGGTCCGATCTTAAACGAGATGTCGAGCGCCTCGGGGAGGAGCTCGCTCTGGAGGAGAAGGGAACCCGCCGTCATTCGTCGACCCCTCCGTCGGTCGCCGCAGTGTCACCGTGCTCAATGCCGTACTTCTCGTCGAGCGCGTCCCGCCTCCGGGAGTACCAGAAGGCTAAGATTAGCGCGCTGGTCGGCGCGCCGAACGCCACGAGGAAGTAGTGGAGCGGGAACTGTAAGATTGGCATCGTCTGTGTCATCACGCCGGGCGTGAGCTTCGTCAGGGTCACCGGTCCCCACACCGCGAGGACCCAGATCGCGAAGCCCGTCCAGACGATCCGGAGGTGATCGCGCATGTACGGCGTACTCGGGTTCAGGATGTTCACTTCCGCTCCGAGATAGTCCGTGTCGTTGTGCGTCTGTGCCGCGCCGGTCGCGACGCCGCCGTCGGTGGCCGCGTCGCCAGTTGCGCGACCACCATCAGTGGCCGCGTCGCCAGTTGCGCGACCATCATCAGTGGCCGCGTCGTCCCGTTCGCGTAAGGTATTATCTGTCATGTTTTGGCGTGTGCGCTTTGTGTGGTATTTTCGTGACGTTCGTCGTCGTGTCGCCCGTCATGGTCGCGTTCAGAACTGATCGAAAACGGGCCGCCGAGCACTACTCGGCGTTGGCCTTCTGCTGGATCTCCTCGACGATGTCGGGGTTCCGAAGCGTGCTCGTGTTCCCGAGTTCCTCGCCGTCGGCGATGTTTTCGAGCAGGCGACGCATGATCTTCCCGGAGCGCGTCTTCGGCAGGTCCGGGGTGAACACGACCTGCTCGGGCCGCGCGATCGGACCGATCGCGTCCTCGACGCCCGCGACGATCGCCTCGCGGAGTTCGTCGGTGCCCTCGTAGCCGTCCTCGGTCGTCACGTACGCGTAAACGGCCTCGCCTTTGATGTCGTGGTTCCCGCCGACGACGGCCGCCTCGGCGACGCCCTCGACGCCGACGATGGCGGACTCGATCTCCATTGTCCCCAGCCGGTGCCCGGAAACGTTAAGCACGTCATCGACGCGCCCGAGGACGGTGATGTAGCCGTCGTCGTCGATCTTCGCCCCGTCCTCCGGGAAGTACACCCAGTCGTCGGGGTCGTCGCTGCCGGTGTCCGAGTACTCCGCCCAGTACTCGTCGATGTAGCGCTCGTCGTTGTTGTACAGCGTTCGGAGCATCCCCGGCCACGGCTTCTGGACCGTGAGGTAGCCGGCTTTGCCCGGCTCCACCTCGTCGCCGAAGGTGTCGAGGATCTGAACGTCGAGTCCCGGCAGCGCCGGTCCCGCAGCGCCGGGTTTCATGTCTTTCACCCCGGGTAGCGTCGTCACCATCATCCCGCCCGTCTCGGTCTGCCACCACGTGTCGACGACGGGACACTCCTCGTCGCCGATGTGCCGGTAGTACCACTTCCAGGCGCGCGGGTTGATCGGCTCACCGACTGTGCCGAGCAGCCGCAGCGAGGAGAGGTCGTGGCGGTCCGGGAACTCCTCGCCCCACTTCATGAACGCCCGGATCGCCGTCGGAGCGGTGTACAGCTGGGTCGCCTCGTACTCTTCGATGATCTCCCAGAGGCGGTCGCGCTCCGGATGGTCGGGCGTCCCCTCGTACATCATCGTCGTCGTCCCGAGCGAGAGCGGCCCGTAGACGATGTACGAGTGGCCCGTGATCCAGCCGATGTCGGCCGAACAGAAGTAGGTGTCATCCGGCTCGATGTCGAGGACCGACTGCGAGGTCCACGACGCCCACGAGAGGTAGCCGCCGGTCGTGTGTTTCACCCCCTTCGGCTTCCCCGTCGTCCCCGAGGTGTACATCAGGAACAGCATGTCCTCGGCGTCGCGCGTGACCGGCTCGACCTCCGCGCCCTCGTGTTCGGCCACGAGGTCGCCGTAGTCGACCTGATCGCCGCCGAGATCGTGGCCGAAGTCGTCGCCGTTCGGACCAAGGCGGTCGACGACGACCGTGGTCGTGTCGTGTTCGACGCCCGCGAGCCCCTGATTCGCCTTGTCGAGGTGGTCGAGCGGGTCGCCGCGGCGGTAGTAGCCGTCGCAGGTGACGAGGTACTCCGACTCCGCAGAGTTCATCCGCGTGGCGAGCGCGTCTGCCGAGAACCCGGCGAACACGACGCTGTGGGGCGCGCCGATGCGCGCACAGGCCAGCATCGCGATCGGTAGCTCCGGGATCATCGGCATGTACATCGTGACGACATCGTCCTCCTCGACGCCCCGCTCCCGAAGGGCGGCCGCGAACTCGTTGACCTCGCGGTGGAGTTCCTCGTACGTGTACGTGCGGTCGTCCTCGTCGACCGGCTCGCCGACCCACTCGATTGCGGCCTCGTCGCCGCGCTCGTCGAGGTGTCGGTCGAGACAGTTCGCCGACGCGTTCAGCTCGCCGCCCGTGAACCACTCGTAGAAGGGCGGGTCGCTGTCGTCGAGCACCTGGTCGTAGTCGGTTTCCCACTCCAGCAGGTCGGCGGCCGCCTCCCAGCATTCGGGCCAGTTCTCCTCGAACTCCTCGTATATCTCCGGGTCGGAGACGTTCGCCTGTTCGACGAACGACTTCGACGGCTCGAACACCTCTTGTTCCGCCAGCCTCGCTTCCAGTTGGTTGTCTCCCTCTGTCATGATACGGTCGTATTCAACCGACATCGACATATAAACGCTGACGCTAAATACGAAAAATTGTGAGAGACTGCCGTCGGACCCCGACGGGCGAGTCCCCTTCGACGGACGTTGCGACGCAGTCACCCGTCAGCGCGGACCGCGCTCTTCCCCCTCCCGGACCGACCGCTCCGTCCCGTCCTCGAAGACGCCGTCGAGCAGGGCGCGCTGCGCCTTCCGGAGGTGATTGTGGAACGTCGGGGAGGAGACGCCCATCGCGTCGGCCACCTCCTCGGCGGTGCTGCCGCGCGGCCAGTCGAAGTAGCCGCCGTGGTACGCCGCGGACAGCGCGGCCCACTGTCGATCCGTGAACCGGTCGCCGACCCCGTCCCGCAGCGACGACTCCGCCCGCGGCGACCGGGCGGCGGACTCCTTGCTTGCGAGTCGCACGTCGGCGAACCGCTCGCGGAGGCCGTCGGCGATCGGTCTGACGTTCGTCCCCTCCGGGAAGTCGGCGACGACGCGGACCCGCCCGTCGGCGGCGGTCGCCTCGCAGACCGTCGCGCCGTGGTCGACGAGCGCCCGGACAAGCGAGCCGCCGGCGAGACGGAGCGACGCCGAACAGCCGCCCTCGCGGGTTTCGATCACCCGGAAGTCGGAGACGCCCGTCGCGGTCTCGACGACTGCCGCGACGTCCTGCGGCCGGGCACCGTCGACGGAGAGGTACGCCCGGGAGGCGTCGTCGTCGATGTCGACGGTCGAAGATAGTTCGATCCGGCAGTCCAGCCGGTCGCTCGCCCGCGCGAGGAACGCCCGCTCGTCGGCGGTGTGGAACTCGACCTCGGTGACCGCGTCCGAGTGTAGCAGTTCCCGCCACCGGTCCGCGGTGACCGCCCGGCCGAGACACCGGCCGAGCGCGGCGAGCGCCCGCCGTTCGGTCTCCTCGACCGGGTCGTCGTCGGCCGCGACGACGCAGAGCGCGCCGTGAACGACGCCCTCGTAGGCCGCCGGGACCGCCAGCGCCGGTCGGCCCGCCGTCCCCTGTCCCCCGTCCGTCGCGGCCGGCGCGCCCTCCGCTATCGCGTCCAGCCACGGTCCATCGGCGGCCGCG
>PXST01000054.1 GCA_003023405.1 Halobacteriales archaeon SW_8_68_21
GGCCGGCCGGAAGCGACACCTCGACCGGGACACCGTCGTCGAGCAGCGCAAGCGCGAGGCTGACGGTCGCCCGCGCGAGTCCGTCGGCCGCCGCCGCGCTCGGAGAGCGGTCGTCGGCCGCGCCGTCGCCGCGGTCGGCGGTCCCGAACCCGACGAGTTCGTCGCCGCCGCTGGCGACCGTTCCGCCCGCGATCGTCACTCGGTTCCGGGCGGTCTCGGCCGCGAACTCCTTGACGACGATCTCGTCGCGCTTGGCGGTCGTCGCCCAGTGGACGTCGCGGACCGCGTCGCCGCGGGTGTACTCCCGGAGCCGGTCGAACTCCTCGCGCTCCCGGCTCACGTCGACCGCGTCGGCCGCGTGTAGCGCCCGCCGGAACCCGGTCGGGATCGCGTCGCGCGGCGGGTAGACGGTCACCGCGGCGGTCTCGTCGACGGCGAGGTCGCGCTCGAACAGCCCGAACACGTCGGTGACGGTGAGATCTATCGGGCCGAGGGTCCGCTTGCCGCGCCGGCGGTACGTCACGCGGTACGAGACCGGCTCCGTGCCGACGGACGCCCGGATCGGCGTCGTCGGGCCGTCGAGTCCCTCGTCGACGCGGACGCGGACGTCTGCGAGGAACGAGTGCGAGGCGACACCGGAGGCTGCGGAGTCGTCGCCCCGCGCCGTCCCGGAGCCGAACTCCAGCCGGACGTCCCGCGTCTCGCCGACGAAGCCGTCCGGCGGCGTCACGTGTCGCATCGAGGGCACGTCGACGCGCGACACCTGAACGTAGCCGGCGGCGAGCGCCACGGCGACCGGGAGCACGACCGCGTCGAGCGCGCGGCCGCCGGCGAGGACTGCGCTGGCGGCCGCGACGGTCCCCGCGACGCCGGCGACGCGTCCCCGGCGCGTGAGCGTCGTCGTCATCGGCGTGTGTGACGGGAGAGACCCGCCGCGTGACAGGCCAGCGTCCGCGTGAGGCGGGTCACCGTCGGTCCAGGAGAACTCGTCGTCACGGTCGGATCACTCCACCGGGACCCGGTCGAGCGCGTCGTCGACGACCGCCGCGCCGTCCGTCCCGCCGGACGCGGTCCGAACGCGGTGCGAGAGTACGGTCGGTGCCTCGGCCTGAACGTCGTCGGGGATAACGTATCCGCGGCCGTCGAGCGCGGCGCGGGCCTGCGACGCCCGGATCAACGCGAGGCTCCCGCGCGGACTCGCCCCGAGTTCGGCGTTCCGGCGGGTGAACACCGCGAGCCGGGCCACGTACTCCCTGACCGCCTCCGAGGCCTCGATCTCACCGACGACCGCCCGGGCGCGCCGCACGTCCGCGACCGTCGCGACCGGCTCTACCGCGTCGACCGGGTGCTCGCCCGCGAGCCGCCCGAGGATCGCCGCCTCCTCGTCGGTGTCCGGGTAGCCGAGCCGGATCTTCTTGGTGAAGCGGTCGACCTCCGCGACCGGTAGCTCGTAGGTCTGCCCCGGCTCTACGTCATTTTGGGTCGCGATCACGCAGAATGGGTCCGGCAGGTCGCGGGTGGTCCCGTCGGTGGTCACCTGACCTTCCTCCATCGCCTCCAGCAGCGCCGACTGCGTCTTCGGCGGCGCGCGGTTGATCTCGTCGCCGAGGACGACGTTCGCGAACACCGGCCCGGGCTGGAAGTCGAACTCGTCCGTTCGACGGTTGAACACGTCGACACCGGTGACGTCGGACGGGAGGAGGTCCGGCGTGAACTGGACGCGCTTGAACGAGCCGCCGACCGAGCGCGCGACCGACTTCGCAAGCGTCGTCTTCCCGACGCCGGGGACGTCCTCGACGAGGAGGTGGCCGCGCGCCAACACCGCGACGAGGACGTGTTCGACGGCGTCGCGCTTGCCGACGATGACGCCCTCGACTTCGCTCGCGATCCGGTCCGCGAGCGCGGCGACGTCCGCCGGCGTCTCGGGTTCGGCTGCCGCGGGCGCACTCCCGGAACCGGAGGCGGTCCCCGCCGGCTCCCCCTCCCCGTCGGCCGGCTCCACGGGACCGGTTCCGATCGGCCCCGACTCTCCGGGGTCCGTCATGGACGGTCGGTCTCGCCCGGGTCGGTTGCCCGTTTGGGTGCGACCGTGCGAATGCTCCCCGTGATCATCGATATACCTCGGATAAGGCGAGCAACGGCATATGCGTTCCGCCAGCCGAACTCCCGAGCGGTACGGAGGGCTGGGGAACGGTCTTGAGGGGTCGGATCGCGGCGCGGCCCGCCGGATCCGGAGTCGCTGTCGTCTGGAGTCGCTGTCGTCAAGCGTCCCGGACGTTCCGCCCGACGGGCTCGCCGAACGACGCCGCCCCGGTCGCGGGGTCGCGCTCGTAGACGACCTCGCCGCGAACGAGCGTGACCTCGGGGAAGACGCCGCGGAGCCCCTCGAACGGGGTCCACGCGCAGGCGCTGTGGAGCGCCGCGGCCTCGATCTCGCGCGGGTCGGCGGTGTCGACCAAGACGAGGTCGGCGTCGTACCCCTCGGCGACCCGCCCCTTGCGGTCGAGTCCGAACGCCTCGGCCGGGTTCGCGGCGACCACGTCGCGGACGCGTCCGAGCGATAGCTCCCCCGTGCGCACCGATTCGAGCAGCAGCGGGTACAGCGTCTCGACGCCGGGGACGCCGCTCGGGGCGTCGACGAGCCCCCGCCGCTTCTCGTCGATCGCGTGTGGCGCGTGGTCGGTCGCGACCACGTCGATGTCGCCCGCGGCGAGCCGCGCGAACAGCGCCTCGCGGCGCTCCTCGGAGCGGAGCGGCGGGTTCATTCGACCGAACGTGCCGAGCGACCGCGCCCGCTCGCGGGAGAGGAACAGGTGGTGCGGCGTCACCTCGCAGGTGACGCGGGGTGCCGTGTTAGTCCCGGCTCTGCCGGCCTCTACCCCTTCGTCGCCGTCAGCGCCCTCCTCGCGCGCATCGACGACGGCGTCAACAGCCTCCGGCGTCGAGGTGTGCGCGACGTGAACCCGTGCGTCCCGCTCGCTGGCCGCAGCGAGCGCGCGTTCGACGGCCGCGACCTCGGCGTCGGCGGTCCGGTAGGCCGACCACGCGTCCGTGGTCGCGGCCGTCCCGGTCCCGCCGAGGTCGCCGTCGAGGGCGCTCTCGTCGAACAGCGTCGCGTCCTCAGCGTGGACGGTGACCGGGACATTGCGGGCGGTCGCCTCGTCGAGCGCGTCCGCGAACAGGTCGGCGTCGATCCCCATGTCGCCCGTCGAGTCCGCGAGGAACACCTCGCCGAGCGCGAACAGGGGTCGGTCGAAGAGGCGCTCCGGGTCCCAGTCAGCGGTCACGCCGCCGTTGATCCCGTAGTCGACGAGCGACTCGGCGGCGAGCGCGGCCTTCTCGTCGAACGCCGCGCCGTCGACGGTGGGCGGCGAGGTGTTCGGCTGGTCGACGACGGTCGTCACCCCGCCCGCGGCCGCGCTGTGGGAGCCGGAGACCCACGTCTCCTTGTGGCTCCCGCCCGGCTCGCGGAAGTGGACGTGAACGTCGACCGCGCCCGGGAGGAGGTGTCGGCCGCGCGCTTCGAGGACGCGCTCGCCGGCGTCGGCGTCCAGCCCCTCGGCGACCGCGTCGATCCGTCCGTCGTCGCCGATCCGCACGTCCCGAACCCGGCCGTCGACCAGCGTCGCGCCCGTGATGAGCATCGTGTCCCCCGGTCGCGGCGCGCGGAATAAACGCTGGTGGTTCCCGTTCGCGCGCAGCGCGGCCCGCTCGCGCCGGACGCCACCACAGGGCGACGGACCGCCGGACGCCACCACAAGAGGTTTGCCGCCCGCGGGGGCTCCTCACTCGCATGGCCCTCGCCTTCCCGTCGCTCTCGGCTTCGGTCTCCTCGGTCGCGATCTCTCCCCTCGCGGCCTCCGCGGTCGCGGACTCGCTCGTCGAGTGGCTGTGGACGATCGCGTTGTTCCTCTTCCCGGGTCTCGTCGCCGCAGGGCTGTGCGCTCCGTTCCTCGCCGTCAAGCGCCTCCGAGCGCTGTTCCGTTCGCTCCCGCCGGCGGGCCGAACCCTCCCCTCGTACGTCGCCGTCGCGGTCGGGCTTTCGGTTCCGTACCTCGCCGGCGTCGTCCTCACGGCCGCGCTCGTCGACTTGGCTGGTCCCGGCTGGAGCGAGGCGTTTCTCCTCACGGCCCTTCTCGCAGGGGTCGGGCCGGTCGTCGTCGCTCCAGCGGTCGCCGTGATCGGGCTTCCGCGGCTCGGACTCGACTGGGACCCGGCGGGGTACGGTCTTCCGACGTGGGGGGTCCTCCTCGCCGGCGGGCTGTGGTACGCGTTCGTCGCCGCGGTCCCGCTGGTCGCGCTCGCCGTCGGCATGGCGCTGCCGGGCGGGTACTGAGCGGCGCTCCGACCCCGACCGGTTCCCGGTGACGGCACTCGAAGCGGTCGCAGTGCGCCGCGGAACCGCCCCGAGGCGCAAACCGTGGTGGTCCGGGCCACGGGAAGGGGCGCGGTTCGCGTCGAGACCTGCGTTTCACGTCAAAACGGCGCGGCTCGCGTCGAAGCGGTTCAGTCCGCGTTGGAGACGGCGTACTCGTCCTCGGCTGGTCCGCTGACGAACCGCTTCGTTCGCTCGTGTTGGGGGTCCTCGAAGAACGACCGCACGTCGTTCGCCTCGATCACCTCACCGAGGTAGAGGAAGACAACCTCGTCTGCGAGCCGCTTCGCCTGATCCATGCTGTGTGTCACCATGACGATCGTGTACTCCTCGGCGAGTCTCGCGAGCGTCTCCTCGACGTTTTCCGCCGAGATTGGATCGAGCGCCGACGTGACCTCGTCACAGAGCAGCACGTCCGGCTCGACCGCGAGGGACCGAGCGAGACAGAGCCGCTGAATCTGTCCAGTCGAAAGCTCTGCCGCCGGCGAATCCAGCCGGTCGTCGACCTCGTCCCAGAGGTCGACCTGTCGGAGATACTGCTCGACGCGGTCGTTGAGGTCCCGCTCGGAGTCGTACATTCCGTGGATTCGAAGTCCGTACGCGACGTTCTCGTAGATCGACAGCGGGAGCGGCGTCGGGTCCTGCGGCACGTAGCCGATCCGCCGCCGGAGTTCGGGTGCCGGCTTGTCGGTGCCGTACACCGGATCGCCCCGGAGGTACACCTCGCCGGAGACCTCCACGCCGGGCTGGATGTCGTGGAGCCGATCGAGCGCCTTGAGGAACGTCGATTTCCCGCATCCCGACGGGCCGATGATGGCGGTGAGGCGGTTCGCCGGAACCGACAGATCGACGCCTTTCACGGCCTCGACACGGCGGTCTCCGGTGTACGTTACGGCGAGGTCTTCTGCTTCGAGTACGGTGTCCGTCATGAGTTTCGACCTCCCGGCGCGAACCGGGCGTAGCGTCCGGCGAGCAGCTTCGAGGCGAGGATCAGTCCCAACACGATCACGATGAGAACGAACGACGCGGCGTAGGCGTGCGATCGGACCTCGGCGTTGAACGATGTCGCCTGATCGAAGATCAACACGGGGAGCGTCGTCGCCGGCTCGAAGAGCCCCCGGGGCATGCGGGTGCTGCCGTCACGACCGCGCTCTCGAAGCGGGTCGCCCCGAGCCCGTACGTCGCCTCACGCACCGTGTCGGGCGCGGACCGCAGCGCCTCGTCCGTATAGCGGGTCATGATGGGGTACTGGAACACCGCGATGGCGACGATTCCGAAAAAGAGGCTCGTCCGCGCGCCCATGGCGATGACGACCGTCAACACGAACACTCCGTACACGATGGGCGGCGTTCCCCACAGCACGTTCAAGAACGTGTTCACGGCGTCTGAGAACCGCTCGCTGGAGTAGTCGCTCTGGAGGTACGCCGCCGTCGAGACCGCGAGGGCCATCGAGACGACCGTGGCCGGGCCGACGATGAACGCGGTCCCGAGCATCGCGTGGAGGAATCCGCCGTTCGCCTCCAGCATGTACCGCGACCCGGGCGGCGTGACCGCGATCGCGGGATCGGCGAGCAGGACGCGTCCGCCGCGTGCGAGCGTCACCCCGATCACGACCGCCATCACGGCGAGGACGAGCGCGGTCGCGGCGCGGACCGCGAGACCGAAGGCCCGCTGTTTCGCGTATCGGTTCATCAGTACTGCCACCGCCGTTGGAGCCGCCGACGAACCAGCGCCGCGCCGAAGTTGAAAAGCCAGACGACGACGACGAGGAGGAGTCCGACGAAGATCAGTGCCGACTGCGTGAGCGGCAGCGACATCAGCTCACCGAAATCGTTGACGATCAGCGTCGGGAGCGTCTGTCCGGTCGAGAACGGGGAGTCGGGAAGCTGCGTCTGCCCGCCGATCAGCATCGCCGGAACGATCGTCGCGCCGAACACGCGCCCGAAGCCGAGGAGGACGGCGGAGAAGATCCCCGGTCCGGCGGCCCGCAACAGCACGGAGCGGACCGTCTCCCACCGCGTCGCGCCGACGCCGAGCGACGACTCGCGGAGCTCGTCTGGGAGCGCCTCAAGCGACTCGACGGACAGCGAGATCATAAACGGCGTAACGACAATCGCCATCACGAGGCTGACGGTCAGAATGCCGAGCCCCGTCGTGTCGGCCCCGACCGCGGGCGCGAGGTAGTCCCCGACGAACGGGACGACGACGACGAGCGCGACCAACCCGAATATCACGCTGGGGATCGCCGCAAGCACGTCGATGAACGTCGAGACGAGCGTCTTCGTCCGGCCGGTGGCGTACTCGGCGATGTACACCGCCACGAGGACCGCGAGCGGCGCGCCCATCGCCATCGACAGCGCGGTCACGTAGAGGGTGCCGACGATCGCGGGGAGGAAGCCGAACTCGTTCGCCGCCGGGTCCCAGTTCGATGACAACAGCAGCTCGGAGAGCGGGTACGCCGCGAGAATCGGGAGCGACTGGTAGGTGAGCACGACGAGGATGAGAACGAACAGGCCGACCGCAAAGTACCCCGCCCCGCCGAGCCAGTAGCTGCTCAGCCGTTCGACGGCGAGCCGTCGGCCGAGCCGACTCGTCGCTCTCGTCCCGTCGGACGGATCGGTCCCGTCGCTCTGGGTCCCCCCGGCACGGTCCTCGCTCATTCGGCTATGAGTCTCCGGGGAACACGTCGAGCGCCTCGTCGAGCCGGTCCTGCTCCAGCGGGACGTAGCCGTTCTCGCGGACGTACTGCTGGCCCTCGGTGAGCACGTACTCGACGAAGTCCGCGGCCGGTCCCTCGAAGCTGCCGTCGGCCGCGAGGAACATCTCGCGGGCGGGCGGGGCGGGGTAGTCGCCGGCCTCGACGGCGCTGAGGAACTCGTCTCGCGTCTCGTAGAAATCCTCCTCCGCGGAGAGCCCCGTCCCGTCGCGGTCGAGCGGGACGGGACGGATGTCCCCCTCCAGCTCCCTGCTCGAAAGGTCGTACACGTAGTTGATGTTGTTCAGGGAGATCGCGTTCGGCTCGCCCCCGACCGCCTCGGCGACCGCCTGGTCGCCGTTGTAGTTGGCGTCGGCGACGCTCTGGAGGTCGTTTTGGGTGTACGCGTCGGCCTCGCCGGCGAGGAAGTCTCCCCACTGTTTGTACGCCGCGGAGGCGTCCGAACGTCCGTACACGACGATGTCTTCGTCGATGTCGGCGTCGACGAGCTCGCCCCAGTTCGTCACCTCCCTCGTGAACACAGCTTCGAGGTCCTCGCGTGTCAATCCCTCAGCTTGGAGCTCGTCGAGGACCGGGTTCTCGACGTTGACCGTGCCGACGACGGTGTCGATCAGCATCGGAACCGCGAGCAGTCCCTGCTCTTCTTCCTCCGGCTCGGGCTGTCGGCCCATCATCCCGATGTCGACTTGATCGTTGAGTACGTCCGAGACGCCGACGCCGGTGCCGCCGCCGGAGACGTCGAATCTGGCATCGCTCTGTTCTTCGTACTGGTCGACCCAGACTTCGACCATCGGGAGAGGACCGACCCCGCCGGAAATACGGACCGTGTCGCTTCCCTCGTCGCCGCCGAGACAGCCGGCCAACGACGCCACAGCGGTTCCACCGACGAGACCGAGTGCGGACCGACGTGAGTACAGTCGAGTCATCCGTCTCAACACAGGGAGTACGCACAGCTTATACCCACGAAATCGACAAGATTGGGTGACAATTCGGGTAAGTGGCAATTATTTCCGAAACCGAGTACAACGGCAATCGACCCGCTGAATGTCTCGTACAACCGAACTGGTTCGGACCGGTAGAACTGACGGCGGACGCGGCTCAGCGGTCGACCCTAACTAATTTCAAATAGATCGTTTCGGACCGGTACCCGCGACAGCCGATCGCGGCTCGCTCCGATACGGTTTTGCGTCGCCCCGCGGAACTGCTGGCAAATGCTGTCTCGACAGTTCATCCGGGAGCACCCCGAGGTCGTCCGCGAGGCGCTCGACAACAAGGGCGTCGACGTCGACCTCGACCGGATACTCGATGTCGACGAGGAGTGGCGAGAGCTGAAACAGCGCGGCGACGACCTCCGCCACGAGCGCAACGAGGTCTCCTCAAAGATCGGCAAACTGAAAGGGTCCGGCGAGGAGGAGGCGGCCCAAGAGGCGATCGAGCGCTCACAGGAGCTCAAGTCGGAGCTTCGGGAGATCGAGGAGCGCGCCGAGGCGCTGGAGACCGAACTGGAGGCGTCGCTGCTCGAACTCCCACAGATCCCCCAAGACTCCGTCCCGGTCGGCACAGACGAGTCCGAGAACGTTGAGCGCCGCCACGAGGGGTTCGACGACCTTCGAGACCTCCCGGACGACGTGGAGCCACACTACGACCTCGGCGAAGACCTCGAAATCCTCGACTTCGAGCGCGGCGCGAAGATCGCCGGCGGCGGCTTCTACGTTGCCAAGGGCGACGGCGCGCGCCTCGAACACGCGCTGATTCAGTTCATGCTCGACGTCCACCGCGAGCAGGGGTACGAGGACGTGTTCCCGCCGATCCCGGTCAACTCCGCCTCGATGCGCGGCACCGGGCAGCTCCCGAAGTTCACCGAGGACGCCTACCGCGTCGAGGGGTCCAACGCCGAGGCGTACGACGACGACGACCTCTGGCTGCTCCCGACCGCGGAGGTGCCCGTCACCAACCTCCACCGCGACGAGATCCTGCTCGGCGAGGACCTCCCGCTGAAGTACCAGGCGTACACGCCGAACTTCCGGCAGGAGGCGGGCGAACACGGCACCGAGACGCGCGGTATCGTCCGCGTCCACCAGTTCAATAAGGTGGAGATGGTGAACTTCGTGCGGCCCGAAAAAAGCGACGAGCGCTTCGAGGGGCTCGTCGACGAGGCCGAGGAGGTGCTGTGCCGCCTCAAGTTACCGTACCGCATCTTAGAGATGTGTACCGGCGACCTCGGTTTCACGCAGGCGAAGAAGTACGACGTCGAGGTGTGGGCACCCGGCGACGACATGGACGAGGGTCCCGAGCGGGGCGGCCGCTGGCTGGAGGTCTCCTCGGTCTCGAACTTCGAGGACTTTCAGGCGCGCCGCGCCGGGATCCGGTACCGCGAGGAACACCACGAGTCCGCGGAGTACCTCCACACCCTGAACGGCTCCGGGCTGGCGGTCCCCCGGATCGTCGTCGCGATCTTGGAGTACTACCAGAACGACGACGGTACCGTTACCGTCCCAGAGTCGCTGCGCCCGTACATGGGCGGCACCGAGGTCATCGAGGGCCACGACGCGGTCGGCGAGTCGAAGCTGGGTGGAGAGTAAGCCGCGCGACCGGGGACCGCCACGAGGTCGGTCGGGCCTACCGGACTACTCGTTCTCTAAGGCGTCGAGGACGCACGCGGCGGCGATCACCGCCTCCTTCGGCACGCCGCTCGCGTCGTCGACGGTGACGGTGTACTCGTCGCGCAGCGAGAACTGCCCCTCGATGTCGCCGACGTGGCCGCCGTCGGCGTCAAATATCTCGTACTTGTTCGGGATGAGGTTCGCCGCGCTGACGAGGTGGCGGAGCGCCGACAGCAGCTTGTTCTTCGACTGAATCGTCGCCAGCGCCTCGCCGGTCTCGGGGTCGCGGACCGTCCAGTTCTCGACGAAGACCGAGTAGTCCTCGTCCAAGACGACGACCTCCTCGCCGGTGCCCGCGTCGACGATGGCGTAGTTCCCGCCGATGTCCACGATCCCGCCAGCCTTCACGAAGAAGGCGTCCTCGTCGTCGCCGGTGACGAACGGGAACTCCTCTTTCAGCTTGAACATCTTCTGTTTCCCGCGTAAGACGACGTTTCCGGCGCTGTCGCGGACGGCGTACTTGTTCCGGACCATCGACTGTTTCACCTCGTAGCGGTCGTCGCCGAGGTCCACGGTGGAGATGTCGTACGCGCTCGATTCGGATTCGGAGGGAAACGGCATGGACGCGGAAATGCCAAGCCAGTATAAAAAAGTTGCGTTCGCATTGAGGCGGTGCCTACGGCGTCAGCCGGTCGATCGAGACCCACTCCACGTCGCCGGGACGGTCGCCGCCGACCGCCGTCAGCGCGAAGGCCATCTCCTTGCGGACGCCGCCCGCGAGCCGCACGTCGAGGGAGAGTTCGCGGGGCGAAAAGCGGTGGTCGCGTTCGACGACTCGCACGAGGTGTTCCGAGTGCGGGAGGTCCTCGACCGTCTCCACGTCGAGGTACGTCCGAAAGTCCGCGCCGAACTTGAACCCGGTCTTCGGGACCGCGTCGGCCGCGCGGAGCCGCTCGTACACGGCCAGCCGGCGGTCGAACCGCTCGCCCTCCACGTCCCGGCCGCGGGCGACGACCCGGGCGGCGTCGGCGTTAGGGGAGTCGGCGTCGGCGTCACGGGAGTCGGCGTGGGCGTCACGGGAGTCGGTGTCGGCGTCACGGGAGTCGACGTGGGCGTCACGGGAGTCGGTGTCGGCGTCCCTCGTGCCCTCGGTCTCCGACACCGACAGCCGGCCGTCCGCCGCCAGCGAGGCGGCCTCGACGAGCGAGAGCTGGAGTGCGCCTTCCACGTCGGCGGCCCGTCCCGTGAGCGGCCGGCCGTAGAACCCGCGTTCGTGGAGGCCCGCCGGGGCGTCCCAGACGACGACCCGGTCGGCGAGAAGGACGCCGGTCAGGTCGCTCGGCGGCTCGTAGTCGGTCGACCCCTCGATCGCGCCGGACTCGGCCGCGAAGTAGGTGACCTCGGACTCCTCGTCGACGACCGCGAGGGTCCGCCCGCCGAGTCCGCTCGCCGCGATCGACTCGCGCTCGCCGACGACCTGGATCGGGTACTGTACGTTGCCCGTGTCGGGCGTCTCGCCGCGCTCGTAGGCGACGAAGTCGACCGCGTCGCTCGGCGCGTCTCGCCCGCCCGGCCACGGGTCGCGGGCGGGCGAGAGGTAGAAGCCGCGGTCGCGCAGGTCGGAGTAGACGAGGAACCGCACCGCGAACCGGTCGGCGGCGGCCGCGCTCGCGACGAAGAAGCGCTCGAAGCCGACCGGGTCGGCGTCGTCGGCGAGAGCGATCCCGGAGAGGTCGCCGCGGAACAGGAGGTGCGCGGCCTCGACCCGCGAGAGCGCGATCTCGTCGCCGTCGAGCGGTCGCCCGTACCCCCGGCCGTCGTAGAAGCGCTGGCGGGCGTCCCCGCCGACGCGGATCGTGCCGTCGCGCAGGTGTCCCGTCGGATACATATTCGTCACCGCGGGCGGCCGAGGGAAGGGGGTTGCGGTCGAACACCGCCGGCCCGGAACGGACCACCCGGGCGCGTAGTCGGTTATCAGTCGCCGACGCCGCCACGGCGGACACCGCCGGAGCCGCGTCCATCGGCTGATAAACGGTTGCGGACGGGTCGACGACGAACGCTGCCAGAGTTCCTGCCGCTCGGCCGGACGTATTCGCTTATAAATCGCCGGTCGACACGGACACCACCGAAGCCCCAGTCGCTCGGCT
>PXST01000055.1 GCA_003023405.1 Halobacteriales archaeon SW_8_68_21
GCTCGTCGTCGTCGAGCCCCTCGCTCGTCGCGTACCGGTCGAGGTCGGCCGCAAGCGAGGCCGAGACGACGGTCTCCCTGTCGGTCCGTCCGCCGTCGGGCGCGGGCACCGAGAGGATCCGAGCGCCGGCGGTCGACTCCGCCTCACGGAGGTGCCGCGGCGCGACGCGGGTTATCTCCTCGGTCCTGAGCCCGGCCTCGCCGGCCAGCCTGACGACGAGCGCCGCGCGATACGTCTCCGCGGCGGTGACGAGCGCGTCGTAGGCGTCCGTGCCGAGACCGTCGACCATTCGTTTCGGAACTCAACGCGCAACCGAAACAAAACAGTTCCGATAGCCGGCATCCTCGACGGTGAAAGACTCGTCTTCGCGGAAGCGTTCACCGAAGCGATCGTCGAGACCGGTCAGTTCTTTCGGACACACAGAAGGTTCCGAAACCGCCGACGGCGGTCAGCCGGACACGCCGACGCCCCAGGACACGTGGTCCCACAGGCGTTCGTAGCCGTAGTAAGTGAGCGTCTTTACGCCGTTTGTCACGAGACCGATGCTCGCCGCCTGCCCGATGTCCCCGACGACGAGCCACGCGACGAGGACGGTGATCGTCACCATCAACGCCCGATAGCAGAGGGTCTTGACGACCGCACGGCGTCGTGCGTTGACCGCGTCACGAGAGAAGACGCTCGCGTTCATACCCTGTCCTACGGCCGCCGCCGACAAGTAACCATTCACCGTGTCTTAGAACGCGTAAAGAAATTGCTTTCAGTTACTCCGCTCCCGAACGGTCGACTCGATCTCGCCCACGACTTCGGGGTTGCGGAGGGCGCTCACGTCGCCGAACTCCTCGCCGCGGGCGATGTCTTCCAGCAGCCGTCGCATGATCTTCCCGGAGCGCGTCTTTGGGAGTTCGGGGGTGAACACGATCCGGTCCGGGGTACGCGACGATACGGCCGTCGTCGTCCCCGACGACCGCGGCCTCGGTCACGCCCTCGGCGTCGACGATGGCCGCCTCCAGTTCGCCGGTGTTGAACCGCCGTGCGCGCACCTTGATCACGTCGTCGACGCGGCCCAAGATCGTGACGTAGCCGTCCTCGTCGACGGCCGCGCCGTCGCCGGTGCGGTAGCGCCAGCCGTCCTCGCCGCTCAGCCAGTACTCCCGCAGGTAGCGCTCGTCGCCCTCGCGGAGCCCGCGCAGCATGCCGGGCCACGGCGACGCGAGCGTGAGGTATCCCGACTCGCCGGGGTCGACCGGCTCGCCGTCCTCGTCCACGACGCGCGCGTCGATGCCCGGCAGCGGCGGCCCGACCTTCCCCGGCTTCATCGGGGTGACACCCGGGAGCGTGGCGAGCGCGATCGCGCCGGTCTCGGTCTGCCACCACGTGTCGACGACCGGCACGTCACCGCCGCCGACATGTTCGTGGTACCAGCGCCACGCCTTCGACGTGATCGACTCGCCGACCGTCCCCAGCAGCCGGATCGACGAGAGGTCGTGGGAGTCGGGGTACTCCGCGCCCCACTTCATGAACGAGCGGATCGCGGTCGGCGAGGTGTAGAAGACGCTCACCGCGTTGCGCTCGATCAGGTCCCAGACCCGGTCGCGGTCGGGGTAGTCGGGCGACCCCTCGTACAGCACCGTCGTCGTGCCGGTCGCAAGTGGGCCGTAGACGCCGTAGGAGTGCCCCGTGATCCAGCCGATGTCGGCGGCACACCAGTAGGTGTCCTCGGGACGCACGTCCAAGACCTCCTGCGTCGTCCACGCGACGTGCGCGAGGTAGCCGCCGGTCGCGTGTTCGACGCCCTTCGGTTGCCCCGTCGTCCCGGAGGTGTACATCACGAAGAGCAGGTCGGTCGCGTCGCGGGCGACCGGCTCGACCGTCTCGCCGTCGTGCGCGTCGACGAGGGCGTCGTACTCGTGTTCGTCCTCGGCCAGCGACACGGCGAGCTCGTCGCCGAGGCGGTCGACGACGACCGCGGCCGAGAGGTCCCTCTCGGCGCGGATGCGCGCGTTGTCCGCCTTCGACTTCTGGTTGAACGCGTCCTCCCGGCGGTAGTAGCCGTCGCAGGTGATCAGGTACTCGGAGTCGGCCGCGTCGATCCGGGTCGCGAGCGCTTCTGCGGACAGCCCCGCGAACACGACGTTGTGGGGTGCGCCGATGCGCGCACAGGCCAGCATCGCGATCGGCAGCTCCGGGAGCATCGGCAGGTAGAGCGTGACCACGTCGTCCTCCTCGACGCCGAGGTCGCGGAGCCCGGCCGCGACCGCGTTCACCTCGCGGTGGAGGTCGAGGTAGGTGTACGACCGCCGCTCGCCGCGCTTGCCGAACCACCGGATCGCGAGCTGGTTCCGGCGGTCGTCGAGGTGGCGGTCGACGCAGTTCGCCGCGGCGTTGAGCCGCCCGTCGGGGAACCACTCGTAGAAGGGCGGCTCGGAGTCGTCGAGGACCGTCTCGTACTCGCGGTCCCACGTCAACAGGTCGGCCGCCTCGCGCCACGCGTCCGGTCCCTCCCGGTCGAACCGCTCGTACACGGCGGGGTCGCTCGCGGCCGCCCGCTCCCGAAAGTCGGCCGGCGGCGGGACGATGTCCCCGTCGCCGTCGACGAGCCGACCGCGGCTCCCGGATTCGTCCATGGCACGGTATGACCCGCGGAGAACCGTATACTTTGTCCGGGGTCCTCGTCGAGTGAGAGCCGCCGTCAGACGGACTCCTCGGCCGGCCGCGCGGCGATGTCGGCGGCCCTCGCCCGAGCCCGGGCGACGATCGACGGCCTCGCCTCGAAGTCGACGGTCACCTGGTCGCCCGCGTACGTCTCCTCGTCGACGTACCCGTGGTCGTGGACCCACGAGACGAGGCTCATCGCGTCGTCGGTGACGGGCAAGACGAGCCGCTCGCGCTCCCACTCGGGGAGTTCGTCCTCGACGCGGTCGCGGAGTTCCGCGACGCCCGCCCCCGTCTTCGCCGAGACGCCGATCGGGTCGGGTGCCACGCCCGAGAGCGCGGCGCGCTTGTCCGCCAACTCGCCGGGGCGCAGCTGATCGATCTTGTTGAACACGGTGACGACGGGGGCCTCGTTGCGCTCATAGAGCGTGTCGTGGCTCGTGACGAGCTTCTCGCGTATCGCCTCCACGGACTCGCTGGCGTCGACGACGAGCAGCACGAGATCGGCGCGGTAGACGGAGTCGAGCGTCGACTCGAACGACTCCACGAGCCAGTGGGGGAGATCCGAGATGAACCCGACCGTGTCGGTCAGGAGGACATCGCGCTTCTCCATCTCGGCCCGCCGGGTCGTGGTGCCGAGCGTCGTGAACAGCATGTCCTGTGACTCGGCGGTCGTGTCGAGGTCGGGATGGCGCTCGACGTTCTCGTCGATGTCGATCTCGGCCGCGAGGCTCGCGGCGCGCCTCCTCCTTTTCGGCGATCGAGTCCAGCTCGTCGCGGATCTCGGAGATCTGACGTTTGATGTCGCGCTCGACGCTCTCGTCGTACTCGCCGAGCCCCATGAACCCCGGCCGCTCGTCGCGCTTGGCGAGGCTCGCCTTCGCCTCGGCGCGGGGCAGCTCGTACCGCAGCTCCGCGAGTTCGACCTGAAGCTGCGCTTTCCGCGTGTTGGCGCGCTGGCCGAAGATCTCGAGGATGAGCGTGAACCGGTCGACGACCTCGACGCCCTCGGCGAGCTTCCCGCCAACGTTGAACGTCTGGTACGGTCCTACGTCGTTGTCGACGATCACCGACCCGGCGTCGGTGCGGCGAACGAGGTCTCGGAGCTCCGCGACCTTCCCCTCGCCGAACATGAACGCGGCGTCCTCCGTGCGGGTCTGAGTGAGCTCGCCGACCACGTCGTACCCCGCGGCGGCCGCGAGCTGGCTGATCTCGGTCAGGTCGGCCTCCCCGGAGTCGACCCGCTTGGCGACGACTGCCCTGCGTCCCTCGGTCGTCGGACCGGCGTCGGCGTCCGCTCCCGCGGCGTCTCCGGTCATAACAGGAGGTCACGGGCGGCGTACGCGGCGTGATGTGCTGCCTGCACTGTTTCGCGCTCGCCTATGCTCTCGACGTATTTAATTGTATTTAGGCGCTAAATCCCCTTGCTTAAGGAGCAACGCAGGGAGCAAAGCGACCAAGTAGCGTTAACGAGAGCGAAGCTCTCGTTTGCACATCAGAACGCTTCGCGTTCTGAGGACGCAGTAGGGAGGGGATACAGCGTTATCAGAAATCGAATATTTCTGATTGGCAGTCAGATTCCTGTGGAATCTGACGACGCCCGTCATCGTCTCCCGAACACTCCGCGACAACCGACCCACAGGCCCACGCAATCACAACTCTTAATTGTGTATTTTATGTACGATGTGTTGTGACGACTCGCAAAAACATCTCCATCCGCGACGATCAAGAAGAGTGGATTCAGGACAACCACCTGAATCTCTCCTCGTTCGTCCAAGAGAAACTGGACGAACTCATCGAGGAACGAGAGCCATAGATGCAGTACAACTACAAGTATCGACTTGACCCACCGGAAGCCCTCACCGAGACGCTTCTGTATCACATCGATACTTGTAGGCAACTCTACAATCACGTCCTCTACAAACTCAACGAGGCGGACGAAATTCCAGCACGCTACACGGTACAGGGAACGCTCCCCGACCTCAAATCATGGTGGGACGACCTGAACGATGTTCACTCGAAAGTGTTACAGATGGTCGTCAAGCGCGTCTACGATAACCTCTCCACGCTCAAAGCTCAAAAAGAGAGTGGACGCGCTGTTGGAATGCTCAAATGGAAGTCGCCTCGGGAGTATCAGTCGCTCACCTACAACCAGTCCGGCTTCGAACTCAAGAATACGAGTGGTCGGCCTGTGCTGTGGTTGAGCAAAGTCGGCGAGATTCCGATCCACCTCCACCGAGATATTCCCGAGAACGCAACTATCAAACAGGTCACGGTCAAGCAAGAACCGACAGGAGAGTGGTTCGCCACGTTCGGTATCGACGTGGACGACGACACTCCCGAGAAGCCGGAGAATCCGGATCGAGTCGTCGGAATTGACGTCGGTATCCTGAAGTACGCACATGATACGGACGGAACCGCTGTTAGGTCACCGGAGTTTTCGGAAGAGCGCGAGCGGTTGGAACGTGCCCAACGCGAACTCTCTCGAAAGGAACACGGCTCAAACAATTGGGAACAACAGCGCAAGACGGTTGCCCAACGCTACGCCGACCTGAAGCGGAAGCGCCGAGACTTCCTCCACAAGTTGTCGAACTACTATGCCCGAGAGTACGAGCTTGTGGCCGTTGAGGAGTTGGACACGAAGGGGCTGATCGAACTTCCCGGCAATTCTCGGGACCGAGCCGGAGCCTCGTGGGGGATGTTCCTTCGGATGCTCGAATACAAGTGTGAACGCGACGGTACGCACTTCATCGCCGTAGACCCCCGAGGCACGACCAAAGAGTGTGCGTCGTGCGGAACGGAGACTGACAAACCGTTGTGGGTGCGTGAGCATTCGTGTCCGTCATGTGGGTTCGAGGCAGACAGAGACGCGAATGCGTCGTGGAATATCCTTTCTCGTGGTCTCAAAAATGTAGGAGTGGTTCACTCCGAATCAACGCCTGTGGAGACTGTGCTCCCTGTGGATACCGTTGTATCTGCAAAGCGCGTCGTGGAAACAGGAAGCCCCACCCTCAAGAAGCGAACCGCGTCAGCGGTGAGCGAGTAGGGTGGGGTAGTTCACAATCGGGCTGGAAGCTGAGTCCGACTCGCTCCGCCGGCTCCTCGTAGAACTCGCCGCCCTCCGCGACGATCGGTCCGTCCGGCGGAGCCGAGAGGCTGGCGACCGCCTCCGCGGTGAGCGCGACGGTCGCTTCCAGCGTCGGTCCCTCGCGCACGGCGGCGAACCCGATCCCCTCGACCGACCGGATCCGCGCGGAGTCGATCCGCGCGTGGACCGCGGCCGCGACCATCAGGTACTCGCCGTCCTCCTCGTGACGGCCGCTGATATCGACGCCGACGACCTCAGGGGCGGGCGCACTCCACCTCAGTTGGCCGGAATCGAGCCGGGGCCGTCGTCTTCGTCTCGTCCATGCGCCACCCTACGTCGGCCGGCGAATTGAACGTTTCCGTGTCTCGGGTCAGGCCCGCTCGCCCACGACCTCGCCGATCCGGTCGACGGCGGCGTCGACGTCGTCGGCGTCGACATCGAGGTGCGTGGTGAACCGCGTCGTGTAGTCGTCGAACTCGACGCAGCCGACGCCAGCTTCCTTACAGGCCGTCACGAGGTCGGCGGCCTCGATCTTGGCCGCCTCGGTGTGCGCCACGACGATGTTCGTGTCGGGCGCGGGCGCGTCGATGCCGTCGAGCGCGTCCAGCCCAGCCGCGAGCCGCTCCGCGTTGGCGTGGTCGTCGGCGAGGCGGTCGACGTTCTCTAACGCCTTCAGTCCGGGCGCGGCGATCATCCCCGCCTGTCGCATCCCGCCGCCGAACAGCTTGCGGACGCGGCGGGCGTCTTCGACGAACGTCTCGTCTCCGGCGAGGATCGATCCGACCGGCGCGCCGAGCCCCTTCGAGAGACAGAAGGTGACGCTGTCGACCGGATCGATGACCTCGCTCGCGTCGACGCCGAGCGCGACCGCGGCGTTGAAAAGGCGCGCGCCGTCGAGGTGGACCGGAACGCTGGCGTCGCGCGCGGCCTCGGCCGCGGCCGCGATCCGGTCGACCGGGATCGCCTCCCCGCCCCGGTAGTTATGCGTGTTCTCCACGGCGACGAGGCCGGTCCCGGGCCGGTGGAGGTCCTCGTGGACGAGACCCTTGCGGACCGCCTCCGGGGTCGGGACGCAGCGGTCGCCGGCGTCTATCGTCCGCGTCTGGACGCCCGAGAGCTTCGCCGCGCCCGCCAGCTCCCAGCGGCAGATGTGGGACTCGCGTTCCAGGAGGAACTCCTGGCCCGGCTCTGTGTGGACGTGGACGCCGATCTGGTTCGCCATCGTCCCCGAGGGGACGTACAGCGCGGCCTCGGTGCCGACCGCCTCGGCGGCGCGGGCCTCCAGATCGTTGACGGTCGGGTCGTCGCGGTACACGTCGTCGCCGACCTCGGCGGTCGCGGCCGCGTCGCGCATCGCGTCCGAAGGGGTCGTCACGGTGTCCGAGCGCAGGTCGATGTCGAGTTCGTCGGCTTCGGGCATTGGTTGGTTTCCCTTCCGGGGCGGCGGGGATATATCCCGCGCTCGCGGCGGCCGTCAGCGGTCGCGAACGGCGTTCCGCGTTCGGTTCCTTCTTAACGACGGAAA
The DNA here is from genome assembly GCA_003023405.1 of Halobacteriales archaeon SW_8_68_21. Lineage (GTDB taxonomy): Archaea > Halobacteriota > Halobacteria > Halobacteriales > Haloferacaceae > Halorubrum. The sequence goes on from PXST01000055.1 coordinate 7,266, forward strand.
TCAATCTGAAACGCATGGCAACGGAAGCCACAGCAGACGATACGGACGACGCGTCTGACGCACCGGACGCCTACGACGCCCTTCTCGACCGCGTCCAGCGGTGGAACGCGGTCGGCAGCGCCTCCGGCGTCCTCGGCTGGGACCAGCAGGTGATGATGCCGGAGGGCGGCACGCCCGCCCGGTCGAAGCAGCTCTCAGCGCTCTCCTCGGTCCACCACGACATGGTCACCGACGACGAGACCGGCGAACTGCTCGACGAGCTCGACGACGCCGATCTTACCGACGCGCAGGCCGCGGTCGTCCGCGAGGTCCGCCGCGAGTACGAGCGCGCCGATGCCGTCCCGGTCGAACTCGTCGAGGAAATCTCGGAGACTGGCTCCGAGGCGCTCCAAGCGTGGGAGGAGGCGAAAGCTGAGGACGACTTCGACGAGTTCGCCCCGTACTTAGAGAAACACGTCGAGTTGAAACGCGAGTACGCCGAGCACATCGACCCCGACCGAGACCCCTACGAGGTCCTGTTCGAGGAGTTCGAGCCGTGCCTGTCGATGGAGCGCGCAGAGTCGATCCTGACCGAGCTCCGCGAGGCGCTCGTCCCGATGATCGGCGATATCCGCGACTCCGACGTCGAACTCGCGGTCGACACCTTCGAGGGGACGTTCCCCGAGGAGACGCAGGAGGAACTCTCCCGCGAAGCGCTCGAACTCGTGGGCTACGACTTCGACCGCGGCCGCCTCGATGTCTCCTCGCACCCCTTTACCGCCGGCAACCAGTTCGACTGTCGCGTGACCACCCGGTTCGACGAGACCGACCCGCTCGGCGCGGTCGGTTCGACGGTCCACGAGTTCGGCCACGCCCAGTACAACCTCGGGCTCCCGAAAGAGCAGTTTGGGACCCCGCTCGGCCAGTCCCGCGACCTTTCGGTCCACGAGTCGCAGTCGCGCCTCTGGGAGAACCACGTCGGCCGGAGCAGGGCGTTCTGGGAGCAGTTCCTCCCGGTGTTTCAAGAACACTTCCCGCAGACGGAGGAGGCGACGGTTCAGGACGCCTACGAGGCGTTTAATCAGGTGTACGAGGACAACTTCATCCGCGTCGAGGCCGACGAACTCACTTACCACCTCCACATTGTGATCCGGTTCGAGATCGAGCGCGACCTGATCCGGGGCGACCTCGCGGTCGAGGACGTGCCCGAGGTCTGGAACGACAAGTACGAGGAGTACCTCGGCATCCGCCCCGAGACCGACAGCGAGGGCTGTCTCCAGGACATCCACTGGAGCCACGGCAACTTCGGCTACTTCCCCACCTACTCGCTCGGCTCCGTGATGGCCGCCCAGCTGTTCGACGCCGCCGAAGACGAGATCGACGACCTCGACGCGAAGGTCGCCGACGGCGACTTCGACGACCTCCGCGAGTGGCTCGACGAGAACGTCCATCGGCACGGCTCCCGCTACGAGACGAACGAACTGGTCAAACGCGCGACCGGCGAGGAGTTCACCGCCAACGCGTTCCTCGACTACGTCGACGAGAAGTACGGCGAGCTGTACGGTATTTAAACGGCCTCAGCCGTTTCTGCGTTCCTTATAAATAATCGCGTGTGGCAGGGAGTCGATAATGCGGTGGCGTCGCCGGCGGCTCTGCCGCCGGCTGTAAGAGGCGCGTCGCGCCTCCCTGCGCGCCTGCGAGCGGTCGCCCCAAGTGACCACGAGACGCGAGGGACCGGAGGCCCCTCTGGCAGCCGGCGCTTCAGCGGTGTTCGTGTCGGTTCATCGTTTATAAGCAACTGTATCGTCGTACAGCCGCGAGGCCGGCGCTTCGGCGGTGTTCGTGTTGCTCGGGGACTTATAAATGGAAACACTTTCGTCCAGTCGAGCGACGTGGACTTCAACGATGAGATCACCGCGCTCTCGCTTGCGCGGCGTCAGCTGGTCACCCGAGCCGGAAGCCGGTCATTAGCGCGATGAGCAGGAGCATCACGGCACCCTCGAACAGTCCGACGACGAGGTTCTTCTTCTCGATCGATTCGAGCCGCGAGGCGTCCGGGTCCGGCGAGCGCGTTTCGTAGTACGCGCTGAGGTGGAGCCGGTGTGGCACCGCCAGTCCGAACGCGAACAGGCCCCAGCCGACGCCGAGCGAGAGCGTCGCCCACGTCCCGGCGAAGCCGTAGCCGAGTCCCAGCGCGGGCGTCAGGAGGACGGTCCCCGACAACACGGTCGTCAGCGAGAACCCGACGAGAAAGAACACCACTTTCGGGACAAGCGTTCCCGTCACCGCCGCCGACGCCTCCTCGTCGAGTCCGCCGAGCGTCGGACCGACGACCGCGGGGAAGATCAGCGCGAAGCCGAACCAGACCGCGCCCGCGCCGACGTGGGTATAAAAGAGCAGTTCGATGCTTCCGACCGCCAGACTCGCCCCGAGGAACGCCAGCGGGACGAGGACGCTTCCGGCCGCGAACGCCGGGTTCGCCGCCGCCGCGAGGTGACGGACGCGGTCGAGGAAGTCGAGTTCCCGAACTCGGCGATCAGCCTCGTTAGCGATTGCCATGTCATCTGATCAATATTCCCGATAATATTCGTTTTGATCGACACGAACGTGGCGCGCGTCGGAGACATCTCCCGTCGGCCCTCGGAGAGGAGACACGCCCTCGCGGGTACCGGCACCGGTCGGTGTCAGCTTACTTCTCGATGATGCTCTCTTCGACGGCCTCGCCGAAGTGGCGCGCCACGTCCTCGTAGTAGACGAGCGCCTCGTCGCCCTCCTCCACGTCGGTGACCGCCTTGCGGCCCTCGCTCGTGGCTATCTTCACCGTCTCGGCGTTCTGGATGAGCGTCTCGACGCGGTCGGTCCCCTCCTCCGTCTCGACCTCCGCCTGAATCCGGAACATCGGACGCTTCTCGATCTTTACCCGACCCACTACCGCCTCACGGGTGTTCCCGTCGGTGTCGACGAGCTGGACCTCGTCGCCGCTCGACAGCTCCGCGAGGTAGTTTGTACTACCCTCCGGGTTGCGGACGTACGCGTGGACCGCGCCGGCGTTCACGCGGAACGGCCGGGAGGCGACGTACGGCGACTCGGCGGTCTCGGCGTGGACGAAGAAGAGCCCGCGCGACATCGAGCCGACAAACATCCCCTCGCTGTCGTCCATCAGCGACCCCGTGTCGATACAGACGCGGTCCGCCATCCCGGTCTGTTCGACCTCCGTCACCTCGGCGTACGAGAGGTCGAGCGTCTCGCGGTCGGCCGCGTCGCGGGCCTCGACAGCGCCGCGGATCTCGTCGGGCGAGTCGGAATCGAGGAGGACGCCGTCTGCGCCGATCTCAAGCGTCTCGAAGGCGGTCTGGGCCTCCGCCGCTGTCGTCGCGCCCGCGACGAGGTGCGTCTCCTCGCCGACCCGTGCGATGAGGTTCTCCAGCGGGATGATCGACCAGTCTTCGCCGACGACCACGGTGAACTCGGCGTCGTCGGCCGCGGCCTCCGCGAACTCCTCGTACTCGGTGCCGAGGACGCGGACGTACGCGCCCTGCGCGCGGTCGTCGCGCCGGCGGAGCGTCGTCAGGTCCGCCGACCCCGAGAGGTCGTCGGGCACCGCGATCGTCCCGTCGCCCTCGCCGCCCTTCCCGACGAAGCACGCGTCAGCCTCGGCGTCGCTCTCGGCGTCGTCGATCACGTCGGCGTCGGAGCGGAACACCGCGACGTTCACGTCGCCCAGCTCCCTCACGCGCCCGACGTCCCCCTCGTCGACGAGGACCCAGTCCGCCCCGGCCTCGATGGCGGCCGTGACCCGTCGTTTGCGCGTCTCCCAGTCACCAACGTCGCCGTCGGCTTTGACCCAGACCGTGCGTGTCATCGTCGGAACCTCACGGCGCGCCGGCTTGAAAACTGCGGAAGGACAGCGGGCCGCGGGCCGACCTCACGCCTCGACAAACCCGCCCGCGCGGAGCGCCTCCTCGACGGAGGTGTCGTCGTGGACGACCGCCGAGACCGCGCGGGCGATCCCCTCGGGGTCGTCGTGCTGGAAGAGAGACCGGCCCATCGACACGCCGGCGGCGTCGCCGTCCATCGCGCCGCGGACCATCTCCACCGTCTCGCGGTCGGTCCCCTTCGAGCCGCCGGCGATGACGACCGGCAGCCGGGTCGACTCCGTCACGCGGGCGAACGAGTCGCCGTCGCCCGAGTAGCCCGTCTTCACCACGTCCGCGCCGAGTTCCTCGGCGAGCCGGACGGCGTGGCCGAGCGACTCGGGGTCCGTGCCGTCGACGCCCGGGCCGCGCGCGTACGCCATCGCGAGGACGGGAAGCCCGAGCCGCTCGGCGTCCGTGGTCAGCTCCGCCAGCTCCTCGATCTGGTCCGGCTCGTGGTCGGAGCCGACGTTGATGTGGAAGGAGACGGCGTCAGCACCCGCGCGAACCGCGTCCGCCGCGGTGCCCGTGACCCGCTTGTCCTGTTCGTCCGGTCCGATCGTCGTCGAGCCGTTGAGGTGGACGATGTACCCCGCGTCGTTTTTGTTGGGGTGGACGCGCTCGGCGATCCCGCGCTGGGTGAGCACCGCGTCCGCGCCGCCGCTGGTGACGCCGTCGATCGTCGACTCGATGTCGACGAGCCCCCCGACTGCGCCCATCGTGATCCCGTGGTCCATCGGGACGATGAGGTATCGGTCGTTCGTGGAGATGCGGTCGAGTCGTGCCGAGAGTCCTGCTGTCATTGTGAAGTCGGTCGTTGTGTGAGCGTGTGTCAATCGGAGGTAAGTGGGTTTCGTTCGGGAACGTATTGGATCGTTTCGTCTCAGGCGGACTCGACGGTCTCGGTCCGCGAGCGGTGGCCGCGCTCGGCTCCCGCTTTCAGCTCACGGGAGAGCGCCTCCAGGCGGTCGGCGACCTCGGCGGTCGACAGCTCCGCCGCGACGCCCTCGGCGACCACGTCGACGAGCGCCGAGCCGACGATGATCCCGTCCGCGCCGCCCGCGACGATCCGCTCCGCATGGTCGCCCGTCGAGATGCCGAACCCGACCGCCTTCGGCACGTCGTACTCGCCCAGCCGGTCGAGACTCGCCGTCGTCTGGTCCGAGACGTCGTCGCGAGCGCCCGTGGTTCCCAGCCGCGCCTGGACGTACACGTAGCCGGAGACGTTGGCCATCATGCGGTCCAGTCGGTCGCCGCGCGTCGTCGGGGCGACGATGAAGATCAGGTCGAGCCCGAACTCGTCGCACGCCTCACGGAGCGGCTCGGCCTCCTCCGCGGGGAGGTCCGGAACGACGAGTCCACGGATCCCGGCGGCTGCCGCGCGCTCGACGAACGGGCGCGGCCCGGCGCTCGCGTCCGAGGCGCTCCGCGCCTCGCTGCCCCCGTACTGGTAGATCAGGTTGTAGTACGTCATACAGACCAAGGCGGCGTCGACCTCCAGGTCCTCGGCGAACGCGAAGAAGCGGTCGGGCGTCATCCCCGCGTCGAGCGAGCGGACGAGCGCCTCCTGAATCGTCGACCCCTCCGCGATGGGTTCTGAGAAGGGGAGGCCGAGTTCGATCACGTCCGCGCCGCCGCGGTCGAGCGCCTCCACGTACGCCTTCGACGACTCGTCGTCGGGGTCGCCGACGACGAGGTACGGGACGTAGGCCGGCCCGTCCGCGAACGCCGCGTCGAGCGCGTCGGCGTTTGCCATCTACATCCCCCCCGTGAACATCGACATGTCCGGCGCGCCGTCGACGTCGCGCTTGTCGGTCTCCTCGATGGCGGCGTCGAGGTCCTTGTCACCCCGCCCGGAGACGTTCACGACCACGCGCTCGCCCAGCTTTTCGTGGTGTTTTTCGAGGAAGCCGAACGCGTGCGCCGTCTCCAGCGCCGGGATGATCCCCTCGGTCGAGGAGAGGCGGTGGAACCCCTCTAAGGCGGCGTCGTCGTCGACCGCGACCGGGTCGACGCGCCCCTCGTCGACGAGGTACGCGAGCTCCGGCCCAACGCCGGCGTAGTCCAGCCCCGAGGAGACCGAGTGGCTCTCCATGATCTGCCCGTCGGAGTCCTGGAGCAGCTTCGTGCGCGCGCCGTGGAGGACGCCCTCATCGCCGGCGAAAAGCGACGCGGAGTTCGGGGCGACGCCCGCCTCCTCATCGACCTCCAGCGTCGAGCCGCCCGCCTCGACCGCGTGGAGCGCGACCGACTCGTCGTCGACGAACTCGGCGAACGTCCCCATCGTGTTCGACCCGCCGCCTGCGCAGGCGACCACGTCGGTCGGGACCCCGCCGGTCTTCTCGATCGCCTGCTCGCGGGCCTCCTCGGAGATGACCGCCTGAAAGTCGCGGACCATCACCGGGAACGGGTGCGGACCGACGATCGACCCGATCACGTAGTGGGTGTCCTCGACCGTCTCGGCCCAGTCACGCATCGTCTCGGAGATGGCCTCCTTCAGCGTCCCGCGGCCCGTGGTCACCGGCTTCACCTCCGAGCCGTTGAGCTTCATCCGGAACACGTTCGGCCGCTGGCGGTTGATGTCGCGCTCGCCCATGTAGATCGTACAGGGCATGTCGAGGTGGGCGGCCGCCATCGCGGTCGCGGTGCCGTGCTGCCCGGCTCCGGTCTCCGCGATGATGCGCTCTTTACCCATGTACTTCGCCAAGAGGACCTGACCGAGCGCGTTGTTCAGCTTGTGTGCGCCGCCGTGGAGGAGGTCCTCCCGCTTGAGATACACCTCCGTCTCGTAGCGCTCCGAGAGCCGGTCGGCGCGCTGGAGCGGGGTCGGCCGGCCGCCGAACTCCGCGAGGCGCTCGCGGAACTCGTCGACGAACCCGTCCTCGTTGTCGAGGACGTAGCGCTCGTAGGCGTCGGTCAGCTCCTCGATGGCCGGCATCAGCGCCTCCGGGACGTACTGGCCGCCGTAGCGGCCAAACTTCCCGTCCTCGCGGCCGCGGCGGCGGCCGGGGCGTCGCGCCGTCTCCGTTTCCTCCGTCGTCCGCGTGTCGGTCTCGCTCATGTTGGGTGTTCCGTGGTCGTCTCCGTCGCTTCGTCCGCGTCAGCCGTTTCGTCGGTCATGTCGTCCGCGTCAGCTGTTTCGTCGGTCGCGTCGTCCGCGCCGCGGATCGTCTCCTTGCCGTCCGTCGCCTCCGCCCGCACCAGTTCGCGCGTGTTCGCCTCGACGTCGCCGTCCATGATTGCGCTGCCGACGAGCAGGGCGTCCGCGCCGGCCGTCCGCATCCGGCGGGCGTCGGCGGGCGACCCAATGCCGCTCTCGGCGATCAGCGTCACCTCATCTGGAACGTGGTGCGCCACGGACTCGAAGGTTCCGAGGTCGACGACCAGCTCCGCGAGGTCGCGGTTGTTGACGCCGACCGTCGTCGCGCCCGCGTCGAGCGCGCGCTCCAGTTCTTCGCGGTCGTGGACCTCGACGAGGACCTGAAAGCCGCGGTCCCGGGCGGCCGCGAGCAGGTCCGCGAGGTCGTCCCCGACGAAGCGGGCGATCAGCAGGACGACGTCGCTCCCGGCGGCGTCGAGCTGGGCCTCGTCGACGACGAAGTCCTTCCGCAGGACCGGCACCTCGACGGCGTCGCGCACGCGTTCGAGGGTGTCGAGGCTCCCACCGAAGTGTTCCGGCTCGGTGAGCACGCTCAGGGCGGCCGCGCCGCCCGCGACCATCCGCTCCGCGAGCGCGACCGGGTCGTCCTCCCGGGCTCCCTCAGTTGTCGGACTGGTCGGTTTCACCTCGGCGATGAGCGGGACGCGCCCGTCGGCCTCGGCGCGTTCGAACGCGGCGGCGAGGTCCCGGGGCGAGACCGAGACCCGCTCGCTCGCTCCCGAGCTTGCGCGTTCGCGAGCGGCGGACAGGATCGATCTGACCGCCGGTGCCAGCTCGTCTGGATCGTCCATTACTATACACTAATGTACGTATCTGTTCATAAGACTTGCGGGGATCACGCCGGGCGGGTCGGTCCCTCGCTCCGCGGTTCGTTCCGCCGCGTCGGGCGCTGGACAGCGGCCGGCCGATGTTTTAACTGTTCGACCCTTCCAATGAAGGCTATGAGCCTGTCGGGCACCTCCGGTGTGTACGCGCGGGAGTTCGACGAGATCGACCGCACCGTTCAGGTGGGGTTCGCCGGTGGCCGCGTCATTTCGGTGTCGTTCCCGGCCGAGCCGCCGAGCGACGCGGACGACGACCACGACCTACTGGACCGGATCTGCGCGTACGTCGGCGGCGAGCGCAACGAGTTCCCCGAGGTCGCGCTCGGGCTGACGGTGCCGACCGACCAGCGGGCGGTGCTGGAGTCGCTCCGAAGCGTTCCCCACGGCGAGGACGTGTCGGTGAGCCGGCTCGCGCGGATCGGCGGGTTCGACCCCGACGACGCCGACGACGTGGCAGCGGTGCGGGACGCGCTGGCCGACAACCCGATCCCCCTCCTGTTGCCGGACCACCGCGTGAGCGGCGGGCCGCACGCGACGCCGGGCGACGTCCGGCGCGCGCTCCGGCGCATCGAAGGGATCGAGCGCTGAGGACGCGTCGGCTCCGTCACGAATCCCCCGCTTCCCGACGCAGCGTCGCGTGTGCGTCGTCGGTACTATTCGGAGCCGTGTTCCGTACTACTCGGAGCCGTGTTCCTCGATGTTCTCCCAGACGACGGTCATCAGTTCGCCCGTCTTCTCGACGAGCGCCTCGACGGCGGCCGACGACTCTGCGGGGGCGCAGCCGAGGTCGCGGATCGCCTTCGTCGCCGAGACGTGGTGGACGTGGACGCGGTCGTCGCCCTCGCGCTCGTAGACGATCGTCGTACACGGGAGCATGCCGGCGAGCGTCGGGTCGATGCCGAGGGCGTCGTACGCGATCTCCGGGTGACAGACGACGATCAGCGCCGTCCGTTCGACGTCGTCGTGACCGAGCATCCCCTCGACCATCCGGTCGAGCCGCGTGACCTGAACCGTCTCGAAGTCGGCCAGTTCGTGTTCGATCTGGACGAACGGCACCGCGTCGTCGAACGGCATGTCGAGGGTCGTGTGGAGGGCCTCCTCGGCGGTCGGTGCCGGAGACCCGGTGGCAGCGTCGCTCATGCTTCCTCCTTTCACGGTGAGGGTAAAAATACCCGTGCGGGTTCAGCGACTGCCGCTACCCCCGACGAGGGCGGACTCGCCGGTCGGGCTGAAATCGGACCGGCGGGCGGGCTCAGACCTCGAAGTCGGGGGTGTCGAACGCGCCCTCGTCGGTCTCGACGTCGTACCCCTCGATGCCGGTGAGCGCCAGTTCGAGCGTCGACTCGGCGTCCCAGCGCCCGGTGTTGATCACGAGGTCGTATATCGACCGGTCGGAGAGGTCGATACCGTAGTAGGACTTGTACCGCTGTTCCTCGATGACCTCGCGGACCTGCATCTCGGAGGTCATCTCCTCGCGTCCGGCGGTCCGATCCGCGCGGACCTCCTCGGGCGCGTCGAGCCAGATCCGGACGTCCGCCCGGTTGCCGGCGATCCACCCCGCGAGCCGGGACTCCAGCACGAACGCCTTGTTCGCGGCCCCCCACTTCTCGGCGATCTGGCGGAGCCGCCGGTCGAGCGCCCGGTCGATCTCCTCGGACTCGCCGGTCTCGGCGGTGAGCTGCGAGAGGCTCATGTCGCGTTCGGCCGCGATCTGCCGGAACAGTTCGCCCCCGGAGACGTAGCCGCAGTCGAGCGCCTCCGCGATTCCCTCGACGAGCGTGGTGGCACCGCAGCCCGGCGGACCGGAGACGGTGACGAACAGGTTCCGGTCGATCCGTCGGTCGGGCTCCGGCGAGGTACCGCTCATACGTGTTTCGCCACGGAAGCGCAGCGGATAAACGGGTCGGTTGCGCGAAGCTCCGCGGAGACCGACGCAACCGATTTCCCTCCGGGTCCCATGTCAATGGGCGTGAGCGAGTCCATGGACCGCGACGCCGAGGCGGCCGCGCGGGCGCTCCTCCGCGACGCGGTCGACCGCGGCACGGTCACCGACCCCGACTTCGACCCGGAGACGGTCCCGATCGGCGACGCCGATGTCTTCGCCCGGCTGTCGCCGCCGGTCCGTCGCTGGTGGGTCGAGCGCTTCGGGGAGTACGTCGCCGAGAACGGCGGGTTTTTTACCCCGCCCCAGCGGGAGGCGATCCCGCACGTCGACGACGGGGAGAATTGCCTCGTCGCCGCGCCGACGGGCAGCGGAAAGACGCTCGCCTCCTTTATCGCGGTCCTCGACGACCTCTTCGCGCGAGACCGCGCCGGTGACCTGGAGAACTCCGTCTACTGCCTGTACGTCTCGCCGCTGAAGTCGCTCGCGAACGACATCGAGCGCAACCTTGCGACCCCGCTCGAAGGGATCGGCGAGGCGGTCGCGGCGGCGGAGAGGGAACTCGGCGGCGAGTCCGACGCGAGCGACGCCTACGACCCCGGCGTCAGGCAGGCGATCCGGCACGGCGACACCTCGAAGGCGGACCGGCAGGCGATGCTCTCGGAGACACCCCACGTCCTCAACACCACGCCCGAGACGCTCGCGATCTTGCTCAACTCGCCGAAGTTCAAGGAGAAGCTCCGCACCGTCGAGTACGTGATCGTCGACGAGATCCACTCGCTGGCCGCGAACAAGCGCGGCACGCATCTTTCCGTATCGCTGGAACGTCTGACCGAACTGACGCGGAACGGCTCGGAGGACGACCGGGGACCGCGAGAGACCGACGACATCACGCGGATCGGCTGCTCGGCGACGGTCGAACCGCTCGACGGGGTCGCCTCGTTCCTCGTCGGCCGCGACCGCGTCGACGGCGCGGTCGGCGACGCCGACGGGGTCGAGACGCGCCCCTGTGAGGTGGTCGACGCCCGGTTCGCCCGCGAGTTCGACCTCGAACTCAGAACGCCCGCCGCCGACCTGATCCACACGCCGCGGTCGACGGTGACCGACCGGTTCTACGAGTCGCTCCGCGAGCTGATCGAGTCCCACGAGAACACGCTCGTGTTCACGAACTCCCGGTCCGGCGCGGAGCGCACCCTCCAGGAGCTCCGGCGGCGGTTCGACTACGACGAGTCGAACTCGGGCTGTCACCACGGCAGCCTCGGCGAGGCGCAGCGAACCCGCGTCGAGGAGGGGCTGAAGGCCGGCGACCTCGACGTGGTCACCACCTCGACGAGCCTCGAACTCGGCATCGACATGCCCCACCTCGATTTAGTGGTTCAGGTCGGCTCGCCCAAGTCGGTCGCGGCGCTGCTCCAGCGGGTCGGGCGCGCGGGCCACAGCCCCGGCGAGACCGTCGAGGGGCGGGTGTTCGCCCTCGACCGCGACGAACTGATCGAGTGCGCGACGCTGCTCGCGCGCGCCGAGGACGGCTTCGTCGACCGTGTGTTTCCGCCCGAAGGGGCCTACGACGTCGCCGCCCAGCACGTGTACGGGATGGCGATAAACCGGATCCGCCCCGACCGCGAGGTCCGGGAGGTGCTGCGCCGGGCGCACCCGTACCGCGACTTCGACGGGGAGGACTACGAGCGCCTGATGCGGTATCTCACCGCGGACTACGACGGGCTGGAGTCGAAGAACGTCTACCCGAAGGTGTGGCGTGACGCAAACGACCCGCCCGACGGCGACCACCACCACTCCGAGTTCCCGGTCGGCGAGACGCTCGTCGGGAAGCGCGGCCGGCTCGCGCGGGTCATCTACATGACGAACATCGGGACGATCCCAGGCTCGTTCACCTGCGACGTGTTCACGCGCGGCGACGAGTGGGTCGGCACGCTTGACGAGTCGTACCTCGACACGCTGGAGTCGGGCGACGTGTTCGCCCTAGGCGGCGAGCGGTTCGCCTTCCGCTACCGCCGCGGCTCGAAGGTGTACGTCGACCGCACGAGCGAGCGTCCGACAGTCCCGTCGTGGTTCGCCGAGCGCCTCCCCCTCTCCGCCGACCTCGCCCGCGAGGTGTTGGCGTTCCAAGCCGAACTCCTCGACCGGCTGACCGGCGACGACCCGAACGCCGGTCCCGCCGCGGTCCGCGCGTGGCTCCGGGAGTTCCCCCTCGACGAGAACGCGGTCCGGGCGCTCGCCCGCATGTACGACGAGCAGGTCCGGTACGCTGGACGAGCGGGGGTCTCGACGCCGGATCGCCTCGTGGTGGAGGAGGAACTCGACCGCAACGAGTACAAGCGCCGGTTCTACGTCCACTCCGTCTACGGCCGACGGTTCAACGACGGGCTCTCGCGGCTCGTCGCGAGCGCGGTCGCGAACCGGACTGACGCCAACGTCGCGGTCGCGGTCGCGGACCGCGGGTTCTCGCTCGCGCTCCCGCTGAATCGCAAGGTCGACGTGGCAGGGATTTTGGCCGACCTCGACCCGGAGACGGTCCGCGATGACCTCCGCGAGGCCGTTCGGGGGACCGACCTGCTCCAGCGCTACTTCCGGATCGACGCGGGGCGCGCGCTCATGATCTTAAAACGGTACAAGGGGTACGAGAAGTCGGCCGCCGAACAGCAGGTCTCCGCCGAGATGCTGCTCTCGTTCGCGGCCGAGTTGGAGGAGTTCGCGGTGTTAGAGGAGACGTACCGCGAGCTGCTGGAGGACCGCCTCGACGTCGAGGGAATCTGCGATGTCGTCGGGCGGGTCTCGACCGGCGATCTGGCGGTGGAACACCGCGTCGTCGACTCGCCAAGCCCGCTCGCGTTCGGGCTGGCGACGCTCGTCGACTCCGACACCGTCATCGCCGACGACGAGTCCGCCGTCCTCCGGGAGTTCCACGCCCGCGTAATGGAGGAGATCGGCGAAACGCCGCGAACCGCGGACGGCGCGGACGGCGAGGACGGCGAGGGCGAACGCAACGGAGGCGGCGGGAACGCCGAGAGCGCCGACCGCAACATCGAATCGCCGGCGGACCGGCGGACGGACTGAGATGACCAGACCCAAGTCACAGGCAGCGCCGCCCGCTCGCCCCCGGTTCGTCGCCGTCGCGGCGCTCGGCCTCGTCGGTCTCGCCGCGCTATGGCGGCCGCTCGGGACCGAGTGGGTCCTCGCTGCGGCCGTGCCCGGGACGTATCTGGCGACCCACGCGTGGACGAACCTCGACGCGAACCGTCCGCCCGACGGGAGCGACCCCCGCTCGGGGCTCGGTCCGGCGAACGCGATCACGCTGTTCCGCGGCTGGCTCGTCGTGGTCCTCGCGGGCGCGGTCGTCTCGCCACCCCCCACCCCGTGGGTCCCTGTCGCGCTCTTCGCCGGCGCGGTCGGTCTCGACGCGGTCGACGGCGCGGTCGCCCGCCGCACGACCGAGACGGTCCTCGGCGCGCGCCTCGACGGGGCCACCGACGCGCTCGCCGTCCTCGTGGGCGCGGCGGTCGCCGTCGCGCTCGGGTCGCTCCCCGGCTGGTACCTCGTCGCCGGCGGCGTCTGGTACGCCTATGCCGGGTCGCTGTGGCGGCGCAGGCGGAGCGGCACGCCGGTGTACGAACTCCCGCCCAGCCGGGTCCGGCCGTTCGTCGGCACCGCCCAGTTCGGCGTCGTCGCGCTCGCGCTCTTCCCGGCCGTCGGCGGCGCGGACGGAGGGGCCGACTGGCTCGCCGCGCTCGCGGCGGCGGCGCTCGCGGCGCTGCTCGGGAGTTTCGCCCGCGACTGGGCGGCCGCGACGGGGCGGCTGGGCCGCGACGATCCGCCGGTGTCCGCGGGGGGGAACGGCGGCTGAGTGTGTCTCGCTATACAAGTTCGCGAGCGGGAGAGGAGCCGTTCAGTTCCCCGGGTCTCGCCTTTCACGTCGCGAGCGGACACACGGTAATCACCCAGCGAGCGGACGCCCGAGTCTCACGACTCCCGGTACAACAGGACCGCGAGGACGGCGATCAACACGACCTGTGCGACCTTGTCGATCGCGTCCCTCGTCGGGATCGGCGGCACGGGATTGAGGACCCACCACAAGACGATCTGACCCGCGGTGAACGGGATGCCCAGCGCGTACACCAGCCGCCGGCGGTACCCGGCGATGACCGCCGTCACGCCGGCACCGAATCCCAGCGTCGCGAGGGGAAACAGGACCAGCCATACCCCGCCGAACTGAACGCCGAGAACGACGTGCGCGATCCCCGTCACGGTCGCGGCGAGGATCCCGATCCAGTGGAGCGGCGTCAGCGATGCGCCGTCGACGTCCGCGTTCAAGTATGCCATGAACACGTGAAACACGGACCCGGGCAGCTTATTTGTACTCCCCGGGCGACCGCGGTCGACGGACCGGCGTCGGTGACCGACCGACGACGCCGGAACTTTATATTCGATCGGCCCGTTTAATCAGCAATGTCACACCGTCGCAGTCACCGAACGCTGAGGGGTGTCTCCCGGTGAGCGGGGGTGACGCCGGACGCGCGGTAGAGTTCGTCGGCCCGGAGCGCGTGGACGTGGTCCCCATCGACGAGCCCGACCCGGACACCGTCGCGGACGAGGAGCTGCCGTCGCTCGACGGCGACCTCTCGTATCCGCTCCGGTACGGCTACGCGGTCGTCAGGCGGGTGACCGCGGTCGGCGACGCCGTCGACCCGACGTGGCGCGATCGGACCGTCTTCTCGTTCAACCCCCATGAGAGCCGGTTCGCCGTCTCGCCTGACGAGCTCCGACCGGTCCCCGACGGGATCGACCCGGAGACTGCGACGTTGTTCGCGAACGCGGAGATCGCGGTCACGCTGACGCTCGACTCCGCCCCCCGGATCGGCGAGCGCGTCGCCGTGTTCGGGCAGGGCGTCGTTGGACTGCTCACGACCGCGCTGGAGTGACGGAGATGCGCGTCGCCCTCGTGATCGCCGGCGACATCGACTCGAAGTCCGGCGGCTTCTACTACGACCGCCGGCTCCGCGACCGCCTCCGCGAGCGCGGCCACGCGGTCGAGGTGGTCTCACTCCCGCGGGGGTCCTACCGGGAGCGCCTCGCGCCGAACCTCCACGCCGGCCGGCTCGCGGCCCGGCTCTCGGGGTTCGACGTGGTCGTCGAGGACGGGCTGGCGCACCCGTCCGTGCTGCTCGCCAACCGCTCGCTCGACGCGCCGACTGTCGCCCTCGTCCACATGATCGCTTGGCGTGCGCGGGCGGCCCGGGCGACGACGGGGGGGGACTCGGTCGCGCGCGCCCGCTCCGAACTCGCCCGCCGCGGGGTGGCGGCGGTCGAGCGCCGGTTCCTCCGCGGGGTCGACGCCGCGGTGTACAACGCCGAGACGACCCGGCGGGACGCGGCCGGACTCGGCGGTCCCGACCGGAGCGTGGTCGCGCCGCCGGCCGGTGACCGGTTCGAACCGACGGTCTCCGAGTCGGAGATCCGCGAGCGGGCGCGGTCGGGCCCGCTTGCGGTGACGTTCCTCGGAAACGTCGTCCCCCGGAAGGGGCTCGACGCGCTCGTCAACGGGGTCGCTCGGCTCGACCGGGGCGATGTCGACTGGCGGCTGACCGTCGTCGGCGACCGGACCGTCGCGCCGGAGTACGTCGAGCGCGTCGAGCGCGCGGTCGCTGCGGCCGGAGTCGACGACCGAGTCCGATTCGCCGGTCGACTCGACGACGAGGCGGTCGCCGCGCGGCTCCGCGAGAGCCACGCCCTGGCGGTCCCCTCGCGGTACGAGCCGGTCGGGATGGTCTATCTGGAGGCGATGGGGTTCGGCTGCGTTCCGCTGGCGACGACTGCGGGCGGGGCCGGCGAGTTCGTCCGCGACGGGGAGTCCGGGGCCCTCGTGTCGCCCGGCGAGCCGCGCGCCGTCGCGCGGGCCTTCCGGGACCTCGACGACCGCGACCGGCTGGCCGAGATGGGCGTCGCAGCGCGCCGCGACCACGAGGCACGCCCCGGGTGGTCCGAGACGCTCGACCCCGTGGTCGACTTCCTGGCGGCGGAGGCGGGAAGCGAGGCGACTGCGGACGGGGAGACGGCCAGAGACGGGGAGACGGCCGCGGACGGCGGAGGTGACGCCGCGTGATAGACCACGCCGCCTACCTCGACGCGAAGCGCGCTCGACGACCGCTCGCTGAACCGCGTGGTCCTCGACCGGTTCGCCGCCGAACTCCCGCCCGAACCGGAGATACTGGAGGTCGGTGCCGGGACCGCGACGATGGTCGAACACCTCGCCGAGTGGGACGTGATCGAGGGCGGCCGATGGGTCGCCGTCGACGCCCACGAGGCGGCGCTCGCCGCGGGTGAGGCCCGGGCGGGCGACGCGGTCGGCGGCGTCGACGGCGAGTACCGCGTCGCCGACGCCTTCGGGTTCGCGAGCGACGCGGCAACCGCGGGAAGCCGGTTCGACGCGGTCGTCGGCTGCGCGTTCTTCGACGTGGTCGACGCCGCGCCCGCCATCGATGTCGCTACGAGGCGGCAAACCGGGACCTGTTGGTCCGGCTGGAGTGACGGGCGGAACAGCGAGGTCGTCGGGGCCGGGTCGCTGTCGCTCCGCGGAACTCCCGGGTTACGGCCCGATCGGCCCGGTCGGGAGCGGGTTGGGAAGCCCTTCCAAGACCAGCGTCGTGTAGTGGAGGAAGACCGCCACCCCCGCGATCGACAGCAACAGGAGGAAAAGCAAGATTAGGCGCTCGTCGCTGCGAACCACCGCGGCGGTGTCTACGAGGAACTCCGTTCGCGCGCGGCGCTCGGTCATCGGTGCGCCGTTGCGGGCGCGGTCGCTTAAAACTGGTCGGTGAGGCGGTCAGAGAGCGGTCGGTGAGACGACGCGGGCGGCAGGACGAAGGGGGTTTGTCGCGCCCGTTCAGTCGTCCGACGGCGACGGCCGGGACCGGCCGAGCGGCTCGCCGTCGACCGGCTCGTCGGGGTTCGCCTCGACGGCGGCCTCGCTCAGCCCGAGCTGCGCGTCGACGTCGACCTCCTCGCGGACGTGGACGGTGCCGCGGTGGATCGCGATGGCGTCCGCGAGGTGGAGCCGAACCGCGTCGAGCAGCACATCGGCCTCCAGCGGCTGCCCGCGGCGCTTGATATCCGCGACATCGGCGGCCGGCGGCACGTCGAAGGCGCGCTGAGCGATCACCGGACCCTGATCGAGGTCGGTGGTGACGTAGTGGGCGGTGACGCCCGCGATGCGGACGCCGGCGTCCTTCGCCTGCCGGTACGCCTCGGCACCGGGGAACGCCGGCAGCAGCGAGGGGTGGACGTTGATGATCCGGCCCTCGTACCGGAAGACGACCTCCGGCGAGAGGATTCGCATGTACCGGGCCAAAGCGATCAGGTCCACCTCGTACTCGGCCAACAGATCGAGCAGGCGCTTCTCGTCGGTGTTCCCGTTGCCGTCGCCCACGTCGTAGAAGGGCTTGTCGTAGCGTTCGGCGAGCGACCGGAGATCGCCGCGGTTGCCGATGACGACCGGAATCTCGGCCTCCTCGCCGTCGTCGGCGAGGTCGCCGTCGGCCTCGGCCTCCAGCAGCGCCTCGGGCGCGTGCGTCTCCTTCGTGACCAACAGGGCGATCCGACGCGCGTCGCGGTCGCTCGGGAACCGGACCTGAATGTCCACGTCGAGCTCGCGCCCCAGCTCGGCGAGCGCACGGCGGAGCTCGCCGCGGGAGGTCTCCATCTCCGCGGTGTCGACGCGGGTCGTCATCCGGAAGACGCCCTCGCGGACCGCCTGATCGAGGTCCTCGATGTTGATTCCCCGCTCGAACAACAGGGAAGTAACCCGCGCGATGAGTCCGGTCTTGTCTCCTCCGACGACCGTGATCTCGGTCAGTTCGCGGGTCATGCGACGATCACCTCCGCGGGTTCGAGCGGCTGCATACACCCCCCACAGCAGGCGGAGGGTTTTGCCCCTTTCGTTCCGTGCGGTCCCTGCCTCCCGCACGTTCGACCGGGCTGTATCCACGAACGTGCGTATAAACGCCGTTCCAAAACGGTTTTTACACACGACTCCGCATCAACGGACATGACCAACTACACGGCGACGGTGACGGTCCGGCTGAAGCGGGGCGTCCTCGACCCGGAGGCCGAGACGACCCAACAGGCTCTCGAACGGCTCGGGTTCGAACTCGACGACCTCCGCTCTGCGGACCGCTTCGAGGTGGACCTCGACGCGACCGACGCCGACGAGGCCGCCGAGCGCGCCGGCGAGATGGCCGAGCGGCTGCTCGCCAACCCGACAATCCACGACTACGACGTGGCGGTCGCGGAGCGATGACGGTCGCCGTCGTTGCGACGACGCCGATCGTCACCGACGCGGCGGTCGTGGCCGCCCGCACGAGGTGGTCGGCGTGACGGTCGCCGTCGTCCAGTTCGGCGGCTCGAACTGCGACCGCGACGCCGTCCGGGCGCTGGATCACCTCGGCGTCGACGCCGAGCGCGTCTGGTACGAGGACGGCCTCCCGGCGGACCCAGACGGGATCGTCCTCCCCGGCGGCTTCTCGTACGGCGACTACCTGCGGGCCGGGGCAATGGCCGCCCGCGATCCGATCATGAGTGAAGTGCGCGCCGCGGTCGACGACGGCGTCCCCGTGATCGGGATCTGTAACGGCGCGCAGATCGGCTCGGAGTCCAGGCTGACGCCCGGCGCGTTCACCACGAACGCCTCCGCGCGCTTCCAGTGTGAGCCCGTCCACCTGCGCGTCGAGCGCGCCGACACCCCGTGGACCGCCGCCTACGACGAGAGCGACGTGATCGAGGTCCCGATAGCCCACGGCGAGGGGCGCTTCGAGATCGGCGACGAGGCGCACGCCGACCTCGTCGACGACGACCGCGTTCTCTTCCGCTACTGCGACGCCGACGGGAACGTCACCGACGCCGCGAACCCGAACGGCTCCACCGACAACGTCGCCGGCGTCCTCGGCGAGCGTGAGACGGTCGCCGTGCTGATGCCCCACCCCGAGCGCGCCACGCTCCCCGACCTCGGCCGCAGCACCGACGGCGCGGGCATTCTCGAAGCGTTCGCCTGACTGTCGCCTTTTTGCCGTCCGACGCCCAATCCGGTAGCATGCGAGCACGCCACATCGACCACGTGAACCTCCGGATCCCCGCAGACGGCGTCGACGACGCCCGCGAGTTCTACGGCGAGGCGCTCGGCTTCGGGATCGAGGACGCGCTGTACGCGGCCGACGACAAGCCGTTCTTCGACGTGCGGCTCTCGGCGACCGCGGTGATCCACCTCTGGCCCACCGAGGAGTTCGAGCCGCCGACGAAGACGAACTACGACCACGTCGCGGTCGTCGTCGAGGAGTCGGTCGACGAGATAGCGACCGAACTCGCCGACGTGGGCGTCGAAGTCGAGAAGACGCTCGACTCGCCGCTCGGCGCGACCGGGGAGGCGGGCGCGGTGTACGTCCGCGACCCGTTCGGGTATCGAGTGGAGCTGAAAACGCGGGTGTAAAATCTCCGATGAGCGAACCACGCAGTGACGCCGAGCGGATCGTCGTGTTTCTCGGCGAAAACGACGACCGCACGTGGGGGGCGACGACGATCGCGGAGCGGCTCGATTCGGATGCCGATGGGGTCAACGCGGTCCTCTCACGGCTGAAAGAGCGCGGTCTCGTGTGTCGCGAAGGGTCGCATTGGAGGATTACCAGAATTGAGGCGAGAATGCCCCTTCCTCAAAGAGCGACCATTGGGAGCGAGTAGGGAGGGGATGAATCGCTACACATAGTACAAACCATTAACTGAATATATACTTAATCAGGAGACAACGATGGAGTACAGTCACCGCTACCACGCTTATCCGACACAAGAGCTGGCGGAGACTGTTGAGTATCACATTGACGTTCATCGCCAAGCGTACAACTTCACGCGGTACGAGTACACCCACCACAGCGACGCCGATGACGTTGGGTCGGCGTACAAGCATCACGACCGCCTCACCGACTGGAAAAACGAGTTTCCCGTGTTCACAGAGGTCCACTCGA